>JAZUCS010000001.1:0-3021 GCA_045639245.1 Christensenellaceae bacterium
AGCATAAAAACTTGCAGAAAACCCACCTGCTTTATTAAGTGTTATTATTTTACGCTTATTTAGAATAAAAAGTGTGATAATCGTTGCTGAAGATAATAATAGTGCAATACCGTTTAGATTAAATAGCGCCTTGCAATCAACGAAATGCGCCTTTCCAGCTTCCGTATAGGAAAAAACGCCCGTTCCAAATTCAAAACCGGGAAGGGTTAGGTAGTTTAGCACTTCATCGTAGGCTTTCCTAATCGTTTGATAATCGTATCCTGTAATTTCTTCTAAACCTAATGGGCGAATTTGCATATAGTAAAAGAAACGGCAGTAGATAGGTAGCCCAATAGAAAAAGTTATTATGAAAATGAATACTGCAAAACCAAATAGTATTGTTAAAAGTTTATCTCTCATAGAATAGAGTTTAGCACAATCAAAAAAAATAGTCAACCTAAAATAAAAAACACCCTAAGCTTAAAGTCCTTTAGGGTGTTTATAAATGTTTTTTTTGTTAAAAAACAATTAGTTGATAACGTTTACCGTGATTTTAGCCGTTTCTTCAGGTGAAATTTTAATAGTAACGGTATATGCGCCAGGGGTTTTAATGTTTGAAGCTAAAACTATCTTCTTTTTGTCAATAGTGTAGCCCAAAGTTTCAAGTTTTTCAGCGATTTCTTTATTGGTAACAGAGCCGAAGAACTTGCCTTCCTTTCCACCTTTAACTTGGATGGTAACTTCCTTGCCATCGATAGCTTCTCTTAAAGCCTTGTTTGCCTTTAAGGTTTCTTGCCTATGGAAGTTTTCCGCTTCCTTTTTTTGTTTGTTTTCATTTATGGCAGAATTATCAGCAACTTTTGCTAAGCCTTTCTTTATTAAAAAATTTTGCGCAAATCCATCTTTTGCCTCAATAATATCGCCAGCCTTGCCAGAACCTTTAACGTCTTTTAATAATACAACTTTCATTTTGATTCTCCAAAATTCTTTTTATATATTTTAACTTAATTAAACTAAAAAGTCAATAGCAAAATGGTATAGAAAAGCTTTTTAAGGGCACAATAATTAAAAAGGAGACGTTATGAATAAGAATTATTGTATCAGATGTGACGTAACAAGTTGCCGTCATAATGCAGAAGGCTGTTGCTGTGAGTTATCTTCTATTAAGGTTACAAGTGGCTGTGGCGAACAATGTACTTGTTGTGGTGATTACTGCAAGAAGTAAAATTAAAGCAAGAAGGTTGCGATCTTATCGCAACCTTCTTTCATATATTATTCTCGGAAAACACAAAAAACTTTTATTTCTTATGGGAAAATTTCTTTTATTAATTATATTTTACCATAAATTTCCACGTTGTCAAGGGGTTTTGTAAAAAATTTTCAAAAAATGTTAAAAAATTAAAATGCAAAAGGGCGAAAAAGTGGAAAAATTGGTAAAAAAAGCTTCTAAAGCAAGGGGAAAATTACTTTGTAATTGACAAACGCGGGTTTTAGCTTTATAATTTAAAGGTGAAAAATAGGCAAGAGCCCTAAAATAAAGGAGATAAAAAAATGGCTGATGAAGTATTTCTTACAAAAGAAGGAAAAGAAGAATTAGAAAAAAGATTAAAATATCTTACCTTAACTAAAAGAGCAGAAATTACTGAAAGAATTAAAACTGCAAGAGAATTTGGTGACCTTTCTGAAAACGCAGAATACGATGCTGCTAAAAACGAACAAGCAATGCTTGAAGGTGAAATTTTAGAAATTGAAACCAAATTAAAATACGCTGTTATTATTAAAGATAGCGACAAGAAGGATACCGTTTCATTAGGTAGCAAAGTAGATTTTGTTACCGATGATGGTGAAGAATATTCTTATGAAATAGTTGGTACTACCGAAGCAGACGTAGAAAACAACAGTATTTCTAACGAATCACCACTTGGAAACGCACTTCTTGGCAAAAAGGCAGGGGAAACCGCTGTGGTTAAAGCACCAGCAGGCAACTACACTGTTACAGTTAAAAAAGTTTACTAATAAGGATAAAAGAAAATGCAAGAAAATAATAACGCAAACATTATTAATGAAGAAATTGATTTAAGTGAAATATTAAGAGTTCGTAGAGAAAAGTTAAAAGCACTTCAAGATGCTGGCAAAAACCCTTACGAAATCGTTAAGTACGATAGAACGGCTTTTTCACTTGATATTAAAGAAAATTACGAAGAATATGAAGGTAAGAAGGTTGGTATTGCAGGTAGGCTTATCTCTAAGAGAATTATGGGTAAGGCATCTTTTGCCGTAATTTTAGATGGCAAAGGAACTATTCAATCTTATCTTTCAATTAACGATTTAGGTGATAGCTACTTAGCGTTTAAGGAATACGATATCGGCGATATTATCGGTATTCAAGGCGTAGTATTCAAAACCCGTACCGGTGAAATTTCTATTCACGCAGAAAGCGTAGAGCTTTTATCTAAATCACTTTTACCACTTCCAGAAAAGTATCACGGCTTAAAGGATGAAGATACCAGATACCGTCAAAGAGAAGTAGATTTAATCGCTAACCCAGAAGTTAAAAAGACTTTCGTTATGCGTTCTAAAATTTTAACTGCTATTAGAGAACACTTAGATAGCGTTGGATATTTAGAAGTTGATACTCCTGTTCTTAATCCACTTGAAATCGGTGCAGCTGCAAGACCTTTTAAGACTCACCATAACGCACTCGATATTGATATGTATTTAAGAATAGAAACGGAACTTTACTTAAAAAGACTTATCGTAGGTGGCTTTGATAGGGTTTACGAAGTTGGTAGAATTTTCCGTAACGAAGGTATGGATAGATCACATAACCCAGAATTTACCACCGTTGAAATGTATCAAGCATATAGCGATTACTTCGATATGATGGATTTAATCGAAAATATGTATAGAGAAATTACCTTAAAGGTATGTGGCACTGATAAGATTACCTATCAAGGTGTTGATATCGATATGGGTAAAAAGTGGGAACGCCTTACTATGGTTGAAGCTGTTAAGAAGTATGCTGGCGTTGATTATAACGAC
>JAZUCS010000002.1:0-2301 GCA_045639245.1 Christensenellaceae bacterium
GATTTACAGCAACACGATTCATATTAACGGTTAATTCGTTTTGAGTTAACCTGCCGCAACGGTCACAGCATTTATTAACTAAGACCTTGCAAACTAAATCGATATGTGTTACATCTGCTTTGTTGGAAACCTTACCAATTACCGAAACAGGTGTAGGAAATATACATTCTCCACCATATTCTTCGTTGGAAAAATCAAGCTCGGTGTTAATTTCAAGCTCACGATTTCCGCCATTAAAAAAGCCTTTCAAATCTAGAACCATAGGTTCACCCCAATTGTCACAATGATTATTATATAATTTTTAACCCGCTTTGTCAAGCAAAAAAAACTATTTTTAAGCGGTTTTATGCATTTTATTCATTTTCGGCAAAAAATAATGATTTTTCAGTGCCTGTTTCGTAAAAATGTTCAGTATATTGTGTGAAAATACACAATTAAACACAACAGTTATGCTTTGCGTACCTTTAAAAACAGGTTAATTCTTTTAGAAATTATTGCGGTTAATACACAAAACAGAATATCTGTTGGTATAAAAACCACAAAGCCCATAAGCAAAATGCTACCTAAATCTAAAACTGCATTAAAATAAAAAAGACTAAGTAAAACATAGTAGCTAAGCCCAAAAGCATACACAACAAAGAAACCAAAAAGATTTGCTAAAAGTAATTTCAAAAACGACCTATTACATCTATTAGTAATGACACTTATTGTTAGTGCGGCAGCAATAAGACCTAAAATATACCCAAAGGTTGGAGTTAAAATATAACTTAGTCCCCCACCGCCTGAAAAAACAGGGATTCCTAAAAGACCAACAAAAGTGTAAATTATCATAGTTACCGCCGCAGACTTTGGATTTAAAATCTGACCCGCAAGTAACACAAACATAAACTGTAAAGTAATTGGCACCGGGCCTATTGGAATTTTAATAAAAGCCCCAACACTAATAAGTGCAATAAAAAGTGCGCTTAAAATTAAATCGTATGTAGTTAAAAAACGTTTTTTAGTATTCATAATGAAATATTATACAACAAATTTTAATTTTTTCAATATGTATATTTTACTTCAAAAACCAAAGTATAAACTTAATCCCCCTGAAAACAGAGGGACTAAAATACTATTTATTGGTTTGAGCAGCAGGAATTTGTTGTTTCAAAGATGCTCTGGTTTTGCGAATTTCTGCAAGATTAGCAGTAAGACCATCATCTGCACGGCGCATAAGGTCATCTACGAAATCTTGAGCTGCTTTACGCATCTCTCTGCTCTTAGTTTGTGCAGCAGAAATTATTTCTCCTGCCTTTTCCTGAGCAAGACGAGTGATTTCCTCTTGAGCGATTAAAGCCTTTGCACGTTCTTCTGCATTGCGAATAATAGCATCAGCTTCTTTTTTAGCATTTGTGATAATATCTGCACGGTCTGCAACAATACCTCTAGCCTGCTTAATTTCGCTAGGCATATTAAGGCGAAGTTCATCAATAAGTGCACGGATTTTTTCAACGTCTACAACAGTTTTTCTGCCAAAAAGTTTAGTACCATCATCTAACGCTTCATCAATCTGTTCAAGTAATTCTTCCATATTCATAACTAAATACTTCCTTTCATAATACAAAAATTATTGATTTTTAAACCTATTCATAATTTTTTCTACTAAATTTTTCGGCACAAAATCCGAAATATCCCCGCCCATACTACCAATCTGTTTAACCATACTAGAGCTTAAATACATATTTTCTGCCCTGGTGGATAAGAAGACTGTTTCTGTATCAGGATTAAGTTTTTTATTGGTAAGCGCCATCTGAAACTCATATTCAAAGTCAGACATAGCACGTAAACCCTTAACAATAGCACCTGCACCAATTTTTTTAGTATAATCTGCAAGTAAGCCTTCAAAGGAATCGACACGAACATTTTTAAGTTCAGCAGTTGCAAGTTGAATCATTTCAACACGTTCTTCAACTGTAAAACTTGCAGATTTAGAAGGGTTATGCATTACAACCACAACAACTTCAGAAAACATTTGTGCAGCTCTGCTGATAATATCAATATGTCCTACAGTTACAGGATCGAAGCTACCAGGACAAACAGCTATAATATCATTCATCCAAAGCACCCTTTCTTACATAAAAGGTAATGTAAACCTTGCCGTAACGATACTGTTTTTTTACCTTAAAATCATCAACCTCTTCGGGTAAAACCTGTTCTTTAGGATGTTCGCAAATAATAATGCCGTGATCCTTTACGTTTTTTTGAACAAGTTTTAAAGCTTTTTCTAAAAATCCCGAAGCATAAGGCGGATCTAAAAAC
>JAZUCS010000003.1:0-16811 GCA_045639245.1 Christensenellaceae bacterium
CGAAACGAAATGGCTAAGCAAAAATTTGAAAGAACTAAGCCGCACGTTAACGTTGGTACCATCGGCCACGTTGACCATGGTAAAACCACCACCACCGCAGCAATCACGCTGTGTCTGTCCAAGACTGGCGGCGCCCAGGTAATGGCGTACGATCAGATCGACAAAGCACCGGAAGAAAAAGCTCGTGGTATCACAATTAACACTGCACACGTAGAATATCAAACTGACAGCCGTCACTACGCACACGTTGACTGCCCTGGTCACGCCGACTACGTTAAGAACATGATTACTGGTGCTGCACAAATGGACGGCGCAATCCTCGTAGTTGCTTCTACTGACGGTCCTATGCCCCAAACTCGTGAACACATCCTTCTTGCTCGTCAGGTAGGCGTTCCTTACATCGTAGTATTCATGAATAAGTGTGACCAACTCGACGATCCCGAACTCTTAGAGCTCGTAGAAATGGAAATCAGAGATCTTCTTTCTGAATATGGTTTCCCTGGAGATGATACTCCTATCATCAAAGGTTCTGCTCTTAAGGCTTTGGAATTTGCTCAAGCTGATCATTCTGCTGAAGAAATTCAAAACAGCGCTGAATGTAAATGTATTTTCGAACTCATGGCTAACGTAGATAGCTATATTCCTAACCCCGAAAGAGACGAAGCTAAGCCCTTCCTTCTCCCTGTTGAAGACGTTTTCACCATTTCTGGTCGTGGAACCGTTGCTACTGGTAGAGTAGAAAGAGGTGTTGCACACGTTAACGATCCCGCTGAAATCGTAGGATTAAAAGAAGAAAGCAAGAACACAGTTATTACTGGTCTTGAAATGTTCAGAAAGCTTCTTGATTCTGCTCAAGCTGGTGACAACGTTGGTGCTCTTCTCCGTGGTGTTGATAAGAAGGAAATCGAAAGAGGACAAGTTATTGCTAAACCCGGTTCAGTTAAACCCCACACCAAATTTATTGGTCAAGTTTACGTACTAAACAAGGAAGAAGGTGGACGTCATACTCCTTTCTTCAACAACTATCGTCCCCAATTCTATTTCAGAACTACCGACGTTACTGGTTCAATCAAACTTCCCGAAGGCGTAGAAATGGTTATGCCTGGTGATAACGTTGAAATCGACGTTGAACTCATCACTCCTATCGCTATGGAAGAAGGTCTCCGTTTCGCTATCCGTGAAGGCGGAAGAACCGTTGGTTCAGGCGTTGTTTCTAAGATTATTGAATAATTTTAGTAATAATTATAAAAAACTCGACTCAAAAAATGAGTCGAGTTTTTGTTATGATTTAGAAATTTAATTGTAGATAAATATTAATAAAAAAATTACACCTTGCTTTTTAGCAGGGTGTAATTTTATTGATTAAAATAAATCTTTATACGCTTTACCAAATTTGAAAGCGGGAGCTTTTGAAGCAGCGATTTTAATTTTTTCACCAGTCTTAGGGTTGATGCCTTCTCTAGCGGGTTTAGACTTAACTTCAAAAGTACCGAAGCCAGAAATTTGAACGCTTTCACCAGCTTTTAAGCTATCGGTGATAGCTCCGAGAAAGCCGTCTAAAGCTTCTCCAGCTTCTTTTAGGGTGATGCCACATTTATTAGCCATTGCTCTCACTAATTCTTTCTTATTCATTTTCCACAAACCTCCATATTTTATAATATTATTATACCATAGTACAATATAATTTCAATAGATTTTTTAAAAAAAGTGCATTTTTTTTAAAAAAAATGGCAAAAAAAGTCAAAAAAACGACATTTCTTATTTTTCGCCTTGACTTTTTAGTTTTTTTGATTTACTATATTTAGACTATGAAAGATATCCGCTTTGTTTTCGAACAACTTAATACTATTTGTGTGGAAAATTTTAGTATTATAGGTGGCACTACCTTTTGTTACGGGAATTATATTACTAAAACTAAGGAAGCTTTAGTTAAGCTTATTCCATATGGGAAAGTTGCTATTTTATGTGAAGAAAAAAACGTTGAACAAAAGGCGCAACCTCTTAAAGAAACGTTGTTGGATTCAGGCATTAAGGTTTGCATTTTTACTGAAGGGGTTGCTTTAGGTAATGATGTTAAGGTTATTGATGAGGACGTTAGAGCAGTTGTTGTAATCGGTAACAGTCTATTTAATTTTGCCGCTAAAGTATGTACTGAAAGAAACTTGTATTCACTTTTTATAGTTGACGAATTTAATTTTGATAATATTTTAAATTCTTATTACGTGTTTGAAAAAGATGATAAGATGGTTAAAGCGACACTAGATTTCGATAGGCGAGTTGTTTTTGACGTGGAAAAAATTATTGATGATGAAGAAGGCGTTGCATTGGAATTTGCATTTATCATGAGCAAACTCGTTGCGTTAGTCGATTATAGAATTTTCGGTATAATAACGGGCAAACCTACTAGTAAAAAAGCATATAATTTGATTAAAAGTTCCGTGGAGGACACTTTTTCTATTTTTACCACTCCACGAAGCGATTATCTTATTACGTTAATTGAAAGTGCAATTAAAATTAGGCTTGCGGATGCTATAACTCAGGGCGTTTTTCTTTCTGGTAGTGCCGTTGACATTGCAACGAAATTGCATGCAGACAAAAGTGCTATGTTGTTTTACGCAAAGAGAATTGCTAAAATTTATTCTATAGCGTTTTCTTCGCAATTTGATGGCTTAGCTACACCTAACTACTTAAATATTGCCTCACAAGTTTCATTAAAGGAAGCAACTAGTGAACTTAATGTTTCTAAATGGTTGTTGCACCAAACCGAGCTTTGTAGAAACAAAGCGAGAGAGGTGTCGCTCGTTAAAGAAAAGCTTTACGTAGAAACTTCGGAGTATTTATCCATCTTTGATAAAGCGGAGAAAACTTATCTAGCTCTCGGTGGCAAAAAAACGTTGCCACAAAGAGAAAATATAATTATTGCTGGAGATTTCTATGGGGTTTTCAACGGAATGACGTTGGTGAGAGAAAGCGGAATTTGTGATTATTTATAAAACTGAATAAAAAAAGTATTTTTTGTTAATAACTCTTCTTACAAATAAGGAGAGTTTTTTTATGCTCAAAAAATGCACGTCGCTTATAATTGTTTTAAGTTGTTTGTTTGTTGTTTGTTGCAGTTACTTTTGTAATTCTGTGTGTTATTTGGGGAAATTTAAAGGCAGTTTTGAAGTTTATTTAAACAGCGATTCATCAAGTGCAGAAATTATATTAGTAGAAAAAAATATGGTTGAAAAGTTTATTAATAGAAAAGGTGAAGCGGTTTTTATTAATGCGCTATTAAACCCTTTTGAAGTTATTAAAGAGTTTGGCGCTACCTTAGTGCATGTTGAGTTCACTACAAATGGGGAGAGTTATTATGCATATGCGCCGACTATTAAATTTTCGAAAACCTTAAAAAACAAGCGAATAAATTTGCATATTCACGTAAGTGATAATGGAACAAAAATAGGAACTCCGATAATTTTTGGAAGTTTTTAAGAAATTAGGTATATAAATAATTTTTAGCGTCAATAATTCAATCGAAAAAAATTGGAGGAAATTAAAATGAAAAAATCAAATGGAAGAATAGGTTTATTTTTAAGAAGGAATGCTCTTTACTTAATACTTGCAATGTGTATACTTGCTATTGGCTTATCAATGACACTCGTTGTGGTTAATAGAGATACAAATCCTACTATTTCTCAAAATAGACCAAACGATCAAACAGGCGAAGAAAACAAAAAGCCTTCTGACCAAAACAATAATGAAAACTCTGGGCCTGTTAGCAAGCCTGACGAAACGCCTTCCGAACCAGTAGTAAGCGTAGTAACGTTTGTAATGCCTGTAAACACTAATGACTATTCAGAATATAGTGAAACGATGGTGTTTAACAGTACTTTAGGAAGATTTTCAGCGCATAAAGCGATGGACTTTTTTGCCGAAGAAGGTGCAGAAGTTTTTGCAGTTTACGGTGGAACGGTGGAAAGTGTTGAGAGCACTCTTTTAGAAGGGGTTACTGTGGTAATCAATCACGGAAACGGGCTGAAAACCATATATAATTCACTTGCTGACGGCGACGTTGTTTCAGTAGGACAAACGGTCAAACAGGGTGATGTAATAGGTAACGTATCAGTTTCAAATAGACAAGAACACAAAGAGGGTGCGCATTTGCATTTTGAAGTGGAAGAGGACGGGTTAATTATTAATCCAACGGTTTATTTAGATTTATCGGAAAAATAATATCATTAAAAAGACAAACTCCGAATAAGATACTTTATAGACAAGTATTATTCGGAGTTTTATTTTATGAAAAAACTTAACTTTTTTTTAACAGCGGTAGTAATTTTATTCAGCTTGTTCACAGTATCCTGTGGGCAAGAAAGAGTGCAACGCTCTAGATATGAAATAGAGTGCGAACTTATCGGAAACGTGCTTTATGGAAAGGAAGAAGTGCAGTTTTATAACCACAGCGATAATGCTTTTGTAAGTTTAAAGTTCAATCTTTTCGCAAATGCGTTTAGAAAGGGAGCAAAATTTTCTCCCATTGCACAGCAATATGATACAAAGGCCTATTATGCAGGAAAAAACTATGGAGAGATAAAAATTAACCAAGTTAAAAATGATAAAAGCGCACAGTTAGATTTTGCTATTACTGGAGAAGATGAAAACGTTTTAGAAGTCTATCTAACTGAAGAAGTTTTTCCAGAAGAGTGGGCAACAGTATATATTGAATATGAGATGATTATACCTGAAGTAATTGCTCGTACGGGAATTAATCGTTCTACAATAAATCTTGCTAATTTCTATCCTATACTTTGTGGAATAGAAGATGAAAGTTTTTATGAATGCGTTTATTATGCTAACGGAGATCCTTATTATAGCGATTGTGCAGATTACAAAGTGACTTTTACCTGTGATGAAACTTTCGTGGTTGCTTCAACGGGAAAAATAGATTCTATGGCTACTTCTAATAACAAAAAAAGTAGCTGTTATTCTATCGAAAACGCAAGGTCGTTTTGTTTAGTTTTGTCTAAGGAATTCGAGATGGTTAGCGAACAAGTAAACGGTGTGGAAGTAAACTATTATTTTTACAAAGATGCCTATCCACATAAATCGCTAAAATATGCTGTTGACAGTATGAAATATTTTGACAAAGCCTTTGGGAAATATCCTTACCAAAATTATTCAATTGTTCAAACGGAATTTATTCAGGGCGGTATGGAGTTCCCAGCTCTAGTTATGATCAGCGATGAGTTGGAAGAAAAAGCTTACGGTGAAGTTATAGTTCACGAAACAGCGCATCAATGGTGGCAAACGACTGTTGGTAATAACGAAATTCAATATGGTTTTTTAGATGAAGGGTTGGCGGAATATTCCGTTGTGCTTTTTTATGAAAATCATCCCGAGTACGGTCTTAAAAGACAAACGCTTATAGAGTCTTCTGAAAAGACCTATAAGATATTTTGTTCGGTATACGACAAGCTTTTTGGTAACGTAGATACTTCTATGATGAGAAGTTTAAAAGATTTTTCATCAGAGTATGAATACGTGAATATTGCTTACGTTAAACCCTGTATTATGTATGATAATTTAAGAAAAACTATGGGAGATGAAAAGTTTTTTAGCGCACTAAAAAGCTATTATGGAAAATATTCTTTTTCAAATGCTTCTCCCGATTGTTTGGTGGCGGAGTTTGAAAAACAAGTAAAGGACGTTGCGGGATACTTTTATAGTTTTTTCGATGGGAAAGTAATAATATAGTAGGCAAAGTCGGGATCTATTGTTAATAGAGCCCGACTTTTTCTTGTTTGTGGAAAAAAAGACGAAAAAAACTAGGGGGAATAAAAATTATTGATTGACAAAACCTTTATTAAATGTTAAACTTAATAAGTATAAATTTAGTATGAGGGACTTTATGAAAAAAATCATAAACATAATTTTAGCTTTAGTACTCGTTGCCGTTTCTGCCTTTGCTCTTGTAGCTTGTGGAGATGATGGCGAAACGAACGGGCAAAAAGGCTTATTAATGAAAAAGTATACGGGAGAAGAATTTTACACCGTTTACGGATACGTTGATGAAGGAGAAGGAATTACTTCTTTAGATATTGGCGCTGTGGCGGGTGAAAAGACGGTAGGAAGAATTGCGGAAGGCGCATTTTCCGGCAACGACACCTTAGTGGAAGTTGTTGTTCCCGATACGGTAACTGAAATTTCTTCAGGTGCTTTCAAGAAAATGAAAAAGCTTGAAAAAATAACTCTTCCTTTCGTTGGTAAAACTGCTATTGCAGACGCTTATATTTATGAAACTGATCAAGCGGAAAACAAATCTGTTGATGCTGAAAGAACGTTTGGATTTATTTTTGGATCGGAAGAATATTCTTATGGCGAAGCAATTACCGCAAATTATGGAGTAAGTACTGCAACTTACTATATTCCTGCATCCTTAACGGAGGTTACTATTAAACCTGCTGGTGAATATAAAATACCTATGTATGCGTTTGCTGGAACGGTACTTATTGAAAAAGTTAACCTAGTTGGAAATTTTACCGTTATTGGTGAAAATGCTTTTAAAGGGTGTAGAGATTTAAGTGTTATAAACGTGCCTTCAACTGTTAAAACTATTTATTCGTATGCTTTTGCTGAGTGCGAAGGGCTTAAAGAAGGTTTAACTTTTGATGCAGGTTCAACTCTTGAAGTGATTAAAGATTATGCTTTTGCAAACAGCGGTATTAAGCAAATAATGCTTCCCGCTTCAGTTAAAGTTATGGGTAGCTTTGTGTTTGCAGAATCAAGCGTTGAAAAGATTGTTTTATCAGCTTCTTTGGAAAATGTTGGAGCTTACGCTTTCTTTGGTTGTTCAAATCTTTCTGAAGTTGATGTGAGTGCAGTTGTTGGAACGCCTAAATTAGGAGCTTCAGCTTTTGAAAATTGCGCTAAGCTTGAAGTTTCAGGTAGCCTAGACAACATTTGGAGCGAAAAAGGTGCTAACTATAAAAAGGGCACAAAAGAAATTGCATAGTTTAAGGATTGAATAAAAAATAACCGCCACGATTTTTATCGTGGCGGTTCTTCTTTTGTAAATATTTATTATCCGTTTATTGAAACGTCAATCAAATTATATACTAGTGATCCCATTGGTAAATAAGAACCGTAAGTCGTTAATGGCTCAACGTAACGCATGGGTAATGCCTTATATGGAAGATTGGAGTTTTCCATTTTACTTTGAATAAATAAATGTTGAATACTGCCTCTAGCATTAAGATCGTTTTTATAGAATCTATAATGGTTAGTAGCTATGCCTTCAGTTATAGGCGAGAAATTGTAAGTTATCGGATTATCTTTTTTTGGTGTTATCGTTACTGCTGTAAAATTGTTAATTGCTAGTGCCGTTGGCTCTTTGTAAATTGCAGTTACGATTGGAATTGAAGAAACTTTTTCTGCTTCTACTGTAAAATTTCTTAGTATAAACAATAATTGGTTATTATCTATAATTGTTTTGTAGGAGTATTTTTCTTTAGTAATTTTATTTGGCTCTTCGTTTAACTTAAAGTCAATTATATAATCTGATTTAGAATATTTAATTTCGCTAACCGTTTTAATGGGAACTGGAGCTATAAAGGATGAGAAAAATAAGTTTGTATAGTCTGTAATAGTTTTTGAATATACAGGCGCGTACGCTAGGGTTGGACCACAAAAATATGTTTCTGAAATTATCCTGTCGGTATGAGTGAAAGTATCTTTACCTATTTCAAATTTTACGTCTATTGAAAACTCCGTTGACAAATAATACGCTTGTTTTTGATCGTTATTTAAATTGTCAATTATATCACTTGAAAGGGTTTTTGGAAAGGAGGATAAAACTTTAAAAGTGGAAACGAATTTCCCGTTAGAATATTCAAATTTAAAGTCTTTATTATTTTTCAAGGAAGAGTCTACAGTAAGTCCTTCAGCTGTTTCTTCGTAATTAACGTTGTACTCTAGAATTTCGGTATAGCCTGTTTGTGGATCGTCATCACGAGAACCGCTTCCACCACAAAAGGAGTTGCTGAAGGAAAGCTCGGGCAAGGCATAACATCCACTAAGCGCAAAAACGCTCGTTAGCAATAGAGCCAATACTGAAAAAAGCTTTTTTTTCATTTTTTTCTCCAAAATTAAGTTTATCACTAATATATTAACACAAATAAAAAAAATTGTAAAATACTAGGCGAAGATTTTTAAAAAGTACTATAATATATCCTGCGCTTATGTTATAATAAAGATATGGTAAAAATAATTCTAACAGATTCTTATCATTTTATTTTTAATTTACTCTGCAAAGAACTAGAAAAGCATCAATTATTAACGCAAAAAAATCTAGTTTTTTGTGAGGAAAAAGCGTCGCTCACGGCAGAACGTAAAATCTGTACGGCTTTTAATGGAGCGTTTAATACCGAAGTTTATTCTTTCGGTAACTATTTGCGTGTTCATAAAACGCCTACTCGCACTCTTACTAAAGAGGGCTCAACGATGGTTGTTAAAAAGATTTTGGGCACACTACCACTTTCAATGCTTAATAAAGGAAGAGAAATTGCGCCAACTATTTTCGAATTGATAGCACAGCTAAAAAGTGCGGGGATAAAACCGATTGACGTATATGGTGCGGTTGACGGTGCAAGGGGTATTTTAAAAAACAAACTTAATGATATTGCACTAGTTTTTGATAGTTATGAAAAGTATTTAATTGAAAATGAATTAGAAGATCAAAACGGGGCATTATCACAATTTCCTGAAATTATTTATAATCTTAAAGAACAAAAAGATTTAAACGTTTTTATTATTGGATATAACGGATTAACTGGGCAAAGTGTTAACTGTATTGAAGCACTTTTAACTAAAGCTAATACTTTTACGGCAATACTTCCTTATGGTGAAAACGAGTTTGCTTTTGTAAACGAAACGGTTAAAAAAATTAAGGACGTTGCTACTAAACTTGGCAAAGAAAGCCAAGTGCAGTTTGTTCAAACACCAAGCGAAAAAGAAAATAGAAAAATTATCGAGGCGCTATTTAATCCTCTAAAACAAGGCGAAGGAAAAATATTAACGGATAAAATATATACTTATTCTGCAAAAAACGCCTATGAAGAAGGGGAAAAAATTGCTTGTATTATAAAGCAAGAAGTATTAAAGGGAAAAAGGTATAAGGATTTTGGCGTAATACTTCCTGAAAACGTAGATGAAGCTCCACTGAAAAAGGCTTTTCAGCTCTTGGAAATTCCAGCTTATTTTGATTTAAGATATAGGGTGGAAAATCATCCTCTTATTACCCTTATTTTTTCATATATTGATTGCTTTGTTAAAAGGTTTGAAAGAGAGACGGTGCTTTCACTTATAAAAAACCCTTTGTATTCTGCGAATAAAGAACTTAACGACGAGTTTATTAATTACGTTTATAAATTCAACGTAAATTATTCAGCATTTTTTAGCCCATTTAAGTTTGGGGTGGAAAACTCATCTATTTTTGCAGAGCTAGAAAATTTAAGACAAAAAGTTGCTAAGGATTTTGAGGAGTTCAATCTTAATGCATTTCTATTAGATAATGCAGTTGAGGAAAAGCTTAAATTGTTGGGCGAACAACTTAGACTTGTAGGCAGAGCTGAAGAAGCTTCCGTAACGGAACAAATTTACGGCAAAATTCGTGAAGTTTTAACGGAAATTAACAGCGTTTTAGGAGATGTTAATGATAAAAAGGAAATAAAAGATCTTCTAATAAGTGGCATTATGGCATTAAAACTTTCCATTATTCCACAGTATAACGATGCTGTTTTTGTAGGCGGATTCAAGGAAAGTGCGCAATATGAAACTAAAAATCTTTTCGTATGCTCGCTCACTTCAGGCGTGCCTTCTGCAAAGGAAGACGTTGCGCTACTAAACGATAACGAGCTTGATAGACTGTCCGATTTAAAGGTGTTTATCGAGCCTAAAATTAAAATTGTAAACCATAGGGCGAGAGAAGAGACTGTTGTGGCGCTTTCTTCTTTTAGTGAAAAGTTATATCTTTCCTATCCCGTTACTGCTGAAAAAAATGGGAAAAACATCAAGAGTGAAGTTTTCAGATTTTTTGAAAACTGTTTTACCGTACGTCCTTTCCCCGAAACGGGAAGATTTCTGAGTGGTAAGCAGGGGTATAAAAACTTTGCGCTTGATTGTGCTAATTTTACCGAGTGGAGGCGTGGGGACCTAAGCGAAGCCATTTCCTTTTATTTTGCTTCGGATGAAGAAAAGGCAAAAAACATTCTAGATAGTGCAAATGGTGAAATGGTTAAACAACTAGAAAACAATAAAAATATTGGTAGTGCACAAATCAGCCCAACTATGCTTGAAGAATATTATAAATGTCCTTTCCGAGCCTTTTTAAGGTATACACTTGGGGTGAAGGAGCGTGAAATGGGGGAAATAAACGCCATTTCCATAGGAAACCTCATGCACGAAATTTTTTATTTATTCACAAAAGAGGTTGGAAAAATTGATACGGTTGAACAGGCGGTTAAACTATTTAATGAAAATATAAAAAAACTTGAAGAGGACGAACGGTACAAAATTTATTTTGAACAAAGTATAGAAGATGCGTCGCTAGAAAGTTTAATTAGCGAATGTAAACGACATTGCTTGAATTCGTTTGAATTCTTTAAGCGTTCGCAATTCAAACCTGAAATAGGTAATTTAGAAAGAAGTTTTGAAATTTCTCTTGCAAACGGAAAAGCAAAGCTTTGTGGCAAAATAGATAGAGTAGATACCTTTGGAAACTATTTTAGAGTAATTGATTATAAAACAGGTAAGGTGGATGACAGTGAAGAGGCACTTTTTACAGGAATCAAACTTCAGCTTTGGCTATATGCTTTGGCAATAGGGGATAAAAGCCTTGCTGGTGCTTATTACTTTGATGCGGTTAACGAGTATAAGTCGTTAAAGAATAAAAACGAACCTATATTAAAGGGTAAAACGTTAGATAACGTAGAAGTTCTTTCTAAACAAGACGAAGAGTTTGATATGAAGGGGTGTTCTAAATATATACCCGTAACCGTTCAAGATGGAAAAGTTAAGGGTGCTACTACCGAAAAAACGCTTTCCGCTTTTATTAAGTATGCAGAAAAGATGTCTGAACAGGCGGTAGAACAAATGAGCAACGGTGTAATAATTGCGTCGCCATTAAAGGGAACATGTGAGAGATGTAAGTTTCGTGCCGTATGTATGCAAGACGAAGGAACGGAAAGGGAAATGGGAGTGGTTAAAGAATACACCATAGAAAAAGCCGTTTACGGGAGTGAAGAAGATGCCCAACCTTAAAAAAGAACAGATAGAAGTAATAAATCACGAAAAAGGTAATATTCTTGTTTCCGCTTCAGCAGGGAGTGGAAAGACTTTCGTTATGATTGAAAGATTAATTAGATTGATAACGGAAGGGAAAACGAGTGTTAAAAACATATTATGTGTAACTTTCACCGAGGCGGCGGCTTCTGAAATGAAGGAAAAACTTAAAACGGCGTTATCTAAAAAAATTGCTGAGGGAGCGCCTTTTGCGGAAGAATTATTAGAAGTTGAAACTGCGGATATCTGTACCATACACTCCTTTTGTTCAAGACTGATAAGGAAATATTTCTTTACGGCAAACGTTTCTCCAAATTTTAAGGTATTAGACGAAGGGCGCGCTGAATTGATTGCGCAAGAAAGTTTAGATGAAACTTTTAAAAAATACTATAGACAAAAGGATAAAACATTTTATACTCTGTTAGCAAGACATCAAAGATATCGTTCAGATAAAGCTTTTAAGAATATTATATTCGATATATATAAATTCTTACAGGTTGACGCTAACCCAAATAACTATATAAAAGAAATCCTTTCGTTATTTACAAACGTTGAAAGAGCGGAAAAGTTATATAAAGAATATATTAACGTTGATGCTAAAGCTCTTCTTTCTTACGTTTATGAACTTATGTCGCAATCAAAGGCGTTAGAGTTTGTGAACGCACAAACAATTTTAGAGCAATTAGCTTGCGATTTAACGGAAATTATTAATGGAAATCTTTATCAAGTTAAAAGGTTTGCAAATTATAAATTGTCATTAACCTTTGGTAGAAAACTTAGCGAGGAAATGGAAAACATTAAAAATCACGTTAAAAAATTGTACGCTAAAGTTTTAGCTCTTATTAAACGTGTAAACGATCACGTTTCAGATGAAGCAGAGGAAAAAGAAAAGGGTATTCGCATAAAAGAGCATCTTGAAGGTTTGTTTGAAATAGTTAATACCTTTTCACAAATTTATGCCAAAAACAAAAAGGAAGAAAACGGCTTAGACTTTTCAGACTTAGAACATTATGCTCTAAAAATTTTAGGAGATGAAGAAACGTTAAAAACCATAAAAGCCAACTACAAATATGTTTTTGCTGATGAATATCAAGATGTTAACGGCGTACAAGAAGAGATTTTATCGTTAATTTCGGAAAACAATTTGTTTATGGTTGGCGACGTAAAGCAGAGTATTTATGGGTTTAGAGGATGTAGACCGGAAATTTTTAAAAACAAAGAAAAAATGATGAAAGCTAACGGGGAAAAAACCGTAAATTTAAATCACAATTTCCGTTCTGCACAAATGATTTTAGAAAAGGTTAACGAAATTTTTTCTTATTCAATGACACCAACCATTTACGGTATGGATTATGAAAATACTTCTTCTCTACGTGCTGGGGGAATATATCCTGAAAGTGATTCAGGTAGAGTGGCTCTATATTTTCTTTCTAAAGAAGACAATAAAAAAGAGGAGGAAAGTGCGAGAATTTATGATATTCTTGCAGAAGAGCAAAAAATCAAATTAGAATATCCTTCAAACGTCGCCTTGCTAATTGAGAAAATAATCAAGGAAGAATTAGGTAAGTCATATTACAATATAAAAACGGGCAAGCATGAGCAAATTACTTATTCAGATATTGTTATTTTAAATAAAAATAGAGATAACGATTACGTCTTTTCATTAGTTTCAGATTTGTTAAAGTTAAACATTCCCGTTTCATCTGAAGTTTCTGAAAACGTTTGCGTTTTTTGGGAAATTCAGCTATTAATTAATGTGTTAAAGCTTATAGATTGCAAGGTGGAAGATATTCCACTGGTATCGGTAATGAAAAGTCCCGTTGGTAATTTTTCCGAGAACGAGCTTGTAAAAATCTCATTAATGTATAAAGAGTATCTTTCTGCGTTAGATAAGACAAAAAAGAAGGAAAGAAGCTTTTATTTAGCTTATCTTTACGCGTTGGAAAATGCTGAAGATGATTTAAGGCAAAAGTTAATAGATTTCAACTGTTATATTGATCAAATTCGATTTGAAGCAGATTTTGTCGGTGCGGGTAGGATTTTAGAAAAGGTTATTTATGATTGTGGCTTAGAAAACTATATTATAGCTAAAGGAAAAGGAGAAAGGCGTTTAGATAGAATAAATTTCTTTCTCAATATTGCTACTGCTGAAAAGAGTTATACAGTTCACGAGTTTTTAGTACTTATAGATAAATCGCCTAAAACCTTTTTAATGAGCCCGTCTGTCACTGACGATGCTATTAGGGTTATGACCATTCATGCATCAAAGGGGTTGGAATTTCCTGTAGTAATTGTTTGTGGTTTGGAAAAAGGTTCTAATAGGCGAGCTCAAACGGAAGAAATACTAAAAGATTATCAATTAGGTTTGTGCCTCAAAAATTATAATGACAATGAAAGAACGGTAGAAGAAAACTTATTTAGGGGATTATTTAAAGAAAAAATGCGCCTAGATAAGATAAAAGAAGATTTAAGAGTGTTTTACGTGGCCACAACTAGAGCGGCTTATTCAATGCATTTGACTATTGAAGCCAAAGATGAAATTAGAAAAAACGTATTTACCGGTGCAGATAAGTTTGGTGATTATTTGCCATTGTCTATGCAAGCTATTAATGTTGAACCTAATGATTTGAAAGTACGAGTAGATGAAAGGCTTGGAAAAAGAAAAGTTTTAGTTGGTGTACCACAACAAAATTTAATAGAAGAAATTTCTAATAATATTAACTTTTCATATCCTTATGCTAGTTGTACAACGCTTCCGTTAAAATGCTCGGTAACTTCTGTGGTGGAGAAAAATAATAAAGAAGAACAACCTATATTTACCATTTTTTCCGATGAACAAACAGGCGTTGAAAGGGGAATAATAGCACATAAAGTATTGGAGAATTTTGAATTTAACGATTGTAATCACACGGTAAGCTTAAAAAATCAGGTAGATAATATGATTGGCAAGGGTATAATAACTCTTGAAGAAGCTAAGCAAATTGATCTTGATAAAATGGAAAAATCTCTAAAAGCTTTTGCACCAAGATTGGTGGGGAAAGAATTATTCAGAGAACAACCCTTTATGGCGGAGATTGATGGCAAAAGTATTTTTTCAGTAAAATCTGATAAGGTTTTAGTGCAGGGTGTTATAGACCTTTTGGCTATTAACGGGAAGGAAGCTGAAATAATAGATTATAAGTATTCTGTTCTTAGTGGGCAAGCCTTAAAAAACAAGTATTCTATTCAAATTGATTTATACGCTCAAGCGGTTGAAAGCGTGTTAAAGCTAAAAGTGGTTCGTAAAACGTTAGTCAATTTGCTATCTGGTGAATGTGTAGATTTTTAGGCTATATTCTTTTTATGACAAAAACAGTCAAAAGGTTTGCGTTTTTTTACCAATAGATAAGGTAAAATTCTCAAGGGGTTTGCCTATGAGTGTATTTTATAACAGTTTCTTAAATTTTGCTAAAAATTTTTCTGCTTCAGGATGGATGTTTTTTGCAACGCTATTATCTTTGATTACTATCTTTATAGTAAACATTAGCTTAACAATTTGTTGCAAGTCGTTTAACGTTAAAAATACAAAAGCGTTATTTTATTTATCCTTTGGATTTTTAATACTGCAGGCATCGTTCAGTTTGGCGGGGAAGAGTGCTTTTGATTTGGTGTTGCTTAATTCAGCAATATTTTCCTTCTCTCTTGTACCTTTTGGATTCATCAGTAAAAAACAAGCGAAATTAAATATTACCACCGAGCAAAAAGAGGCGGTAAAACGAATAGAACGTTTCGCGACGGAAAGGGAAGGAGATTTAGAATTTAATCAAAACTTAGAGGCAAAATCAAATAAAAAAACATTAATTTCTTTTGAAGAAATGTTGCAAGAAGTTGAGCCAACAAAAAGCTCAAACGTGATAAAAGCTATAAAAAAAAGTCAACCTGTTAAACAAGAGGAAAACTATTCTGGTGTAAAAAGCGCTATTATAGAAGCGTTAGGAAAACAACTTAGCGAAAATGAAAAAAATCAAGTTTTAAACCTTGAGTTTGCCATTTTACAAGCGGAAAGAGGGTGTGATAGCTTAGTCGTTAAAAAGCAAATTAACGAAGGATTGTGTGCTCTTTTAAAAATCATGTCAAAACATTGTGTGTAGGGTAAAAAATTTTTAAATTTGCTATTGACAAACATCTATCATTGGTATATAATGTTTTTAACTAAATTTAAATATAAAAAGGATATATGGGTGAAAAAATGAAAAAATCAAAAATTATTTTGTTGCTCAGCTCAATGCTTTTAATTGTTAGTTTATTTGCTATGGGTTGTGGACCTAAGGCTTTCGACGTTACGTTTGATGGTAATGGTGGCACGTTAGTTTCAGGAGAAACTGTTCAAACGGTAGAAAGTGCAGCAGATATCGTTGCTCCCGAATTCTCAAGAACAGGTTATACCTTTGCATCTTGGGATAAAACTCTTTCTGAAATTACCGCAAGTACTACCGTTAAGGCTCAATGGACGGCTAATACTTATACCGTAACCTTTAATGCTAACGATTCTGAAAGTTCTCCTGCAGTTATTAGTGAAGCTAGTAAGACTTATACTTTTGATGCAGATATGCCCCTTCCTACTGCTACTAGAGAAGGTTACGTATTTGCAGGTTGGAGAAAGGGTGCTGTTGATGGCGAGCTTTTAAATAACAATTCTAAGTACACTTATGCAGAAGACTTTACAGCATATGCTACTTGGACTGTAGATGATACTAAAACTTATACAATTTCATATGACCTTGCTGGTGGTTCTATGGCAACAGGCGTTGAGAATCCAACCACTTATAAAGTAACGGATGCAGATATTACTCTTCAAAATCCTACCAAGTCAGGATATAAGTTCTTAGGTTGGGCAGAAGGCACTGCTAATCCTGTTGCTAACGTAGTTATTACTTCTGGAAGCGCTGGTAATAAAGCTTATACTGCTGTATGGCAACAAGTTACTTATACTGTAAATATTGTTCTTACCTTTACTACCGATAAAGGAGAAGACATTGTTTGTTCAGTTAATGGTAGCACCACGCTCGATCCTATAACTCTTAACGCAGGCGAATCATTAGGCTCATCATTACCCACCCTTGCTGATATTGTTGTTCCTCAAGAATTTGCTAAATACAACTTGTATGGTTGGTTTGCTCAAGTAAATGGCGTTCAAAAGGGTATTGAAGCAGATACCGCTTTCACTACAGAAATCTTTGGTGTAGAAAATATCACTATCGACGTTTGCGTTGTTCTTGGTACTGCTTGGTCTGAAAGACACTAATTGTAAAATAAGATACAAAACTACCGAATGTATTATTCGGTAGTTTTTTTGTGTAAACAATAAACCCCCAGATAGTCTGGGGGTCCAGTAAAGGTTTACCGTTGAGTAAAATCCTCCGTTTGTGTATAATAAAAGTTGCGACCTGCCAGTTGCAACTAAAAAAACAAACGGAGGATTTATGAAAAAAGAAATTTTCACTGGAAAT
>JAZUCS010000004.1:0-2141 GCA_045639245.1 Christensenellaceae bacterium
CGTTGTTAAAATGGGTTCTGATGTCTATTCGTTATGGTTCGGGGAATTAGTGCTACCTAATAGTTTAGAGTGGTTAGGCAAAGTTGACTGCCAAAATAAATATTCTAAAGACGGCTTATTGTATGTAGGAAACCCTAACAATAAATATATGTTTTTATATGGGGTAAGCGATAAAAACATAGTTGAAGCCAAAATTAGCGAAGAATGTAAAGGTATCCTTTACGAGTCTTTTAGAGAGTGCGGAGATCTTGAAAGTGTGGAATTTTCAAGCAATATAAAATTTATTGATGCGTTTGCTTTTACTTTTTGTAGTAAGTTGACTAAAATTGAATTGCCAAATGGTTTAATTTCTATTGGAAACAATGCATTTAGTAGTTGTCGTGAGGTAAAGGAGGTATTTATTCCTTCAAGTGTAGTTTCTATAGATGCATCTGCTTTTATGTATTGCCAATCAATAAACAAAGTTAATTATGGTGGAACAATTGACGGCTGGGCACACATAGAGTTCGCAGACAGTTACTATTCTAATCCTATCTATTATGCAAAAGATTTATACGTGCAAAATGAATTGGTTGAAGAAGTAAATTTAACAACAGCAACAAAAATATCAGATTTTGCATTTTACGCTTGTCAGTCTATAAAAAGAGTTTATATTTGCGAAGGTGTTGAAACAATAGGCGAAAGGGCATTTTCTCATTGTCAATTTTTAACTGAAATACATATACCACGCACTATTAAAGTAATTGGTAATGAATGTTTTGTCAACTGCTGTAATCTCTCTGTTTTTTATGCAGGAACGATTGATCAATGGGTTTCAATTGAATTCGATAACCCTTATAGCTATACAAAAATAGATTTAGATCCAATAATATACAATACCAAATTATATATAGATAACAAGTTGGTTGAAGAAGTTAACATATTAAATGCACCCAAAATCAATTCGTTTGCTTTTCATGGTTTTAAATCTATCAAAAGAGTCAATATAGGTAGTAGCGTGAAAAGTATAGGAACTGCAGCTTTTTATAGAGCTGAGAATATAGAATATGTTAATTATTGGGGCACTATAGATGGCTGGGCAATGATAGATTTTGCCGATTATGTTGGTAACCCATTATATTACGAAAATGAATTATATGTAAATAACGTTTTGCAAACAGATATAAAATTTGAGAGTGCAACAAAAATATCAAATTATGCGTTCTATGAATGTACTTCACTTACGAGTGTAGAGTTTTCATCAAGTGTAACAAGTATAGGGGAAGAAGCGTTCTATAAATGTACTTCACTTGAATCTGTAGAACTTCAATCAAGTGTGGCAACTATAGGGGATTATGCGTTCTATGATTGTTGGTCGCTTGGAACTATTAATTATCTTGGAACAAAGGAACAATGGAATAAAACAACAGTAGGTGTTTCGTGGGCTTCATATATAAATACAGCACTTATACGTTGTTTAGATGGGACAATAGATATAGAACCTTAAAAGTGCGTTTTACAAAAGAGAAAAAGGAATAACGAGCTTATCGTTATCCCTTTTTTAGTGTAAAAATTATTTATTATAATAGGTGATAAAACTTTGTTATTTATATTGTAAAAATTATAAAATGGTGGTATAATATTTAGGTGGAAAGATTTTTATGTTTAGATATTGGGGATAAAAGAATTGGCGTTGCCGTTTCAGACCCGTTTAATTCTTATTCATTGCCCGTTGAAACGTATCATAGAAAAAACTTAAAAACAGACCTTGCTAAAATGGGCGAATACGTTAAGGAAAAATGTATTACCGATATCGTTTGTGGTGTGCCTGTAAACTTTGATGGTTCGCCATCAATTCAAACGGAAAAGGCAAGGTTTTTTATAGCGAAGTTAGTTGAAACACTTACAATTAAGGTGCACGAAGTAGATGAAAGATGTTCTACCTGTGAAGCAGAAGAAGTTTTAATCTCGCAAGGTAAAAGCAGGGAAGAGAGAAAGGGCTTAGTTGATAGCCTTGCTGCTGCCACCATATTGCAAGGGTTTCTTAACGATAAAAATAAAGGTAAAAAATAAAGGAGAATTATTATGGATAAGAAAGAAAAATGCACCTGTGGATGCGAACACGATGAAACTAAGGCTTGTGATTGTGGTGAACACGATTG
>JAZUCS010000005.1:0-1530 GCA_045639245.1 Christensenellaceae bacterium
AATTGCGCTTTCGGCAACTTCCTTTTCGCCGCCTTTACCGTAAACGTTTTTAAAGTATTCGTTTGAATAGTAGGTGTAAGTAAAGGCTTTTTTATAGGTTTCGTATGAAACGCCGTTTGCAGCGTAAAGGTATGCGTAACCGTAAGAGCTCCAATATGTAGATGCAGCAGACTCTGCATCTTTTACTTGTTCATCGGTTAATTTATTAATTTTGCCTTCATCTATCATTTTTTGGAAGAAGGCGTATTCTTTACAAAGCTCAATGGTTTTTTCTTTTACGTAATCCTTAAAATCAATACCATCGATTTTCTGAGAATAGTAATCGGTAGATTCGGTAGTTTCGGTTTCTTCGGATTTGTTTGCAGCAATCTGCTCATCAACCGTCTTTTTTGCATCTGCATCTGCATCAATAAGAGCGTTGAGGTAAAGTGCAGAGGTAATATCAATTCCTTCAATTGTAAGAGCTACCTCGTTTTTGCCGTGACAAGCGCAAAGAGTAAGCAATATACAGCCAACCATAATGGCTGAAGCTATTTTTTTAAAGATTTTCATAAGGGTTAAAATCCTCCTCTAAAAATAAATATCTATAATATTATACATTACTTATTTTGAAAAGTCTAGTCTTTTTTTGTAGTAACCTGTAAATTATTCGGTTCTAAGCGCTACAACGGGGTCTTTTTTGGCGGCACTCTTAGATGGAATTATACCTGCAAAAAGGGTTAAAATAACGCTTATGAATACTAAAGCAACCGCTACGGGTATTGGTAAAACGGCTTTAAGGTTAGCTATTCCTGTAAGGTGCTGTAAAATTATATTTATGGGAATGCATAGCAAATAGGTTACTAAAACACCTAAAGCGCCAGAAGCAAAGCCAATTATTACCGTTTCGGCGTTAAACATACTTGAAACGTTTCTTTTTGAAGCGCCTATGGCACGTAAAATACCAATTTCTTTTGTTCTTTCCTGAACAGAAATAAGGGTAATAACGCCAATCATAATTGAAGAAACTACAAGTGATACTGCTACAAATGCGATTAATACGTAGGTTATAGCGTTTATAATGGTTGTGATTGATGACATCATAATGCCTACATAATCGGTG
Organism: Christensenellaceae bacterium; assembly: GCA_045639245.1. Lineage (GTDB taxonomy): Bacteria > Bacillota > Clostridia > Christensenellales > Borkfalkiaceae > UBA1259. The sequence continues at coordinate 1,103 of JAZUCS010000005.1, forward strand.
TAGGTGATTTTTTCCAGTTCTTTAACCTTTTTGTTATAATTTTTAATCTCTTCTTCAATAACGTCCTTATTTTCAAAGGATGAAGCAAAAAGATTAATAGTGGCAGGATTATCTAAATCAACGTAGCCAAGCTCTTTAAGGTTATCCTCATAGGTAGATTTTGAAAATTCTAAAACCTCATCATAATAGGTTGCAAGTTGTTCTGTTGTAAAGCCTTTAATAGCGTTATCTAAAGCAAATGCCAGTTGTTGCTCATTCATAACTGATAACTGCTTTGAAACCGAAGCGGCATATTCCGATTTGATTTTTTCGGAAATTAAGTTTTTGAACATTTCTGTAATATCTTCTTTAGGTAATGCCGAAACGTAATTTTCTACGTCTTTTTCGCTCATTCCCATTTGAGATACTAAAACCTTTTTAAGAGTTGA
>JAZUCS010000006.1:0-3349 GCA_045639245.1 Christensenellaceae bacterium
ATATTTCTTTATATTAGCTTCCCATACAGACACTCTAGCTGAAGCAGGAACAATTAGTACTAAGTTTTTACGTTCTTTTTTAACAAAACGCTCAATAAGCATCAAGCCTACAAAAGTTTTTCCCAAGCCAACACCATCACAAAGGAAAGCACCAGAATAACGGTTAGCTATTTCTACCATACTATTATATCCGTCACGTTGATACTGAGAAAGTCCTTGGTATATGACAGAATCGTGTTGTTCCCATTCAGAAACAGTTTCTTCACGACTTTTAAAATATTCATACATAGAACGCATATATACATCGTATGGACTAAATTCTTTTACATGATTTTCAATTACCGTTAAGACTGCTGTCGTAATATCTTCGCCTTTTTCCCAATGTTCGTCAAACCATTCTTGAAGTTGGTCGACATCATTACTAACTTGTACATTCAGCTCAATATTTTGTGTAAGTCCAGCTTTTGTAAAATTACTAGAACCTACAAGTGCATAACCAGATGGTACATTCATTGCTTGAATAAACTGTTTACGATAATCATCCCTGAAGTATGTGATATAAGCTTTAGCATGAAATTTATTCTTATCAAAAACACGACATTCAATTTTGCCAGACTTCATTGCATCTAAAATTGCCGGAACACCTATTAAAAATTCATTTTTATCGTGTTCCACGTCAATACTATCATTAAAGCGAGAGAGTAAAGTTTCCACTACTTTATCAATGACATCTTTAGTTCTCTTTGTAACTTCATTTCCAAGAATAATTCTGATTTTGTCTAATTTCTGCCAGTGTGTATCTAAAGCTAGCAGACCTCCTATCTCTAAATACCCTGTAGCAATATCCATCTGCTTAGAAACTTTACACCAATCCATAAGGTATTCTTTTACAGATTGTTGCTCCGATGAATTATCAACTATATATAAATTCTTATGTGTCATTTAAACTATCCCCTTCTCATTTCAAGTTTTGGTCTTTCTGATTGTCTTGATAAAATTCAAGGATATCATCAACCTTGCAGTTTAAAGCAAGGCATATCTTTTCTATACTATCTAACGAAACATACTGGTTCCTCTTTAAACGAGTCACAATATTTGCACTAAAACCTGCTTGTTCTTTTAAATCAGAAGGTTGGATACCCTGCTCAACCATTAAATGAAATAGTTTTTTATAAGTTACCGCCATATATACCCCCCTCATCATAATCCTCTTTTCGTTATTTTATCACGCAATCGTGAAACTTCCAACAAATCGTATTTATAAAAGATAATACTAACATCAAAAATTTGCTTTAGACATAATTACACATATATCTTTTCCCTTGATCCTAATCTCTAACATTTTTAACCACGTAAACTCATCTTCTATGTAACTATCCCTTTTCTTCCCACTCCCCAACAAACAAAGCCTATCGTTGGTACAACCACACACTTTCTCACACAAAGAAAGCTTATGTCATACCAACAATAGGCTCTATTTTTTAACGATTCAATATTCTAACAAAGGCAATAGCTAAAATAACTAGCGTAATGCTAGATATCACAAGAGTTAAACTATTCAATGTGCTTACCATTTTTACAACTCCTTCCAATCATCACACTAACCTAATTTTAGCAAATCATCCTGCCAATACATGGCGTTCCTTGTTTCGACCTGGAACAAATTTTGCATTTACTTTTTCAAAATTACACCTTCACCTTTTTCACAGAGTACTCCCAATCATGGAAAGCCATCTCCATAAGCTTGGCAGGGTGAATTTCTAAAGCTATGCATAATATCAATATATTAACGCCCCATGGAAAGCGTTTACCATTTTCAATTAAATTCAAGGTTGAACGCGCGACACCAGTCATTTTAACAATATCTTCTTGTTTTAAACCTCTAGCATCTCTAACTTTTTTTACAGCTTTTCCAAATAAAACCATCTCTTTTTCAAAATTGTTATTCAACATAATAACCACTCCTTTACCTCTTAATAGATGTCTTCATTTTAAGCCTTTAGTTCAAACTTTTGTATTTATGTCCGATTTTAAAGACATAATATTGTATTTTACAGGTAAGAGTGGTATGTTGAACTTGTCCAGCGCTGGTCGCAGTTTGCACGAGGCTTCGTAATACTGTGGCAAAGGATGGAAGATATTATTAACACTTTTACTAACACTGAAAAATTGACCCCTGAAGAATTAAGTATTATTCTCCCAAGGGTAAAGGCTGGTAATGCTGATGCTATCCAGCGTATCTGTGAAGGCTACACTCGTTTAATCTTTAAGCTTAGTCATCGTGGCATCTCTTACCGTATCTTAGGTGAAGATGCCGAAAACACCGCTTGGATGTGGTTTCTGGAATTTGTTAAGACTTATGACGACGATAAGTTTGACGAGTTTCCGGGGCTTGTCCGTAAGTATTTAATTTATAAGTTCGTGCGTTTAATGCAAAAACAAGGCACGCGATGGGACAGGGAAACTAAGATTGATGCATATAGCAATCCAAACCCTTTCGGTGGTGCTGAGGATGATAACCTCTTAGATGTTTTAAACAGTCTTGCTTTAAAACAGGAGCTTAAAAAGCTTTCACCCAAGCAGAAGCTAATTCTTAATTTATATTTTAGTGGTCGCTTCAACCAACGAGAAATTGCTGCGCTATGCGAGTTAAGCGTGCGTGGTGTTGGTTACCAAAAAGATTTGGCTATAAAACGTATTCGCGATAAGTTTTGCAAATAGCCACAAGCAGTAAAAGTAACAGTACAATCTTCTACAGTACAATAGTAATACAAAGCAGTTAAAGCAGTACAGAACCCCACTCATTAACTTGGGTGGGGTTTCTTGTTCGTAGGCATGCATAACTCTAAGTTAGTACTCTGTTAGAACAAGGTAAGCAATGCTACGCATTGCTAGATCTGGCAAAGAAAAAATGAGAGGAAGAGGGAAAAGAAAAATATATAAAAAGAAAAGGGAGAAGGAGAGTAAAAAAGAAATCTCACTATAAGAGTTTACATCGAAAAGTGCAAACGGCAGATTTTGTCGAAAAAAATTTTAGCAACAGCCATTTTTGACTGTTGCTTTTCTTTTTTTAGAGCGATTTGAAAATTTTTAAAAATATTTTTTGTGAATTTCTGCCGTTTTGGATTCTCAATGTAAACTCTTATAGTGAGAGGCAAAATTCAAGCGCGCAGAACGGAACCTCAAACAGAAAGGAGTTGAACAATCCATCTTAGTTAAGAAACCCAAACCAATTACTCACAAGGAGCTGCACAAGCTTGCCGGTGAAGCAAAGGGCTACGTCAAAAAACTTTACTTGCACTGGACAGGCGGTAACTACGGCGATGCTTACGACGAGTACCATCTGAAC
>JAZUCS010000007.1:0-37432 GCA_045639245.1 Christensenellaceae bacterium
TTCCAAAAAACACTTGTAAATCAATTGTAAATATGGTATAATATTTTCAAAAATAAAATGAAGGTGTAGTATGGAAGAATTGAGAAAAGTACACGGTGATTATGGTGAAAGCGAAATCCAAGTTTTGGAAGGTTTAGATCCTGTTCGTAAAAGACCTGGTATGTATATCGGCTCGACAGATGTTCGTGGGCTTCATCACCTCGTTCAAGAGATTGTTGACAATTCTATTGACGAAGCTTTAAGCGGACATTGTGATACGATTACCATTGTTATCAACAAAGATGGTTCGTGTACTGTCAAGGATAATGGTAGAGGAATTCCTACTGCAATTCACCATACTGAAAAAGTTTCTGCAGTACAGGTTGTTTTAACCAAGCTCCATGCGGGTGGAAAGTTTGGTGGTGGAGGATATAAAATTTCCGGAGGACTTCATGGTGTAGGTCTTTCAGTTGTTAACGCTCTCTCTGAATGGCTTAGGGTGGAAGTTTATCAAGATGGTAAACACTTTAGTCAAGAATATAAAAGAGGTGTTCCTCAAGAAGAATTAAAAGTTATTGGTGGTGCAACTTTTACGGGAACCTGGGTAAGTTTTATGCCCGACGCTGAGATTTTTGAAACTACCGACTTTAATTATGATACTATCAAAGCGAGATTAAGAGAGTTAGCTTATCTTAATAAAGGCTTAAGGATTATAATTTGTGATGAAAGAGATGGGAAAGAGCAGAAAGATGAGTTTTATTATGAAGGTGGTATTGCTCACTTTGTAGAAGATTTAAGTAAAAATAAGCAACCTGTATTTGATAAGCCCGTATATTTTGATGTATTCTATGGTGATACCGAGGTAGAGGTTGCGATACAATATACCGAAACTTATAACGAGCTTATATACGCTTTTGCTAACAACATTAACACTGAAGAGGGTGGAACTCATTTAGAAGGATTTAAATCTTCGCTTACTAGAATTATTAACGAATGTGGTAAAAAACTTAATGTTTTTAAGGGGGATGAAAAAGTTTCTTCCGACGACGTTAGAGAAGGTATTGTTGCAGTTGTTTCAGTTAAACTTACCGAGCCACAGTTTGAAGGGCAAACAAAAACCAAACTTGGTAACTCAGAAATGAGAAATTACGTTTCTAAAGCAATGAATGAATATCTTGGTTCGTATTTTGAAGAAAACCCAGTAAAAGCAAGAGAGGTGTTGATGAAATGTCTTACTGCGCAAAGAGCTAGAGAGGCAGCAAGACAAGCTCGTGAAAATACTAGAAGAAAAGGAGTTTTAGAATCTACTACTCTTCCAGGAAAACTTGCTGATTGTTCAGATAAAAATCCCAAGTTTTGTGAAATTTTTCTTGTCGAAGGTGATTCGGCAGGTGGTAGCGCAAAGCAGGGTAGAGATAGGCGTTTCCAAGCAATTCTTCCATTGCGTGGTAAAATTTTAAACGTAGAAAAGGCAAGAATTAACAGAATAATGGAAAACGAAGAAATTAGGGCTATGATTACTGCTTTCGGTGGTGGTATGAAAGAAGATTTTGATGAAAGCAAACTTCGTTACGATAGGATTATTTGTATGACCGACGCTGACGTTGATGGTAGTCATATTAGAATTTTACTTTTGACCTTCTTCTTTAGATTTATGCGTCCTCTTATTGAAAAGGGGCACGTTTATATCGCACAACCTCCGTTATATAAGGCGACAAAAAATAAAGTTGATAAATACTGTTATTCGGATGCTGAGTTGCAAGAATACCTTAATGAAGTAGGCAAGTGTGAAATTCAGCGTTATAAAGGTCTTGGGGAAATGGATCCCGAACAGCTTTGGGATACTACTATGAATCCTGAAACGAGAACAATGCTCAAGGTAACTATGGAGGATGCTATCGAGGCAAACGAAACGTTTGTTAGATTAATGGGTGATAATCCTGAACTTAGACGTGAGTTTATTGAAAACAATGCTAAACTCGTAACCGATTTGGATATCTAAGGAGAATAAAAATGGCTAAAAAAGATTTGGGTGCTGAACTTACCCCACAATTTCAAGAAGTTTTAGATAAAACTAAACTTATTAATATTGAAGTAAATAACGAAGTTAAAAAATCTTTTATCGCATATGCAATGGCGGTAAACGTTTCTCGTGCTATTCCAGACGTTAGAGACGGTATGAAGCCCGTTCATAGACGTATTTTATACGCTATGCACGACATGGGGTTAACTTCTGATAAGGCATATAAAAAGTGTGCTAAGATTGTTGGTGAAGTTTTAGGTAAATATCATCCTCACGGCGATAGTTCCGTTTACGACGCTTTAGTTCGTTTAGCGCAGAATTTCTCGATTAACTGTCCTTTGGTTGACGGCCACGGCAATTTTGGCTCTGTTGATGGAGATTCTGCAGCGGCGTATAGATATACAGAGGCAAGACTTTCTAAACTTGCCAACGAAATGCTTAGAGATATAGAAAAAGATACCGTTGATTTTTATCCTAACTTTGACGATACAGAAATGCAACCAGTAGTTCTTCCATCAAGAATACCTAATATTCTTGTAAATGGATCTGACGGGATTGCGGTAGGTATGGCAACTAATATTCCTCCTCACAACCTTGCTGAATGTTTAGATGGATGCATTGCACTTTTAGATAATCCTGATATGGACGTTGAAGAGCTTATGGAATATATTCCTGCTCCTGATTACCCAACGGGTGGTGTTCTAATGGGTAGAGCAGGCATCAAGCAAGCTTACAGAACGGGTAGAGGCGGTTTTGTTCTTCGTGCTAAAACGGATATTGAAGAAATGGATAATGGTAGGGAAAGAATTGCCGTTACTGAAATTCCATATCAAGTTAATAAAGAAGAATTAATAAAAAGCATTGCATCAATGGTTAATGATAAAAGAGTTGAGGGTGTTAGTAATATTCGTGATGAATCTGATAGACATGGTATGCGTATTGTTATCGAACTTAAAAAAGATGCTAATGCGCAGGTTGTTCTAAATACTCTATATAAACATACCAACCTTCAGGTTAAAGATGGTATTATACTTCTCGCATTAGTTGACGGCGAGCCTAAAGTTTTAAGCTTAAAAGAAATTTTACAACATTATATTACTCATCAAGAATCTGTAATTTTAAGAAGAACTAAGTTTGAGCTTGCTAAAGCAGAAGAAAGAGAGCATATAGTTAGGGGTTTAGTAATAGCTTTAGCTAATATAGACGAAGTAATTGAAATTATTAAAAAATCTCCAGATAAGAATACTGCGGTTGCTGGTCTTATGGAAAGTTTTGAACTTTCAGAGCGTCAAGCTAATGCTATTTTAGAAATGAGATTACAACGTCTTACAGGTATGGAGGTTAATAAACTTAAAGAAGAACTTGCTGAGCTCGGTGTACTTATTGCTGATCTTAAAGATATTATTGCAAATGAAAGTCGTGTGAAAGCGATTATTAGAGCTGACATGGAAGAAATTAAGGGTAAATATTCATCTGAAAGGAAAACAGAGCTTTCCTACGACTACGGTGATATAGATATTGCTGACATGATTCCTGAAGAGGATGTAGTAATTAGCTTAACCCATTTAGGATACGTTAAAAGAGTTCCGGTTGCTGAATATAAAACGCAACATCGGGGCGGAAAAGGAGTTATGGCGCATAAGCCAAAGGAAGAAGACTTTGTTGATAACATGTTCGTTTCTTCCACGCACGATGATATACTCTTCTTTACTGATAAGGGTAAAGTATACAGTCTTAAAGCTTTCTTTATCCCCGAAGCTCAAAGAACAGCTAGAGGAAGGGCTATTGTTAATTTATTGCAATTTTCAGATGGGGAAAAGGTTTGTGCAATGCTACCTCTTAAGAGCAGTAATGAAGGTTATATGGTTCTTGCTACTAAAAATGGCTTAATTAAAAAGACGGCGCTTTCAGAATTCGTAAGTATTAGAAAAGTTGGTAAAATTGCAATAAGCATCGTTGAAGGTGATGAATTGATTTCCGTTCAATTATCTAATGGCGAAAACGACATTATCGTTGCCACCCACGAAGGTAAGTGTATTAGATTTAGCGAAAAAGACGTGCGTGCAATGGGTAGAGATACGCAAGGCGTAAAAAGTATTGAATTAACGGGCGAAGATTACGTTATTGATATGTCTATTGTTCAAGAAAATTGCGAAGTTATTACGATGACTGAAAATGGTTTTGGTAAACTTTCTTCACTTGATGACTATAGAACGCAAAATCGTGGTGGTAAGGGTGTTAAAGCTGGTGTGTTTAACGCAAAAACAGGTAAACTCGCAAGCTTAAAACTCGTATCAAGCGATCAAGATATTATGATTATTACTAATAATGGAACTATTATTAGAGTTTCTTCAAATGATATCAGTAAAATAGGCAGAGATACTTTAGGTGTAAGAATTATGAGGATAGATGAAAGTACTAAGGTTTCTAAGATTGCGTTAACGCCTAAAAGTGATGAAGAAACTGAGGAAATTGCAGTAGAATAATAATTTTGAATTAAAATTTTAATTAATGAGGGCACAAAACTTTTGTGCCCTTTAGATTTTTTTATTTAAGATAAAAATTAAAATTATTTTAAAAATTAGCCTTTTTTATATTGACAAAAATATTTATATTAGTTATAATACATTAGCATTTTGAAAATAGGCTGCTATGGCTCAGATGGTAGAGCACATCCTTGGTAAGGATGAGGTCACCGGTTCGATTCCGGTTAGCAGCTCCAAATTTTAATCGACAAACTAGAAAGTTTGTCGATTTTCTTGTTAGAAGGTGTTTTTATGCTAAAGAAAACATATGAATGTTTAATTATGATTATTTGTGCTATTGTGTGTGCGCTTAATTATAAAATATTTGTTTTTCCTAACAACTTTGCTCCTGCAGGAGTTGATGGAATATGTACCATCGTGCAATATCAAACAAATACTAATATAGGCTATCTGTCACTGATTGTAAATGTTCCATTGTTAGTTGTGTCATGGTTTTTGCTTTCTAAGTCATACGTTATAAAAAGTATAATTTTTATTTTAACTTTTTCTTGTGTTAATTTATTAATGAGTTATTTTAATATAAGTATTCCAGTATTTTACGCTACTAGTTTATTTGGATTAATTGTTGCGCCAATTTTTGGTGGTGTTATTAGAGGTGCTTTATATGTTGTAACAATAAATTACGGAGGTTCAGCAGGAGGAGTAGATATTATTGCTGCATTAATTCGTAAAAGGAAGGAAAATTTTAATTTAATGAATATAATTTTTATTCTTAATGCTTCGGTTGTAATTTATGCATTTTTTGTTTACGATTTTGCATTCATGCCTGCAATTTGTACAATTATTTATTGTCTTGTAACAACTTCAGTTACAAATATTATTCAGTTTAAAATAAAAAAAAGAAATGAAAAAAGGTAAGAGGATCTATTTCTAGCGATAATAGTTTAATTTAACAAATAAAAAACTCGACTTAATGAAAGTCGAGTTTTTTTTAGAATATGTTTATTTTTCTATAGAGTGTTAAATAATTTTTCTAATTCTGAAGGGAAACCTTTGCTTATTTTGTTTAAATTTTCTTTGAATTGTTCTCCGTCTGTTCCTGAACCATAAACGTCTGTTACGCCTTTTAAAATTATAAGATTTACTTGGTTTGAGGTGCATACTTGCGCAATTGAAGCACCTTCCATATCACGAATATCGCATCCCATATTTATTACTTCATCTATAACTTCTTTCTTTGAAGTGAATTTATCTGAAGTGCCTAAAGTTGTTTTATTATATGTAAGATTTGGGCAATAATTTTCAAAGAAAACTTTATCGTAATCTTGGATATAACCTAATGGAACAGGATCAATTTCTCGTACGTCAAAATCAAATTGCGCACATTTATCGACAATATAATAATCTCCAATTTTAATATTAGAGTTTACTGCACCAACTGAACCAAAGTTAATTAACACGTTGGGATTGTATTTGTCTATAATAAATTGAGTGGATAACGCCGCACTAACTTTACCTATGCCCGTTATTATTAAAACAATTTCTTTATCAAAAAGTGTTCCTTCAATAACTTTTTTGCCAGCCAGAGCTTTTTCTTTTTTATTCTTAATATATGGGATTAGAGAAGCTGCTTCTCTATCCAACGCAACAATTAAACCTATCATATTAACCTCTATATTTATTTTAACATATATTAGAGGTGAAGTCAAATTGCTTTATCAATGATTTTATATATGAATTGTGTTCAAAAACTTTTGTATTATTATGATTTTTAGTTGTATTTTTAAAATCGTGAAAGAGTAAAAATATTAAAAAAAGTAAAAAAATTTAGAAAAAAGTCGAAATTTTAGTGTTTTTAATGTTGACAAAGTGAAATAATACCCATATAATTAAATTTGTGAAATTTGGGGGGATGAGTATGTTTAAAAAAAAATATAAGGTTTTAGATAAGAGGTCAACTTTTATAGATGATACTGTTGTGATAGAAGAGGGTGTTGTAATATACGAAAACAACCGAATAGAAGGAAAAACTGTTATAGGAAAAGGTTCTATTATATTGCCAAACTGTTATATAAAGGATACTGTTATTGGCAATAATACAACGATAAATTTTAGTCAATGTGAAGAAGCTGTTGTGGGTAATGGATGTTACGTTGGACCTTTTGCAAGACTTAGACCAAAGGCTGAAATTAAAGATGGGGCAAAGATTGGTAACTTTTGTGAAGTTAAAAATTCCGTTATTGGAGAAGGTACGAAAGTTAACCATTTAGCTTACGTAGGCGATGCAGATGTTGGAAAAGATTGCAATATTGGATGTGGTGCAATATTCGTAAATTATAATGGTAAAGTGAAAAATAGAACAAAAATTGGAGACAATTGTTTTATAGGTAGCAACTGTAACATTATCTCTCCTGTTAAAGTGGAGGATAATTCATATATTTGTGCAGGAACTACCATTACTGAAAATGTTAATGAAGATAGTTTTGTTATTGGTAGGGTAAGACAGGAAGTAAAGGAAAAACGCGCACACCAATATTTAAAAAATTATAAGGAGAAAAAATAAAATGGGTTTATTTTTCGGAACCGATGGGCTAAGAGGAAAAGTAAATGAAGATTTAACTTTTGATATAGCATATAAAATTGGTAATGCTTTATCAGTATTAAAACGCAAACCTACTATATTAATTGGCGCTGATACTCGAATTTCTAATTCTTATCTTGCTCTTGGTGTTGCTAGTGGTGCAATGAGTGGTGGTGCTAACGTTATTGACGCGGGTGTTGTTCCAACAGCTGGTGTAGCATATTTAACTAAACTAATTAAAGCCGATTATGGTGTAGTAATTTCAGCCTCACATAATAGCGCTGAATATAATGGAATTAAGGTTTTTAACAGTGAAGGTTACAAGCTTGGTGATAAGGCTGAAGAGACAATTGAGCGTTGTTTTATTCGCAATAAAACTAATAGTTTTCCTGATATAGGTAAATACACTCAGGATCTTAATTTAGTAAAAAAATATAAGCAGTTTTTAATTTCTAATAGTAAAAATAGCCTAAAGGGTAAAACTATTGTACTTGACTGTGCGCATGGTGCTGCAATAAGAATTGCCCCAGAAGTTTTTAGAAAATTAGGAGCAAACGTTATTGCTGCTAATAGTACTGACGAGGGCTTAAAAATTAATAAAGGTTGTGGAGCTCTTTATCCCGAAAATCTCATTAAACGTGTAAAACGATATAAAGCTGATATGGGCTTTGCTTTTGATGGTGATTCTGATAGATTAATTGCTGTTGATGAGAAGGGTAATATTATTGATGGCGATATGATTATATACGCTTTAGCGTTGTATTTAAAGAATCAAGGCAAATTAAACGAAAATACCGTTGTTGGTACTAGTCATACAAATATGGGTATTGAAAAAGCTTTGAAAGATAATGGAATTGATTTAATAAGAACGGATATTGGAGATAAATACGTTCTTGCAAAACTTGTTGAAAAGAATCTTTCCATTGGTGGTGAACAAAGTGGGCATATTATCTTAAAAGAAGTTTCTACTACAGGTGATGGAATTTTAAGTGCTATAGCTGTAGCTAATATGATAATTGAACAAAATAGAACTTTTTCTGAAATAATAGACGTAGAGCTTTATCCACAAACTAATATTAACGTTGTCGTTAGTGATAAATTTAAGGTAATTAATAGTGAAAGTTTATCTTCAACTGTTGCTAAATACAATATGGAATTGCAAGATAAGGGAAGATTAATGATAAGAGCATCGGGTACTGAACCTAAAATTAGAGTAATGGTTGAAAGTAAGGATTCTCAATTAAATGATAAAATTGCAAATACGATTGTAGATATAGTTAAACAAATAAGTGAAGAAGATTAAAATAAAAACCCGCCAATTAAGTGGCGGGTTTTTAATATTAACTAATTATTTATTATTTTTTGGTGCTAAATTATATTTACAAAAAAATTTCAATATGTTATACTTTGACTATAATGGTGTAAAATATTTAAATATTTAATGGGGTTATCTATGACGGATAAGAGAAATTTGACTTTACTTACAGACTTATATCAGCTTACTATGATGAATGGTTACTTAAATAATGAACGAAAGGATGAACTAGCTGTTTTTGACATATTCTTCCGTCAAAACGGTATGATAACCTATTCATTAGCATGTGGGTTAGAACAAGTTGTTGATTATATTTTAAACTTAAAATTTGGTGATAAAGAGATAGAATATCTTAAAAGTCTTGGTTTGTTTGGGGATGATTTTTTAAACTATTTAAGAAATTTTAAGTTTACTGGCGACGTATACGCTGTTCCCGAAGGAACGGTAGTTTTTCCTGGAGAACCTATTTTAACAGTAAAAGCACCAGTAATTCAAGCGCAACTTATTGAAACAGCGCTACTTAACATAATGAATTTTCAAACACTTATTGCTACTAAGGCTGCTAAAATTAGATATGCTTCAGGCGACGATCTTTTAATGGAATTTGGTCTTCGTCGTGCTCAAGCGCCTGATGCCGGAATATATGGTGCTAGAGCAGCGGTTATTGGTGGCTGTGATAGTACATCAAACGTTTTAGCTGGAAAAATGTTTAATATTCCTGTTGCTGGCACTCACGCTCATAGTTGGGTAATGAATTTTAAGGACGAATATACAGCTTTTAAGGCGTATGCCGAAGCGTACCCAAACAACGTTTTGCTTTTGGTTGATACTTTTGATACGCTTAAACAAGGCGTTCCAAACGCAATTAAAGTTTTTAAGGAAATTAGAGAAAAGGGTGGCAAGCCTAAAGGTATTCGTCTTGATTCAGGAGATCTTGCTTATCTTTCTAAAAAGGCAAGGGAGATGCTTGATAAAGAAGGTTTTAACGATGCTATAATTTGTGCTTCCGGTGATTTAGATGAATACTCTATAAATTCGCTTAAAAACCAAGGGGCAAAAATTAATTCTTGGGGTGTAGGGACAAGGCTTATTACTAGTGCGGATATGCCTGCTCTTGGTGGTGTATATAAACTTGCAGCAGTTATTGATGGCGAGGGAAAAGAAGAGCCTAAAATTAAACTTTCAAATAATGCTGAAAAAATTACTAATCCTGGTTTTAAAAACATTTACAGAGTTTATGATAAGCAAACGGGTAAGGCTGAAGCAGACTGCATTTTCTTAAGACACGAAGAGGACGTTGATGAAAGTATTCCACTTACTTTAACCCATCCAACAGAAAGATGGAAAAAAACCACCTTCAATAGTTATTTTGTAAGAAAATTGCACGTTGAGGTTATTAAAGAAGGAAAGCTTGTTTACGATTTGCCTGATATTAAAACTATTAAAGAGTATGCAAAAAAAGAGCTTGAAAGTTTTTGGGATGAATATAAAAGGCTAGATAAACCACACGTATATAAGGTTGATCTTTCTGATGAACTTTATAATTTAAAAACAGGAATGATCGAAAAAATAAGAGAAAAGAGTTTAAAATAGCTCGGGAGAAAAATTTGAATTTAAGTAAAAGAAAGTACACGGCAAAAGAAGTTGAAAAAATTCTTTCAGACAACTCTTTTGAGTACGAATCGAAACTTAATAACCAAAAAGAAAGAATAGCATTTTTACTCGGTGAAAATAAAAAGCTTTCAACTGCTCTTGATGAATATAAAGAGAAAGATGCATTGATTTCATCTACGCTTATTAGTGCAAAGGAAAAAGCTAGTGAAATAGAAGCGACTGCATTGATTAAGTATTCGCTTGTTGTTGAGAGCTTAAAAAAGTTTTCTGCAGATTGGAATGCTTATTTTGAATTTTTAAAAGAAAAGTATCCAAATTACGCTACTATTCAAAAAGTGGTTGGATTAAAAAAGACTCTCGATGAAACTTTAAGTGAAAACAATGCCGAAAAGACGGTTGGTATAATGGATGAAAAACTTTCTTCAGTAACTGATAAAATCATGTATAATCCGAAAGAAAGATTGAATGACCTTATTGCGGCAACGGGGGATAGTGGTTTTAATATTGACGAAGTTTTAAACCCTGGAAAACTTGAATTAGAGGATTTATGCAAAGAATTAGGTTTAATGGAATAAAGGGCGTTTTTGCGTGGATTATTATTCCCGTAATATTGACGCTAGCTTTAATCTTAATAGATAGATTTACAAAGGTTGCATTTACCAACCTTTATAATGAACAAGGTTCAACAGTTTTTATTAAAGGTGTATTATCTTTTACCTACACGGTTAATACTGGCTCGGCCTTTAGCTTTCTTGCTAATAAGCCTTGGGCGCAAACCTTTTTCAAATGTTTAACGGTAGTTGCACTAATTGTTTTTGTTGTAATATACTATTATGCTGTTTCAGAAAAATTTAAGCTTTTATGTTCAAGTATAGTGCTTATTTTTGCTGGAACAATTGGTAATTTTGTTGATAGATTAATTTATAACGGAGTTACTGATTTTATTCAGTTTGACTTTATACGTTTTCCAATTTTTAACTTTGCCGATATTTTATTAACATTTGGCGTTATTATTTTTATGATTCATTTCTTTTTTCTTGATAAAAATGCCGTGTTTTCAAAAAATTCAGTACAAAAAGGCGGTAATTAATTTTGATCTATGGATAAAATTAAAATTAGTACGGAAAGCGATTTTGGTAAAAGAGCGGACGTGTTTTTAGCAGAAATGCTTGATTGCACACGATCATATCTTAAAAAGCTTTTTGATTCAAACTTAATTACTGTTGAAGGAACACCTATAAAATCTAATTACATTATTAAAAAGAGTGTTGCATTTTTAATTTGTATGCCTGAGCCGGAAGTCGTTGGAACTGCGCCACAAGATATTCCAATCAATATAGTATATCAAGATGACGATATTGTTGTTATTAACAAGGCACAGGGAATGACTGTTCATGCGGGGAACGGCAACAAGGATAAAACTCTTGTTAACGCTTTGCTTTTTCATATTGATAATTTATCGGGTATAAATGGCGTTATTAGACCGGGTATTGTTCATAGAATTGATAAAAATACTTCGGGATTATTAGTTGTTGCTAAAAACGATAAAGCTCATGTTGCCTTAGCAAAGCAAATTGAAAATAAAACATGTAAAAGAGTTTACGTTGCTTTGCTTGAGGGCGTGTTAAAGCAAGATTGTGGTACTATAGAAACATTTATTGGTAGAGATCCTAAATGTCGTACGAAAATGGCTGTTACAAAAACTGGTAGAACAGCTATAACTGACTTTAAGGTTATTAAACGGTTTAATAATTATACTCTCTGTGAGTTTTACCTTAAAACAGGTAGAACTCATCAAATTAGAGTTCATGCAAAACATCTTAATCATCCCGTAGTTGGCGATCCAGAATACGGATATAAGAATCAAAAATTTAATTTGAACGGACAGTTGCTTCATGCACGAACTCTTGAGTTCGTTCATCCTAGAACGGGAGAAATGGTTGCTTTTAACGCGCCAATACCCGAATATTTTCAAAGAGTATTAAATTCATTAAAATAATAAATTAGGAGCATTACTCGTGGCTAATCCTTTAGTAGCAATAGTAGGTAGACCGAATGTAGGCAAGTCAACCTTTTTTAATAAGGTTTGTGGTAGAAAAATTTCAATAGTAGAAGACTATCCTGGTGTTACTAGAGATAGACTTTATGCTGACGCGGAGTGGTGCGGTAGATTTTTTACCTTGGTAGATACAGGCGGTATAGAACTAAAATCAACTGATGAAATGTGGCGTCATATTCAAAAACAAGCGGAAATTGCTATAGAAACTGCAGACGTTATTATATTTTTTACAGACGTTAAGACGGGGCTAAATTCAGGCGATCAAGACTTGGCGGTTAAGCTTAGAAAATCAGGCAAGCCAGTTATTTTGGCTGTAAATAAACTCGAAAATTATGACGTTACTAAGCTTTTTGAGTTTTATAATTTAGGGTTAGGAGAACCTTTTGGAATTTCTGCTGAACACGGTACGGGAATAGGTGATCTTTTAGATGAAGTGGTTGCTAATCTTGATAGCCTTGGTGAGAACAAGGAAGATTCTTCAGTTAAGATTGCTGTTGTAGGTAAGCCAAATGCTGGTAAATCAAGTTTGTGTAACAAACTTTTAGGTTTTGATAGAACGATAGTTTCCGACGTTGCGGGTACTACTCGAGATGCTATTGATACGCCGTTTATTTATAATGATAAAGAATATACTCTTATAGATACTGCTGGTATAAGAAAAAAGAAAAACGTTGAAGAAGATTTGGAATATTATAGCGTTTTAAGGGCTCTAGGTGCTGTTAGACGTGCAGACGTTTGTGTTATAATGATTGATTCAACGATAGGTATTACTGAACAAGACGTTAAAATTTGTGGGTACGTTCATGAACAAAATAAGCCTTCCGTTATTGTAATGAATAAATGGGATTTAGTTGAAAAAGATACTAATACTATAAACAAATTTAACGATAAACTAAAAGAAGACCTTAAGTTTATGGATTATTTGCTTCCTATATACGTTTCTGCAAAAACAGGGCAGAGGACGGAAAAAATTATTTCTCTTTGTGATCTCGCTCTAGAAAATTCCAAAAAGAAAATTTCTTCTGGCAAACTTAACGAACTTATTCTTGACTGTGTTAGGGCAAATGAACCACCATCAGTTAATGGCAAAAGGCTTAAAATAGGTTACGTTACTCAGGCAAACACTACGCCTCCAACATTTATTTTATTTGTTAACGATGCAACTCTAATGCATTTTTCTTACAGAAGATATCTTGAAAATTGTTTAAGAAATGCTTTTGGGTTTGAGGGCACGCCTATAAGTATTGTCGTAAGGGAGAAAAACGATGACGACTAATCTATATCTTGTAATTTTTGCTATATGTAGTTATCTTTTTGGAAATATAAACTGGGCATTGATAATTTCTAAAGCAAAAAAAATGGATATTAGAAAGATTGGTAGTGGTAACCCTGGCACTCTTAATATGAGTAGAACGTTTGGACTAAAAACTGGGCTGTTCACTTTTTTATTAGATGTGCTTAAAGGTGCTCTTCCCACTCTTATTGCTTTTTTTGTGTATAGTGGAAAGACTTTCAATAATTCATCATTCAATGTTGCGGATTTTGCTGTATATCTTTGTGGCCTAAGCGTTGTTTTAGGGCATATTTACCCTGTATTTCTTAAGTTTAAGGGCGGAAAAGGTATTGCTTCAACAATAGGTGTTTTTATTGTTTGTGAAAGTGTTGCCGGCTTTCCGTGGGTAATAGTAACAATTATGTCTTTGGTTTGTGCGGTTTTGTTTATTTATTTTACTGAATTTGGAGCAATGGGTTCTTTTATTGCTATTACTCCACCTGCCATAAGCGGGGCAATAAGATTGTATTTAAATTATCAGCATATAACCGATAAAGTTGCTACAACTCTTTATATAATAAGCTCCATGTTGATTTTATTAATCTGTTTCTTTACTTGGTATGCTCATAGAAAAAATATTGAGCGTATGCTTTCTGGTGAAGAACATCCAACTTCAATCAAGGGGATGGTTATTAAAGCAAGGCTTAAAAAACAAAATGAACAAAATATAAAAAAGGATAATTAAAAATTTTTCATATTAATAAAGAATCTCTCATATATTACATTTGTAACGTATGGGAGGTTTTTTTATGGAAAAATTTGACATTTACGGCGATATTGCTAAACGTACTGGTGGAGATATATATATCGGCGTAGTAGGCCCTGTAAGAACGGGGAAATCAACTTTTATTACTAAGTTTATGGAAACTTTCGTTGTGCCTAATATTAGCGATAAATTGCTTAAACAAATTGCAACAGAAGAAATGCCACAATCTGCCGATGGTAAAACAATTATGACAACCCAGATTAAGTTTGTACCTGCAAACGGTGTAAAAGTTAAATTTAAAAACAAATTATCTGCCAACGTTCGTTTGGTTGATTGTGTTGGTTATTTTACCGACGGTGCTTCTGGACATGAAGAGGACGGTAAGCCAAGATTGGTTAAAACCCCATGGAGTAATAAGGAAATTCCATTTGAGGAATTTGCTAAAATCGGTACTAATAAGGTAATTAGCGATTATTCTACAATTGGTGTGCTTGTTACTTCTGACGGAAGTTTTGGTGATATTGATAGGGAAAGTTTTGCTAAAACGGAAGAAAAGGTAGCAAATGAATTATTTTCATGTGGCAAACCTTTTATAATATTATTAAATACTACCGAACCTAAAAGCGACAAAACTCTAAAGTTGGTAGATGTTTTAGAGAAGAAATATGGTGTATCAGTTGTTAGTGCAAACGTTAAAGAATTAAATTCAGACGATATTACTAATATTATGGAAAAAGTATTGTTTGAATTTCCAATGGCGGAAATTAATATTAATATTCCTGAATGGCTACAGGTATTGCCATCTGAAAGTGATATTATTAGTGATATTATTTCACGAGTTAAATCGTCTGTAGACGGTGTTTCGAAAATGAAAGATTTTGTTCAATTGACAAACGCTTTTACAGACAGTGAAGATTTTAGAGAACTTGAATTATCTGAATTAAAACTTGGAACGGGTACGGGTGAATATAATTTAGCTCCAAAAGACGGCTTATTTTATAAAGTATTATCACAGCAGTGTGGCACGGAAATCAATGGAGATTACGAGCTTATGCGTTTTGTTAACGAATTTGCTAGAGAGAAATGTAAGTTTGATAAAATTAAGTCGGCATTAAACGAAGCTGAAGATAATGGATATGGAGTAGTTGTTCCCGCTATTAATGAAATGAGTTTAGAACAACCCGTTTTAGTAAAGAAAAAGGGTGGATATGGAGTAAAAATTAAAGCAAGCGCACCGAGTTATCACATAATGAAGGTTGATGTGTCTACTGAAGTTTCACCAATTGTTGGAAATGAAAAACAGGGTGAGGATATGGTTAAATATATTGTGAACAAGTTTGAAGAAAATCCAAGTGGTGTATTAGAGGCTAATATGTTTGGAAAATCACTGCAAGATATAGTTGGCGAAGGGCTATATGGTAAGGCTAGTGCTATGAGTAAGGATATAAAAGCAAAAATGAGAAGAACAGTTACTAGAATAGTGAACGAGGGAAAGGGTGGAGTAATTTGTATTTTACTATAAATAAAAACGGCGTTTTAACGCCGTTTTTATTTGTTTTTTATTAATAGTTTTTCAAGCGATGAAACACAAGCATACATTAATGTAGCTAAAATACAAAGGACTAATGTGGTAGTCATTACTAAATCAAGTTTGAACACCTGACTTCCGTAAACTATTAAATAACCTAATCCTGCTTTAGAAACTAAGTACTCGCCCATTATTGAGCCAATCCAAGCCATCCCAACGTTAATTTTTAGCATACTTATAAATGTCGGGAAACTTCCAGGGATAACTAGTTTTTGCATTATTTGAAACTTTGTTGCCCCCATGGATTTTAGTAGTAATATTTTGTCTTTATCAACGGCAAGAAATCCGTTTAGCATAGTTATTATTGTCACTATTAATCCTATTAATACTGCCATAAATATAATAGCTTTGCTTCCGCTTCCACACCATACTATAATAACAGGACCTAATGCTATTTTAGGTAAACTGTTTAGTACGATTATATATGGTTCTAAAACTTTCCTTGCTCTATCAGACCACCAAAGATAAAGTGCAATTGAATATCCCAAAACAACTGATATTATAAAACCTAAAATTGTTTCATATAAAGTAACGCCAGTATGGTAAAGCAAATTGCTTTCAGAAAAAAGATTAACTAAAGTAATCGCCATTTTTGAAGGGGAACTAGTTATAAATGAGTCAATTACGTTTAATTTAGCAAGCAGCTCCCAAATTCCGAGTATACCCAAGAACAAAAATATTCTTAAAAATAAAACTATTCTAGATTCTTTTTTTATTTGTTTTAGATACAACAAATGTCCTTCTGAAAAGTTGGTTTTTGTTTTCATTAGTTAAGCTCCTTCCAAAGTTTTTCAAAATATAATCCAAAATTTTTATCTTCTCTTTTTTTTAATGGGGAATTTCCATTGAGCTTAGGCGCGTGTATTGATTTAACGCGAGAAGGTCTAGCAGAAAGTGTTATAATTATGTCAGACATACTGATTGCTTCAGATATATCGTGAGTTACCAAAACTGCAGTTTTTTTCTCAGCTTTTATTATTTTATAAACGTCGTCGCAAACGTTAAGTCTTGTTTGATAATCTAGTGCGGAAAAGGGTTCGTCGAGTAGTAAAAGTTTTGGGTTACTAACTAGTGTTCTAATTAATGCAGCACGCTGTCGCATGCCACCAGAAAGGTGATCAGGATAACTTTTCTTAAATAAGCCAAGACCATATTTATCTAAAAGCGCTAGGGCGTACTCCTTATTTTTTTGCGTATTAATACCTTTGATTTCAAGTGGAAGATAAACGTTTTTTTCTATGGTTCGCCATGGAAATAGTTGATCTTTTTGAAGCATGTAACTCATGTTGTCTGATGAACCTATTTCTTTATCATCAATCGTTATACTTCCGCTTGTAGGCTTAATAAGTCCGGCTATCATTGATAGTATAGTAGTTTTTCCACATCCTGAAGGACCTATGATTGATAGAAAATCGCCTTCATTACAATCAAAACTTAAATTTTTTATTGCTTCAATTTCATCATTTAAGGTTTGATAGGTTAAGGATACGTCTTTAATTTTCAATAGTTTTTTCATATTTTTTCCGCCGTGTATTTTTATTGATTTATGCGAATATTTCCTTTACGAATTTATTATTGACAAGTTCATTAAACGCAATTTTAGTGTCTAATTCGCCAGCATTTATCATTATATTTTGTAGAGTGTTAAAGCTTTGTTCAGTAGCTTGCATATTTTTTTGCCATGAGTCAATTGCTTTATAATTTTTTATTGACGTTTCAATTGAAGTAATACTTGTTGATGGGAACTGCTTTACGATGCTTTCTGCTACTTGATATTCGCTGTGTGAATCAATATATTCAAAAGCTTTTTTAAGTGCTCTTAAAAATCCTTTAACTGTTTCCGTATTGTTTTTTACGTAACTATCAAGTGCGATAAATGACGTATAGGGGATTTCGCCACTACCTTCACCAACGCTTGCAACTATGTGCCACTTGCCTTCCTTTTCATACTCGGACGCCGTAGGTTCAAAGACTGTGCAATAATCTGCTGTGCCAGATAAAAATGCGCTTGTCATTAGGTTGAATTGCACGTCATAATTCAACGTAAAATCAGTGCCGTCAAACATATTTTTTTGGTTAAGCAAATATTCAAATGTCATGGCAGGGACACCACCTTTTCTACCTGCAAGTATTTCTTTTCCCTTTAAATCTTCCCATTTAAAATTAGGCTCTTCATTTCTTGAAACTAAAAAAGAGCCGTCTTTTTTTGTTAATTGACCTATAACTCTTGGCAAATCTTTACGATCTTGACGGTTAATATAGATTACTGTTTCTGGTCCCATTAATCCAATATGTGCATCGCCTGATAATACTGCAGTCATTGAATTATTTGCACCACCACCATTTGTTAATTCAATTTTAATTTTTTCCTCTTCAAAGTACCCGTTTTCTATTGCAATGTATAATGGTGCATAAAAAACGGAATGAGTTACTTCGTTTAATTTAATCGTTTTTAAATTTGATTTATTGCAACCGCTGAAGGGAAGCATAATCATAATTGCAATTAAAATGCTTGTAATAAATTTTTTCATAATCACTCCAAAATAAAATTTTTTATATTTCATTTTATGAAAGGTAAACTTTATTTGACAATGTTTTGGTTGACATAGCATTTGTTTTAAGTTATAATTAGTTAGTATACTACTTTTATTATTTTTTTACTAAAAATATTAAGGAGAAACGTCAAATGGACGAAATGGCAAAAGTTTATAACCCTTCGGAATTTGAAAAAGAAATTTACGAAGATTGGGAGAAGAACGGATATTTTAAAGCTGAGGTTGATGCTGACAAGCTTCCCTTTACTATAGTAATACCACCACCAAATATTACAGGACAGTTGCACATGGGGCACGCCTTAGACGAAACTCTTCAAGACACTCTTATTAGATTTAAGAGAATGCAGGGCTATTCTACTTTGTGGCTTCCTGGAACTGATCACGCATCAATTGCTACGGAAGTTAAAATTGTTGAACAAATGGCCAAAGAAGGTCTTACTAAGAACGACGTTGGTAGAGAAGGTTTTTTAGAAAGAGCTTGGGCTTGGAAGGAAAAATATGGTGGAAGAATAATAGAACAATTAAAGCTTCTTGGTTCTTCGTGTGATTGGTCAAGACTTGCTTTTACAATGGATGAAAAATGTTCTAAAGCTGTTAAAGAAGTCTTTGTAAACTTGTATGAAAAAGGGTTGATTTATAGGGGCGACAGAATTATAAACTGGTGCCCTGAATGTAAAACTGCTCTTTCTGATGCTGAGGTAGATTATGTTGATGAAGATAGTAGCCTTTGGTACATAAAGTATCAAGTTAAGGATACAAATCAATACGTAACTATTGCAACGTCTCGTCCAGAAACAATGTTTGGAGATACTGCAGTTGCTTTTAATCCAAAAGATAAAAGATATGAAAACCTTAGTGGTAAATCTCTTATTTTACCTATAGTTAATAAAGAAATTCCCGTTGTTTACGACGATTACGTTGAGTTGGAATTTGGTACGGGTGCAGTTAAAATCACACCCGCACATGATCCTAACGACTTTGATTTAGGCATACGACACAATCTCCCCGTAGTAAGAGTAATTAACGATGATGGTACAATGAACTCTTATGCTGGCAAATATGAAGGTTTAGATGCTTTAGATTGTCGTGGCAAAGTAGTTGAAGAGTTAAAGAGTTTAGGTTTGCTTGAAAAAATTGAACCGTTACATCACGCTGTAGGGCATTGTTATAGATGTAAACATACTGTAGAACCAATCGTTTCAAAACAATGGTTTGTTAAGATGGAGCCTTTGGCTGGGCCTGCAATCGAAGTTGTAAGAAAGAAAAAAGTTAGGTTTATTCCTGCTAGATTTTCTAAAATCTATTTTAACTGGATGGAAAATGTTAAGGATTGGTGTATCTCGCGTCAACTTTGGTGGGGACACAGAATTCCCGCATATTATTGTAAAGATTGTGGGGAAATGATTATAAGTAAAGTGGACGTTAAAGTTTGTACAAAATGTTCAAGCCATAACGTCGTTCAAGATGAGGACGTTTTAGACACTTGGTTTTCTTCTGCACTTTGGCCATTCTCAACTTTAGGTTATCCTGAAATTACTGAAGATTTAAAATATTTCTATCCTACGGATGTTTTAGTTACTGGATATGATATTATTTTCTTCTGGGTTGCTAGAATGATTTTCTCTGGACTAGAACACATGAATAGAATTCCTTTTAAGGACGTGTTAATTCATGGTTTAGTTCGTGATGCGCAAGGAAGAAAAATGAGTAAATCTTTAGGCAATGGTATAGATCCAACTGAAGTTATTGCTAAATACGGTGCTGATACGTTAAGATTTTCTCTTATCAATGGCGTTGCACCAGGAAGTGATATGCGTTTCTCCGATGAAAAAATCGAAGGCGCAAGAAATTTTATGAATAAAATTTGGAACGCTTCTAGGTTTGTATTATTAAATGCTGATGGAAAAAAGATTTCTCCTATTTCGGAATGTAAACTTAATTTTGCTGATAAATGGATTATTTCAAAGCTCAGCAAAACAATTAAGGATGTTACCATAAATATGGAAAAGTATGAAATGGGTGTTGCTCTTTCAAATCTTTATGATTTTGTTTGGAACGATTTCTGCGATTGGTATATTGAGCTTACTAAGCCTGTTCTATATGGAGAGGATGAGAAAAAGCGTAATGATACTGTTAGTGTGTTAGTTTTTGTTCTTGGTGAGATTTTAAAGCTTTTACATCCTTTCGTACCATTTATTACTGAAAAAATTTACATGAGCATACCTAATGTTAACGGTTCAATTATGGTTTCTGAATTTCCAAGATATAATTCAAAATTCAAGTATACTTCTTGTGTTAAAGATGTAGAAACGGTTAAAGAAATTATAAAGTGTATTCGTAATGTTAAGGCAACCGTAGGCGCAGCTCCTTCAAAGAGAGTTAAGCTTTTTGTAAAGGCTGAAAATAAAAAAGCTATAAAAAATGGTTCAGTTTACATTGAAAAACTTGCTGGTATTTCTGAGGTAGTATTTATTGCTGATAAAAAGGATTTAAGTGAAAAAGTTGTTTCTCAAATTGTTTCTGGTATTGAACTATTTATCCCTATGGGTGAACTGGTTGATTTGGAAAAAGAAATTGAAAGAATTAAGAAAGAGCTTCAAACAATTGAAACTGAAATTTCTAGAGCTAGCGGGAAACTAACAAATAAAGGTTTCCTTGATAAAGCTCCTAAAAATTTAGTTGAAGCTGAAAGGGATAAACTTAATAAACATATTGATACTAGAGAAAAACTTAAACTGCAACTTAGAGAATTACAAAGTTAAAAATCAACCCGAAGATTTTTCTTCGGGTTAAGTTATTAATTAGATTACAACTATTAATTTTTATAAAATAATCATTATTAATTGATATATATTTCGCAATATAAGGGATAAATATAATGAAATTAAATGCTGAAATTCGTAGAAATTTAAAATTAAAGATTGATTATAATAATATGATGGCTGACTTTATCGGTAAAGAACACGGATTTACTGATAGAGAATTTAACAACTTCTCTTCCTTAGTTGCAAAAGCTTTTGAAGAGGTAAAGTCTAATCGTGGAAAAGACATGTTGGGGTGGACTGAACTACCTTACAATCAAAACGACGTTGTTAAAGACGTGATTCTAACTGCAAAAAAAATAAAAAGAAATTTTGATAATTTTGTTGTCTTAGGAATTGGTGGTTCTGCTCTAGGCCCTATGGCAGTTTTTCATGCATTGTGTCATTTAAGGCACAATGAATTGCCAAGATCAAAAAGAAAATTCCCTAAGTTCTACGTAGAAGACAACGTTGATCCTGAAAGAATGGCTTCACTACTAGATGTTATTGATTTAGATAAAACAATCTTTAACG
This sequence comes from Christensenellaceae bacterium, assembly GCA_045639245.1. Classification (GTDB taxonomy): domain Bacteria; phylum Bacillota; class Clostridia; order Christensenellales; family Borkfalkiaceae; genus UBA1259. The sequence continues at coordinate 21,575 of JAZUCS010000007.1, forward strand.
TTGTTACTAAAAGTGGCTCTACTAGTGAAACAATGTCGCAATACCTTATTATTATGGACCTGCTAAAAAAGAAATTTGGCAGTAAGGCAAGTGAACATATAATTGCTACAACTTCTGAGAATAAAGGCAACCTTGTTAATATCGCAAAACAAGAAGGAATTAAAACATTTTACATTCCAGAGGGGGTAGGTGGGAGATATTCTGTGCTTTCACCTGTAGGACTTTTATCTTCTGCAGTTGTTGGTATTGATATTAAAGCCATGCTTAATGGTGCAGCTTATATGGATAAACTATGCTCTACTAAAAATATTAAGAAAAATCCCGCTCTAATGTGTGCACTTTTACAATATCTTTCTATAAAAAGGGGTAAAAATATTTCCATTATGATGCCTTATGCAGACAATCTTTCTTTTGTTGCAGATTGGTATTGTCAACTTTGGGGAGAAAGTTTAGGTAAAGCTAGAGATAATGATGGTAAACTTGTTTATACGGGACAAACTCCTGTTAGAGCTTTGGGGTCAACTGACCAACATTCTCAAATGCAACTTTATATGGAAGGTCCGTATGATAAGGTTATAACTTTTATTGGTGTGGAAAAATTTAAAAGGGACGTAAATATTAGTGATGGTTGCAAAGACTTTCCAGACGTTAATTTTCTTTGTGGACACACAATGGAAGAGTTAATTGGCGTTGAAAGACTCTCTGCTGAATATTCGTTGAGTATAGCTAATAGACCTAATTTCACTATATTATTACCTGAAATTAATGCGTTTACTATCGGCGAGCTTTTATATATGTTTGAATTGGAAACTGCGTATTGTGGTTCAATGCTTAACTTAGACGCTTTCAATCAGCCAGGAGTTGAAAAGGGTAAAGTCGCTACGTATGCTTTTTTAGGAAAAAAGGGTTACGAAAAAGAAAAAATTGAACTAAATAAGTTTATTTCAAATAAAGGTATTTATATATTAAAATAATTTACGGTGTTTACAAAACACGTTCATATATAAGTTTTTTTATTTTATAAATACACTCAATTATTAAACTTATTATTTTACTTGATTTTTCTAACTCATTATAGTAAAATATAAATAGAAATGTTTGGAGGAAAATTTTATGGAAATAGCAAATAAGGTTATTGAGTTTATTGCAGAGCAACTTAATAAGAGTACTGAAGATGTTACTCTTGAAAAGGAATTAGTTGCAGATTTAGGAGCAGATTCACTTGATGCAGTAGAAATTATTATGAATCTTGAAGAAGCTTTTGAAATCACTATTCCCGACGTGGATGCTTCTCAAATCAAAACGGTTGGCGATATCGTTAAACTTATAGAAGAATTAAAAAAATAATAAAGCTAAAAAATTACTGCACTTTAATGAGTGTACGAAAAAAATCTTGAGAGGAAGAATTTGAATTTTCTTCCTTTTTTTATTAAAAATAAACATATATTTAATTTTTTTAGCTATGTTTATATTAGAAAAACCTTCTATGAAAAAATATCATAGAAGGTTTTTAATTTGCTTTTTATTATTTTGAATTTATTACTTAGAAATTTTAATTAAGTTTGGTAATTTAATTTTTTTAAATATCTTGTTCAGTAAAGGCATGAGTGCTGCGTCAAGCATTAATACCGAAATTATAATTAAAATATGGTGCCAATATTCTGAAATAGGCGAAAGTGGAACTAAAGACATGGAGGTTAACCCAAAATTTATTCCGTAAATTGCCGTTGCAAGCATTGAAATAAAAATTGAAAAGAACAAAATCGACCTATATTTATTTAACGGTCTGCAAATGTTATATAAGCTTATAATACCTGCAAAAGTAATTGTATAAACGCTCATTGTTGAATAAACTTCAGTGTTAAACATATTTAGTGTAATTCTAAAAATTTCAACTAAAGCAAAACTAATGAGCATTAAAATTGCGCTTGGTATAGATTTTGCAAATACTTGGTTTATAAATCGACCTTCTAATCTATTGTCGTTTGGTTGGAAAGATAAAAAGAAGGAAGCCATGCCTATAATAAAGAATTCTAAAAATATCATTTGGTCAAGTTCTAATGGATATTTTTTATAGAAGGGTAGACATAACGTTACGAGTGATAAAATCATGGTAAATAGTGTTTTCATTAAAAATAGCGAAGCTGAACTTTGAACGTTATTTATTACTCTTCTTCCTTCGTGAACGACCTTTGGCATAGATGAGAAATTGTCATCCATTAAAACTAAGTGAGCAACGTTTCTTGTTGCTTCGCTTCCTGAAGCTACGGTAAGTGCGCAGTCGGCTTCCTTAAGAGCTAATATATCGTTAACTCCGTCACCCGTCATTGCGGTAACGTGCCCAGCTTGTTTTAACGCCTTAATTAAAATTGCTTTTTGTTCGGGAGAAACTCTTCCAAATACAGTGTATTCATTTGCCACGTTAAATACTTCTTCATCAGATAGTCCGTCTAAACTTATATATTTATCGGCGTTTTCTATTCCAACTCTTTTACTTACTTCAGACACCGTTATAGGGTTGTCTCCTGAAATAACTTTGATAGCAACGTCGTTTTCTTTAAACCATTTGATAGTGGCAACTGCATCGCTACGAAGATTATCAACAATTAAAATATATGAAATAGGGCTAAAATTAGTAGGTAAAACGTCTTCTTTAATAGGTGATGGCGAGTGGGCTAATAATAAAACTCTTAGTCCTTTACAAGCAAAATCAACTATTTCTTGTTCAATTTTAGAATATTCGGTTTTAGATAGTATAAATTCTGGTGCGCCAAAGGCGTACGTGCCTAAACCTTCAAATGTAACGGCGGAAAGTTTTCTTTCAGAATTAAAGGGGAGAATTTCCTGTGCTTTAAATTTAGAACTTTGACCAAATTTATTGTAAAGCGCAATTGCCGTTTGGTTATTGTCTTTTAATGAACCAAGCATGGATGAAACTATTTCTTCAGTGGTGTATTTATGTTTTTTTATTTGTACAACACTTTCAACCGTCATTTTTCCGTCGGTGATAGTACCCGTTTTATCAAAACAAATAGTATCAACTCTTGCTAGCATTTCAAGTGAATATAAATCTTGAACTAGTGTATTGTGCTTTGCAAGTTTAATAATACCTACGGCAAGAGCAAGGCTAGTTAAAAGAAACATTCCTGAAGGGATCATGCCGATAACGACTGCTGAGGTACTTGTTATTGCAGGTTGAAAATCTGTACCGTTAGTCATGGTTTTTACCATAAATAAAATTCCAACGGGAACAATTATAAAGCCAACCGTTTTTATAATGATTTGTAACGAAGTCATTAATTCAGAGCGTGGCTTTTTATATTCTTTAGCTTTAGCTGAAAGTTTTTGTACGTAGTTGTTTTTGCCGATTTCAATTGCAATAACCGTACAACTACCTGAAACGATAAAGCTTCCCGCTAAAAGTTTATCTCCCACAGTTTTCTTAACGGGCACAGATTCACCTGTTAAGAGTGATTCGTTAACTTCAACAGTACCACTAGCAATTTCGCTATCTGTGGGGATTTGATTACCGATACCAAGTAAAATTACGTCGTCTAAAACTATTTCATCTGATGAAATTTCAACAGTTTTTCCTTCTCTAATAACTTTGGTCGTTTTATTTGACATTAGAGATAGTTTGTCGATGCATCTTTTTGCTCTAATTTCTTGTAAAATACCGATAGAAAAATTGGCAAAAAATATAACGACGAAAAAGAATTTAGAAGGTGGGGCTTTTGCAATTAATAGTGCTATTGCAACAATTAAGCCTAAAAGGTTAAAGAAGGTGCAAATGTTGCTTACGAAAATAGATAAATACGATTTAGAGTATTTTTTGGGAGTAACATTTATTAAGCCTTCTTTTTTACGTTCTTCTACTTGTTTTGTATTAAGACCGAAATCCGTATTGGTTTTCGGTCTTTTTTCTGTTGTTGAAACTGTATTTAAATTTTCCATACTATACAATAATATTAATTAATCTTTTAGGAATAATAATAAGTTTTTTAATTTCCTTGCCTTCTAATTCTGCGTTTAGTTTTTCATCAGCAAAGATAAGTTGTTTAATACCTTCTTCGTCAATGCCGTTTGGAAGCATTAATCTAGTACGCATTTTACTGTTAATTTGTACGGCAACTTCAACCTCGTCTTTAACTAACGCATTTTCATCGCAAACGGGATATTTAGAATAAAATACTGAATTTTTACCACCAAGCATTTCCCAAATTTCTTCGGCGAAGTGGGGTGCGCAAGGTGCTAATAACTGAATAAATTGTTTGAAACAGTTTTTGTAAACTGTTATGTTTTTGTTCTCTAATAAATCGTATTTAGACAAAGCGTTTAATAACTCCATGAGGCGGGCAACAGCGGTGTTGAATGAGAAATGTTCCATATCGTTATCAACGCTTTTTATAGCGAAATTTAATGCGTATAAAAGTTCTTTTTCATCTTTACTGATGGGGAGTTCCTTCTTAGGAGGAGTAAGCTCGCTAATTTTTATTGCAAGTCTTTCAATTCTATCAAGGAATTTAGTAATTGCTTTTATACCGTCGTCGTTCCAAGGACCACCTTCGGTATAAGAAAAACCGAACATTAGATAAAGCCTTAAAGTGTCAGAGCCGAATTTTTCAACGTATGGGTCTGGAGCAATAATATTGCCCTTAGATTTGCTCATACGCATACCATCTGGTCCTAAAATAACACCTTGATGTACGAGGGATTTAAATGGTTCGTCAAAAGTGAGATAGCCCATATCTCGTAAAGCTTTAGTGATAAATCTAGCATAGAGAAGGTGCATACATGCGTGCTCAGCACCACCAACGTATTTATCAACGGGTAGCATTTTATTTATGATTTTTGGGCTAAACGGCTCTTTTGAATTTTTTGCATCTGGGTATCTTAAATAGTACCAACTTGAACAAACAAACGTATCAAGTGTGTCAGGATCTCTCGTAGCTTTTCCACCACAAATAGGGCAGGTAGTATTCATGAAACCTTCATGTTTTTTAAGGGGTGATTCTCCATCGGGAGTAAATTCAACGTCGTAAGGTAATTTTACAGGAAGGTCTGATTCAGGAACAGGAACTGTTCCACATTTTTCACAGTACATTACAGGAATTGGTGCGCCCCAATAACGTTGGCGAGAAACGAGCCAATCTCTTAATCTAAAGTTAGTTTTATGTTCGCCTTTTCCTAAAGTAACTAATTTGTTAATAATTGCTTTTCTAGCTTGTTCACTAGTTAAACCGTCAAATTCAGGGCTGTTTATAACGATACCATCATCAGTGAAGGGGAGTTCATCGTTAGAACCTATACCTTTAACTACTCTTATAATAGGAATACCTTGTTTATTAGCAAACTCGAAATCCCTTTCATCATGTGCAGGAACGCCCATTACTGCTCCTGTGCCATAGGAGTATAAAACGTAATCTGCTGCATAGATGGGTACAACTTTACCGTTTATTGGGTTTATTGCGTTATGTCCAATATAAACACCGGTTTTTTCCCTTGCAGTTGACAATCTATCAATTTCATTAGTTTTAGAAGTTTGTTCAATATACGCTTCAACGGCTTTTAATTGCTTTTTAGAAGTTAATTTTTTAACTAAAGGATGTTCGGGTGCTAATACAACGTAGGAAACGCCAAAAAGCGTATCTGCTCTTGTTGTAAATACTTTAAATTTGTCGCCACTTTCACAAGTAAACTCAATTTCTCCACCTGTTGATTTACCAATCCAGTTTTTTTGCATGAGTTTGGTTTTTTCAGGCCAATCTAAATGGTTAAGGCCTGTAAGCAACTCTTCAGCATATTCGGTAATTTTGAAAAACCATTGAGTTAAATCTTTTTTAACAACGGTTGATCCACATCTTTCGCACGCGCCGTTTATAACTTGTTCATTTGCAAGAACGGTTTTACAAGAAGGACACCAGTTAACAGGGGCTTCTTTTCTGTATGCTAAACCTTTTTCATAAAGCTTTAAAAATAGCCACTGCGTCCACATATAATAGTCTTCGTTGCAGGTAATAATTTCAGCATCCCAATCGAACATAGCTCCCATTTCTTTTAGGGTTTGTTCCATATTTTCGATGTTCTTTTCTGTAGAATCTTTAGGGTGAATACCAGTTTTTATCGCAAAGTTTTCTGCGGGCAAACCAAAGGCATCAAAACCCATTGGTTGAAAAACTTCAAATCCCTTCATTTTTTTATATCTTACAAAACTATCGGTGGGGCCGTAGTTATACCAGTGGCCTAAGTGAAGCTTTGCTGCTGATGGATATGAAAACATTTCCAAGCAATAATATTTTTTGTCGGAATTTCTGGGGTTGAATTGGGCGATTTTATCTTTTTCCCAAATTTCTTGCCATTTTTTTTCAATTTTTTTGATATCCATTTCCATAGTAAATAGTATCCTCCAAATGAAGTAAAAAATTTTTGTACTTGGTAATTATATATTATAATCATTTTTAAGTCAAGCATAAAGTACCAGAACTTTTATTTTAGAAAGAGCAAAAATCGTTTACATTCAATAAATTTGATGATATAATATCGTGTAAAGAATACTTATGTTAAAATAAAATCTAATTATTTTCCTTTTTGAAAAAATATAATGGAGTATTTTGTCTTTTTGCTTGACGAAAGGACTTTAATTTGATAAGATTTTTATGGATAAATATAAGGCTACGTGCCTAAAAATAGAGGTGAAATTATGGACAAAATTATTCCCGTAGTAGTTATTAAAGACGTTAAAGAAACTATTCCTACTTTGAAAGCGCTCAAAGATGGTGGAATTAACTGTGCTGAAATTACTTTTAGAACAGCTTGCGCTGCTGAAGCTATTGCTTTGGGTGTAAAAGAATTTCCCGATATGAACATCGGTGCAGGTACTATTATTAATCTTAATCAAGCTAAAGAAGCGTTAAATGCTGGTGCAAAATTTCTTGTTTCGCCAGGCTTAAATTGTGAAGTTGCTAAGTATGCAAAAGAGAAAGAAATAGCATACTATCCCGGTTGTGTAACTCCTACTGAAATTATGTGCGCTTTGGAATTAGGAATTGACGTTGTTAAATTTTTCCCCGCAAACGTTTACGGTGGGTTAAAAGCATTAAAAGCTTTATCAGGTCCTTTCCCTCAAATTAAGTTCATTCCTACCGGTGGCGTTGATTTAACCAATCTTGCAGAGTTTTTAGAATTTGATAAGATTTATGCAGTTGGTGGAAGCTTTATGATGAAAGGCGATATCGTTAAAAATTGTGAAGAAATTGCTAAAATCGTAAACAAATAGGTTAAATTAAAAACTGACTTTTATGGAAAAACTTTTTGTAAAGAAAAAGTCTATTTTTGAACGCTTCCAAGGTTATATTTTTATGCTGATTGGGTGTTTGTGTTATGGCGTAAGCACCACATTGTTTTTAGAACCCAACAGTATAGTTGCAGGTGGTGTATCGGGTTTAGCTGTTGTTTTGAATTTTGTTTGGAAATTCCTACCTGTCGGTATGCTTATTATAGCCATTAACATTCCAATTTTATGTTTTGCGATTAAACATCAAGGATGGAAATTTGTTTTTAAGTGTTTACTTACGGTAGTTTGTCTAGGTTTAATTACCGATGCGCTATTTTTTGTTTCCTTTATTACCGAAAGTGTTACTGATAAAGTTATTTGTTCATTATACGGTGGTGTTTTTCAAGGAATTGGTATAGGATTATTTGTTAGGTTTGAATTTTCAAGTGGTGGAACGGAACTTTTAGGTAGACTTTTAACAAGCAAAGTTAAATCGCTTAAAATTAATGTGTGCGTTGGCATTTTAGATGCAATTGTAGTTATTATCGGTACTATCGTTACAAAAGATATAAACAACATGCTTTATGCTCTAATAGTAATATTTTGTAGCACGCGCGTTTCGGAAATTGTTTTAGTTGGTTTAGAAAAGTCTAAGTTCTGTTTTATTATAAGCGAAAAGGGTGAAGAAATTTCTAATTTATTAGTAAAAAACAGCCCACGTGGCGTAACAATGATTACAGGTGAGGGGATGTATACGCATAAAAATCGTAACGTTTTAATGACCTGTGTTAAAAATCGCCAACTTCCACAATTAAAACATTTGGTTTATAGCGTAGATCCAAATGCATTTGTGATTATAAACGATGCAAAGGAAGTTAGAGGTAAGGGTTTTGAATCCCTTGCAGAAAATGAAAAAACCGTTAATTCGGTAAAATAAATTGTAAAATAATAAGTTTTAGGAGAAATTATGAAGGTTATAACATTTGGTGAAATTATGTTAAGACTCGCTCCAGAAGGATATTTAAGATTTGTTCAGAGCGATAAGTACGAAGCTACTTTTGGTGGTGCAGAAGCTAACGTTGCGGTAAGTTTAGCTAATTATGGGCTTGATGCTAGCTTCGTTACAAAACTTCCCGATCATGAAATTGGTCAAGCTGCAATTAATTCATTAAGAAAGTTTGGTGTTGATACTTCCATGATAGTTAGAGGTGGAGAAAGAGTTGGTATTTACTATTGCGAAAAGGGGGCAAGCCAACGTCCTTCTAAAGTCGTTTATGATAGAGCTCATAGCTCAATTGCTACTGCCAAAAAGGAAGATTTTGATTGGAATAAAATTTTTAATGGAGTCGATTGGTTTCATTTTACTGGTATTACACCCGCACTTTCTGATGAAACTGCTGAAATTTGTGTAGAAGCTTGTAAAGAAGCGAAAAAGCGTAATATTACAATTTCTTGTGACCTTAATTTCCGTAAAAAATTATGGAGCAAAGAAAAAGCGGGACAAGTTATGGCTGTTCTTTGTGAATATATTGATTACTGTATCGCTAACGAAGAAGATGCTAAAGACGTTTTTGGTATTGAAGCTGACAACACTGACATATACAGTGGTAAAATTAATAGAGAAGGCTATATCTCCGTTGCTAAAAAACTTACGGATAGATTTAATTTTAAGGGAGTAGCTATTACTTTAAGAGAAAGCCTTTCTGCAAACGATAACAATTGGTCTGCTATGCTTTACACCGGTGGTGAAGCATACTTCTCTAAGAAGTACGCTATGCATATAGTAGATAGAGTTGGTGGTGGCGATTCATTTGGTGGTGGCCTTATATTCTCACTTCTTAATGGTTACGATGCTCAAAAGGCTATTGAATTTGCAGTTGCTGCAAGTTGCTTAAAGCACAGTATTGAAGGCGATTTCAATATGGTAAGTAAGAAGGAAGTTGAAACTCTCGCTGGTGGTGACGCTTCCGGAAGAGTTCAAAGATAAGTTTGATTATAAAACCGCTTTTTTCCTTTTGACGAAAAAAGCGGTTTATATTTAATAAAATTAAGTGTATGATTGTTGATTTTCACACCCATCTTTTTCCCGAAAAAATTGCGCGCTCTACTATTTTAAAGCTTGAACAGCTTTCTAATAATCGTGCGTATACTGACGGAACGGAACAAGGATTAAATTTAGCAGTTGATAGAGCGTCTGCAGATATTGCTGTCGCACTTCCTGTTTTAACTAAGCCCACTCAATTTGAGAGTGTGTTAAATTTTGCTATTTCAATTAACGAAAATTTTGCAAATAAAAAGGGAAAAGTTCTTTCTTTTGCAGGAATACACCCTGCGTGTTCAAATATTAAAGAAAAAATGAAAGCCATTAAAGATAATGGTTTTAAAGGCGTAAAAATTCACCCAGATTATCAACAAACTTTTATTGACGATAATGGATATATTGAAATTTTAAAATATGCTAAAGACCTAGATTTAATTGTTACCACACACTCTGGAGTGGACGATGGATATATTGGTCAGCCTGTAAAATGTCCACCACAGCTTTTAAAAAAGGTTATAAAAAAAGTTGGGCATGAAAAGTTTGTGTTAGCTCATTATGGCGCGCATAAAATGTGGCAAGAAGTCTATCACGTTTTAGCAGGCGAATCGGTATATTTTGATACGGCTTTTTCTTTACACGAAATTAGTGAAGAGTTGTTTAAAAAGATACTGTTTAAACATGGGGAAGATAAGATTTTATTTGCAAGTGATTGTCCTTGGAGAGATATTGTTGATGACGTGAAAGTTCTTAAATCATTTAATTTATGCAAAAAAGTAAATGATAAGATTTTTTATAAAAACGCACTTAAGCTTTTAGGATTGGAGAAGGAATATGGAATTTAATAGAAAATGTTTTGAACTTGGTAATAATAGGTCGATTATAAGAGAAATTTTTGAATATGGCAAAAAGCGTTCAGCTGAAATTGGCGCAGAAAACGTTTTTGATTTTAGTTTGGGAAATCCTAGTGTTGAACCTCCTAAAGAAGTTACAAACGGTTTAATTAATTTGTTAAAAAATAATAACCCAACTTCTCTTCACGGATATACTTCCGCTCAAGGAGATGCAATTGCAAGAAAAAAGATTGCAGACAATCTTAACGAAAGATTTAATACTAATTTAACTTCTGATTATATTTATTTTACTTGTGGTGCAGCCGCTTCGTTATCTATAACATTAAAAGCATTAGTTAGTTCAGAAAAAGATGAATGTATTGTTGTTGCTCCTTTTTTTACCGAGTATAGAGTTTTCGTGGAAAATGCTGGTGCAAAACTAGTTGTTTCTACACCTCTTGAAAAAACTTTTCAAATTGATATTGAAGATTTAGCTAGTAGAATAAACGAAAATACTAAGGCTATAATTATAAATTCTCCAAACAATCCTAGTGGTGTTGTTTATACTGAAGAAACGGTTAAAAAGCTTTGCGATATATTAAAAGTTAAATCTAAACAATATAATACGAATGTTTACTTAATATCTGATGAACCGTATCGTGAGTTGATTTATGGAGAAATGAAATATCCATTCATAATGAATTATTATGATAATTCAGTAGTTTGTTACTCATTTTCTAAATCTTTATCAATTCCTGGCGAGAGAATAGGATATATTGCCGTTAATCCAAATGCAAATGATGCAAAAGAGTTATATTTGGCTATATGTGGGGCAGGTAGGAGCTTAGGATACGTTTGTGCGCCAAGCATCTTTCAACGTTTAGTATCTGAAAATTTAGATGCAAAAGTTAACGTAAAAGCGTATAGAGAAAATCGTGATTTGTTATATGATGCTTTAACTAAATTTGGCTATGATTGTGTTAAGCCAGATGGTGCTTTTTATTTGTTTGTAAAAGCTTTGGAAGAGGATGCAATTGCTTTTTCTAACAAGGCAAGAGATTATGAAATATTAATTGTTCCTTGTGATGATTTTGGTGTTAAAGGTTATGTTAGAATTGCTTACTGTGTGGATAAAGATAGAATAGAAAAAGCCCTACCTGCGTTTGAAAAGTTGTTTAACGACTATGTGAAATAATATGTTTTAAAACACAAAGCACGCTATTACTAATAGCGTGCTTAAATTTTTTTATTTTAAAGTTAGTTCATAAAGATTTTTCTTGTAGTTTTCCATTGATTTTTTGATAATACTAATTGCTTCGTCCTTATCCATAGCAACGTCTACCGTGGTGTTTTTATTTTCAAGTTGCTTATATACGGTAAAGAAGTGGCGCATCTCATCAAAAATGTGTTCAGGCAAGTCGTGAATGCTTTTATATGTATTATAGTTAGGGTCAGTTTCAGGTATAGCAATAATTTTTTCATCAACCATTCCATTGTCATTCATAACGATAACGCCAATAGGGTAGCACTTTACTAAGCTCATAGGTATTAGACTTTCTGAACAGAGAATTAAAACGTCTAACGGGTCATGGTCGTCAGCTAAAGTGTGGGGAATAAATCCGTAATTTGCAGGGTAGTGTGTTGACGTATATAATATTCTATCAAGAATAAGTAAACCAGTTTTTTTATCCATTTCATATTTTTGTTTTGAGCCTTTGCTTATTTCAATTACAGCAATAAACTCTTCTGGGGTTATTCTTGAACTTTCTATATCATGCCAAATATTCATATAGAACTCCTTTTTTTGACAGTTTATCACATTTAATTTATTAAGGCAACTTTTTTGAGCTAAAATTTTATTTTGTAAAATATATAATTGCTAAAAAAAGTTTTATTTGTTATAATGAATAAGATGATTAAAGTATATGTTTTAGATATTACTAAGCTATTACTTCCAATGGATTTTACTGATGTTTGTAATATTAGGTTAAATTATCTTAATAAAATAACAGATGTTAATAGAAAAAAGCAAAGTTATTACGTTTGGAAACTTTTGCTTAAGGCACTATCTGATGCTGGGGTGCAAGATCCTGAGTTTTATTATAAAGATAATGTTTGGGGAGTGAAAAACGAGAATATTAATATATCTTTATCTCATAGCAATAATTTAGTATGTGTTGGTGTTTCAAGTTCTTTTATCGGGGTTGATGTTGAAAGGATAGACGATAAACTTTTAAAATTGAAAAATTATTTTAAATTTGAAGATACTGAACTTGCAAGTGATGAAATCACCATTGATAATATGGCTAAATTATGGACCTTAAAAGAGGCTAAATTTAAGAATTTGCATCATAAGTTTTATAAATATTTTTATCAATTAGATAGTTTAGGGCATAATTATTGTATTTGTGTATCAACTGAATATGATGAATGCAATTATAATATGAAATTATTAACCGAGGAGGATATATGAGCGATTGTAATCATGATTGTTCATCTTGTACCAACAAAGATTGTGGTGAAAAGAAGGATTTTAGAGTTAAACAAAATGAAAAAAGTAACATTAAAAAAGTTATAGCAGTAGTCAGTGGTAAGGGTGGCGTTGGTAAATCATTTATCACCTCACTTTTAGCAACTGCAACAAAAAATAAAGGGCATAAGGTTGCAGTTTTGGATGCTGATATAACTGGACCGTCTATTCCAAAGGTTTTTGGTGTTAAAGAGTTAGCTGTTTCCCTTGATGGTAAGTTTTTACAACCTGTTGAAACTGCTGGTGGTATTAAGTTAATGTCATTAAATCTTTTAATGGAAAATGAAAACCAAGCAGTAGCGTGGCGTGGACCTGTTATTGCAGGTGCAGTTACTCAATTTTGGAGTGAAGTTGAGTGGGGAGAGGTAGACTTTATGTTTGTTGATATGCCACCGGGAACTGGTGATGTGCCACTAACCGTTTTTCAATCACTTCCAATCGACGGAATTATTGTTGTAACAACACCACAAAGCCTTGTTTCTATGATAGTTTCAAAGGCAATCAATTTGGCGACGTTAATGAACGTGCCTATTATCGGTATCGTCGAAAATATGTCTTATTTAGAATGTCCAGATTGTGGCAAGAAAATTAATATTTTTGGCGAAAGCACAATTGATAATATTGCTAATAAATATGGCATTAAGGTTTTGGCAAAACTTCCACTTAGCCCCGATAAAACTGCGCTTTCAGATGATGGCAGAACGGAAGAAATTGATGCTTCTAATCTTAATGAAGTTGTAGAAATAATCGAAAAATTATAAATTAGAAAAAAATTAAAAACGCTTGAAAAATTCAAGCGTTTTTTATGTTGGTTAATTTGTTTTGTCAAGCCATTTTTTCGCTTTAATTCTTATATCGCCATCTGCATTGTACAACATTTCAGTTAAAAGTTCTTTAGTTAATAGTTTTCTTTTTTTTATGCAATCAACAAATATTCTCTTAAAAAAGCATCATATAGGGGTTTGCACCCATTTTTGTTCGACAAATTGGAATTTGTTTGTTTAGTTTATTGATTTATGCTCTTAAACAGCATCTTTTTATTTCTTACAAGATTTAATCCGAGCAAAAAGGTAATCACGCACACGGCAGAACCGAGAGAGGCGTTCATGATTACAATTTCTGTTTCATTCATTCCCTCAAATGATACAAGCATTGAGCGTTGCAATGCAAATATCGAAACGAAGGCATCGGCAAAGGATATGTTTCGGAGCGTGATTAGTGTTGACGATGTACTTCGACGAGCTTTTACGAACTTTATTGTCGCAAGTGTAGTCTTGGTAAAGGCATAAGCCGCCATTGCTATCATCACGATCATATGAAGCTCGTGACCTCTATCTCGCACCACCGAAAGTATAACAGTTCCGGCAAGGGGGATAGATAATATTATAAGCATCCACCCCGTAAACTTGGCAATAAAACGCTCTTTTGATTTGGAGCGTAGCACCACAAATAGTACAATGCTTAAAACAAGATAGTACGAGCCAAGCGTTAATAACCACCACGAGCTTGTAATCAATCCCATTACAATGTGGTAGGTTGCAAACGCTATGTTGAATGACAGACTTGCGAGAGCAAACTTCAATGTTCTATACATTGATATTCCTTTCACCCATCACGCAATCGATGATGACCTTGATAACTGTTGCTGTATCATCAGAGCAGTTTTTATCAAGCCATTCCATAACAATAGCATATATGCCGGTTAGATAGAATTTCATTACATAGGTACGCTCCTTTTCGGGAACATAGAAACATTCAAGAATGGGGTTGAAAATGTGTTCGAACATTTTGCTATACACCTCAGCCATATTCAATGAGTTGAACTGTTTGATAGACACCCTAAATAAACGCTGATTGTCCTTGATAAACATCAAATAGGGCACAAGATACTCATCTGTGATAAACAAAAGCTCCTCACGCTTGCAGGTTTCAAATTGCAGAGATATGCGTTTCTGGTCTATTTCGTAGTATGCGAGGTGTTTGTTAATAATATAGCGTGTGGTTTCCTTTAGCAAATCCGAGGTGTTCTCATAATGCAAATAAAAGGTTGAACGGTTAACCCCTGCAGTATCACATATCTCCTTAATGGTGATATATTCAAAGTCCTTCTTCTCAAGTAACGTGATGAGGGCTTCGTCCATTTTTATTGCCGTATTAAAGTATTTGCTTTCGTTCTTGTTCATAAGACCGCCCTCCGTGAATGCTTATTTGTTCTCGCTAATCTTTCTCGCAAGCTCCACAATCTCATAGGCGTACTTCTTTTTGCCGTTCTCAAGCATCTTTTTATAGATAGGATAGTTCACGCCGCATCCAATCATGCCGATAACGCCAACGATAATGCCAATCACCATACCGATAATACCGCTACCGAGAACTTGCATTGTAAAACACATCCCCGTGCCCAACACGAGCGATGAAATGATGCCGAAGGTGTAGGTAAAAATAGTTGCAGGCATCTTTGCTTTTTTGTCGAGGTTGCGAAGAGCTACGATTTTGGAGCTGTCCTTGGGCGCGTACTCCTTTGCGATTGATTCTGCGTATAATTTGTCTGTGTTCATTTTGTTTCTCCTTTTCGGTTGTTTTATTGTGACTTTATTATACCAACCGCCATAGGAAAACGGAACAACAAGAATTGCATAATGTGTTGATTTTTGAAAAATTCTCACTATTCAATTCATATCTATCGCTTAGATTATTCTATCACATAATCTATTCAAAATCAATAATTTATTTAAGCGAATCAATAATTGAACGATACCCCTTAAATTAAACGAAAGGGGTATAAAGTGAACGATTTATATTTTTCGGCTAAAAACAAAAACGGCTTGCAAGGACGAAAACTATCCCAGTAAACCTACATTTTTGTTATAAAACCTATGAAAAAGGGCAAAACACCACCATCTTGAAATAAAAAAGCCATAATACTGATATTTTTCGTATCAATATTATGGTTTCTTTCTGGCAATGCCTTGCGGTAATAACACAGTTAAAAACATATCGTTTAATAAGTCGGATCGTAGCCATGTCGTTCTGTGAGCCAAGGAGTTGTTCCATGGAGTTGTCTTCCTAAGACCGCTTGGCCTCCGACTTATAAAAAAGCCATAATACTGATATTTTTCGTATCAATATTATGGTTTCTTTCTGGCAATGCCTTGCGGTAATAACACAGTTAAAAACATATCGT
>JAZUCS010000008.1:0-1922 GCA_045639245.1 Christensenellaceae bacterium
AAAATCGAAATTTTTCACAATATTTTACATTTTTCCTGTTGACATTAATCCTAAAATCTATTATACTTATTACGGAAAACATTGACAAATCAAAAATTATCGAAGCGAGGAGCGTTTTATGGAAGCAATAATTATCAAACGTGATTTGTATCTAAATAAACTAATTCGCAAGAAGAATAACGGCAGCATAAAGATTATTACTGGGCTTCGTCGTTCAGGCAAAAGTTATTTGCTCAACAATCTCTATTATGATTATCTTCTTAACGAAGGTATTAAAAAAGAACAAATAGTAAAACTTGCTCTTGACGATGACCGCAATAGAGAATATCGCAACCCCGATAAACTCTCCGAGTATTTATACTCTAAAATAACCAATGAGACGGATAAATTCTACTTCCTTTTAGACGAAGTGCAATTTGCTATTTCTGACGAAGAGATCAAATCAAATGAGCCTATTCGCCTTTACGGGATTTTGAATGGACTACTTCGCTTAAAAAACGTTGACGTATATATTACGGGCAGTAATTCCAAATTCTTATCTTCGGATATCGCAACCGAATTTCGCGGTCGCGGCGATGTTATTCACGTTAATCCGCTTTCTTTTGCAGAGTTTTATTCTGCTTATAAAGGTGGTGATAAATACGACGCTTGGGATGAGTATTCCACCTATGGCGGTATGCCTATGCTTTTGAGCTTAGAAACTGACGAAGAAAAATCCGAATATCTAAATAACCTTTTTAAGAACACCTATATCAAAGACATTATAGAACGCAACAACTTGCGTGGCGACGTTACAATTGACACTTTGGTTGACGTTTTAGCATCTTCTATTGGCTCGCTTAATAACCCAACTAAAATTGCAAAAACCTTTGCTTCAAATGGAATTAAAGCCGTCGATAAAACTATTTCTACCTACGTTGATTATCTTTTAGACGCTTTCTTAATTCGCAAAGCCACAAGGTATGATATTAAAGGCAGAAAATATATCAACTCGCCATTCAAATATTATTTTAGCGACATTGGGCTTCGTAACGCAAGGCTTAATTTCCGTCAACAAGAACAAACCCACATAATGGAAAACATTATTTATAATGAACTTGTTATGCGTGGCTTTAACGTTGACGTTGGTGTTATAGAACATGTTGTTAGAGACGAGGAAGGTAAACGCACTACCAAACATTTGGAAGTTGACTTTGTATGCAATCAAGGAAATCATCGCTATTATATTCAATCCGCCTTTTCCATTCCAGACGCTGAAAAGTTGAAGCAAGAGCAAGCCTCTCTCGACCGAATAGATGATTCTTTCAAGAAAATCATTATAACCCAAGATAGAACTAAACTTTGGAGAAACGAAAAAGGCTATATTATTATGAATATTTTAGATTTCCTTCTTAAAGAGAATAGTCTTGAATTCTAAAAGTGCACTCTACCTGTTATTCGAAAAATTGATGTCGTGTCTCGTTCAATTCCAAACACCTTCGCCATAACATATTTTTATATTAATAAGTCTATAAAAGAAAAGCATCTGTTGGGCTAACGCCCCGCAGATGCTTTTTTATTAAAATGCCCATACCATGTCCTTAATGAACGATATTTTGAATAAGGGAAATTATATAAAAATATATCGAGAGTATATGAAAAAGAGCACCTATCAAGCAACTTCCGTTGCCCAATAGATGCCCTATATCGTATTTCTTTTGTGTTTAATTTACCGCGTTTTTTCTATATGGTCGCTGCTATTGATTAGCAGCTCCGCACGGTCTTTCTTCCACCGCAATTTAATTTCTCCTTATCATAAAAAGTATTGCTTTAGTTTCAAAAATATAGTTTTTCATTTTTGTATACTTTATAATTAATTGAATCGCCTGTTCTGTTTACTGCAATTCAATATTTCTTTCCTTTGCATATTCGTCGATTTCACG
>JAZUCS010000009.1:0-27981 GCA_045639245.1 Christensenellaceae bacterium
AAGATATACCATTGCGGTGACGTTAGCGATGAGGTCCCACCTGTTCTCATACCGAACACAGAAGTTAAGCTCATCAGCGCCGAAAATACTTAGCTGGCGACGGCTTGGGAAGATAGGTAGTTGCTGCATCCAAAACAAAAGGAACACCAAACACGGTGTTCTTTTTTTTGTGCAACTACCATACCCCAAGCCGATAATTTTTTTCAAAAATTATGCTTGGGAAGAAGTCGCAGTTTATATCAACTTAAATTTAACAAACAAGTTTTTTCTACTTTGCGTTTAATAGTTTCTAACATATTGCGACATGTTGCTATGGCAACGAATGATAGTTGCTGATAAAATGTTAAAATCTTGTGGTTTTATTGTTTATGAGAGTAAAGGCTATAATAAATAAAACATTTGCAAAATAAAAATTTGTTCTAAACTTTTAACATAAAGACTTAAGATAAATTAAAATTTACTTATTTTATTTTTATAAGAAGTACCGTACTATAAGCTGGTAATCGTTCTTATTACGTCCATCGAAAAGGTTATGATTTTTGCGTTTATTATCCAATATTTTTGCAATATATAGTAATATTTCAATTGAAAAAAATAAACTGATATGGTAGTATAATAAAGATAAATTCAATTATTGGAGTTTAGGAGTAAAAAATTTCAAATGGAGAAAGTTATAGGACAGATATTAAGTATTGTAGCAGTTGTTCTTGGATTTATCACTTTTCAAATGAAAACGCCGAGAGGAATTTTGATATTTCAACTTTTAACTGCTTTGGTGTTTTCTGCACATTATTTCTTAATAGGTGCAATGTCCGCTGCGGGATTAAATTTTATTTCTGCAATAAAATGTTTATGCTATTATTTGCGTGATAAGAATGAAAAAAAGGGGGTTGTTGTTCCCATAATTTTTACAATGCTAGTTATTATTACAAGCATCTTGACGTGGGATGGATGGTATTCGCTATTTATTATGTTGGGGCTTACTATTCTTACAATCAGCTTTGCATTTTCGGCGCAAACTATAAGAAAGATGAATCTTATAAAATCACCACTTTGTTTAGTTTATAATGTATGTGTAATTTCCGTGGGTGGAATTATTTATGAAGTGGCAACCTTTATTTCAACCATTATCGTGATTATAAGAAATAGAAGGGCAAGTAAAAAAGAAAGTGCAAATGCTAGGGAGGCAGAGTAATGAAAAAGTTTGATGGAATGCTTTTTTGTACAGACCTTGACGGTACACTTTTTGACGATAATAAAAAAGTTTCAAAAGAAAATGTGGATGCAATAGACTATTTTAAATCGGAGGGAGGTTTATTTACCTTTATTAGTGGTAGAGTTCCGAAAACTTCTGAAAAAATGTGTGAAATTATTAATCCTAACGCTCCTTACGGATGTATAAATGGTGGTGGTATTTATGACCGAATTAACAAGAAATATCTTTGGAACGTTTTTTTGCCAGATGAGGCAATAGAGCTCGTGAGGGCTGTTGACAAGGAATTGCCAGAAATTGGCATACAGTTTAATACTGAAAAAGAGGTGTATTTTAATAAAGATAATGCCGCCATGGTGCGTTTTAGGCAAAGAACGGGTTTGTCAAACGTGTATTGTCCTTTTGAAGAAGTAAAGGAGCCTGTTTTAAAAGTTGTTTTTGCTCATAATGAAGAAGAGAAAATTATTGCACTAAAGGAACTTTTAAATAATCATCCAAATTCAAACTATGTTGATTTTATTCGTTCTGAACTTATGTTATACGAGATTTTACCAAAGGGCGTTAATAAGGGAACGGCACTTAAAAAAATGACGGAAATATTAGCTGTTGACGCAAATAAAACGATTGCCGTTGGCGATTATTATAATGACGTTTCTATGTTAAAGATAGCAAAGTGTGGAATAGCGGTAGCTAATGCGGTTGACGACGTTAAAAAGGTAGCCAAATATACTACGGTTACTAACAATGAAAACGCTATTGCAGTAATTATAGAATGTCTTGATAGCGGAAAAATTTCTATTTAATTTAAAAACCACTCATTTTGAGTGGTTTTTTCGTGCAACGATCGTGTGTAGGTTAATAATTGTACCGATTATATTTGGGAAGAAATCGCAGTTAATTTATTTTAATTATTGCAAATAGTTTCACTTTTTTTACTTTTAATTGGTAAACAAATTTCTATATATCTTTCCTTTTCCCATTGTCCTTTTGGTCTCCAATGCATAATTGTTATTTCGGGGGAGTTGGAAAACTCGTATTCAAAAGTAGGTAGTTGTTCGGTAACAATTTTTTCTCTAATTTTAGTGTAGTCTAAAATAGGGTGTTTTTTCTTTTCCGTTTTAAATACAATATAATTGTTTTTTGGAATAATTATAGTTTCAAAGTCTAATTTTTTTACGAAGTCTACACCAGTAATATTGCTATTGAAAATTTCTTTTCTTGTCCACTCATCAAGCTCGTAGGCTATGTATAGGTCATAACCGTCTTCACTAACGTTATCAATAATTACGTAATCTATAGAATAGTTACAAGATGCGCCTATAAGAAGCCATTGCTTTGCTCTTGTGGTGTTAAAAAATTTAGCTTCCTGTATGTTGCGATCTTCTCCGAAGGGGCTTCCATAAAATCTTTTTTTATAGCCTACTAAAACTTTTTCTGGTAACTCTTTAATCGTGTAGTTTAATTGATTTTTTGAGTAGTTTTGTTCTTTTGAGTTTGTAATGTTAATTTGTATTTCCAACGGAGGAAGGTATTTTAATGAATACCCCTTTTTTGCTTTCGAGGGGACAATGCCGTGAAATTTATAAAAAGCACGTGAGAAACTTTCTGGTGTTTCATAGCCGTATTTTAAAGCGATGTCGGTAATTTTGAGTTTGCTATTTAAAAGTTCTTTACCAGCAAGGGATAGTCTTCTTTTTCGAATATATTCACCTAGGGTAAAACCGAAAGTTATTGCAAAAATTTTTTGAAAATGAAATGTTGAACAATAAGCATTTTTTGCTATTTCTTCGTATTTAATTTGTTCAAAAATATGCTCTTCAACGTAATTTATTGCTCGTTGCAAACATTGAGTCCAATCCATAATTTCTCTCCTTAAGTAGTATTATAAACTCATTATAAAACAAAGTAAAATATTAATCTTGATTTTTTTTGCTAAATGAGGTTAGGAAAAAATTTGAGTGCTTATAATTTTTTGCCTTGACACTTCGGAAAAACGTATGTTACAATGATAAAAAGGTGACGTTATGAAATACTGTGAAAGATGCCAAAATTTATGTGAAGGGGACTATTGCATTAATTGCAATAATACTGAGATAAGAGAAGTGCAAAATGATGATTTTTGTCTTTTTTTCGAAAGAGGTGTAGAATTTGGCGATCTTTTTAAGGAAGCTATGGAAAATAGCGGAGCGGTATGTGTTCTAGTACCTTTTGGCGATGGTACCTTATCGAGGTTAGGGGTGAAAATAGGATATAGGGTTTACGTTCCATATAGGTATATGGATAAGGCGAAAAACGTATATAAACTTTTAGATGGTAGACCAACTAAAGATGAATTAAAAGAAAAACTACTTGCAAACATAGAAGGTTGGTTTGTTGCAAACGATAAAAAGCTTAAAAGAATAACAAAGAAACTAAAGCTTAAAAAGGGATCAAACGTTTTTGATAACATTTTAGACATGGTTAAAGATGCGGATAATATTGTATTCTATAGGTATATTAATGGTTTTATAGAAGATGATAAAGATGCAGTATGCGTTACAAGAGGGAAGTTTTCCGTTTGGTTTAATTTTGAAACCTTTGAAATTATCATATAGGGATTTATAAAAAAATACTAGTTAAAAAATTTAAGGAGAAATTATGGAACAACTAAAATTTTCTACTGATCATTATAGTCTAGGTTCAAAAGACGTGCCTTGCGAATCCTCGCAAATAATGAAATATTCAATTGCTGTATTACTTTCTTCTTTGGTGTTAATACTTTTATTTTCACTTTTAAATTGGTCTTGTAACGGCAGTGATCTTCTTAGCTTTTTGCTCATGTTGTCAGTCGTTGTTTATTCTATCTCAAGCTTTTTTTCGGATATAATGCTATTTATATCAAAAAACATCAGAATAACTTCCTATTAAAATATTTTATCTATTTGTTGCTGGCTTCCATCGTGATTATATTTGGATTTACTCTTATTGGGATAGTTAATGAATTGCGTGAATTATACATTCGAATTAGTAGTCTCAATATTGATCGTGGTGATGAGGTGTTTTTAACTAAGGCAACTAAAATTATTAATTCAAAAAAAGACATTTTTAACGCGTTAACAATTTTAGTATACGCTTCATATTTGGTTTCATTCAAGATGAAAGACATTAGAAAAAATATTTTTTTGATGCTATGTTTTTTAATTTACGTTTCATTATTAGTTGCAGACATTATTCTTTTTATACTATCTTCTAATGCATTTTTTTATGTCGCTTTAGTTTTTTGTGTTTTTAGAATTGTTTTATTATATATTATTCTTCAAGATAGAACGTCTGCTGTAGCGTGTCTTGTGAGGAGTGAGGTAAATGATGGAAAAACTGTAGCATCTAATTTTCAGGGCGAGAAAGAAGTTGGAATACTAGAGATAAAAAAAGATAAAAATTTCAAGATAATATTTAATAAAATGAAGGGATTTTTTATAAGATTTAGTATTCCTATTTTTTCTCTGATAACTACTATCGTTTTTTCACAGTTATTATTTGATAAGAGTAAAGGCGCAAAAATAGTTTTCCTAATTTTAAGCTTTTTATCAATGTTAACATTTATTATTTATACCTATTTTTCTTCTAATAAAACGGACGTAAAATGGATTAATTTATCTTCCCTTATTTGTTTAGTTGTGGGTGTATTTTGTGTTTTAGTTTCGTACGTTTTTGCTTATTTCACTTATAAAGATTGGATAATAATTTTAATTGGGTCGGTTGGCGTTGCAACTACTGGTTATGGTTCTACTGTCATGGCTTTTAGGTATAAATACGTACAAAATACATGTTTGTGGTTAAGAATTGTAGTTTATGCGTTATCTATGTTATTGTTAATATACTGCGCATTGTGTTTTATATTTACTGATATTATTACTGAGCAAACTGTTTTTGTTACACCGCTCGTATTTTATGTTTCAATTTCTTTGATAATAACTTGCGGGTTTATGCAATTATTTTTGGGCGAAAAAAAGAATATAGTTAGATAAAATAAAGTTAAGGTGTATTATGAGAGAACATAACGGCAAAATTTATATAGAAGAAACTAAGCACGATTTTGAAGAATTAAAAGAAATAGTTAGCATACTTCGTAGTCCTAATGGGTGTTCTTGGGATAGAGAACAGACTTTTGAAAGCATGAAAGAGTGTCTTATAAACGAGAGTGGAGAGGTTGTTTCGGCAGTTGATAAAAAAGATTATGCAAACCTTAAGGAAGAGCTTGGCGATGTTTTATTACAAGTTTTGTTAAACGCTGAGATTGCTAAAGAAATGGGACTTTTCGATTTTAACGACGTGGTTCAAACACTTTCTGAAAAATTAATACGCCGTCATCCTCACGTTTTTGGGGATATAAAGCCACCAGAAACACCAGAAGAAGCGCTTGCACTTTGGCGTAGTGTAAAACAAATAGAAAAAGAGAGAAAAAATATAAAAGGAGAATAATTATGATTTTTGATAAGTTAAGTAATTTTGAAAAATACGTTTCCGTTAACGAAGGGTTTAAGGATGTTTTAGAATTTATGAAAAAAACCGATCTTTTGGCACTTCCTATAGGAAAACAACCAATAAGTGACAGAGTTTATCTTAATCGTCAGCAATATATCGGGAAAGAAGAGGTTGATAAACGTTACGAAAGCCATAACGATTATATTGATATTCAAATTGTGTTAAAGGGAAAGGAAAAAAACAATTATTCTTTTAAGAGCCCAGACCCAGCAGAAATTAATGCAAAAGACTGTTATTTTACTGAAGCGGAAAAAGATACTGTTTTAACACTTGATAACGAAAATTTTGTTATTTATTTTACTAAAGAATTACATAAACCTTGCTTAAGAGTAGATGAGGAAGTGGTGGAAAAAATCGTATTTAAAGTAAAAGGAATTTGACAGCTTATTTATATTATCTTAAATATTAGTATAACAGTTGCGTATATCGTAGATGGTCCTAGAGGAGTTAATGAAGTTTTAGATGTTTATAAAACAATATTGGGGAGATATAAAAATGAAAATAGAAAATAGTATAAATTATCGTGTGGCAGAAGGCATCACTGAAGAAAATATCAAAAATTTAGATGTATTAATAGACATAAGGGAAAGACATAAAAATTGTGCAGATACCTATCAAGAAACTATAGATAGAGCAAGCAAGGTTCTGATGAGTAAGGGGGACGCCAGTTCTTTATTTGGTAAATTTCCTATAGATCAAGATTGTTTGATTTATGACCCATATAAGGGACGCTTGACAACAAACTCTTTAGAAATGGATTTTAAATATTATTTTGATGAAAATGATAGGATAATATTAACAGAAAGATATGAAGATAAGGAGCTTTATGATTGTATTTTCTATTACTATTATGAAGATCATGCTGAGATTGTTTTATACGCTGTTAAAAGAGAAGAACTAAATGGAGCACAGCGTGTGGAATGGAAAGATTCAAAACTATACAGAATTTTAGACTTATCACTCTGTCTTCCTTCTTCTAGAGTTTTTGGATGGAGTTTGTCTTATGAGGAAAGTATTTTTTCATTTAAAGAAACAGAATTGTTTATCACTACAAATTACTGTCATGCTGGAGAAAGGGAAACTACAGAAAACTTTACAAGGGAATATATTCGTCCTATAAAAAAGAAAGAGGATAAAACTAATACTTTACCTAAAAAAGTACCAGTATTTAAGCTTATCAAAGAAAATATGATTAATATTTTGAATAAGTGGAAAGATATAGACCTAAGTGTTATATGGATTAACTGTCACAGTGCTGATTTAGAAATGCAATATACAACGTTAAAAGAAGATAGTGAAGAAAAATGGAATATTGCGTTTTACGATGGTAATGAAGAAAAGATAATTAATGATGAAAATTACGTTCAAGTTCTAGAAGATTTGTTGTGTGAGAAAGGGTGCAACAATTTAGAGTATTTATCAGATGAATCTGACTATTTTGTTAATAAAATGATTAAAATCATTAAAGAATTAAGAGATTTGGGTTATATAAATGACGGCACCGCAGTAATATTATCATCATTAGAAATTAGTGAAAACACCTTCAGTATAGCTAAAAAGATTAACTCAAAAGATACTATAAAAGGTTTCTTTGAGGAATTTGGTTGGTAAAACATTTAGAAAGAAGCGTAATAACACCACACCCGACGGCGAGTTCGCCGTCGGGTGGTTTTTATATATTGACAATACATATTTGCTATGATAAAATTAAATTAAGGAAACTGGTTTTTACTACTTACAAACAAGGTATTACGACCCAGAAATTAGGCGCTTTGTAAACGCAGATAATTACGAATTAATTCCAACTCTAGCAAACACAGTAGGGCAATTAAATATGTTTGCCTATGCAAACAACAACCCCATAATGTATACCGATGAAACTGGGGAGAGTATTCTTGGTATGTTTTTAGGACCTGTTGTGGCTGTAACGGTTAAGGATGTTGTTTTGTTGGTTACAGGAGTAGTGAAAGCAGATGTGGTGAATGGAGAAGTTGAAATAATTAATTCTCATATGATTAATACCCCTTGGGTACAATGGGGATATAGTTTTTATTTAAACCATATAAACGAAGAGACTAGAGATATTATTCAAGGGACCACTTCTGGATTTCAAGGAAAGTGGATGGCTCATAATATAGCGTACCATGTTTTATATAAAACAAAGGTTATACTGGGTTTTTTTGGGGTTACATCAGAAAAACTAGAAGACGCTATTAATGCTTCAAGCCCTGCTAATATTGGTCGTACTGTTTTTGATAATAGAGGAGGTCTAATAATGACAGGTTTAATTGCTTTTAATTCAATAATTGCGCCCATTTCTACAATTATTGATTTTCTAGTGTATAAGGGGGTTATAAGATGAAGAAGATTTTAAGTTTATTGATAATTCTTATTCTTTCGTTATCTATGTTGCAAGGATGCAAAATGAGTTATACAACAAGTGAACGAGAACAGATTCAAGAAAAATTAGCTTCTTATGAGAATGGTCCCAATTTTGCCCTTTGGTACTCTCGGTCGATTTGGTTAGCTGAAAAAACCGTGCGTACTAGTGAAATAACTTTTAATGGCGAAGAAATAAGTGACTTTTTTGGTTGTGGCGACAAATACTTTTACCTTTCAACAAGGTCAAAAATTTCGTCGAATAACTATACAATGCATTTATTAAAAGTTGACTATAATAGTCTAGAAATGATAGAATTTGGTTGTGTTGAAAATTTAACTGAAGGACATTCGTCAACTACGATGTGTGGCAATAAGCTATACATAAAGGATGATGATATGTATTGTATATATAATATCGACAATGGGAAGCAAGAGTGGCGCAAGTATAATAGTGAAGAATTTTGGGAGGAACAAAAAAGTAAATATTCTTTTGAAATTACCGATGGTAAAAATGACTCAATAGTAAAGATTACCGATAATATAACGGGAATTGAAAAGTCTATTTCTTGGAAAAATGACTTAACTCGATTGGAAGCGGGGAAATATATCCGTGAACTTGAAGAAAAATTAAGCTATGTTGATTATTCTGGTTTTGTTAATGCGAAAGAAGAGAATGGGATATGTTACCTAGTAGGAATGATACCACTTTCTTTATCCGGACTAGATCATTTAGCTTTTGTATTAGCCTATAATTTTGATAGTGAAGAAATAAGCTTTTGTAAAAGCATGTTTTATGGTGAGTATAATACGCCAAAGTTCACCATTGTAGAAATGTAGATAGTTTATAAAAACCCCCCCGCCGGCACCCTTCCCGCCGGGTGGTTTTTGTGTAGAATTGTAAATGATTGAGATAATAAAGTTAAAAAATTTTTTATTAATAAAACAATAAACTAAATTTAATAAAATATAGTTTAACGTTAAGACTTAAAAGCTAAAAAGGATAAATGACAAATTCTTACTTAAATTATAAATCCAAAAAGCAGTACGGCAAGGCAGGAAGCTAAAGCAACTACGAGCAAAGGATTTTTAAAAAACGCTAACGATAGTGCAACAATCGTACCGATTAGAGCGGTGTAAAAATTTCCTGTAGAGTAGAAAATGTAGGGGAATGTCATTGCCGATAGTACAGCAAAGGGGATATAATAAAGAACGCTTTTTATATATTTTGATTTAATTTTTCGTCTAAAAAAAGTGAATGGGAGCATTCTTATAACATAGGTGGTTAGCGCCATTGCAAGAACGGCTAAAAGCATTTGCAAATCATTCATTTTCGACTACCTCCTTTATGGGGAAAAAGTAAGCGATTATTAATGACGTTGCCAATGCGCTTATAATTACAGCCATCCCTGTTGAAATTGCACAAAGTTGTGGAATATAATAGAAAGCACAACTAATTCCTGTGCTGAGTAAAATAGCTAGTAAAACACCAAGTTCTTTTTTTGCGGGGGGCACGATAATTGCAATAAACATTGCATAAAGTGCAATACCTAATGCGGAGCTGATAAACGACGGCATAAAACTGCCAAGTAAAGCTCCTAAAAGCGTTCCTAAAGTCCAGCCTAAATATGGTAGGAGTGCTAGCCCATAAATGTATTTAGGGCTTATGTTTTTAGGTTTAGAAGCTGCCATTGCAAATATTTCATCAGTTATAAAAGTAGAACAAAAAAGTCTATTCCCAATATTAAAATTATCGTCCGTTTTTTGTGATAAAGTTAGGCTCATTAAAAAATAACGAGAATTTATTATAAGCTGAGTTAAAACTACTTCAATTAAAGAACCTGCGGCGGCAATAATTTCAATTCCTGCGAGTTGACCTGCAGAGGTCAAATTGGTCATTGAAATAAGTAGCGTTATATATATAGGTATTTGTAAAAGACTCGCTTTTACGCCAAATGCAATGGAAACGGAAAAATATCCTAAGCCTATTGGTAATCCATCTTTTACGCCGTGCTTAAATTTTAAATTGGAAAAATTTTCTCTCATTATTTTTGTAACCTCAGCCAAAAGTATTCTAACATATTTATCATTAATAAGCAATTGAATAACGGCGTAAGAAAATGTTAAAAAGAGGTTTTTTAGTTAAATTTTTGATTGCTTTTTTCTGTTCTATATAATATAATTAATTTAATAAATTTATTTTGAGGTAAATTATGATTAAGGTTTTACAATTTGGCGAAGGAAACTTCTTGAGAACGTTTGTTGATCACTATTTCAACACCTTAAATGAGGAGGGTGGTGAATATAAGGTAGATATAGTTAAGCCTATAACTTTTGGTACTTTAGAAAGATTTGCAAAACAAAATAACAAATATCACATTGTTCTTCGTGGTGTTAAGGAAGGAAAGGCTGTTGAAGACGTTTATAAAATTAACGTTTTAGGCGACGTTATTTGTCCTTTCGAAAATTATGAAAAATATATAGCTATTGCTAAAGATGAAAATTTAAAACTTATCGTTTCTAACACTACCGAAGCTGGTATTTGTTATAACGGTAATGATAAGTTTGATGATTTTGAGGGCATTACTTTCCCTGCAAAGCTTACCAAGTTCTTGCTTGAAAGATTTAATGCAAAACTTCCTGGCGTTTACATGATGCCTGTTGAACTTATCGACAACAATGCAGATGAACTTTCAAAGTGCGTTAATAAATATATCGAACTTTGGAATCTCCCTGCAGACTTTAAGAAATGGATTAATGAAGAATGTTATTTCTGTAATACTTTGGTTGACCGTATTGTTTCGGGATATCCTAGAGATGAGCAAACTAAAGCACATCTTGCTGAACTTATCGGCGAAAATGATGATTTAGTATCAGTTGGTGAACCTTTTGGCCTTTGGGCTGTTGAAAAGAAAGGGGATATCGCTAAATATGTTAAAGAGGGTTTCCATGGTATCGACGTTGTTGTAACCGATAACATTAAGTACTATAAAAAGAGAAAGGTTAGAGTATTAAACGGAAGCCACACTAACCTAGTTCCAGCAGGTTTATGGCTCGGTGCAAAAACCGTTGACCAATGTATGAATGACGCTAAGCTTTGCGCTTTCTTACAAAACACCTTGAAAGAAGAAATTATTCCTTTTGTTTCTGATGACATCGCAGCAACTACTGAATTTGCTGATAGCGTTACCGAAAGATTCTTAAACCCATACTTAAATCACCAACTCATAAGCATTTCACTTAACAGCATTAGTAAGTGGCGCGCAAGAGATTTGCCTTCATTTACCGATTACTACAATGCTAATGGTAAAATCCCCAAATATTTAACTATCGGTTTTTCATATCTTATGTGTTTATATTCTTCTCTTACCGAAGAAAATGGCGAATTCTATGCAAATCTTCCTTCTGGTAAGGTTGTTTATAAAGACGATCTTCCTTATTTACAATACTTTGCTAACGGTGGCGATATTGTGGAATTTATGAAGGACGTTAACGTTTGGGGTGAAGACTTAACCGCTTACAAGGGCTTTGCTGAAGCCGTTGTAGAAAACGTTGCTAAAATTAAGGCAGGCGAAGTTTTACTCTAATCTATAATGAATTTTATTGCTAAATATAAAAAACCGATATTTGAATATGCGTTAATATTTATAATAGGTGTAGTTTTTGCACTAAGTTATACGTTGTTTGTAACGCCCAATGATTTTGCACCTTCTGGGATAAACGGGATTGCAGTAATGGTGCAGTATAAATTAGGTTTTTCAATCGGTTATATGTCGCTTATAATAAATGTTCCACTGTGTATTCTCGCTTACTTTTTAGTAGATAAGAAATTTGCGATAAAAACTTTGGTTTTTTGCGTAACCTACTCGCTAGGCTATCTGTTTTTCTCAAACGTAGTAGATTTATCAATGTTTGTTTATGATGCAGAAAACGTTGATACGATTTATCCCGTAATTATTGCCGGCTTAATTTCAGGCTTTTCTTACGGAGTGCTTTTTAGGGTTAACGCGTGCTCTGGTGGAACGGATATAGTCGGGAGATATATAAACAAAAAAAAGCCCTTCTTGAACTTCTTTTGGGTAACGTTCGTGCTTAACGCAGTTATTGCTGCTGTAAGTTATTTCGTTTACGCTAAGGAAATTGAGGGCGCTATCGTTTACGATTATAAACCTGTTTGTTTGTGCCTTTTATATTGTTTCCTTGCAAGTTTTATAGGCAATAAAATAATAAGTGGAACTAAAAAGGCTTACAAATTTATAATAATAACAGAACACGCCGAGGAAATTGAAAATGAGATATTAGTTTCTCTTCATCACTCGGCAACTAGGCTTACAGGTGTTGGCAGTTTTTCCTATCAGGAAAAGCAAGTGCTTATTTGCGTTGTAAACAAGCATCAGGTTATTGACGTTCAAAATATGTTAAAAAAGTATCCCGATACTTTTACTTTCGTTGAGTTGATAGACGAAACGATAGGAAATTTTAAACAAATAAAAAGGTAATTTATGAAAGAACAAATTATTATTAATGAAAAAGATAATGTTGCAGTAGAACTTAAAGGCAACGATAAAATTCCTGCTGGGCATAAATTTGCAAGGCGTGATATTAAAAAGGGTGAATTCGTTATTAAATACGGCGAAGTTATAGGTCGTGCAAAAGAAGATATTAAAGTGGGCGATTGGGTACATACCCACAATGTTAAATCTCACCTTGACGAAGCATTTGAATATGAATATAATCCTAAGTATCCTGAAATTGAAATAAAAGAAGAGTATTTTATGGGCTTTAAAAGAGCAAACGGTAGGGCAGGTATTAGAAATGAAATCTATATTATTCCTACCGTTGGTTGTGTAAACAACGTTTGTATGCGTATGGAAAAACTTGCTCAAAAGTTCGTGCAAGGCTCTATCGATGCGATTTTTACTCTTCCTCATCAATTCGGTTGCTCACAACTTGGAGACGATAATGAAAATATTAAAAAGCTTCTCTGTGCTATTGCGCTTAATCCTAACGCATCCTACGTTTTATTTGTAGGCTTGGGTTGTGAAAACAATGGAATGGATGGTATTAAGGAATACTTAAAGCCATATAATAGAGATAATATAGAGTACTTTAACTGTCAAGAAGTGGAAGATGAAGTTGCTTATGGGCTTGAAATTATTGAAAAGTTTGCTGAAAAAGCAAAAGACTTAAAGAGAGAAAAAGTTTCAATTAAAGAGCTTTGTATCGGCTTAAAATGTGGTGGTAGCGATGGGTATTCCGGTCTTACAGCTAACCCATTAGTAGGTAGAATTTCTGATAAAGTGGTTTCATTTGGTGGTAGCGCAATTTTAACGGAAGTTCCCGAAATGTTTGGCGCAGAACAGCTTTTAATGAACAAGTGCGAAAGTGTAGAAGTGTTCGAGCGTTATAAAAAAATGATAGTAGACTTTAAGGATTACTATATTTCGCAAGGTTTTCCCGTGTACGAAAATCCTAGCCCTGGTAATAAAAAGGGCGGTATTACCACTTTAGAAGAAAAATCACTCGGTTGCGTAGAAAAGGCAGGTTCAACCAAGATTGTGGACGTTCTAGGCTATGGTGAGCAGGTTAAAAAGGCAGGTGTTTCTGCTCTTGATGCTCCCGGTAACGACCTTATTGCTGCAACTGCACTTGCTGCATCCGGTTGTCAAATCGTGCTCTTTACAACAGGTAGAGGAACGCCCTTCTCAACCTTTGTTCCAACTATGAAAATAGGCACGAATGATTATGTTTCATCACATAAGAACAATTGGATTGACTTTAACGCTTTCTCTATGGATGAAAAAGGGCTTTATGAACTTTTAATTAAAACCGTGAATGGTGAATATAAAGTTAAAAGTGAAGATATAAGAGAAATTGCTTTCTATAAAAAGGGCGTAACGTTATAATAAAAAATTAAACTGGCATCAATTAGTTGATGCCAGTTTTTTTATTGTAAAATATAGAAAACCTTAACGCAACCTTATAAGGCATTGCGTTAAAGTGGAAACGTTATGACTAAAAAGGTTTTTTGTTAGTTAAAAATTAAATTTGTTCACGGCCTAACAAGTAGTCAACCGATACGTCAAATAAGTCTGCAAGTTTAACAAGGTTTTCAAGAGTTGGCTGAGCTTCGCCTTTTTCATAACGGATATAAGACGGTTGTTTGATTCCAAGATGATTAGCAACTTCTCTTTGGGTTAGCCCAAAAGCTTTACGTTGTTCAATTAATCTTTTCTGAAAAACTTTATTCACCATATTAAAATCCTTTGACAATTATAGCAAAATGCTATATAATTGTATTAAAATATAGCAATACGCTATCAATATTTTGCAAAAAAGTAATTTTTATACTAACAAGGTGAAATATAAATACAATATACGCATTAACTAATTCGTTAAAAATGGGGAATGGATATTTTTATAAATACTTACGTGGCTATTACTATTAATACATAATTTTATTCTTTCCCCATTTTACTTATAAATTTATTAAATAGCTATAACTAAAAAAGCGAGATAATTATCTCGCTTTTTTAGTTTATAATTTATACTATTTTTTCAATATCTATAACCGTTAAAATATCTTTACAAACCTTAAATTTAACGTTAAAATTTGAATATATCATTCCATAAATTCTACCATCTTCGTGATAAGATGGCCGTGGGTCATCAGCTAAACATTCTGCTATGGCAACAAGAATATTCTTTGGCAGTTGTTTTTGTAGTTTATCACTTATTATAACGTTTAATTTGTAATTTTTAACTTCGTCTGAAAAACCACCAACAGCATCTTCAATCTTATCGGAAGAGGGGATGTAAGGTTTAATATCGTAAATAGGAGTGCCATCTAAAAGATCTGCTCCACTAACTATTAATCGAATACCGTTTTCCTTTTGAATATCAATAAGCTTTACTGATGATAGTCCTAATCCGTTGGGGCGGAAAGGGGAACGGCTTGCAAAAACACCTACCTTTTCGTTCCCGCCAAGCCTTGGCGGGCGGACAGAAAGTGTTTCCGTTTCGGGATTTTTATTAAACCCGAAGATTAGCCAAAGGTGAGAGAATTCTTCAATGCGTTTTATCGCTTTTTCGTCGTTAAATTTATCCAAAAAAACAATCTCACCATAGGTGGATGGCGCTCTTCCACTTTGACGAGGAATGCCAAACTTTTCCTTAAATTCAGTTTTAATAATAGCAACTGGTTTTATAATTTTTTCCATCATGAAATCATTATAAAATAATTATAAATAAAAAGCAAGAATCTTGAAAAAATAATGAATTCGTGTTAGAATTAATATAATATATGTTTAGAAATTTTTGTGAAGCATTGCCAGATAAAGTATTGCAACAATATTTGCAAGACGACAATTGGAAATTATTTAACGTTATAAATTAAAAAAAGGGGGATTTAATATGAAACTAAAAAGAATTTTGAGCATTGTATTTGTGTTGTCTTTTATGTTTAACTTTTCTTTTGGATGTGATTATAGAAGTGATAGTGAGAAGATTGCGGATAAAATTAATGAAATCAAGTTAACGTTTGAAGAGGACGAGCATTTTAATTATGCTTTTGATTATGTAACTAATTCTTATCATATATGTGGGGTTAAAGGTGCTTTACCAACAACTTATTATATCCCTTTAGAGTTTAATGGTAAGAAAATAAGTGATATCTCCCATACAGTTTTTAATGGAGATTTTCATACCAATGGTGGAATTTATCAGTTTTTGCCTAATTTTAGTAGTATAGAAAATTTGTATTTAACTGACAGTATTGAGTTTATTCAAGATGGATACTTGATGCCTGGACCGGCACAAAACATCTATCTTGCTCAAAACATTACAGAAAAATGGGGTTATGATAGGATCACTCAATTGTATGTGTCAAATAATGAATTTATAAATCAACAATTTATTTATATGACTTCAAACACTTTTGCAATAGTAAGTGAGAGATTTTCCAATTTTTTAATAAAATCTGACTATAAAGTTGTTGTGGAAAAAAAGAATGGGACAAAAACTATTCAAATGGCGAACGTGGTTTTTTATTACAATAATGAAACGGCTGAAAACAATACGTTTATAGTAGATAATAAAGACGGAGCATATCTAATTAACAAGCCCCCATATGACCCAGTATTAGAAGGATGTATCTTTGCAGGTTGGTATAAAGAACCAGAGTGTGTAAATGCTTGGGATTTTGATAATGATTTAACACCAGAATTAGAATATAACGAGCAAGGAGAATTGATTTTTAAGGAAACTTCTCTCTACGCAAAATGGCTATAAAGGGGGGATAACAGATGAAAATTAAAAGAATTTTAAGCATAATATTGTTACTCATTTTTCTATTATCAACGTTTGGGTGTTACAATTTTGGGAGTTATAATGCAGTAGAGAATGATTTGAAAAACTTTGAAGATGACGGAGAATTCGTCTATGGAAAAATTACTGATAGATACGATAAAAACTATGGGAAATATGCATTGTGTGGGCAAGTCGCCTTAGAGTTACCTGAGACCATCTATATTCCACCTTTCTACAAAGATAAAGACGTTGTACAATTGGGATATAGTTTTGGGGCGAGAAACCTTGATTACGGAGTAGTCCCACTATTTAAGGATGTAAATAAATTGTATTTAAGTTACAATTGTAGTTTTTTCTTTGAAAATTTAGGTTACAATTATATTAAAAACTTAGAAGAGCCATTTGTTAGTTATAGGGTGTTTGGACCTAGAAATTTGTTTGTTCCATATGTGGCGGATGAATTAACTCCTGATGAAATAAAATCGTTTGAACAGCTAAAGCAAAAATACGGGAATATAGATGCTTTCTATGTCAGTCGTAAGTTGTTTGACGAAATAACTAAAAAAGGATTTTACTTTGCTGAATTTGAAGTAGCGCAATCCCAAATAAAATACATTGATTATTACAATGGTATGTTTAAGATAATTTTGGCAAATACAACTTATTACTTCAACTACGAAGGAAGCCCTAATGATGACATATTCTTCATAAACGATTTTGAAAGGGGTGGTAAAATAGAAAACACTCCATACGAGCCTTTAAGAGAAGGGTATAAGTTCGCAGGTTGGTATAAAGAACCTGAGTGCATAAACGCTTGGGATTTTGATAATGATTTAACACCAGAATTAGAGTATGACGAACAAGGAGAGTTGATTTTTAAGGAAACTTCCCTCTACGCAAAATGGATATAGGGGGTGTATAATAAATGAAATTTAAAAGAATTTTAAGTATAATTCTGCTATTTGTTTTGGCAACGGCGAGTTTTTTTGTTTCGGGATGTTTTTCATGTAGCAACAACGAGGAGGATGAAATAGAAAAACGATTTGAAACTGATGGAGTTTTTAAGTATTGTAAAATTACTGAAGATCTTCCGCAAGCAAGTAAATTTGAAGGCACGTATGCACTTTGTGGTCAAGAAGGTATATTAGAAAAGGAAGTAGTAATTCCTGCATATTATAACGGTGTTCCAGTAACTCAAATAATGTTAGAAGGTCCTAATACAGGGATATGGGTTCCAAATAATTATGCGTGGTCTCCAACTTTTTATGGGGCAGAGATAATATTTATGCCATATAACGTGGAGTTTGATGATGTTTATTGGCCTGCGAAGTTTAGGTTTACTAAAAAGCTATTTGTTCCTATATCCAAAATTCCTTTGGCAAAAATAGATTGCACCCTTTGGGGACTTTTTGATAATACGGAAAATATTTTGTTGGGGAATGGTGCTTTTTCTTCATTAATTGAACAAATGGAAATCAAACAAACTTACACATTAAACGTTGTTAACGACTACATGCTTTCTGCTCTATTAGAGACATCTTCAAATACTCCATTAAACACCGATTTAATAATACAAAGAGCAAACACAACGTATTGTTTTAACTACGAAGGTAGCCCTAATGATGACGTATTCTTTATAAACGACTTTGAAAGGGGTGGTAAAATAGAAAATACCCCCTACGAGCCATTAAGAGAAGGTTATATTTTTGCTGGTTGGTATAAAGAACCAGAGTGTATAAACGCTTGGGATTTTGAAAAAGATACTCTTCCTATGCCAGAATATTATGAGGACGGGGAATTAAAGTTTGTAGAAACAAAACTTTATGCTAAATGGGAAAAAGGCAATGCTACTATAAACCCTAGTCAACCCATAATTAAGGAAGAATTAGGAACAAAGGTAGAGTATATCGTCAACAACAATACGATAGTAGGTGCTAATAATTATGCAAAAGAAAAGATAACGGAATTAGAAATACCAAGTGAAATAAATGGTCAAAAAATAACGGCAATAGGAGATTTCGCATTTAGAGGATATGACAACTTAAAAAATGTTGTAATAAATGAAGGCGTAGAAAAAATAGGTAAAGAGGCATTTGCTTGGTGTGAGAATTTGATTAAGGTGCAAATTCCTGAGAGTGTATTAGATATAGGAGAGGGGGCTTTTAAGTATTGTTTCTCGCTACATGTAGTAAATCTTCCAAGCATGATTAAGGAGATAAAGAAAGACACATTTTTAAATACATTTCTAACCGACGAGATAAACATTCCACAAAATATTGAATTTATTGGTGAAAATGCGTTTAGTCAGTCAAATATAAAACGAATAACAATACCAAACGAAGTTATCGAAATAGGGAAGCGTGCGTTTTATAGATGTAACCACTTGCAAGAGATAGCGTTTGGAGACAAGTTAAATAAAATTGGGCAAGGAGCATTTATTGGATGCGATGAGCTTAAGGAAATTGAGTTACCAACTAACTTATTAGTTGTAGGTGATTTTGCGTTTCTTGGCTGTTCTGAGTTGAAAACTGTTAAATTGCCATCAAGATTAGAAAAGATAGGAGCAAGGTGTTTTATACACTGCAACCGATTGTATGATATCGCAGTTCCCTTATCTGTAATTGAAGTAGGACAAAAAGCATTTTTGGGCATGACAATAAAATGCGAAGCATTGTCAAAACCTATTGGATGGGCAGAGGACTGGGCTCTTTCAAGTGAAATATTTTGGGATTGTGAAAGGAGTGTTGAATGATAAATATGAAAAGCAAAGTAAAAATAGGGATTATTGTACTTCTATTATTGATAATACTAATTAGTTTAACTTCTTTTTTGTTTTTAGGAAAACAAGCATATGCGGATTCTTTTTCGTATGCAAATATTAATGACGAGACAATAAAATATTTAGATAAATATAGCAATAGAACAAATGAAAGTCAGAACAAGCCACAAATCACTGTGTTAACGCATGGACTAGGGCAAGGAGCTACTTCATGGGCAAAAAATGGAACATTGGATTTTGAGATAACGGAATCAGATATTGTTGGGCAGATAATTGTGCCTTCCAGGGAGAAATAGCTTGGGGCTGTGTAGATTAAATTAGGGGGCATAATAGATGAGTACAATTAGGAAAAAAACAATATTTATACTTCCTTCAATAACTTTAATATTATAATAAAAATTTAGCGGGGCATAACCTTTATATGAAGGATAGGATTTATTGTTGTATAGATTTAAAAAGTTTTTACGCGTCTGTTGAGTGCGTTGAAAGGGGGCTTGACCCCTTTAAGGTTAATCTTATAGTGGCGGACCCTGAAAGAACGGAAAAATCCGTATGCCTTGCCGTTACCCCCGCAATGAAGGCTTTGGGGGTAAAAAGCAGGTGTAGAGTTTTTGAAATTCCAAAGAGTATAGAGTATATTATCGCAAAACCTAGAATGAAACTATATATGAAAAAATCTACGGAAATTTACTCTATTTATTTACAGTATATCAGTAGTGAAGACATACATGTGTATTCCATAGACGAGGTATTTATCGACCTAACCGACTACGTTAAAATTTATAAAAAAACTGCACACCAAGTTGCAAAAATGTTAATAGATAAAGTTTATGAACAAACTGCAATTACTGCTACTGTAGGTATAGGCACAAACTTATTTTTAGCAAAGGTAGCCCTTGATATTACGGCAAAAAGTTCGCCTGATTTTATGGGATATTTAGATCAAGAACAGTTTAAAAAAACAATATGGCATCATAAGCCTATAACGGATATATGGAATATAGGTCCAGGAACGGCGAAAAGACTTGCTGAATACGGGATTTTTGACCTCTATGGCGTTGCGCACGCAAATGAAAAACTACTGTATAGATTATTCGGTATTAACGCAGAACTTTTGATAGATCACGCAAAGGGGATTGAGCCGTGTACAATTTACGATATACATGCGTATCGCTCAAAATCCCACTCTCTTTCTAATAGTCAAATACTTTTTTGTAATTATAATTTTAACGACGCCCTTATTATTGTTAAAGAAATGGTGGAAGGGTTGCTTATGGAATTAATTGATAAAAATCTTGTAACTGATAGTATAAGTTTATCTATTGGATATGGGGATAAATTGCACAAGCACACGGGTGGAAGTTTAAATATCGGTGGATATACAAATTCTGCTAAAAGGCTTATTCAAAGTTTTAAAGAGTTGTATTACAAAACCACTGAGAAAAACGTGCCTATTCGTAAAGTTTCCATCGGTTTCAACAATGTGGTAAGAGAAGCCTATTCAACGCTCGATTTATTTTCTTCAGTTGAGTCGCAAGAAAAGGAAAAAAATTTGTTAAAAACAGTAGTAAATATAAAAAAGAAATATGGTAAAAATGCTCTTCTTAAAGGGGTAAGCTATTCAGATAAGGCTACTGCTAGAGAGCGTAATACTATGGTAGGAGGTCACGCAGGTGGAAAAGATGAAGATTAGTGATAGAGCAAAACAATTTATGCCATTTGCTTCTCTTCGTGGCTTTGATGAAGAAATAAAAAAGAAAGAAAAGGTGGAGATAGACAAAAGAGCTCTTACCGAAGAGGAGCAAAGAGAATTAAATGAAAAAGTTGTGTCCCTAAAAAAGAATGACTTAGTTACGGTCGTTTATTATCTATATGGCGAATATAAAAAAACTACGGGAATTATTACCGCCATTGATAAAGTGCTCAAAAATTTAACAGTTGTTAAAACTAAACTTGAATTTGATGATATTTATACTATAAATAAGTTATCCGGAGGAGAAATATGGAATTAATTTTAGCAAGCAATTCTCCGCGAAGAAGGGAAATTTTATCTGAAATGGGGTATGAATTTACTGTTATACCATCAACTTTTAATGAAGAAAAAGTTGTTGTTTCGGGAAGAGATACTGCACAGAATCTAGCATATCTAAAAGCAAAAGAAGTTTTTTCTACGTTATCTGATAGTAAAAATAAAGTCGTTCTAGGAGCTGATACTATAGTTTTTTTTGAAAATAAAATTTTTGGCAAACCAGAAAACGAAAAACAAGCAAAAGAAATGTTAACTAAACTGTCGGCAAATACTCACGAGGTTATAACGGGGTACGCTTTGATTACGAATGAGAAGGTTTATAAAGGTAGTGTTACGAGCTACGTTACGTTTAATAAACTCTCGGACGATTTCATTGAGGAATATATTCTAAAGGCTAAACCATTAGATAAAGCAGGAAGTTATGGTATTCAAGATGGGTACGAACTAGTTGCCAAATTTGATGGTAGTTATGATAATATAGTTGGTCTTCCAAGTGAAAAAATAGGCGAAATTTTAAAAGAAATTTTTACAAAATAGTTGCCTTGTTTATGCTATATATGTTATAATCTACAAGTAGAGAAAAGGAGATGTAAAATGATCGGGTACGGTTTATTTGTAAAAAACTCACAATCTATAGTTCATATGGCATCTTATTCTCTTTTAAAGTCGTATTGTTTAAAAATTTCGGTTAGATAAGAAGTCCTTTT
The DNA here is from genome assembly GCA_045639245.1 of Christensenellaceae bacterium. Classification (GTDB taxonomy): domain Bacteria; phylum Bacillota; class Clostridia; order Christensenellales; family Borkfalkiaceae; genus UBA1259. The sequence goes on from JAZUCS010000009.1 coordinate 21,939, forward strand.
TTGTGGACTTCTTTTTTTATAACAAAAGAAAAGGATTAAGGAGAGAAAACAAATGAGTAATTTAGTTTACGGCGTAAAAGACAAACCGGGTTTTTGGAAAACCATAGTGTTTGCTTTTCAACAAGTGCTTGCTATTTTAGCGGCTACTATCGTTGTTCCTGTTATTATTAACACGAACTCTGACTTGGTTGCAGCGGGTCTTAACCCAACAATGAGTCAATCAGCGGCTCTTTTCGGTGCTGGCATTGGCACCATTGTTTATTTGCTTTTTACAAAGTTTAAGAGTCCTGTATTTTTAGGAAGTTCTTTTGCATTCATAGGTTCAATGCTCGTTGCTTTTGCAGGTGCTACTGCAAATATTTTGTTAGGTTACGTTGGATTAATTCTTGGAGCAATTTTTGCGGGACTTGTATACGTTATTATAGCTATTGCAGTTAAGTTTGCTGGTACAAATTGGATTGATAAAATTATGCCTGCAGCAGTTATTGGACCAACCGTTGCCGTTATCGGATTATCACTTGCTGGAAATGCAGTTGGTGATTTAACAAAAGGTAGTGTTATGACGGCTAACGCTGCTGGAGCTTTAGTTCCTACAGCAAATCCATTTATTGCTCTTCTTTGTGGATTAGTTACACTTGCTGTGGTTATTATATGTTCAGTTTACGGCAAAAAAATGATGAAGATGATTCCGTTTATTATCGGTATCGGTGCAGGTTATCTTGTTGCAACTATTTTTACAGTTATCGGTATCGTTACGGAAACTTCCGCTCTTATGGTAATTGATTTTAGTAAGTTCTCAAACATGGCATGGCTTCCTGAATTTACTTTTGTAAGTGCTTTTGGTGGGCTTAAAGATATAACTGGCGCTTATATTGCAAGTATTGCTGTTGCGTACGTTCCAGTAGCATTTGTAGTATTTGCAGAGCATTTAGCTGACCACAAGAATATTTCTTCTATTATTGATCATGACTTAACTAAAGATCCGGGTTTACATAGAACTCTTTTAGGGGATGGTGTTGGCTCTATGTTAGGCGCATTCTTTGATGGTTGTCCAAACACAACGTATGGGGAATCTGTTGGCTGTGTTGCTATTTCTAGAAATGCTTCAGTAGTTACCATTTTGACGGCAGCTATAATTTGTTTAGCAGCTTCCTTCTTTGCTCCTTTTGTAACCTTCCTTGCAACTATTCCTTCATGTGTAATGGGTGGTGTATGCTTTACTCTTTATGGATTTATAGCTGTATCAGGCTTGAAGATGATTCAAAAGGTTGACTTAAATGAGAATAATAATCTATTTACCGTATCTGTTATTTTAATAGCAGGTGTTGGTGGAATGGTTCTTAATATTGGTCAAGTTACCCTTACTTCAGTTGCTTGTGCATTAGTTTTAGGTATTTTAGTAAATTTACTTGGAAACATTAAATGTAAAAAACAAGATAAGGAAGAAAAAGCAGAATAATAAAAAAATAAAAAATGAAAGGGCGAATTTGACTAATTCGCTCTTTCACCATAAATTGAGGTATATAATGAAAGAGTATAAAAACGTATATATTCTAGAACATCCATTAATTAGACATAAGCTTGCAATTATAAGAAATAAAGACACCAATACCAAGCAGTTTAGAGATGTTATTGGAGAACTTGCAACACTTATGGCATATGAAAGTTTTAAGGATGTTCCTACGGAAGAAATCGAGGTTGAAACGCCTTTAGAAACAACTATCCAAACGGTAGTAAAAGAAAACTCTATTGCAATAGTTCCCATACTTCGTGCAGGTCTTGGAATGGTTGATGGTATTCTTTCACTTTTTCCCGCTGCAAAGGTAGGACATATAGGTTTATATAGAAACGAAGAAACTTTAGAGCCTGAAGAATATTATTGCAAGCTTCCAGTTGGAATTGATCAAAAAGTTGTTATGGTGGTTGATCCTATGCTTGCGACGGGGGGCAGTGCGTGTGATGCGATTTCTATGCTTAAAAAGAGAGGTTGTAAAAAAATAAAGCTAATGTCTATTATAGCTGCGCCCGAGGGCGTTGCTAAAGTTGCAGAAACTCATCCTGACGTGGAAATTTATGTTTCCACTTTAGACAGATGCTTAAATGAGCATGGGTATATTCTACCTGGTTTAGGAGATGCAGGCGATAGAATATTTGGAACGAAATAATTTTTAATATTATTTTAAGGAAATATAGATGGACGCAAAAAGATTAACTAACGAATACCTAATGGGAAATAAGCTATATCTTGAAAAAGATGGATATCTTGTTATGCCTGGCTTTTGCGACGTGCACGTGCATTTCAGAGAACCAGGTTTTTCCTACAAGGAAAGTATAAAAACGGGATGTTTGGCGGCGGCATCTGGTGGGTACACCACCGTATGTACAATGCCAAATCTTAATCCTGTTCCAGACAGTTTAGAAAATTTAAATATTCAGCTTGAGCTTATAAAAAAGGATGCTAACATACAAGTTGTTCCCTATGGCGCAATTACAAAAGGCGAAAGGGGAGAAACTCTTGCTGATATGGAAGATATGGCTAGATATGTATGTGCTTTTTCAGATGATGGTAGAGGGGTACAAGGTGCCGAAATCATGGAAAAAGCTATGTTGAAAGCAAAGTCTTTAAATAAAATGATAGTTGCACATTGTGAAGAAAATTCTCTTTTAAAAGGTGGATATATTCACGATGGTGAATATGCTAAAAAATTTAATCATAAAGGAATTTGCTCTGAAAGTGAATTCGTTCAGATTGCTAGAGATTTAGAGTTAGTAAAGAGAACTGGTTGTGCGTATCACGTTTGCCATATATCAACGAAAGAAAGCGTAGATTTAATAAGAAAGGCAAAAAAAGAAGGAGTTAACGTAACTTGTGAAACGGCTCCTCATTATCTTATTCTTAACGATAACGACTTAAAAGAAGAGGGTAGGTTTAAGATGAACCCTCCGTTAAGGGCTAAAGAAGATATGCTTGCATTAATAGAAGGCGTTAAAGATGGAACGATTGATATTATCGCAACTGATCACGCTCCTCATTCGGAAGAGGAAAAATCTAAAGGATTAGAAAAAAGCGCCTTTGGTATTACGGGTATTGAAACTGCGTTTGCGCTTTTATATACTCATCTTGTAAAAAAGGGCGTAATTACTTTAGAACAATTAATTGAGAAAATAAGCGTAAATCCTAAAAAAAGGTTTAATATCGCTATAAATAAGCAAGATTACACAATTTTTGAAATAGAGAAAGAATACCAAATAAATTCCAAGTACTTCCTTTCTAAAGGCAAAAGTACGCCGTTTGAGGGGGAAAAGGTTTTTGGTAAATGTGTACTTACAGTAAAAAATGGAGAAACAATTTACAGCATCAAGGAGAAAAATCATGGCTAAAAGAAAAGACCTTAAGAAGATTATGATTATAGGTTCTGGACCTATTGTTATAGGGCAGGCGGCGGAGTTTGATTACGCAGGTACGCAAGCATGCCTTGCACTCAAAGAAGAAGGCTACGAAGTAGTTCTTTGTAACTCTAATCCCGCAACGATTATGACCGATACGGTGATTGCAGATAAGATTTATATGGAGCCTCTGACTCTGGAGTATATTGCAAAGATCATTCGTTATGAGCGTCCTGATGCCATTATTCCCGGTATCGGCGGTCAGACCGGCTTGAACCTGGCAATGCAGCTGGAGAAGAAGGGTATTCTTCGTGAGTGCCGTGTAAAGCTACTGGGTACTTCCAGTGCGTCTATCGAGCGCGCAGAGGATAGAGAACTGTTCAAGGAACTGTGCCAGTCCATCGGCGAGCCTGTTATCCCTTATGAGATTACTTACTCTATTGAGGAAGCTAAAGAAGCAGCAAAGCGGATCGGTTATCCTGTTGTTCTGCGTCCTGCCTTTACCCTGGGTGGTACCGGCGGCGGGTTCGCTTACAGCGAAGAAGAACTGGTTGAGGTCGGTCTGAATGCATTTAAGTTGTCTCCTGTTCACCAGGTTCTGATCGAGAAGTCCGTAAAGGGTTATAAGGAAATTGAATTCGAAGTTATGCGCGACTCCAATGACCACGCCATCACCATCTGTGGTATGGAAAACATTGACCCCGTCGGTGTCCATACCGGTGACTCTTTGGTTGTTGCTCCCATTATGACCCTTTCTAAAGAAGACGAGAAGATGCTCAATGATTCCGCAATCAAGCTGATTCGTGAGTTGAAGATTGAAGGCGGTTGTAATGTTCAGTTTGCGCTGAATCCTGAAACCTCTGAGTACTATCTGATCGAGGTCAACCCCCGTGTTTCCCGTTCTTCCGCACTGGCATCTAAGGCATCCGGTTATCCCATCGCTCGTGTTACCGCGAAGATCGCAGTTGGTATGAGCCTGGAGGAGATCGCGATTGCCAATACCAACGCAGCATTCGAGCCTAAGCTGGACTACACCATCGCAAAGCTGCCCCGTTTCCCCTTTGATAAGTTTGCTACTGCTGCCAATACTTTGGGTACGCAGATGAAGGCAACCGGTGAGATCATGGGCATTGGCTCTACCCTGGAAGAGTGTTTGCTGAAGGGTGTGCGCTCTCTGGAAATCGGTGTCTGTCATTTCCATATGGCAAAGTTTGATAATAAGTCTACCGAGGAGATCCTGCAGTATCTGCATGCATTCCAGGATGACAATATCTTTGCAGTAGCAGAATTGCTGCGTAGAGGTATTAGCGTTGAGCAGTTGCATGAAGTTACCAAGATTACATCCTTCTTCCTGGAAGCAATCGAGCGCATCGTGAAGATGGAAGAGGTTGTGAAGGCAAATGTAGGTGACTTTGAGACTCTGAAGCAGGCTAAGACTATGGGCTTCGGTGACAAGTTCATCTCCCAGCTGTGGGGCTGGAAGGAAATCGATGTCTACAACCTGCGTAAGCAGAACAATTTCTTCCCGGTTTACCGCATGGTTGATACTTGCCACACCGGCGCTTACATTCCTTATTTCTACTCCTCCTACACCGGTGAGAATACCTCCATTCTGACTAACCGCAAGAAGATCGTGGTACTGGGCGCAGGCCCCATCCGTATCGGCCAGGGTGTTGAGTTTGACTACTCTACTGTTCATGCGGTTATGACGATCAAGAATGCCGGTTATGAGGCAATTATCATTAATAATAACCCTGAAACGGTTTCTACTGACTACACTACCGCTGACAAGCTGTACTTCGAGCCTCTAACCACTGAAGATGTTATGAACATCATTGAGTTTGAGAAGCCCGACGGTGTTATCGCATCCCTGGGTGGCCAGACCGCAATCAATCTGGCACAGCCTCTGTTTGATCGCGGTGTCAAGATTATCGGTACTGATTGCGCAGCTATCGACAAGGCAGAGGACCGTAATGCATTTGAAAACCTGCTGAATGAACTGGATATCCCCAGAGCAAAGGGCCGCGCTGTTACCAAAATCGAAGACGGTATCGCAGCCGCTGCTGAGATCGGTTATCCCGTTCTGGTTCGTCCTTCCTTCGTTCTGGGCGGCCGTGCCATGCAGATCGTTGCAAACGAGGAACAGCTGCGTCACTACCTGAGAACTGCTGTTGAAATCGACGAGGACAAGCCTGTTCTGGTTGATAAGTATATCGAAGGCCGTGAGGTGGAGATCGATGCCATCTGCGACGGTTACAATGTATTCGTTCCTGGTATCATGGAGCTGGACGAGCGTACCGGTGTCCACTCCGGTGACCCCGTCTCCGTCTATCCCACCTTCTCCATCTCCGATAAGGTGAAGGGCATTATCCTGCAGTACGGAAAGAAGCTGGGTCTGGGCATCGGCATTGTGGGTCTGTTCAATATCCAGTTCATTGTTGACAAGGATGACAATGTATTCATCATTGAGGTCAACCCCCGTTCTTCCCGTACCGTACCTTTCCTGTCTAAGGCTACCGGCTATTCTCTGGCAGATATTGCTACCGAGGTCATTCTGGGCAAGAGCCTGAAGGAACAGGGTATTTTCGAGATCTATCCCGAGGAGAAGGAGCGTTGGTATGTTAAGGCTCCCGTATTCTCCTTCAATAAGATCCGT
>JAZUCS010000010.1:0-3823 GCA_045639245.1 Christensenellaceae bacterium
CTATTATAAATTCAAATGCACGAAAATGCAAGAAAAAAAGCAAGTTTTGTTTAATTTTTAACAAAATGACAATGCACCCCCAATATTGAGGGTGCAAAATGTGGATTTTGGCAGTATTATTTTAAGGTATGTAGTAAAAATTATCGTTAGGAATTTTGTTGCCTATTAAAGAACCTTTTACTTTATGAATTACTTTATAATATGCCGAAAGTTTTTGTTTCATTTTTTTTCCTGAAATGAATTCAGCTTTTAAGGATTTTAAAAAGCTCTCGCTAAAGTCATCGCGTGTTAAAATATTGTGTTTTCTAGCTAAAGTAAGGGTTGTTTTTAAGTCTGCAGATTTTTTTACAGAAGCTTCAACATCCTTAAGCAATTGTTTAATTGCTTTGGGATTTTTTTTGATAAAATCTTCAGTAGCAACAACACAGTAATTAACAATAGACGGCTTTTTGAACTTTTTGGAATATTCATCTGTTAAATTGTAAGAATGAATACCGTTAATCTGAGCTTTCATATAATCTGCATCGGCAGAGTCAAATAAAGCGAAAGTAGCTTCATTTTTTGAAAGCATATTTATAAGTTCTGAATTATTATTAGCGTATGCAAAGCTAATTTCTTCAAACGGGTTAACACCATAAAGACTAACCAAATATCTTAAAAGGTGTTCCATTAAAGTGTTGCGTTTGGTAAGATGAATTTTTTGCCCTTTAAGCTCTGATAGGTCGGTAATGCTTTTTGTGGACAAAAGCTCGAATCCGCCGGTAGATATACCTGCGATAACCTTAATTTTAGGTGCGGATTTAAACCGTATAATTGCCGCAGTTTCAACAGGAAGTACGGCAACATCACACTTGCCTTCTGCAATCAAAGAACGTACAGTGTTAGGAAGATTGATTACACTGGGAACGTACTCATAATCTGCATCTTCATTCTTTTCTTCAAGCATATATGAAAGGAAAGAAGAAGCAGAGTTTTGAACGTTCAAAATACGTATATTGGTGTTTTTACTGCTACAACCCGAAAAGGTTGTAATAAGCAAAACAAGGCATAGTAAAATTGCTAAAAAACGTCTCATAGTATTACACTCCAAATTTAGCCAAGATTTTCAATAAACATAAATTCAAATTTATCTTCGCCTGAAATAGCAACCTTCTTGTTCTTACAGAACTCTTTTACAACATTTTCCATAAATAAAAGGTCATCTTCTGTTAAGGCATCATTACTAAAGCGATATTTAAGGAATTTATTCATTAACTGAATGTGCTTGTTTGCATCTATTATAGTGCTTTCAGATGCAACTTTTTGTGCAAATTCAAGATAGGGTAGATGCTCGGTATTAACAATATTTTCAAATTTTAATAAGCGAATATAATACTTGTAAATCGAAATAACTTTTTTATTGTAGTTATTAGAAGTTAAATTCATTTGAAGCAGTTTTAGCTTAATTAAACGACGAATTATTAAAACCAAGAAGGTGAGAATGATTAGAATAACGAAGGTTGCCAAAGTTAAGCCAACAAATATAAATGAATATTTAATAACATTCATTATAGTTTGTAAAGCAGTAACCGGTTCTTTTTCTTTATCTAAAAGTTCTAACTTAGGAGGTTTTCCTTCAAGGGGAATCATATCCGAAACACCTTGATCTTCATTAGTTATTTCTTCTTTTTTTGCCTCTTCTTCGATTTCTGGAGCATCAAGAGTGTCTTCTGGAGTATCAAGAGTGTCTTCTGGAGCATTATATTCATTAAGAAGACCGCCACTATAAAATCCAGGAGTTGCATCAATGGGAATCCAACCGTAATTGCTTTCGTAAATTTCTACCCATGCGTGAGCGTTAATATCTGTAAGCTCAGTTGTAATTGAGCCATCTGCATTGGCTACGGATTTTTTGAAATCTTCAGGGGTGATAACGTAACCTTCAACATAACGTGTGGGTACATCAGCCATACGAAGCATAACTGCCATAGCGGTTGCAAAGTGTGAAGAATAACCTTTTTTGTTATCAAACAAGAGCCAGGAAACAAAATCTTCACCTTCAGGTAGGGCGGGGGTGGTTAGGGAATATTCAATGTTTGTTTTTAAATATTCTCTTATACGTTCGGCAATAGCCATATTAGATTGAGCTATGCCTTTGTTTTCATAACCGTAACCCGTACCTTTTGCAAGACCTTCGACAATAGTTTCTATTTGTGAAAGACCGCTAGGCACCTTAGTGTAGGTATACTTAACGTATTTAGTGTATTCCTTCCAAATAGAAGCATAGGTTTTATCATTGTAGATATTACTGGTGTTTACCATAAATAAACTACCAACGTTTGTAAATGCAGTATAAGAATATTCGGTTTTATTCTTGGGCGCGATAAGGTGGTCGCCGCTTAAATTAAAACTATTTGAGATTAAAGGAATGTACATGGTGTAAGCATAGTCTTTTTTGCGCCTTAAATTGCTAATAGTAATGTTAGAAGTGGAAGCTTTAACAAGATTATTATGTTCAGCAATCTCGGCAAGAGCCTTACCCTGCATATTTTGCGGATAAAGGCCGCTGGACTCAAAGGTTTCTGCTAACCACTCATAACTTGGCTCAATAGTGGGAGTCTCCCAGGTTTCACCGGTGTATTCGCCGCCCACATAGCCACGCAAATAGGTTTGTTCAGCAAACTGTGACTTAACGGTTAAATAATGGCGATTTTTAATTTCGCGGTCACCAAGCTTGTAAAGCTTACCTTCACGCAAGCTACCATCTTTTTCATCTCCTAAAAGATAATCGATTAAATCTGCAACATTGATTTTAAAATTGCTTCTAAGTTGCTTTATATCTTCTGGTCGGTTGTAGCCTGTTTTATCAACTATATAGTTACCCAAAGCAAAGGTTAAAAAGGTAATAATTGCAACAATCATACCAATTGATGAAATAAGCATTTGCTTTTTCTCTGCAGCTGTAGTTTTGTTTTTTTTCTTGTTGCTTTTCTTAGTTCTTATTTTTCTTATAAAGGTTGAGCTATGCATAGCGAAAACGCCCATCCAACCCGAAAGCATTATAGCAAACCAAATATGATTAGGAACCATGCCAAATGCAGCACCGATTTCAAAAAGCGGGAAGGTTATAAGGAAAATGGGGAAAAAGTTGATTTTTCTTATAGTAAAAATTGATACTACCGAAATTATTAAAACAGCAACTAGGGTAAGTAAAAACGTGGTATCAAGCTTCATAGCGTCAGCAAAGGTGTAAGAAAGCTCGGGTATCGACCAACGCATATTTTCTGCAATTCCTACAAAAACAAAATCTCTTATATATTCAAAACCTGTTGTAGTAAGATTAAGGAATATAAGGGGAGTAGTAATAAAAACACCAAGCAACCCTAAAAGAGAAAAAGTAACTATTTTTTTAGGTAACTGCAAAATTATGTTAAGCGCAAGTCCAAAAATTAAAGCTATTACTAAAAATAAGGTATTGTGATACTTTACAGAAAACATTGTTGTGAAGGTGAACATAGCGCCAAGGCTTATTGCCATGGTTAAAAAATAGTTCATCAATGTTCCCAAAATATATGTAAGCGCTTTGTTGGCAGAGGTCTGACTACCGATATATTTAAACTTCACGCCTGTATCGTGAGTTGACTGTTGCTCGGTAACGGTATTGGTAATGTCTAAATTCTTTTTCATAGCCAACACCTCCTAAAGCGTAGTTCCGGCTATAGATCCGGAAACATTATTGGGATTAACTGTAATGAACTGAACGGAACCGGCGGTTCCTTCTGCGTTTGCAAGTTTATCACCAATTTTAAAAACAGAATAGAAGGTGGCGTATGACATTTCACCT
>JAZUCS010000011.1:0-70365 GCA_045639245.1 Christensenellaceae bacterium
CGATTGGAGCTGGTGACTGGAATCGAACCCGCAACCTGCTGATTACAAATCAGCTGCTCTGCCAGTTGAGCTACACCAGCAAATAGGGTATAATTTTGGTGCCTCGGGGCGGAATCGAACCACCGACACAGGGATTTTCAGTCCCTTGCTCTACCTACTGAGCTACCGAGGCATAAATTTTTTTGATAAATGCTTGTATTGCTACAAGCATTTATCAGTTTTGGCGACCCGGAAGGGGCTCGAACCCTCGACCTCCAGCGTGACAGGCTGGCGTACTAACCAACTGTACTACCGGGCCAAAATTTTGTTTTTAAGGTGGTGGGCCTTCACGGACTCGAACCGCGGACCAATCGGTTATGAGCCGACCGCTCTAACCAACTGAGCTAAAGGCCCTTAAAAACCTATCAAGTCTACGAACGAGAGACCCAAATAAATGGTCGGGGTGAAGAGACTCGAACTCCCGACCCCATGGTCCCAAACCACGTGCGCTACCAACTGCGCTACACCCCGTTCATTCACGACGCTAAAATATCTTATACTAAATATTAGAAAAAGTCAACCGAAATTAAGCAATTTTTTAAAAAATTTTTAAATTATTTTTTTCCTTGCCTTTTTTGGGCTTTACGACAAAAATATATATCCTTTTATAAAATATTGCAAGATATTTTCGCTGTTTAACGATATTATTGTTTTCAATTAAACTGCAAGGAGTGGAGTATGGAAGTCAAGTATAGTAAATCAAAAGATGCCCTAACCTTATACGTTTATGGAGAGCTAGACGAATATTCGGCGCAAACGGCAAAAGATATCCTAGATAAGGTCATATACGATAATATAAACACTAATAAAGTTGTTTTTGATTTGTCAGGACTTTCTTTTATGGATAGTACCGGAATTGGTCTTTTAATCGGTAGATACAAAAAGATTAGAGGCTTTAATTTACCCGTGTATATAACAGGTGCGTCGTTTAACACGGAAAAAGTTATTGAACTTGCAGGTCTTTACGGTATAATGCCTAAATGTTAAGGAGTGTTTTTTAATATGAATAATAAAATTAATCTTACCTTTTTATCTCTTTCAGTTAACGAATCGCTAGCAAGAAGTGTTGCAGGGGTTTTTGCGCTTCAGTTAAATCCTAGTCTGTCGGAACTTTCTGATATTAAAACGGCAGTTTCAGAGGCTGTGACAAACTGTATTGTTCACGGCTATCCAAACGATATAGGGATGGTGGAAATGGAATGCCTAACGGAAGGTGACGTTATACATATAAATATATTTGATAACGGCGTTGGAATTAAAGACGTTAATCTTGCACTAGAACCTTTCTACACCACTAGGGAAGATGAGGAACGCTCTGGCATGGGCTTTACTATAATGAAGAGCTTTATGGATGAGGTTAGAGTGGAGTCAAAAGACGGGGCAGGAACAAAAATTTATATGTCTAAAAAAATTAAAATGGACGTATAGGAATGCTTGAACAAGATGTTTTACTTGACTACTTAAGAAAAGCTAAAAAAGGAGATGAGGAGGCAAAGGAAATTGTTTTTATCAACAATTCTGCTCTCCTTAAAAGCATCATAAAGAGATTTAAGAACAAGGGTGTAGAGTACGAGGATTTATACCAAATTGCATCTATGGGGCTTCTTAAGGCGATAAATAATTTTGATGAAAGTTTTGGCGTAAAATTTTCTACGTATACAGTGCCGATGGTAGTTGGAGAGATTAAGAGATATATGCGAGATAACGGTGCTGTAAAGGTTTCAAGAAGCCTGAAAATTCTCGCGAACAAAATAAACAGATATATTGATAATTATCAGACGGACAATGGTGATTCGCCTTCTATCGAAAGGATAGCTGGAGAATTTAACATTACGGGAGATGAAGTGGTTGTTGCCCTTGATAGTGCGAGAATGCCACTTTCTATTTACGATAAATTTAAAGACGACGACGGGTTTGGGCTTATTGATAAAATTCCTGCAAAAGATAATGAAGAGGTTGTTTTAAACAAAATTCATTTATCCACGGTTATAGATGGACTTTCCGAGAAAGAGAAAAAGATAATTATTCTAAGATATTTTAGAGATAGGACTCAAAGTGAAATAGCGAAAGAGCTTGGGGTTTCACAAGTACAAATTTCTAGATTGGAGAATAAAATTATTGATAAAATTCGGCTTACTTTTTAGCCGATTTTTATTTTCTTGTATTAATATTTTCCTTTTACCTAATAATAAGAATATGAGAAAAATTGTAAGCTATGAATTTCTTAAAACAAGCGACGTAAAAGAAACGCTAGTTAAGGACCAGACTAAAAGGAGTGAAAGGAATGAAAACTGCTAAAGATTGCGTAAACGAAAATTACTTAAATTATGTAAAATCTATCTCGCCAAGGACCAATGAAAAGCGTTCGCTAATCCACGCTTTTTGGGTTGGTGGATTCATTTGCATTGTCGGACAAGGAATAAGAATGTTGCTAGAGGTAACATTCAATTTAACTGGCGACGATTTATCTGCCTACGTATCCTTTTGTATGATTTTCCTCGGCGCCTTTTTAACAGGGCTTGGCGTTTACGACAGAATAGGTAAATATGCTGGGGGAGGCTCTATTGTTCCGATAACGGGCTTTGCAAACTCAGTGGTGTCCCCAGCGATGGAATTTAAGACGGAGGGCTTTATTTATGGGGTTGCAGCAAAGATGTTTGTTGTTGCCGGGCCCATTATAGTGTTTGGAATATTATCGAGCGTGCTGGTCGGCCTAATCTATTTTGCAATCTATCAAATTTTTTAGTTAAAAAGGTTAAATAAACTTTGTGTTTTCTCTTGCTTTTGTTTTGTGATTGTTATATAATGATTACATAATAATCGCGAACGTTTTTAAGGAGATAGTTATGTATAATCTTAGACTAGGAACTGGGTGCAAAGGCTTAAATCTTTTAGGTTTTGTTGACGGGGATTTTAGGGTAATTCCGAGGCCCGGTTTAACGGAAAGATTGCAAGAGATTAAGAAGGTTGGCTTTGACACGGCTGAAGTTAGTATTAGTGGTCCTTTTTCAACCTATGCGTTAGAAGGAGTGCTTGACGAAGTTATTGATAGCGTTATTAAAAGTGGAATGAAAGTTAGCTTCCACATGCCTTTCGGCTCTCCGTGGATTGACCTTGCAACTCCCTACGATAACGATAGGGCAGAAATTTGTAAGTGGATAGCTAAAATTCTTAAAAAGATGGATGCTTGCAAACCATTTGCATACGTTTTTCACCCCGGTGGACAATATGCAACTGGTTCTCTGCACGATAAAGCGTTTGATAACTTATGCATATCGGCAGAAGAGCTTGCTAGTTCAACAGACGCTATGGTTTGTGTTGAAAATATGGTTAGGAGCAACGTTGTTGAAACGGTTGACCAAATGCTTAAACTTTTAGACAAAGCACCCTCGGTTAACTGTGTTCTAGATACTAACCATCTTCTTCACGATAAGCCTGAGGATGCGATTATAAGAATTGGGGACAGGGTAAAACATTTGCATATTTCCGATTATGATTTCATCAACGAAAGGCACATGCTCCCAGGTAACGGAAAAATAGACTGGATGGCAGTTATCGGTGCTCTTGAAAAAGTAGGTTACGATGGAGTGTTTAACTACGAGGTTAGTTGTTCAAAATTCGGGCACACTATCGAGGATCTTAAAAATAACAAAACTGCTTTGTTCGAGCAATACAATGCATTAAAAAAATAATATAATTTAACGGAAAATCAATGCTGAATACTTCGGCTTAGTTTTCCGTTTTTTATTTTTTTGTGAAATTTGAATTATAAAAAAATTCTATAATTTATATAAAAACCTTTAAAAATTTCCATTTTTACTATTGACTTAGTTTTTTAATTATTATATAATTAAAATGTAAGTGCGTTAAAGCATAAGGAAAGGCAAAATTATGACTAATAAAAAACAGTTCGCGTTGTTACTTCTTTGTTGGGTATTATACATTACGAGCTACGTAGCTAAGTACAGTTACACGGCAAATATTAATCCTATAATGAGTTTTTATTCTGTTAATAAGACCGATGCAGGGCTTATTAGCACTTTGTTCTTTTTTTCTTATGGGACAGGGCAAATCGTTAACGGATTGCTTTGTAAATTCTACAATAAAAAATACGTGATTTCGGGGGCGACTATTATTTCGGCTGTTATTAACGGAATAATATTCTTTCAGCCCCCTTTTGCATATCTAAAGTATCTATGGTTAATTAATGGTATCGCTCAATCAGTTTTATGGTCCTCTCTAATGTTGGTTTTAGGGGAAAATTTAGAAGATGCAATGTTATCGAAAGCCGTTTTTATGATGGGTATTTCCGTTCCTGTTGGAACGTTGGTTGCCTATGGTGCTGGTGCGCTTTTCTTGAGTTTTGGTTCGAGTTTTTATAAATATTCCTTCCTTTTAGGTGCATTATCTATAGGTCTTCTCGGCATTATTTGGTTTTGCTTTTATTCTTCTTTAACCGTAAATAATAAGCGTGAAACGGTTCAACCTATTAAGAATGATGAGACTGATAAAACAAGCAAAAGTAGTGCGCCTTTAGGATTTAGCTTTTTATTCCTCTTTGCGTCACTTTGTCTTTTTGCTATACTCGTAAATTTTGTTAAGGATGGTGTTAGCACTTGGTTTCCAACCATCTTAAAGGAAAGTTTTAATTTTAACGACAGTTTATCTGCATTGTTAACCTTTGTATTGCCAGTATTTGGTATTTTCGGTACAACGGTTTCAATGTGGCTGAACAAAAGAATTAAAGATTATATAGCAATTATAGGTGTTGTGTTTCTTGCAACGGCAGTGATTATAGGCGCAGTATTATTCTTGTTTACTCAAGCGAATGCAGTGTCGCTAGTGAGTGCGTTGGTAGTAATTTGTTTTGGCTTAATCTCCTGCATAATATATAGCGCAAACAACATTATTACTTCAAGAGCGCCATTGTTTTTAAGAAATAAAATGAATGCGGGGCTAACTGCAGGGTTGCTTAATGGCTTTTGTTATTTAGGTAGTACGCTTGCTGCTTACCTAATAGGCTTAGTTGCCGATGCAAGTGGATGGATATCCGTTTTCGTTCTATTGCTATCTGTCTGTGTTTTTGTTTTGGTTTACACAGCTATTTATTTATTAATTAATCTTTTTAGGCAAAAAAATTCTAAAACATAATGAGAAAAGGAGAGATATGAAGGGCTATTTTTGTGACGAGAAAAAAGAATATGTTATAAGGGATATGTATCCAGTAAGACCACTTTATAACTACTTGTGGTCAGAGCATACCGTTTCCACGCTTGACCATTTTGGTAACGGCTTTACCACAAGTGTTAGAGACGGTAAGTGGAGAAATATTGAAACGGGCACACGTAACTTCTATATTAAGGATAGGGTTAGTGGTGAATATTATTCTGCCAACAGAAATTACAAAAGAGAACCTTTTGATGTTTTTGAATGCCATGTTGGGCTAGGCTATCAGCTTATTGTTAGTCAGTATAAAGGTATAAGAACGGAAATTACATTTGTTATTCCAAACGATTTACGTGCTCTTATGACGGGGATTAAGGTTAAAAACGTTTCTAGTGAAAAGAAATCTATCGACCTATATACCACTACTGAGCCTGTTATTAATATGACGGCACATTATTCAGAAGGTGAGGCGTTTTTTTCTAAGGAAGCTAATGGTTTAATTTTCTCTCACGATGCGTTTGAATACGAGCTTCCGTATAAGCACGTTTACCTATCGAGTGCAAAAGAATTTTACGGATACGACGTAACCAATTCTAGATTCAAAGGCATTTACGAAGGATATGAAAACCCAGTAGCATTATGTGAGGATAGACTTGCTTCAATAGATATTAACGCAGATAATAACCACGTTGGTGCATTCCAATTTAGGCTTGACCTTGAGGCTGGAGAAGAGTGGGAAAACGTTCTTCTTTGCGGGCTTGCAGAAACAACAAATGAGGCGATAACTCATTGTAATTATTGCACGTTAGAAAACTTTGCTAAAGAACTTAAATTACAAGAAAATATTAATAACGAATATTTAGACGTGTTCGTTTTAGATTCTCCCGACAAAATACTTAACTCGCAGGTAAATGTTTGGCTTAAACGTCAGCTTGCTTTTGGAAAAACGTGGGGCAGACTTTGGGGCAAAGGGTTTAGAGACGTTATGCAGGATATAACTTCATTTGCACCCTTTGACGCTGAGCTTGCCAAGAAGAGAATACTCTATGCCTTAAAACACGTTTACGAAAACGGCAACCCTATAAGAATGTTCGAGCCTACTTATCTCTATCCCTATAATGACGGCGCAATTTGGGTTCCTTCGGCAATTCTTGCCTACCTTAACGAAACGGGCGACTTATCTATTTTGGACGAGCAGGTTCAATATTTACCTGGTTCAAGCCTCGATAATTCCGTTTATGACGACGGCTCCTTCTCTTATCCTAAGTATAAGGGTACGGAGTACACCGATTCAGTGTTTGAACACGTTAAGCGTTGTATGGATTATATTATTGGCTCAAGAGGTGAAAAAGGCTTGGTGTTGTTCCGTGGAGGAGATTGGAACGACAGTATTAATAGTGCGGGAAAACTCGGCAAGGGTGAAAGCGTTTGGCTTTCTATTGCAACCTATAAAGCACTTAAGGAATTTGAGGAGATATTAACCCTTTATAAAAAGGAAGAACTTGTTCCATATTACGCAGAAAAGAGAGAAGAACTTAAAGGTTACATTCTTGAAAACGGAAAAGACGGTGACCATTTCTTATACGGTTATAATGATTACGGCTTAAAAATTGGCTCTGATGAGAATGATGAAGCAAAGATTTTCTTGAATCCTCAAACCTGGGCAGTTCTTGCAGGACTTGTGGAAAAAGAAGAACTTGAAAAGATTATGGACGTTGTCGAAGAGAGGCTTGTATGTGATTTTGGTTACGTTCAGTGTGCGCCCTCTTACGTCAACCCCAATCCCAATATAGGCAGGGTAACGTATATGAAGCCGGGGCTTGTTGAAAACGGTTCTGTATATAATCACGGTGTTGCGTTTAAGCTCGTTGCCGATTGTATACTTGGCAGAGGTGATACGGCGTATAATACTTATCTAAAAATTAGGTACGATAATCCTAAAAATGCGGATTCGGGTGTCGAGCCTTATGCTGTAACTAATATGTATATAGGTCCAGAAAATCCATATCGCAAAGGGTATGCTAGAAACAACTGGATAACGGGAACTGCCGGTTGGCTTTATAGGGGATTAACCGAGTACTTCTGTGGGATTGTTCCCACCTTTACAGGCTTAAAAATATTGCCGAACTTCCCAAAAGCGTGGAATAAGGTTAATATTAAAAGAAAGTATAGAAATTCCGTATACGACGTTCATTTTGAAAGAGGGGAAGAAAACCTCGTTATCGTAGACGGTGAAAAAATAATAGGAGAGATATTGCCTTTCGGAAAGAGTGAATATTCCGTTAAGGTAATCTACAAATAATTATGTGGAACGGTAAGAAAAAAGCAGTAACCTTTAGTATGGACGACTTTGTGCCACAGGATGTAAGGTTTATTGAAATGCTCGATAAATATGGGCTAAAAGGTACTTTTAACGCAAATTCAGGTGCGATAGGCGTGGATGCTGAAAGAGTTGCTTTTATGCCTGGTGCAGTGGGTGACCCCATTATTGTAAATGGGAAAGAGTGTCATAAGGAAACTGTTGAAAAACCACACGTTAGAGTTAATGAAATTAACGATATTTATAAAAATCACGAAATTGCAGCGCATACGCTAACACATAAGGTGTTAACTCGTTTAGACGATAGCACGGTAGTTTTGCAGGTTGAGGAAGATAGGCTAATTTTAGAAAGTCTGACCGGTAGAAAAATCGTTGGCTTAGCTTATCCTGGTGGTGGAAAAGGTCCTATTTTTGACGATAGAGTTGCAGAAATTCTAAGGACTAAAACAGGTATAAAATACGCAAGAACGAACGGTCAATCATTTAATTTTGAGCTTCCTAAGGACTTGTATCAGTTAGAGATGACTATGCACTTTGCCGATTTTAATAAACTTATGGAACTTGGTAAACAGTTCTTGGAAACGGAATTCGACCATCCTGTATGTTTTTCTATATGGGGACATACCTATGAAATGGACGATGCGTATACTCCTTGGGAAGAAGTGGAAGAGTTTTGTAAATTTATCTCGGGCAGAGAAGACGTGTTCTATGGAACAAACGAAGAAGTGTATTTAGACCCTGACCTTGGTTTGAAGTAGGTGAAATATGTGGAACGGAAAAAATAAAGCTATAACATTTAGTTTTGACGATGCAGTTGCCGAGGATAAGAGGCTTATAGAGATTTTAGATAAATACGGCTTAAAAGCCACTTTTAATATAAATTCTGGTTTTTTAGGTGTTTACGGAGAAGGTAAATATCTCAAAAGAGGAGCGTCTGAAACGGAAGAAACAGTTGAGGTTAACGGTGAACTTTATCATTACGAAGTAAAGCCAAAAATTCGTATTAAGCCCTGCGAGGTAAAGGAAGTTTATAAAAATCACGAGGTTGCTTGCCACACCATTAAACACTGGCCATTGACTCTTTTAGACGACGATACTATCGCCCTTCAAACTGAGGCTGATAGACAAATTATTGAAAAGCTTGTAGGAAAACCCGTTGTCGGTATGGCTTATCCCTGTGGTGGGGTAAATTGCGATGATAGGGTAGCAAAAGTTATTAAAGAAAGGACAGGAGTTAAATATGCTAGAAGTTTTGTTAAGACCTATTCTTTTGAATTTCCTAAAGACTTGTATCAGTTAGAAAGTACTGTTAGATTTACTGAAACTGATAGGATGTTTGAATTAGCAAAAGAGTTTCTAGAAAAATCGTTTGATTACCCCGCCGTTTTTTCCATTTGGGGGCACGGCTATGAGATGCAAGATGATACGCATAATTTTGAATGTTTTGAAAAATTCTGCGCCTTTATTGCACACAAAAACGATATTTTTTACGGAACAAATCGTGAAGTATATTTATATAACGAAAAACAATAGGAGTAAAAGGAGATAAATTATGAAAATTATATTTGGTTCAGACGTTTCAGTGCACGCTGGAAGTGAAAACGAAAAACTCTTTGCAGAAAGAAGAACGAAAGAGATTTTTAACGACGTATTAGACGTTGTTAAAGAGGCAGATGCTACCGTTGTTAATTTAGAGTGTGCAGTTACCGAGAGTGAAAACAGAATTGCAAAATGTGGTGGCAATATTAAAATGCCATACGGCACTTGTGAAGTGTTAAAAGAAGCCGGCATTGATTACGTTGGTATTTCTAATAATCACGTGTACGATTTTGGCAGAGAAGGTCTTTTAGACACCATTAGAGAGTTGGAGAAGAACGGCATTAAGTACACGGGTATTGGAAAGGACGTTGAAGATGCTAGGAAGGATATGATTATAGAAAAAGACGGCAAAAAGGTTGCTATCATTGCCGTTTGCGAACACGAGTATTCTTATGCGTTAGAGGATAGAGAGGGGTGCCGTGAGTATGACCCATACGACACCAACGACGATATCGTTGAGGCGAAGAAGAATGCCGATTACGTTGTGGTTATGTATCACGGTGCAAAGGAGCATAGTCGTTTTCCTTCTCCCAGAATTATTAAAGCTTGCCGTTCAATGGTAAAGCACGGCGCAGACCTCGTTATGTGCCAACACACTCACTGTATTGGTTGCTATGAAGAGTTTATGGGTGGACATATTCTATACGGTCAGGGTAACTTTATCTTTTTAGAGCCACACAACACTTCGGATTTGTGGAACACTATGCTCTTAGTTAGGGCAGATTTCGGCGACAAATTGACTGTTGATTTTATTCCCGTAGCAACTTGCAATAATTATACTGGTGTTGAGCTTGCTAAAGGCGAAGAAAAGGAAAGAATATTAAATGAACTTTTCGAAAGAAGTAAAAAGCTTCACGACGGTACTTGGAAAGAAGAGTGGGATAAGTTCTGCTGGTCAATGGGTTGGTATAGGTTTATTCCTGAAGAGCTTAAGGAAAGAACTGCCCACTACATGGATTGTGAAGCGCACCTTGACGTAATGAAGCATATATACAAAACGGCTCATCACACTAATGAAAGAGAAAATAGAGAGTAGTCTATAATAAGACGAAAAGACATAATAAAAAGAGGAACAGGAGAGAATTATGTTTGACGTAAATGGATGCAAATGTCACGATTTAGTAACTGATAAAATCGTGCCTGAACTTAGTTTTGATAAATCTAAGAACTTGGCTGAGCAAAGGAAAATATTAAGAAATAAGTTTGTCGAGCTTTCGGGTATAGATAAAATTAAAGAAAACGATTGCCCATTAGAATACGAAATTATTGAAGAAGTTCAAGAGGACGGCTATAAACGTATAAAAATTCATTATCTTAGTGAAAAGGATATGGTTGTACCGTGTTATCTTCTCGTTCCTAACGGATTAAATGGTAAAGCACCCCTTTGTATCGTTTTGCAGGGTAAGACGAAAGGTTATAAGTATTCTGTAGGCTTAGGTGATGAATACGATTTAGAGGACGATTTTGAAAAGCCTGATTACTCTAAGGTGGACTATGCTATCCAAGCTGTTAAACAGGGCTATTGCGCCTTAGCTGTTGAGCAGAGGGCAATGGGCGAACTTTTCCCTTACGACACTAAGAGAAACTGGATGGGTAGAAACCGCTCGGGGTTTACCACGTTTTACGCTTTTACTTTAGGCAGAACCACTGTTGGTGAAAGGGTGTGGGATATGAGCAAGGCGATTGACGTTATGGAAAATTTCCCAATGGTCGATACCGATAAAGTTATTATTACTGGCAACCACGTTGGTGGCGTTACTGCTTATTATGCTGCAGTTTATGATGAAAGAATTAAAATCTCTGTTCCGTCCTCTGGATTTTGTTCCTATAGGTATAGTGTTTTGGATATTAGTACTACATATTGTCAGACCATTCCAAGAGCATATTTGCATTTTGATATGCAAGATTTGGCACAGTTAATCGTTCCTAGAAATTTAGTGGTAATTAGTGACAAGAACGACGAAGAGTTTCCTTTTGATAAAGCTAAGGAAAGCTTTGATAAGGTGAAAGAAATTTATTCTTGTTATGGCGCCAGTGAAAATTGTGCTCAGGTTGTTAAGGAAACAGAGGACGCTTCTTGGGATAAGGAAGTTTCTTGGAAAGCAATTAATAATTGCGCTAAAAAACTTGGATGGTAAGGAGAGAATTATGAAATTAATAGTAAATCCCGATTTGTGCCACGATAATCTTGCAAAAAATGCAAAAAGGCTTTGTGCGTTTGACGAAAACGTGGACGTTTCTGTTCAAGGAAAAAAAGCTAGAGAGAGGTTGATGGAAATAACAGGCATTAAAGAAATTGAAAAAAATGCCTGTCCTCTTACCATTAATATAATAAGCGATGAAATGAAAGAGGAATTTCGTCAAATTCAATTAACTTATGAAAGTGAAAATGGATGCGACGTGCCTTGTTACGTTTTAATTCCAAACACTAATAAAGATAAATATCCTGTTGCGATAACTATGCAAGGTCATTCATCTGGTTTTCATAACTCGATAGGTGAGATTCGCCCTGGTGATGAGGATTATCACCCAAGAGGTGCTTTTGGTGTGCAAGCAGTAAGAAACGGTTTTATTTCTATTTGTATTGAAAATAGAGGTATGGGGTGCAGGTCGCCAAAGCTTGCAAAACGTCGTCGATATACTAAAGGGTGCGAATATCCTGCAAAATCAGCATTAATGCTTGGCAGAACGCTAATCGGTGAAAGAATGTGGGACATCAGTAAAGCTATAGATATGATTTCAACTTTTGAAATATTTAAGCAGTGTGATACCGATAAAATACTAATTACCGGTAACAGTGGTGGTGGCACGATATCCTACTACACTGCAGTTTATGATAGTAGAATAAAATTGACGGCACCGAGCTGTGCTTTCTGTACCTACGATATGAGTATATTAAAGGTTGGACATTGTTCTTGCAATTATATTCCCTCAATGAGAACGTCCTTTGAAATGCAAGATTTGGCAACTGCAATAGCACCGAGAAATATAATAGTTATCGCTGGTGTTAACGATGATATATTTTTAATTGACGGAGTAAAAGAAGGGTTTGAAACGATAGAAAAAATCTACAAAAAAGCAGGAGTGCCTGAGAGGTGTAGATTCGTTCAAACACCTAAAGGTCACTATTGGTGCGAAGATATAGTTTGGCCTGCAATAAAGGAAGAAACTGTTAAACTCGGATGGTTTTAATAGGAAATAAAATTTCAGATTGAAGTAGAGGAGGAAATTATGAAAATTTTATTTGGTTCGGATATTTCTGTAAAATTAGGAACGAGATGTATTGAATATTTTGCCGAGCAAAACGCTGAAAAGATATTTGCAGACGTGCTTCCACTATTTAAGGAAGTAGACGAAACCGTGGTGAATTTAGAGTGTGCTATTACTGAGTCTGAGAACAAAATAAAGAAGGGTGGTCCCAATATAAAAGCACCTTTTGGCACTGCTGAAACGCTTAAAAAGGCAGGGATTAACTACGTTGGTATATCTAATAATCACGTTTATGATTTTGGTAGACCGGGTTTAATTGACACAGTTCGTGAGCTTGAAAAAAATAATATAGCGTATACTGGGATTGGTAAAAACGATGTTGATGCAAGAAAGGATTTAATAATAGAAAGAGATGGCAAAAAGATTGCTATTATTGCAGTCTGTGAGCACGAATATTCCTATGCGTTAAAGGATAGAGAAGGTTGCCGTGAGTATGACCCATACGACACTAACGACGATATTGTCGAAGCAAAGAAAAATGCAGACTTCGTTGTTGTTATGTATCACGGTGGAAAAGAACATTGCCGTTATCCATCGCCAAGACTTCTTAAAGCTTGCCGTTCAATGGTTAAGCACGGTGCAGACTTGGTTCTTTGCCAGCATACTCACTGTATTGGCTGTTATGAAGAATATATGGGTGCACACATTCTTTACGGGCAAGGTAATTTTGTCTTTGTTGAGGGTGGTGACCCCGATGAGCTTTGGGATTATTGTTTACTTGTTAAGGCAGAATTTACCGATAAAGTCTCAGTTGAATTCATTCCTGTAAAGGTCAATGGTGACGAGGGAATTATGCTCTGCCAAGGCGAAGATAAGGAAAGGATTTTATCCGAATTGTTTGAAAGAAGCAAGAGCTTAGAGGATGGCACTTGGCAGGATAAATGGGAGGAATTCTGTTATTCTAACGTATGTAGTTGGTATAAATTTTTACCTGAAAATTTAGAAAATAGAGTTGCTGTTATGCGTGAATGTGAGGCGCATAACGACGTACATAAAGTATTATATAAAACTCACCATTATTATAATGAAAGATACGATGAAAACGGAAATTTAATTCCAAGAGAGGAGCAAGAGAAAGAGTAATGGACGTTTCAAGACTGGATAAAAATCTAGCACAAGAAAGTGGTTGTCTAGAAGACGGATACAAGGCGTACACTCTGCCTTGTGAGCCGATTGATTTATATGGTGTAGAGTTCAATAAGGAATTAGGCTTTTTTCAAAGAATGCCTTACGATATTGCTAAGCAGGTTAGCTATTGCGTGGAGGTTTTAAGCTCTACTACGGCAGGTGGAAGAGCGAGGTTTAAGACAGATGCCAAATCTATGGTGATTTCTGTTAAATATAGATATCTAGCACATATGAACAATATGCCCAGAA
The DNA here is from genome assembly GCA_045639245.1 of Christensenellaceae bacterium. Classification (GTDB taxonomy): domain Bacteria; phylum Bacillota; class Clostridia; order Christensenellales; family Borkfalkiaceae; genus UBA1259. The sequence continues at coordinate 13,772 of JAZUCS010000011.1, forward strand.
TCGGTTCTAGTGGTTTTACCCTAATGGAAATTGTCGACGGAAAGTATTGGCGTGCAGGTAAGGTTTTTCCAACAATCAAAGATGAAAAGGGTTTCACGGGCAAGATGGGCTTAGAAGGGGAAGGCTTGAGAGAATATATACTTTTCTTCCCATTATATAATGACTATATCGAAGAAATTACGCTTGGTTTTAATGAAGGCTCTATAGTAGAAGGTGGAAGCAAGTATAAATTTGATTTACCTATTCTCTATTACGGCTCATCGATAACGCAAGGGGCAGCAGCATCGAGAAGTGATAACTGTTATCAAGCGTATATTTCCGAGTGGAATAACGTGGACTATCTTAACCTAGGTTTTTCGGGAAGTGCAAAGGCAGAAGATGTTATGCTTGACTATTTAAAAACTGTAAAATCAAAAGTTTACGTTTTAGATTACGACCATAATGCGCCAAACCCTGAGCATTTGAGAAAAACGCACTATAAAGCGTATAAAACTTATAGAGACGCAAATCCTGATACGCCAATAATAATGATGAGCAAGCCTGACTTTTCAAGGTGGTGCACGACGGAGAGGATTAGAATAATTAAAAACACCTATGAAAGGGCATTAAAAGAGGGGGATAAAAACGTATACTTTATTGACGGGAGAAGGTTTTTCGGCAAGGTGGACAGGGAACACTGCACTGCTGACGGATGCCACCCCAACGATTTAGGATTTTACCGTATGGCTAAAGTGTTAAACAAGGTTATTGCACCATTGTTACAAGAATAGAATGAGGAGAAAATATGATTAACGTTAGAGATTTTTTAGATGCAAATGAAAAACTTGCAACCAAAGCTTTTCAAAAGGCAATAGATTTAGGCTCGGAAAGGGGTGGTGAATGTGTTTACGTTCCTTTTGGCGAATACAAGCTTTCAACGGTAGTGTTGAAGAGTAATACGAACCTTGTGTTCGAAGACGGGGTAAAGATAATTTCAGCTGATTCATTCAGCGATTTTCTTCCCGATGAAGAGCCTACTTTTAAGAGATATCAAGACCATTCGCATAGTAGCTACACCTGTTCAATGTTTTTTGCAGATAACGCAGAAAATATAAGCGTAAAAGGTGGGGCAACTATTGATATGCTCGGAATGTGGGATGAGGAAAATAAACGTAGTCCTTTCGGTGACGGATATCATAGAGGAGTTAAGCCGTTTGCTTTGAGAAACGTAAATAATTTAAGAATTGAGGGTTTAACTATTGTTAGGGCGACCGACCTTTCCGTTCTTTTAGGCGCTTGTAAGGACGTGTTTATTTCTAAAATGTATATACATTCGCACGTTGACGGAATTTCTCCCGACGGATGTGAGGACGTAGTAATTTCCGATTGTATAATTAAAACGGGTGACGATGCGCTCGTATTTAAGACTTCAATGTTTGATGGGCAGAAGCACGCCTGCCAGAGAATTTCCGTTAACAACTGCGTTGTAAGTAGTAGAGCAAACGCCATTAAGTTTGGAACGGAGAGCGTAGGGGACTTTAAGTACGTAAATATCAGCAACTGTGTAGTGCTTAACACCGAGCATTCTGGTATTGCAATCGAGAGTGCAGACGGTGGAAATATTTACGGTATAAATATTTCAAACATCACTATGTGCAACGTTGCAAATCCAATTTTTATTTATACCTGTGAGAGACTTCGTGCTCCCGAGGGTGCAACTCAAGGCGAAATTAGAGATATTAACATTTCTAATATCTATGCCGACGTGCACGATGAAAAGTTTAAGAGTATCGACAGTTGGTATCCAGACATTAAGGAAGGCAGTGATTATGGCAGGAATAAATCCTATCCCTCTATGATATACAGTACTAGTGCTGAGAAGAAAATTAAGAATGTCTCTTTAAACAATATAAATATAAAGGTGCTTGGTGGAGGCAAGCTTACCGACGAAGTGGTGTTTGCTGCGCCCACTAGATATCCAGAGTGCAGTAACTTCAAGTTGCCTTGTTACGGAATGTACGTTAAGAATGCTGAAAACCTAAAAATAAACGGCTTAACCATAGAGACCGTTTATCCCGACGAAAGACCTAACGTTATAGAAGAATAAAGGTTACTAAGTAGGGAATAAATTGATAAGGGAAAAATTTTAATAAATGGCAAAATTATTTAATCAAAAGAGGGTAAACATATATAATCCTACAAACACTTTTAAGGGATTGAATTGTATAGACGCAGGATATTTTGAATACACGCCAGGGGACAAAGTGGAAAAGACTTCAAAGATAACCAAATTATACTACACGATGGTGGTGGTTGTTGAGGGTGATGGCGTACTCACGTTTAACGATAAAATGGTAAACGTAAAAAATGGCAATGTTTTGTTTGTTCCACCCTGTACGGGATATAGCAACAATACCGGCAGAGAAAACGTATATAGGTATTTTTGGCTGAGTTTCGAAGGTGAGGATATTGAAAATTACCTAAGTGCAAAAAGCTTTTACGTCGAGGGGGAGCCTATAGCTTCTCCTAGCGTGGATAAGGTCTATCTTGCGTTAACCAAGTTCTTACTAGAGAATAACCAAGAAACTGTTACGGAAGAAAAGTTTAATCATCTATTCTTTGAAACGCTTGAATATTTAACTATGCGCTGGACGGAGAAAAAGAATGAGGATGATTACATTGATAAGATTATATTATTGATAAACGATAATTATGAAAATTCATCTTTTAACATAAAGTCAATATCAGAAAGCATGCACCTATCACATTCTTGGCTTTGTGCGCTTTTTAAGAAAAAAATGAAAGTGACGATGCAACAGTGGTTAATAAACGTAAGGCTAGATAAAGCGAGAGAGCTCGTGGTGGATTCCGATATATCCGTTAGTACGATAGCTTTTTTGTGTGGCTTTAACGATGCGCTTTATTTTTCCACTTCCTTTAAGAGGGCGTTTGGAAGTTCACCAACTTGTTACAGATTAACACATAAAAGTACACCAAAAGTTTAATAAAATGGTGTAAAACGTGCCGTTTAGCACAAACAGTGCTGTAATTTTGGTAATTGTTTTACATAGATTGGGCAAGTTAACTATAAAAATTAATAGCAAAAAGTAAAAAAACACATATATTGAATAAATAAATACATGTACAAAATTGCGTTTTTTTGATATAATGCAAAAAAATGTTTTATTATAACAAAATTTGTTAAAGGAGAAAACATGAAAAAATTTATCTCATTTTTGATGTGCGCATTTTTATGCGTAGGTGCATGTAGTTCTCTTATCGCCTGCGGTGGCGAGACGATGGACTACGGTAACAAGGTTGTTATCCAATATGCAATCGGTGACGGTGGCTTTGGTAGAGCGCATGCTGACGACCTTGCTGCAAGATTTATGGAAAAGTATGGCGACAAAAAATACGGCGACAAAGAAGGCGTTGTAGTAGAAGTTGTTGTACAGGGTACTACCAGTATCGCAAGTGCTGAAACCAACGGTATTCACGTTACCAACGTTTCTACAGAAGGCGTTCAGTTAGCTTCTTCCGTTCGTGAAGGACATCTTGCTAACGTTAACGACGTTGTTACTGGCGATTTAGAGCAGATTGACGGCCAAATGGTATCTATCGAAGATAAGATTCCTGAGTATGCTCGTGGTATGTATCAAGGTGACCCTGTTAACGGTGTAAGAAATTATTACGCTGTTCCTGGTTATTCTTATTCGCCAGGTCTTACTCTTGACCACAACTCTTTCGACAAATACGGTTACTTCTTAGCTAATGAAGATGGTGATAACGTAGAGTTTACGTCTCCACTTACTAAGAAGACCTATTACTTCACCGTGCCTACCGATAGTGGTAATGATGAGGCTACCAATAAGACTCCTGGTCCCGATATGGTATCTGGCACGCAGGACGACGGAATGCCCGCAAACATGCTTGAGTTTGTTGCGCTTTGCGAAAAGATTAAGTCAGACGACAGATCTCCTTTCATTGCTGCAGGTAAATTCCCTTCATATCAGAAGATGTTTGCTCAAGCTTTCTTCATTAACCTTTTAGGTAAACAGCAGTTAGAAACTTGGCTTAACTTTGACGGTGGCGATTTTGAAATCGTTACTGGTTACACCAACGAACCCTTGTTCCCTGGTTTAGACCCCAAGGTTGCTAAAATCTATAAGCCTATTACCAAGAAAGTTAAATTAACTGAAGAAAACGGTTTCTATTCTACTTGGTCTGCTGCAGAATACTATACGGTTGCATTTACTCAGCTTGCTTGCTTACAGCAGTGGTTCCACGACGGTACTACTACCGATACTTACACCCAAAACGATGCAATACTTGATTTCTTAGTAAATGCATACGATACACAGCTTCCTTCTGCAAAACAACCTTTAATGCTTGTTGAAATGAACTTCTGGCAGGCAGAAGCTAAAAAGGCTGAAATTTACAACCTTTACGATGATTTATATAATCAAGACGGTCACGAGCCTAGAAGACTTACTTGGATGAGCCTTCCACGCTCATTCGACGGATATTTCACCGAAGATGAAGTTGAAGAGGGATTGGCTCGTCAGGTACTTTACACTACCAACGCTAACGGTTTAGGTATTGCTAAATACGTTGAAGAAGACCCTGCTCTTTTCGAAGCTTGTAAAGACCTTTTGAGATTCTATTGTACCGACAATCAGATGAATAGATGGACCAAACAGATTGGTATCACTAAGACTTTAGATTACAAAATTTCTGATGAAACTCTTCTTGAGTTAAAAGAAGAATCTTGGTATGCTTGGAAGCTTTCTGAACTTGGAAACACCAATATGGATAACGTATATCAATATGCAGAAAACGATACCTTTAAGAACAACTATCTTGACTACAGATGTGGCTACCACGGTTGTCCTTTATCAGTAACGCTTGACGGTTCAGAGCGTGGTTCAATCACAGCATACTTCTTAAATCTTAAGAACAGCCCTGAGAATAATACTACTGCTAAGAGATGGTTTGAAGCTGGCATGATTTATCCCGAACAGTGGGTAGGTAAATACTATGGTAAATTTAGTAAGGAAGAAGGTTGGAAGGATTTAACTGATGCGCAGAAAGCTGCAAAATTTCCTTATTCTCTTGACGAGAACGAGCAGCCTATCGTATTCAACAAGGATATTCCTGCTTAATAAATAAAAAGTAGCTTAGAAGACTGTTATATATAATGTTTTATATTATAACAGTCTATAAGCATATAAAAATTATTTTACTAGAAGCATTTTTACTAATTTTTGGACTATAGTATGTATTCCGTAGTTGTAAGAATTACGGAATAACATACTGTAATAAACTATTTTTAATGGTGGTTAAAATTATGGATGAACAGATTTTACAAAACGAAGAACAATTCGTTGAAGAATCGGAAAATCTCATAAATGAAAGCCCAGAGGAGGGAACACCTAAAAAACCTCCGATGAAGCGTGAAACTAAGAGAATAATCTTCTATACTCTTATGATGATTTTCCCAATGGCACAATTCTTATTGTTCTACGTTTACATTAACTTCAGTGAGATTATGTTGGCATTCCAGCTTTATGCAATCGACCCAAATGATGCTGAGAATTATATTATCACGTTTTCTACAGTAAACTTTGAATTCGTGTTTAACTTCTTGTTCCAAGTGAAAAATATTCCACTTGTGACAAACTCAGTTATCTATTACGTTTTGCATACTGCAGTTGGTACTACGCTTGCGCTTGCATTCTCATACTATATTTACAAAAAATACTTCTTATCGGAGCTCTTCCGTGTAATTTTGTTCTTGCCACAGGTAATTTCTGGCTTGGTTCTTTCCTTGCTGTTCAATTACATTGTTACAGACGTTTATAAGGAGTTGACGGGTGCCCCGTACGGTTTAATGTCGCCCAACTCAGATATGGTGTTTGGAACCTTGATTATTTATAACTTGTGGCTTGGCTTTGGTACGAATATCTTACTGTATTCTGGCGCGATGAGCGGTATTAACGATTCAATTGTTGAATCTGCTCATCTTGATGGTGTAACGGTTCTTTCTGAGTTCTTTTACATTACCTTCCCGATGATATTTTCGACTTTCTCGACCTTTATTATCACGGGTGTATCAGGTATATTTACTCAGCAACTACACTTGTTCGCTTTCTTTGGACTCGAAGCTCCCCAGGCAGTTAGAACACTCGGTTACTACATATACATTTCAACGCTTAGGTCTGGCGTAGTTAAGCCTGACGACAAATTCTTTAGCTTTGGTGAACTTTCGGCTTTAGGTTTAACTATTACTCTTGTTGTATTGCCGATTACCTTTGGTGTAAGGTCCTTGCTTGAAAAGCTCGGTCCTACTACTGAATAGAGGAGGGGATAAAAATGTCTGAAAACGTTCAAAATGTTGAAGCTGTAGAAGTTGAAAATACTTCTCCAGTAAAGAAACAGATTAAAAAAGATAAAAAGAAAATTGTATTAAACCCATACTCTATAATCGTAGGAATTGCGCTTATAATCTACACGATATCATTTGTCGTACCCTTGCTTTGGGGCTTTATGACTTCGCTAAAGTCATTCACGCAGTTTAAGGTAGATAAAGTTGGCTTGCCAAATATGCAGTTCTGGGCTAGTGACCCTTATTATAAAAACAACATATTCGGCAACTATTTGACTGCGTTCAAGTATATGGTTGATATCCCATTCAAGTCTCAGTACATTGTTGGTTTGTTTAATAAGGAACTTATCAAGGCGTCTGTTGAAGTTGGCATATTAGAATGTACTATTAATACTTTCTTATATGCGTTAGGTTCTTCTATTACTTTCCTTATCGTAACTATATTTGTTGGTTATCTTTGCGCTAAATATAAGTACAAATTCTCTAACTTTGTTTACGGTATAGTTATCTTCTGTATGGTTATGCCACTTACAAACACTCAGCCTGCAATGATTGAGTTGTTGCGTAAGTTAAGAATCTTTAACACCCACCCCTCAATGTGGTTAACTGGTGCATCGTTTAGGTCAATGTACTTCCTTATTTTCTACGGATTCTTTAAGGATTTACCTGACACCTATAACGAAGCAGCTGAAATTGACGGTGCTTCACAGTTTGCAACTATGCTTAGAATTTGTATTCCTCTTTCTGCTAAGATGATTACAACTATTCTTCTTATTCAGTTCGTTGCATCGTGGAACAACTACTCCGTTCCTATGATTTACTTGCCAACTAAGCCCACTTTAGCATCCTTTATTTACACCCTTGCTGGTAACAATACTGGTTATGCAACTTCTGGTGCATTTAACTGGGTACCAATTAAGGTTGCTTGCTTAATGTGTTTGGCATTACCTATCTTAATTTTATTCGTGTTCTTAAAAGACAAATTAATGGGTAACATATCCATTGGTGGTATTAAAGAATAATAGAATTATTTGCAAATTTACTTACAACTTTTCTTGCTAGTTTTCGTATTTTTTTCGTAAAATTAGCAAGATTAGTGGCAAAATTTATGTAAAAACTAAAGCGATATATATACATTAATATATACGTTTAAAAAAAATATAAAGGAGAAAAAAGATGAAGTTGAGAAAAACCCTTTTGCTTGTTCTATCGCTCGTTTTAATGGTGTGCCTTTCGGCAATTACCGTGTTCACGGCGACAGCTAACGACAAAGTCGTTTTCAACGCATCGGATGTTAAATCGGAAATCGAGATTAAGGAAAGCTATTCCATTAATCAAGAGATTATGTTTCCTTCCTCAATCACTGTTGAATATAAGGGCAGTGAATATCAGGCAGGCAACGGTTTGATTTATTATCCGAATGGTGCATGCTACACGCTTTCTGCCCACGCGCTTAACCAGGCTGGTAACTACTATCTTGAATATTTCTTTGAAGCTGACGGTGGTGTTAACGTAACTGCTGTCATCAACTTTAAGGTTGTTAACAGTCGTTACAGCTTTGCTAAAGAAGGTGGAAAGGTTACTGAGTATGCAACAGGTATTGGTTCAGGTATAACCTCAGAAAACCACGAAGATGATATTTATACGCAGACAATCGGTGGTTTAAAGGTTGATATTAACGAAGGTAATACCTTTAATATCAACGTACCAATTGACCTTAGAAATATTGACAACTCTATCCACAATTCTAGTAACGTTGCTCAATACTCTGTAGTTGGTGGTCACTATTCTTATCCTGAACTTCCAGAGTTCTTCCAATTAGGTGTAGATATGTACTCCTACGGCAACCTTGATGAAAAAGGAGAGTTTGTAGAAGATGCTACTTCTCTTGTTACGGGATTCTTTGCTGGAACCAGTTCTGCTACCTTTACTCTTAAAGAGGGCTTTGTAGACCCCGGCTTAAAGTTCCAGGTTTATGGTTACAACAAAGGTAAAGCTTTAGTTGGTAAATTCCAGAATATTGAAGGCGGTTATGATTTTGATTTTAATTGCCTAAATAATAAGGGGAGTGCTGTTGATTTTTCACTTAGCTATGCGTCAGGTTTAATAGCTGAGAATGAAGATGGAAGCTATAAAAAAGGTGAAGATGGAAAAGATTTAAAGCCTAACGCAGATATTAAAATTAACTACGTTAGAATAGTTTTTGAATACAAGGATGGCCGTAATATCACCGAACAGGATAGAGCTACTATTGCAGATGCTATCCAAACTAAAAAGACTGTATTTAACAGCTATGCAGGTATGTCTATTATGAGATTTACCGACGCATACGACCCTTCTATTTACGTTGAGGTTATGATTGATACTTCTGGTGCTTCTTACTGGCAGAGAGCACGTACTAACCACCAAGAAGATAGAGGTTTCCGTGGCCCCTATGGTGATGATTTAACTGAATCAACTGTTAAGAGAACTATATCCTTTGTTGACGAAAATAAATATTTGGCATACAGGGGTGAATACGGTAAAGTTTGTCAAAGCTATAGTCAGACCAAATCTCGTTTTGGTGAAAGAGTTTCCTTCAATATTGAAAATAACAGAGTATATAGTGAACCTATTAGTAATAAGGGTGTACCTGTTAATACTGCTCCCGAGAAAGACCTTCTCTGCGACTTCAATAACGACGCTGTTTACGAAGGCAACCACTTCCAGGGCTTTACTACGGGTGAAGTTTACGTTTCGTTCTATTTTGAAACTTATACACAAACTTCTTCTCAAATCATTATCCACAGTATAGGTGGATATGACCTTGAAGATTTACTCGCTTGGGATGAAGGAGAGTATGTAGACGAATCTGCTCCTACCTTTGAAACTGATTATGAAAGCACCGATGGTTTCGGTTCTTACGCTTCAGTAGGCGACACTGTTAAAATTCCCGAAGTTAAATCTTGGGACGTTAATGCTGTTGGCGATATGGCTGTAAACGTATATCGTAACTATAAGTCAGCTGATAAGGTTAAAGTAAACGTTAAGAACAACTCTTTCGTTGTTAATGCAGTTGACGTTTATACGATTGAATATTCTCAAAAGGACGCTTACGGTAACGTTGGTTACTACACTATCGACGTTGTTGGTGTGAACGACGGTAAAGGGGAAAGTATTATTCTAGATACCGAAAAATTTACCTCGGTTAAAGCTGGTTCAACCGTTCAGCTTCCTGAATATACCGTAACATCTTTAAATAATCTTGATGCATTCAAGCTTAAGATTACTGCTAAGCACGAAAAAGAAACTATCGAAGTTGATACCGATACTATGAGCTTTGTTCCCATGTATGCTGGTACCTATACTTTAGTTTACGAATGTGCTGATAACCTTGGTACTTACACTTTAGAATACACATTTGAATCTACTTCTAACGATTCAGAAGTTGTTTATAGAGAAGTTCCAAATCTTCCCAGATACTTTATAAAAGGTCAAAAATATTCCATCGACCAAGCATTCGGATATAAGTTTAATTCTGGCGCTCCAGTTGCTGAAGACGCTGACATGTATGCTGTATTCGATAAGGGTGATAGAGTAAAAATTGCTGACCCATTATATACTGAAATTACCGGCAATAACGAAGTTTACTTCGTATATAAAATAGGCGAGGAAGAGTTCATTACTCAAACTGTTCCTATTGTTGACGTAACCTACTATGATGGTGGCGTTGCTTCCGGTATTGATATGTACAAATACTTTGTTGGTAACTACACCTACAACGATTTGAAGGCTGATGGTAGTGGTAAGCGTGAAGCTAATATCGTTTACAATCCTATCGCGGGTGAAAATGAAATGAACTTAAGCTTCATTAGCCACATTAACTACACCAACTTCTACTTCAGATATCGTGTATTAAGCGAAAATTCTAACTTCAATAGATTTGCAGTTAAAATCGTAGGCGTTCAAAATCCAAAACAACAAGTATTTATTGAACTTATTAGAACTAAGGTTGCTGGTGCAACTGAAGGTGAACTTGTTGACCTCGTGTCACTCTATATGAACGGCGAGTTCCATTCTACTCTCGACGGTTACGTATGGGGTAGTTCAAGCTATAACACTATCTCTTACACTAAGAATACCAACACTATCAATATTGCTACTACATCGTTCATTCTTCCTCTTGAATTTGATGGTGCGCTCGTTGACCTTGACGTTTCTATTAGTGATTTCTTCGATGCTGTGGATGAAAACAACAATCCTATGACTCCTGGAATTCATATTGCTAACGTTGGTAACCAAAAGTTAAGTGGTACTACTTACAAAGATAATACTGCTCCTTCTTGCTATATCGTTACCTCTCAAGGTGACTACAAGATTGGTGATGAGGTTACATTTAATCTTCCCATCTACAGCGATATTTTATCTCAACCTGACCCATCTACCTTTAGCTTCTATATCGTTGATTCCGATGGTAATAACCCCGTTTCTAAAGAGGGCGTTAAACTCAACGGTAAGGATAACGCAGGCTTAGGCGTTCAGTACAGTTTAGCATTTGATAAGCTTACTACCTATCACGTTAACTATACTGGTTTAGACTATGCTGGAAACAAGGTTTCAACCGTTTACGTTATTAACGTTGTTGACGTTGAACCCCCTGTAATTAAGCTTACCAGCGTTGAAGAGGGCAAAACCTACAAGGTTGATAAGTGGGGCACGTTTGAATTCACTTATGAAGTTAGCGATACAGTTTCTCAAGCTGCAAACATCACTGTAAGCGTTGTTCTTTACGACGTTAAGATGGGTACTTGGAGAAACAACGTTGGTACTTCCTTCAAATGCTACTATGCTGGTTCATTCATGGTTCAAGTTCTAGCACAGGACGAAGCAGGTAACTTTACTTCCGTATGCTTCTACTTGGATGCTGAATAAGGAGGCGTATTATGAAGAAACATTTAAAATCAATTATTTGTATAATGATGGCTCTTTGCGTATCCCTTGGCGTTTTCGCTACGGGATGCGGCAAAGAAGAACTTTCTGACCCCAATGCTGATAGATTATTGAGATACAGAACTTATCAGGGTACGCACGATTACACTTCTCCCGATTTTGAATCGGAAGATTACCTCGTTAAAGACGGCAAATCTGATTACGTTCTTGTAACTCCTATAGATGCAGACACCTATGAAAGAACTGCTAAAGACGAATTCTTAAATCTCTTTTTGAAGGCTACTGGCGTTTCTCTTTCAACCACTACTGATGATAATCTTCCTGAGGGAACTAAGTTCATTTCTATTGGCGAAACTGCTCAGTGGGAAGGATTAAACGTTACTGATGAAGAACTTCAAAAGCTCACTGCTGACGGCTGTAGAATTGTTACTAAGGATAAAAACATTTATATCTACGGTGGCGATACTGGTTATTGGCAGAGAAGACAGGGTGTTATCTATTCTGTATACACCTTTATGGAGATTTATTTCAACTTTGACTACTACTACAGAAACTGTATCTCTCTTGATACCGGTATAACCGAGCTCAAGCTTAAAGATTTCAACGTGTGGGATATTCCTGATATTGATGGACGTCCTACCCACGGTTCTGACGAAAACCAAAATCTCAGCTACCTTAGATGGTACGAGGCTGCAGCTGGATTAACTATTGGCGATATTTCTAACAGATTGTATCGTTCAAGAAGTGAGGACGCTGCTGTTGGTATGTCTTCTTTCACCACCTTTGGTGATTACAGTTCTTCAAGCGCGTTTATGCACAATACTTCTGAGCTCGTTAACCCCAAGTCTGAGGGTGTTGACGCTAAGCACTGGTTCTCTGACGCAGGCGACCAGCTTTGCTACACTGCTCACGGTGATGAAGTAGCGTATAACAAACTCGTTGAATACATCTGTGAAAAGTTCGCTATGTCAATGAAATACTTTAACGTTAACGACTATCCAACTAGATGCTATCTCGGTCTTATGCAGGAGGATAACCTAGCGTTCTGTAACTGTGCTTCCTGTCTTGCATTTAACGATGCTAACAACGGCGCCGTTTCTGCAGGTATGGTTAGATTGTGTAACGACGTTATCACTATGATTCGTGAATGGCAAGAAGACCCCAATAACGAATTAAATAAACCAGAATATTACAGAGAAAACCTTAAAATTGTATTCTTTGTATATAACACTTCTGAAACTCCACCAGCTGAATGGAGTGAAGAGCAACAAAAATACGTTGCTACCAGTCCTGAGTGTGACCCCAACGAGTACGTTGTTGGTTGGCTTTGCCCACACTGGAGCTACAAGAATGATATCTATAACCCAACTAACGACCGTAAGAGACAAATGATGGATGCTTGGGGCGACCTTCTTGATGAAACCTTCTACTGGTTCTATTCTGCTAACTATCAGTATGACGCTTACTTCGTAGAAGCTACTAACATTCTTAATAGTAACGCATTCCAGTGGATGGCATCTATGGATAGCCAGCACTCATTTGATAACATCTCTGCAGGTGGTTCTGACCCCACGGCGTTCAGACAAGTTGAACTTTATCTCTGGCACAAACTTTCTTGGAATTCCAACTTAAACGCTCTTGAACTCAAGAATAAGTTCTTCAACGCTATGTACGACTGCGTTGCAGATGAAATGCTTGAAGTTCATCAAATGTACGTTGACCACGCTAACCTTCTAGCGCTTCACAACGACTGGGGTGGAGGCTACAATAGACCTAAATTCTGGGTTTACAACGGCTTCTTAAAACCTGTTGCTGATAAGTTTGAAGCAATGCTTGCTAAAGTTGACGCTACTTATGGCGAAACTGACCCAGCTTACGCTGAACTTATTAAATCAAGAGTTTGCGTAGAGTACATTGCTCCTCTTTATAAGATTCTCTCACTTTACGGTACTTCTGCAACTAAGGCTCCCTTTACGGAGGCAGTTAGACAGCAATATAAGGCAACCTTGAGAAATCTTGCTTCCAAATACTACCCTGAGGTTACCCTCAACAACGGCGAAGAAAACGTAATTGCTTTCGTTGACGGTATTGCATAAGATTTATATAATGAAAAAAGTTTTAACCCTATTATTAACATTAACAGTATTACTTCTTTCTTTCGGTTTCGCCTCTTGTGGCGAAACCGAAATGGAGGAGACTGCTGAACCATACGTAATTGCAACTGTATTCCCACAAGAAGGGCGTAATGACTATACTGGCATTGTTCGTCAAGTTGGTACTATTGGTGGAAAGCCTTTAATTAAGGTGGAAACACCTAATCTTGACGGCTGGTACGTCACCTTTTCTAGTGATAATGAAAAAATGCTTACCGTTGATGAAGACGGATATTGTGATATAATCCGTGGAGGCACGGTTTACGTTACCGTTACTTATACCAATGGTGTGGATAAAGTTACGGATATAGTTTCTTGGTATAATCACCATTGGAATAGAGATATTGAATTATATTTCCGTGGTGAGGGCATGGACCCGCCAGGTGACTATATGAGGTCTAGTTGGGAGTTCTCTTTAGGTACGCCAGTTGCTTTAGAGCCTTTACTTGTTTTTCCCACTGGTGAATTTAGAGACGTTATAATTCGTTCAGTTGACATAGTGGATGAGTCTGTACTTACCTATGAAAACGGTGTGTTAACTCCTGTAAGTGCAGGAACTACCGATATTGAAATCGATTGTTCTTGGAGAGGTTACACTAGCTCTTCTTGGACAGGAAGTAGCTCCCATGGTGGAACAGGTAGTGCTGACTTGCATCGTAAAATTACTGTTACTGTTTCCTAATTATTTATAAAAGGTTAAAATTTATAGGAGAAAATTTATGAAAAAGCATATAACTTTAATTTTAGCTATTATTGCTACGTTATGTTTAAGTATGTTTTTTGTTGCTTGTGGGGAACCTGAGAATAACAATCCAACCCCCGAAGCTCCCTCTGTTACCGTTGACATTAATAAAAGCAACGTTAATATGATTCTTGGTACAACTGAGAACCTTACGGCTATGTACACGACTAAAGATGGATATACTCTTTCTTGGTCGTCTAGCGACAGCTCGATTGTTACCGTTAACGGTGGTAAGCTTGAGGCAATGAAACAGGGTAACGTTACCGTTACTGCAACTTATTCTAACGGTACTGAAACGGTTAGCGATACTTGTAACGTTGCAGTTACTTTAGGTAACTTTGCTCCCGTTTTCTGTATTGAAAACAACACTTTAGATTCTTGGAACGTAACCAAGGGCGAATCTATTGAAATCGTTCCTTACGTTTATTTCAACGGTATGAAATTCTATGACGTAACAGTTACTCTTGAATCTTCTAATAACGACATTGTTTCTTTTGAAAACAACACAATTACTGCTCTTGCTAAGGGTAGTGCTAACATTCAGTTAGCAGCTTCTTGGAGAGGTATTGAGTTTAACGGCAAAAACGCTATGGGTATTGACCTTAAATATAACGTTTTTGGCAACTACGAAATGAGCTCTAACGGTGAAACCCTTAAGGATATTCATATCTACACTAGAGAGTCATGGGGTGGAAAAACTTACGCTACCACTGCTGCTTTTGACCCTGTTGTTAGAGAAAATAACGAGGTTTCTACTAACCCTGTAGAAATTGTTATTGCAAACGAAACAATTATTAAGTATAGTAACGAAGGTTATCTCTACACTACTGGTGAAGGTTTTGGTGAAACAACTATAACCCTTAACTGGACTTCTTCTGATGGTGACCCTTATACCAAAATTATCAATGCAAAGGTTGAGAGACCCGTTGATTATTTTGCTGAAACTATTGAATATTTCTCTGCTATCGACGGTGTTGCTCTTTATGACGCTGATAAAGATGGTGCGCACTTAGAAACTACTCTTGCTGATGTTCTTTACGGTGCAGGTACCGATGCTGTTATGGTTGACGGTTATCAAAACTACTATAACTATGCAAACAAGAGTGATATCGTTGCTGACGCACTCACCGTTACTGACAACGTAGTTAACGGTGTATTCTCTCACGCTTCTGGTTTCCAGGACGTTGAACTTACCTTGGGTACCAATACTGAAGTTTGGGTTGTAAATATCAAATCAGCTTCTAAAGTATTTGCTCAGGATAATATTGATGAATTCGTTCCTACCTTTACTACCACTGTAAACGAAGGTAAGGGTTATACCTTATATTTAGACGGTGGCGTTATCGACAAATATCTCTATTATACCACTAATAGCCGTCGTCAAGGTTACTACACCTTGTGTGAAGATATAACTGGTATTGAAACTAATGGTAAAAACACTGGTGCAATGTTTGCAGGTAACTTTGATGGAAGAGGTCACGTAATTTCTGATATTACTTTTACTGGTTATGATGATGCTAAAACTGAAACACCTGATAAGAGTTATTCCTATTGGGGTGGTTTGTTCGGAACGTTAAAGACTATTGCAGATGCAGGTATCACCAATCAGGGCGCAATTATTCAAAACGTAGCGTTTACTGACGTTACCTTTGCTGCACCAAACTGTTCGCTTCTTGGTTATCAGAGTAACGGTACTTCTAGTGGTTTGCCTACTATTAGAAACGTGTTCGCTCAGTTTAACGAGCAGGCTGAATATCAGAATTGGTGCTCTGCATTATTCTATATGTCTCAGTATCTCAAGATGGAAAACGTAATTGTTGATTATCCAGTTGGTGATAACTATGTTCTTCCTACGGAGTTTTCTTATCCTACCCCTACGGAAAAGGACCCTACAGCTACTACATCTAATAACTATGGCTCTTTAATTGCTAGAATGGACTATACTAAATACACTAAGAGACAAATTTTATCCAATGTTTACGTTGTTTCTAAAGTTCCTCTAGGCTTCACTAATAATGGTACTGATGAAGAGTTATGGAAACAGGATGCTTCTAACGTTACTGCTGAAGGTTTCTTACAAGTTCCCGGCACATATCGTTACAACACCTATGCTGATATGAAAGCTGCTAATAACGATTATGCTGGTTTCACAACTGATTACTGGACTATCGTTGACGGACTTCCCGTATTTAATGCGCTCGCATAATTTCCATAATGGTTAATTAAAAAATATTTTCCTCACGGAGATTATCTCCGTGAGGTTTATACTAAACAAGACTTTTATTTAAGTAGATTTTTTTTGAGAATGTAAAAAGGAGAATTATTATGGTTTACTGTACGGCTGGTGAAACTGTACTTTCAGTATGGTGGGACCCAAGAAGTGAATTTAAGAAAGGATATAAATATAAAATTACCATTGATGGTAAAAACGTTGTTTATACCACTCACGTTTATTATGACTTTAAGTCATTATTAGAGGGCACTACTCACGATTTCATTATTCAGCTAGTTGATGAAAACAAAAACGTTGTAGGCAAAACAGAAACTGCTACCTATAAAACACTTCCTTACAAGGAAAAGGTTGACTTAACGCTTCCTCCTTATAACGCCATAGGTGATGGTGTTACCGATAACACTGCTATTTTACAAAAGGCTATTGATGATTGTAGGGCAGACCAATATTTGTTCCTTCCTTTCGGCATTTATATTTCCGATAGACTCGTTATGAGTGGCGATAAGAAAATAGTGTTCGGTGCAGGCGCAGTTATTTGCACCAAAGAGAGGGCTAAAACTTTATGATTAATTCTGTTTTATTTGATAACCAAATTAAAATTTGGTGGAATTACACAAGGCTTGAAGATGGATACTCTTATCGCGTTATAAAAGATGGTGAAGAGTTTAATACTATTCAAACTCACTATGCTTTTAAGGACTTAGAGGCTGAAAAGACTTATTCTTTTGAGGTTTATCTTGTTGGTGATGACGGAAACGTTATAAAAGAGGTTGGCAAAGCCGAATTTACCACCTTAAAGTCTAAAAACACTATCGACGTAACTAAACCCCCGTATAATGCTGTTGGTGACGGGGTAACCTTAAATACCAAGGCTATTCAAAAGGCTATCGACGATTGCACTGAAAACGATAAGGTTTATTTCCCCGACGGAACTTACCTTACCGGTGGACTTATGCTTCACTCAGACGTTGAACTTCGTTTAAGCGAAGGTGCAGTTATTCAAGGTACCGATAATCCTGAAGATTATCTTCCCAAAATCGTTACTCGTTTTGAGGGGTGGAAGGAAGTTGGCTATCGTTCGTTATTAAACGCAGGCGAAATTGACCCCGACAATAAGGGCTATGTTTGCAAAAATATAGTAATTTACGGTGGTAAAATTGTTGGTGGTGGCGAAAAGCTCCGTGTAAATGAGATTAAAGCTGAAATTCCTAATGTTTTGAAAGAACACGGTATGGAGGGTGTTGTTAACCCCGGTGGATATTACACGAGGCACGTTCCTGGTAGAAGAAGGGGCAGACTTATGCAGTTTGGTAACACTCAAAATATTCTCTTAGCAGACTGTTTTATGGGTAATGGACCCGCATGGAATATACACCCTGTTTATTGTGATAACGTAACTGTATGTAACTGTACAGTGTTCTCACACGCAATTTCCAATGGTGATGGTATTAACCCCGACTCTACTACTAATGTGCTTATATTTGGTATTCACTTTGACACGGGTGACGATTTTGTTGCTATAAAGTCGGGTAGAAACAGAGAAGGTTATGAGGTTGGAAGACCAAGTAAAAATATTACCATTTTCGATTGTACTTCTACCGACGGTCATGGTATTGCACTCGGTAGTGAAATGTCTGGTGGTATTGATGGGGTTACGGCTTGGAACTGCGAATTCTTAAAGAGTAGCGTTGGTATTTCTCTTAAAACTAACCGTGCACGTGGTGGTTACATTAAAAACGCAAGTTTCTATAACTTTAAGATTCGTAGGCTTTCCCTTGCAGACTACAAGGGCACTAACGACGATGGTGATGTAGCTCCTTATCCTCCTGTTGTTGAAAATATTCACTTAGAAGATATTACTATTGCAGGTATTTGTCGTTCAACTGCTGACGCTGATTCAGGAAACAGATATTCTGCAGGTGATGCTGTTAGATTCCGTGGGGGGCAAGAGTATAGACCTAAAAATATCACTCTTAAAAATATTACTCTTCTCAACAGGGCAATTCTTCCATTCCAAAACTTTATTGCAAAGGATATAGATAATCTTTCTATTGAAAACATAATTTGTCTTGGTGAAGACGGGGATATTAGTCCATTCTAAAAAATACTAAAAAAGCGTTTCGAAATCGAAACGCTTTTTTTATTCATTTCTTAATATTATCTAATGCCGTATTTTTCTATAATGTAGTCCATATCCTTGTCGCCACGACCAGATAAACATACCAAAATTGAGCCTTTGCCCATTTTTTTTGCAAGCTTAATTGCATAAGCGACTGCGTGTGAACTTTCTATTGCAGGTATAATACCTTCTAAACGAGAAAGGGTGTAGAAAGCATCAATCGTATCATCGTCTCCAATAACATCATAGGTAACTCTTCCAATGTCGTGGAGGAAAGCGTGTTCAGGACCACTTGAGGGGTAATCTAAACCACTTGCAACCGAATATACGGGGGCAGGTTCACCATCCTTATCCTTAAGCATTATGCTGTTAAATCCGTGCATTACACCTTCTGTACCGTACTTTAAGCTTGCAGCGTGGTCGCCAAGTTTTTCGCCTCTGCCAAGAGGTTCAACACCGTATATATCAACGGGGTCGTTTAGGAAGCCCGAGAACATACCCATTGCATTAGAGCCACCACCAACACAAGCTACAACTGCATCTGGAAGCTCGCCTGTCATTTCAACAAACTGTTCTCTCGCTTCAATACCAACTACGCTTTGGAAATCTCTAACCATCATGGGGAATGGGTGGGGACCAACTACCGAGCCTATGCAATAAATAGCGTCTTTATATTCGTTGCAATATGCTGCAAATGCAGCGTCTACTGCCTCTTTTAAGGTCGCTAGGCCGTGGGTGACTTCCTTTACATTTGCACCCAAAATTTTCATTCTGGCAACGTTGGGGGCTTGCTTCTTAATATCAACAGAGCCCATATAAATATCGCACTCTAGCCCAAAATATGCAGCTGCAGTTGCGAGAGCAACACCGTGTTGACCTGCGCCAGTTTCTGCAATAACCTTCTTTTTGCCCATATATTTTGCGAGAAGTGCTTCACCCATGCAATGGTTAAGTTTGTGTGCACCCGTATGGTTTAAGTCCTCTCTCTTAACATAGATTTGTACGTTGCCGATTTTGTTTGATAATCTCTCTAAATAGGAAATAGGGGTTGGTCTACCTTGGAATTCCTTTCTGATTTTTCTAAGTTCGCTTATAAACTTAGAAGATTTACAAATGGTGTTGTAGGCAACGTTAATTTCTTCCATAGCCTTTTTAAGCTCGTCAGAAATAAACGCTCCACCATATCTGCCGTAAAACCCGTCTTTATCGGGGAAATTCTTAAAATAAGTATCAAAATCTATTCCGTTAAACTTCATAATAATTCTCCTTAAAATTTGTTTTTTGTTTTGTGGTTAGCTTTTAACTGTTATACGCCATCGTTTAGATAAAATAAACATGAATTTACCCTTCCTAATAAAAAAATCCTCGGCAGAAAATCTGCCAAGGACGAATATTTTTTATCCGCGGTGCCACCTTGATTTATACCTTTTGGTATACGCTTTTAAGATACTGTCATATCCTTGACTTTTAACGGAAGCCTCCCGTCGCACCATACTAAGATTAAATCTTTTCCTTTGCGCCCTCAACGGTCCATTTGCTTGACAGTTACTAACCCGACTCTCAGCATCGCGGGCTCTCTGTGTAGTCTTTTCAAACTTTATCTCCGTTTCAACGGTTTTTTAAAATATAACATTATTTATATTATTTGTCAATTATTTTAGCCTTTTTTTAGTTTTTAGCTTCTAAAATTTTTCTAGCAACGAAAACTCCACTAGCAGAAGCGTGTGAAAGGGAGTGGGTTACGCCACTTCCGTCACCGATAACGTAAAGACCTTTAAGGCGAGTTTCGAGGTTTTCGTCAATTTCAACTTCCATATTATAAAACTTAACTTCAACTCCGTATAGAAGTGTGTCGTCGTTAGCTGTACCTGGTGCAACCTTGTCTAGAGCGTAAATCATTTCAATGATTCCGTCAAGAATACGTTTAGGCAATACTAAACTTAGGTCGCCTGGGGTTGCTGAGAGGGTGGGAACAGTTGTGCACTCTATAATACGTTTTTCCGTGCTTCTTCTTCCACGAATTAAATCGCCAAATCTTTGAACTATTACGCCACCTCCAAGCATGTTTGAAAGCCTAGCAATGCTCTCTGCATACCCATTGCTATCTTTAAATGGTTCAGAAAAGTGCTTGGAAACTAGTAGGGCAAAGTTTGTGTTTTTAGTTTTCATTTTAGGGTCTTCGTAACTATGCCCGTTAACCGTTACTATTCCGTTTGTGTTTTCGTTAACGACTATGCCGTTGGGGTTCATGCAGAATGTGCGAACAGCGTCCTCAAACTTTTCTGTACGGTAAACGATTTTGCTTTCATATAGCTCGTCGGTAAGCTCCGAGAAAATTTCTGCAGGAATTTCCACCCTTACACCGATATCCACACGGTTAGATTTAGTGGGGATTTGAAGTTTTTTGCAGAGTTTTTCCATCCAGCTACTGCCACTTCTTCCAACTGAAACAATACATTTGTCGCACTTAAATTCGTTAACTGCAGTGGTCACATTGTATCCTTGTTCAGCCTTGGAAATATCAGTTACTGGCATATTAAAGTAAAAATCAACCCTTTCTTTTAAGAAATCGAAAATATTTTCAAGCACAACGTAATTGATGTCCGTTCCAAGATGACGAACTTGTGCATCTAAAAGGTTAAGTTTGTTTTGTAAACAAACTTTCTTTAATCTAGTGCCTGCGGTGGAATACATTTTGGTACCTTTTCCACCGTATTGCATATTGAGTTCGTCAACGTAGTTCATAAGAGAAAGAGCTTCTTTTTTGCCAATGTGCTCGTGTAGAGTGCCACCAAAATCGTTGGTTATATTATATTTACCGTCTGAAAATGCTCCTGCACCACCAAAGCCTGACATTATAGAACAGGTTTTGCATTTAATACAAGCTTTAACTTCTTCACCATCAATAGGGCACGACCTATTTGATAATGAGTGCCCTGCTTCAATTACAGCGACCTTTAAATCAGGCGAGGATTTTATAAGTTCGTATGATGCGAATATGCCACCAGGTCCTGCGCCAACAATAATTACGTCGTATTTCATAATTTTCTCCTTGCAATAGAGTGTCTTCAAACTTAATTATTATAGCATAGTTATCTCTTTTTTGCAATATTTTTATTTTTTTTAAAATAACTATTTTATCTTTTACGATTTTATGTTATACTATACAAGTAATATTATGTAGTAGGAGAATCTGTTTCGTGAAAGTTTCCCTTAATCCTGATAAGGAAATCGTTAACACGGTTAGAGAAGGCTTGAAAGCTAAGGGTGGTTATTGCCCTTGTAAGGTCGGTAAGAGCGAGGATATCAAATGTCAATGTAAGGAATTTAGAGAACAAATTGCCGACCCCAATTTTGAAGGCTTCTGTCACTGTAAACTGTTTTATAAAGAAAAATAAAAAATCCCAACTGTGAAATTACAGTTGAGATTTAGCAGGGGAGCTTGACTCGGGCGAAGCCCTGCGTAATGAAATGGAGCAGTCAGCAACCGGGTGAGGTTGCGTGATTGAAACGAAAAAATAGCACCAAGTAAAAATACTTGATGCTACGTGGCAGGGGAGACGCGACTCGAACACGCAACCGGCGGTTTTGGAGACCGCTGCTCTACCAATTGAGCCACTCCCCTAAAAGCATATTGATTATATAACAAAACAAAACTTTAGTCAAATAAAATGAGGCAAAAATGAAAAAGAATTTTAAATTAGGTGTGATAGGTGCTGGGTTTATGGCAAACGCCATTATTAAGGGCGTGTTGAATTCGGGGGTGATGCTTCCCGAAGATATATTTGTTAGTGATATTAATGCCGATTCTCTTGAAAAATTAAAAAACGCCGGCATAAACGTAACGTTAGATAATTCAGAGGTGTTTGCTAATTCCGAATATGTGTTGCTTGCCGTTAAACCCCAGACCTTTGTTTCTATGGAAAAAATTAATGCAGATAAAGTTAGTAAGGTAATTTCTATTATGGCAGGCGTAAACAAGGGCAAAATAAAGCAGACCTTTGTAAATGCTAAAGTGGTTAGGTGTATGCCGAACACGCCTGTATCGGTCGGTTTCGGGGCTGTAGGGATAGATTCGAGCGATTTTGTAGAGGAAAATGATGTTGAGTTTATTAAAAGTTTATTTTGTTCCGTTGCAAAGGTGGTTTTTGTTGATGAAAATAAGCTTTCAGCTGTTACTGGTGTTAGTGGAAGCTCACCTGCTTACTTTTATCTTTTTGCTAAATCTTTAATTGAGGCAGGGGTTAAGGAAGGTTTGTCTGCTTCAGATGCTGAAACATTGGTTTTAGCGACCATGAAGGGTGCTTCAGTTATGATGGAGAATAGGGGCGAAAAAACTCTTGATGATTTAATTACTGCTGTATGTAGCAAGGGTGGCACGACCATAGAAGCAATGAAAGTTTTCGAAGAAGGAAATCTCTTAAACATCAGTCAAAAAGCCGTTAATGCCTGTGTTAATAGGGCAAACGAATTGGAAAAACTATGAAAAAATTAGTTGACGTGTATACAGACGGTGCGTGTAGTGGTAACCCAGGAAAAGGTGGCTATTGCGCCATATTAATCTATGGAGAGGCTGAGAAAGTGATTTCAGGCTTTGAAAACGACACTACAAATAATCGAATGGAGCTTTTAGCAGTAATTAAAGGTCTCGAGGCGTTAAAAGAGCCGTGCAGAGTTAATTTGTACAGCGATTCAAGATACGTTATCGATGCGTTTAACGAGGGCTGGATTGAGGCTTGGCAAGATAATGGATGGAAAACTTCTGGTAAAAAGGAAGTGAAAAACGTTGATTTGTGGCAAAGTTTGTTATTGCTTACTGCTCGCCACGAGGTAAATTTTATAAAGGTTAAGGGACACGCTGATAATCCCTACAACAACAGGTGTGATAAAATTGCCGTAGAACAGTATAAAAACAACTAAATAGGTGCTTAGTTCCTTGTTTTACATAATATACATATTATTATGAAAAACTTTGTAGTTAGTTTGTTTAATTGTTTTTTTGCTATTCTTTTGCCTTTTTTTATAAATTTTTTTGCGCTATATTTTTTTATAGTTTCGTTAGATTTTTTGCCCTTTGACTTTGTTAGGGATAATAGAGAGTTAGTTTGCTTTTCTCTACTTGTCTTATTTTTAATACTAAACCTTAGCTATTTACTTTTTTACAGAATTAGGTTTCGCTTGGTTTATAAATTTATATTCCTAGCATCCATTCTTCTTCTTTTAGTAGTGGTGGCGTATTGCTTATTAGTTTCAACTAAGTTTTTAGAAAAATTTAAGTCTATTGAAGATTTTAGGGCTTATGTTTCTTCGTTTGGGAGTGCATCTGTAATTATATTTATAATTTTACAAATTTTGCAGGTTGTTATTCTTCCGATACCTTCGCTGATAACTACTGGTTCTGGGATATTGTTGTTTGGTGTGTTTAAAGGTGCTCTTTTTAGTGTTGTAGGGATAGTTTTCGGTTCAATTTTTGCCTTTTTTATAGGTAGAATTTTTGGCTATAAGGCTGTTAAATGGTTAGTTGGGGAAGAAGCTTTGAATAAAGCGTTAAAGTCAATCGCCGGTGCTGACAAGGTTTTAATTGCGTTTATGCTGTTATTTCCGTTTTTCCCCGACGATTTATTGTGTTTTGTTTCAGGAATAACAACAGTTAGTCCATTGTTTTTTATTTTTACGGTTTTGGTAACGAGAACAATTGCAGTGTTTTTTTCTTCCTTGTCAATTAGCAATAATTTAATTCCGTTTAATACGTGGTGGGGGATTTTGCTGTGGGTAATATTCTTTATTTTTACAGCTCTATTAACTTTTTATTTATCTTCTCACGGTAGAAAAATTGAAGAAAAACTTTTAAAACACAAAACAAAATAAAATTAGAAAAAATCAGGCGAATTAACACTTGATTATGTCACGCATAAAATTATGAAAACAGTTATAGTAATTGGTGGAGGCGCATCGGGAATGATGGCTGCGCTCTGCTCTGCAAAGTTAAATAACAAGGTAATACTTTTAGAGAAAAACGAAAAGCTTGGAAAGAAAATTTACATTACAGGAAAGGGTAGGTGTAATCTCACTAACGACACTCTTCCCGAGAATTTTTTTAAGAACGTAGTTACTAACCCTAAGTTTTTATTCTCCAGCATTTATTCTTTTACGCCCAGCGACACGATGAATTTTTTTAACGATATCGGTTTAAGCTTAACGGTTGAAAGGGGAAATAGGGTTTTTCCGTCCAGTAACAAGGCTAGTGACGTTACAAAATATCTTGAAAAAGAATTAGTAAAACACGGTGTTGATATTAGGCTTAACACCACCGTCTTAAACGTAAAGGTTGCTGACGGCGTCGTTACAGGTGTTGAGACTGATAAAGGCGAGCTTTTCTGTGATTCTTTAATTGTTGCAACGGGAGGCGTTTCCTATCCTTCTACTGGAAGCACGGGAGATGGATACGAATTTGCAAAAAAGACGGGTCATCAAATTGTTTCTCCAAAGCCCTCACTTGTTGGCATTGAACTTTTCGGCAGTGATTTTCTTGCTTTGCAAGGTTTATCGCTGAAAAACGTTTCACTTTCAGTTAAGGTTGATAATAAACAGATATTTAATGATTTTGGTGAAATGCTTTTTACTCATTACGGGATGTCTGGTCCTATCGTATTATCCTCCTCTTGTTTTTTAAACAAGGTGAGCCTTAACGATTGTTTTATTGAAATAGATTTAAAACCTGCGCTTAGCGATGAGGTTTTGGGCGCTAGACTTATAAGAGAATTTACTGAAAATCGCAATAAAAACGTTGGGGTAGCCGTTAGGTCGTTGGTTCCGTTGTCGCTTGTTGAGTTGATTCTTGTTAGGGCTAATATTTCTAAATCTAAAAAGTGTGCAGAAGTGACTAAGGAAGAGCGAAACAATTTAATTAAAACCTTAAAAAAACTATCCTTTAAGGTTAAAAAGTTGCGCCCGATAGAAGAAGCTGTGGTAACGTCTGGGGGAGTTTCTGTAAAGAACGTTAATCCGGCAACTATGGAAAGTAAGATTGTAAAAGGGTTATATTTTTGTGGCGAGGTAATTGACGTTGATGCTTTTACTGGTGGCTTTAACCTCCAAATTGCTTTTTCTACGGGTTTTCTTGCTGGAAATAATGCTTGAAAAAGGTTGCAAAATTTGTTATAATATACTAAAGAGGTGTTTTCTATGGGTAAAATAATTACTATTGCTCTTGACGGGCCTTCGGGAAGTGGCAAGAGTACTATTGCAAAAAGATTGTCAAACAAGTTGAATATTTTGTATCTTGATACTGGTGCAATGTATCGCGCTACTGCGCTTAAAGCGTTAAAGCTTGGCATTGATACGTTTGATACAAATGGGGTTGAAACGTTTATTCACGATATCGACCTTGATATAAAGTATATTGACGGTGCTCAACACACTTATCTTGACGGTGAGGACGTTTCTGATAAAATTAGAGAGCCACAGGTGTCTATGGCTGCGTCAAACATATCTAGTTTAAAGCCTGTTAGACTTAAAATGGTTGATATGCAGAGAAAGATTGCTGCAGGCATTTCTTGCGTGCTTGACGGCAGAGATATCGGCTCTTACGTTTTGCCAAATGCAGAGTTTAAGTTCTATATTACTGCTAGTGTTTCCGTTCGTGCTGACAGGAGATTCAAAGAGCTTAAGCTTAAAGGTCACGAGGTTGATTATGAGGCGTTAAAGCAGGAAATTGAACAACGTGATTATAATGATAAAAACAGGGATTTTGCACCACTAAAAAAGGCTGATGACGCTGTTGAAATTGATACGTCGTTTATGACTATTGAGCAAGTAATAAATAAGGTTTTAAGCTATATCAAATAATGAAATTAAATGCTTTTAAAAGAGGTTTTTTAAAATTTGTTTCAGCAATTTTTTATCCTGTAAAAATATATGGAAAAGAAAATTTACCAGAGGGTGGAGCTGTAGTCGTTTGTAACCATTTTAGTATTATTGACTGCATTTATCTCGTTAAGCTTAACGTTAAGGAAGACTATTCAATAATTGCAAAAAAGGAAATTCTTAAAAGTAAGCTTGGTGGCAAAATTCTTTTAAGCTATGGCGCTGTTCCGATTGATAGGGATAATCCTGACCTTAAAACGCTTTTGTCAATAATAAAAAAATTAAAAAGTGGCGAAAAGATTTTGGTTTTCCCAGAAGGAACAAGAAACAAAACGGGAACGAACGTATTGCAACCTATTAAGGGTGGCTCGGTAGTTTTTGCTGTTCGCGCAAAAAAACCTATAGTTCCTGTTATGATATATAGAAAGGCAGGTCTTTTTTCCAGAAATAAAATGATTGTTGGTAAGCCGTTTGAATTAACTGAGTTTTATGATAAAAAATGCTGTGAAGAAGACTATGAACTAATGGCTAAAGTAGTTTACGATAAAATGGTAAAAGAACAAGAAAAGCTTATTGAATTTGTTGAAAAAAAGAAGAAAAAATGAAAGTATTAATAGGAAAAAATAGTGGGTTTTGTTTTGGGGTTAAAAGAGCAGTTGAGGAAGCTTTTAACTTAAAAGACGGTAGAAATTTTGTTCTTGGTGAAATAATTCACAACGTAAGCGTTGTCTCTAAGCTTGAAAAGCGTGGAATTGTTACCATTGATTCGATAGACGATGAAAGGCTAAAAGCGGGAGACACTCTTCTCGTTAGAACGCATGGAGAGGGGAAAGCCGTCTTTGACAGGGCAAAAGAATTAGGACTTAACGTTATTGATTGCACTTGTCCGTTTGTTAAAGATATTCAGAATAAAGTTCTGGACCATTATAGGCGTGGATATAAAATAGTTGTTGTCGGCAATGAAAGTCACCCTGAAATTAAAGGGATAAACGGTTGGTGTGATAATTCTGCTATAATCGTTGAAAGAGTGGAGGATTTACCCAATTTGTCAGGGGAAAAGGTGTGTGTAGTTGTTCAAACAACCTTTTCTGAGGAAAAATTTGATAATATTATAAAAAATTTTACTTCAATAGAGGTAAAATCAGTTGATATTTTCAAAACAATTTGCTATACTACAAGTAATCGTCAAAAAGAAGCTGATTATATTTCAAAAAATTGCGAAGCGGTTATCGTGCTCGGTGGGGCGAATAGTAATAATACCGAGAATTTGTTTAAAATTTGCAAGGCTAATTGTTTAAACGTTTTCAGAATAACCGACCCTGCAGATTTTGATTATGATAAAATAAAAAAATTTATTAAGGTAGGAATTGTTCTTGGTGCTTCAACGCCTATGGAACAGTTTCAGGAGGTCATCTCGAACATGGAGAAAGTTACAGAAGAAATCATCGCAACCGAAGTTGTTACTTCACAGCAAACCGAAGCAGAAGTAAAAGAAACTGCTCCTGCTAAATCTGAATTTGAAGCGGCTGTTGATAAGATTAAGCCCAGCAGAGATTTTAAAGTTGGTCAAATTATAACTGCAAAAATCTCATCCGTTAAGGAAGACGGTCTTACCTTGTCTATCAAGGATGCTAAAAAAGATGATTTTGACTTAAAGTCTGACGAAATTCTTGGCGATTACGACTTAGCTAAGTATAACGTTGGCGACGATATCAGAGTTATGGTTGTTGGTAAAAACCCCGTTAGATTCTCTGAAAAGGCAATGGAAAAAGTATTAAAAGAAGAAGCTGAGATTGAAGAAATCAAAAACGGCAAAATCTTTGAGGCTGAAATTACCGAAGTAAATAAGGGTGGTCTTATTGGTAAATATGGTAGCTATCAAGTATTTGTTCCTTCTTCACAGGTTAGAATTGGTTTTGTTAAGGACTTAGCTAAATACGTTGGCAAAACCTTAAGACTTAAGGCTGAAAAGGTTGAATCTAGAGGGGCTCGCCGTCAAATCGTTGGTTCTCAAAGAGTTATCCTTGAGGCTGAAAAAGCAGAAAGGGATGCTATTAGAGCAGAAAAGGAAGCTGAATTCTTTGACAATATTCAAGAGGGTGACGTAGTATTAGGTACTCCTGTTAGATTTGCTGCATTTGGTGCTTTCATTGAGGTTAACGGTTTTGATTGCCTTGCGCACATTTCCGACCTTTCTTGGACCGGTTGCAACAACTGTGCTGACGTTCTTGAGATTGGCAAGGAATATGAGTTCAAAATTCTTAAGATTGACTCAGAAAATAAGAAAGTTTCTGTTGGTTATAAGCAGTTACAGCCCAAGCCTTGGGATGGTGTTGCTGAAAAATACAACGTTGGCGACGTTATTAAAGGTAAAGTAGTTAGAGTTGTAAGCTTCGGTGCGTTTGTTGAGGTTGAAAAAGGAATTGACGGATTAGTTCACGTTTCACAAATTTCTAACAAATGGCTTGAAAACCCTGTTTCTGCAGTAGAAGTTGGGCAAGAGGTGGAAGTTAAGATTATTGGTATTGACCTTGAAAAGGAAAAAATGAATCTTTCTATCAAAGCTTTGCTTCCTGTTGAAGAAGTTGCAGAACCTGCTGAAGATGATAAGAAGGCTAAAGGCAAAAAACGTGCTCCTAAGAGCGAAGAAACTTCTGAAGAAGAACTTCGTGAGTGGCATGATGAAGTTGACAGCAGTGTTTCTATTGCTGACATGATTAAAAGCGCAGATAAATAATTAAATATTTATAAACATAAAACCTTATTCAAAATACTGAATAAGGTTTTTTTGTTCTATTTTTTATTTGCTTTAATATAGTATTATCAATGGAACTCAATTTTCTCCCTGCAAAGGTTTTGTATGCGCTTAAAAATTACAATATAAATTGCATATACGAAATTCGTTTAAGAGAAGGATATCCTATCAAGATAAATTATCTTGGGGATAAAAAACTATTGCTAGATGATGGTGGCAATGTGTTGGTCTGTAAAAAAGTTGATATTGATTATATAATTGACAGCATTACTGAATGTTCGCTTTATGCTTTTAGTGAAAGGATTAAAGATGGTTATTTAACTGCAAAAAATGGCGTTAGAGTGGGACTTGCGGGAGAATGCGTGTGTGAAGACGGTGTGGTTTTAACGATTAAAAATATTAAATCGTTAAATATAAGAATTCCTCACACTGTTTTTGGTGCTTCGGATTGCATTTATGAAAAATTGTTTAAGGACAAGATGTATAACACCTTAATTGTGGCGCCTCCTTTTTCAGGGAAAACTACTATATTAAAGGACCTTGTAAGAAGAATAAATGCTGAGACAAGCCTTGACGTTTTGATAATTGATGAGAGGGGTGAGTTTTCTTGCGTTGTGGGGGAAAATATTGACGTAATTAGCTATGCTGAAAAACAAGCTTCCTTTCTTAGGGGTGTCAGAACACTTTCTCCAGACGTTGTAATAATGGACGAGCTGGGTGGTGTTTCAGATTTTTCTTGCGTAGAATACGCTTTAAGTTGTGGTGTAAAACTTATTGCTACCGTGCATGGAGACAACGTAAAAGATTTAGCCTTAAAACCATATTACAAGCAAGGGCTTTTTGATAGGTACGTTTTCTTGAATGGTGGCATTAAGAAGGGTGTGGTTAATAAAATTTTGGATGCAGAATTCAATGAGGTATAATATTATAATCGGTATTGTTTTGCTTGTGTTATCCCTTTTAATTGGGTGGGAATTTGCAAAAAAATACACAAAAAGGCGAATATTTTTTAATGATTTTAACTCTTTTAATCAGATTATATCTGCAGAAATTTCCTTTTCTAAGTCAACAATTCCAGAAGTGATAAGGACAAACTCTTATCAAGGGAGCGATTTTTATTTTGGGTTAAGGAACAGATATATTGATAAATTAGAAGAGCTTAAAGATATTCCATTTTTGACAGAAAGAGAAAATAATTTTTACAAGGAATACGTTCTCAATATAGGAAAGGGTGGTTCAAAGACTTGTGGGGAGTACGTTAATGGAATAAAGCAAAAAATTGCTGAAAATTTAAGTATTGCGACAAAAGAGGAAGAGAAAAACAAGCCCCTTTGTATTAAAATTGCCTTTTTAATAGGTCTTGTTGCGTTAATTTCGCTCCTGTAGGGTAGTTATGAATATTGATATAATTTTTAAAATAGCTGCAATTGGCGTGCTTATTGCTGTAATATGTCAAATATTAAAGAAGAATGATAGGGATGATATAGCAACTATGGTTTCGCTTGTAGGGCTTATTATCGTTTTATCATTTGTTGTTAATATGATTGGCGACCTTTTTCAAAACGTAAAGGATATTTTTAATCTGTATTGATATGGTAAAATTAGTCTTTCTTGCCATTATTTTCTCGGTGATTTTATTTGCCTTGAAAAACGTTAACAGTGATTTGTTTGTTCCTGCGTTAGTCGCTTGTGGGGTAATTTTTGCTTTTTATCTTCTATCCTACGTTAAGGAAGCTTTTTCGTTTATAAATCAAGTTATAGAAATGACAGGGGTTGATTCAGAACTTTATAAAATAATATTTAAGATTGTTGGTATTTCATATCTCATAGAGTTTGGGGCGGGTACTGTAGAAGACGTTGGTTATAAAAGTATTGCAGACAAGCTTACTTTAATTGGAAAGCTAGCAATTTTTATATCATCACTTCCTGTGTTTTACGCTGTTATTAATTTACTTGTTGGGCTCGCTAAATGAAAAAAGTAATGATTTTAAGTTTAATTTTCCTTTTAGTTTTTGGGGTAGTGGTGGACGTTCCACGAGAAGTCTGTGCCGATACTATTGAGGAAACTATTGAAAAAGAACTGCAAGGACTTGACCTAACTATTTTAGAGAATTTTTATAATTCTATAGATGGTGGGGAGAGGGTTGAATTTTATACCTTAATTAACGGATTTATTAACGGTTCATATTCAATAAATTATGATAATGTTTTGACGCTAGTAAAAGATTCCCTCATATTAAATTTTAAAAACGTTTTAATTAGCTTGTTATCTATAGTTATCATTGTGATTATATTTAGTTTGTGTGAACAAATGAGGGGCAGGATAATGAGCGAAGGAGTTAAAAATTTAATAAGAATCACGTGTGTTTTATCGATTGTTTTAATATTTTCAAAAGAAATCATATCGCTTTTTAAGAGTGTTAAAATCGTTATAGAAAATATATCGAAACTAAACGAGATTATGTCACCCATAATGCTTGGTTTAATAGTATCGTCAGGTGGAAATGTTACTGCATCAATTTATTCTCCCACAGTTGTTTTCTTGTCAAATGGTTTTATAAGTATAGTGCTTTATTTGTTGTTGCCGTTAATTTCAATAATAATGGTTTTTGGGGTAATGTCGTCCTTTTCAGAAAAAATAAAGCTTGGTAAATTTTCCGATTTCTTCACTTCGGTATTTAAGTGGGTGTTGGGAATTTCCGTTACCATTTCCGGACTTTTTATTACTGTCCACGGACTTAATGCATCAGTTATTGACGGTGTTTCGATTAAAGCGGCAAAATATGCTATATCAAATTCTGTGCCGTTAATTGGTGGGTTTTTAAAAGATGGGTTTGATATTGTCACTTCAGGTACGATTATTATAAAAAATGTGATAGGTGTAACGGGAATTATCGCATTGTTTTATCTTTTGTTAGCGCCTGTTGTTCACTTGATTGCTTATTCTCTTGCGTTTAAGCTTGTTTCTGCCGTGACTGAACCTTTTTCCGACGGTAAAATTTCATCGCTTTGTACTGTTTCGGCAAAATCTATCACCTACTTGATTATTTGTGTTTTAGTCGTTGCTCTAATGTTTTTTGTTAACTTGATTATTTTAATGATTTCTTCAAGTGCGTTTATATAAGAGGTGTTATGTGGGAATGGATTGTGAGCGTTGGGGCAGTGGTTATCGCCTCTACTTTAATAACTTTAATTGTACCGGATAATAGATTAACGGGCATAATAAGTGTTGTTCTTGCAGTAACGGTGATTTCAGTTATTGTTAAGCCTCTAAAAAGTTTTGATTTTAATACAGATTTTTCTTTTAATTATAATGAGAATGGGGTTGAAATTGATTATTCTTATGCTGAACACGTAAATTTTTTAAGATGCGAAAATCTTAAAAAAAATTGCATAGATGCTCTTAATAAAAAAGGTTATGACTGTTTAAGGGTTGATATTTCTTATGATGAAAGGGATTTTCGTCAATTAATTATAAAAAACGTCAAACTGTTTTTTAGCAAAGAAGTTATCAATTCAAGCTTTGAGCATATAGATAATATTGACGAGGTTAGAAAGCTTGTCTCAAGTCTTATTGGAGTGGACGAAGGAGTGATAGATGTCATCATCGAAAGCTGAGAAATTTAATATAAATTCCATTATTGAAAAAGTTAAAAAAAGCAAGATATTAAAATATGTTTTAATAGCTGTTTTGCTTATTTTATTAGTTTTGATGCTTAGCTTTAATTTAGCTGAAAAAGAGACGGTGGTAACTGAGGATTACGTTACTTCGTTAGAGAGGAGATTGGAGAATGCTCTCGCGAAAGTTGAGGGCGCAGGCAAGGTTAGTGTTGTGATAACGGTTGACTCAGGAATGGAAACGGTGCTTGCAATGAAGACGGTCAAAACGGAAACGGCAAGTGGAGTTGAGATTGAAGAAACGCCTATTTTAGTCAATGGTAAAACGGTGACTTTGATGGAGAAATATCCAAAGGTCACAGGGGTGTTGATTGTGCTTGAGGGTACGAACTTTGCTGTTATATCAAGGATTCAAGAAGCGACTACTTCGCTTTTGGATATAAACCTTAGTCAAATAGAAATTTTGACAATGAAATAAAAGGAGAGAATTTATGACAAAAAAAAGAAAAATTATCGTTTTATCCTGCATGATTGCATTGCTTGCCGTTACTGCAATATTCAATTTTGTGCTAACGACAGAAAGTATTGATTCAACTGAAGCATCTGCAAGTAGCGCAAGTTATTTTTCGCAATATCGCCTAGAGCGTATTACGACCAGAAATGAAGAGCTTTTACAAATTGACGATGTTATTGCTAACGCGTCAACTGATAGCGGCGAATACGCTAAAGCACTTTCATTAAAAACGGATATAGCAGTAAATACTGAAAGAGAACTACTATTAGAAAGCCTAATTAAAGCGTATGGTTTTGAAGACGTAGTTGTCGTTATAGGTTTAGAATCGGACAGTGTAAATGTTATAGCAAAGTCGCAAGAACTTACTACAGATGATGCTGTGTTAATTTACACCGTTATCTCTGAAGAGATAAGTGTTTCACCTGAAAACGTAAAAATTATACCTATTTCTTAAAAAATGCTATGCAAAATAAATATTTTGTGGTACAATATATAAAAATATTGATCAGAGGATATTTATGAAACGTTTTAAGAGTTACCCTGTAAAAAAACATGAAGATAAAATCGTATATGGTGACGGTATTGTAGACGGTATTGTTTTGCTTGCAATTTCTGAAGTTCCGTTCGTTGAGCTTTGTGCCGACGTGTCCTATGTGAAAAATACAAGTAAGGCAATTAAGGTTGCTTTCTCAAACGAAGGTGTAAACGTAGAGGTTAAAGTTAAAATACACTATTCTCAAAGCGTAACGGATATGGCGTTTAAGATTCAGGAGGCAATAAGGCACAATATTGAGGCGATGACTGATTATCGCGTTCAATGTGTTAACGTTATTGTAAACGACGTATTGTTTGGGGAAACTATTGAAAAGGTTGCACCAACTGAAGCCCAAGAAACGGAAGAAGGTAAGGAAACTTCGGAAGAGGTTAAACCAGTGCAGGATAAAACAGCAGAAGAACAGGCTGACAAAACGGAGTAATTTACGAATGAGAAGACAAGCGAGAGAGGCAGTTTTTAAGTATATATATTCAAAGCTCTTCAATTCAAACGATGAAGGGCTTTTTGATGTTTTAGTTAAGGAACTTAGCGATGACGACAAGAGTTTTGCTAAGGCTTTGTTAACCGCAGTGGAGAAAGATCAAGAAAAAAACCTTGAGGTTATATCAAACCTCGCATACGGTTATAAACTTGAAAGACTAATTAACGTTGATAAATGCGTGCTTTTGATTGGGCTTGCAGAACTTGATAATTTTCCCGAGACAGACGTGCCTGTTGTTGTAGACGAGGCAGTTGGGATTTCTGCAAAATTTTCAACGGAGAGAAGCACTGATTTTGTAAACGGAATACTATCAGAGTATGTTAGGAGTAGAGAAAATGGCTAAAATTATTGACGGTAAATTGATTTCTCAAAGGCTAAAAGATGGCGTTAAAGAGAGTGTTGCTGATTTTTATTCAAATTATAACCGTGAGGTATGTCTTGCGGTTATTTTAGTGGGTGAAAATCCGGCATCTCAAGTTTATGTTAAGAACAAGATAAAGGCGTGTGAATATACGGGAATAAAGTCTCTTTCGTATAAGCTTGACGAAACAACTTCAGAAGAAGAGGTGATTAACCTTGTTAAAAAATTAGGTTTAGATGCTTCAGTTGACGGAATTTTAGTTCAGCTTCCATTACCTAAACACATTAACGAGGATAGAGTGTTGTCAGAAATTCCACCGATAAAAGACGTTGACGGCTTTACTTCAATTAACATTGGAAATCTATTGCTTGGAAAACCTTGTACCGTTTCTTGTACGCCACAAGGTATTATCACTATGTTAAAGAGTGAAAATATTGAACTTGCAGGCAAAAGAGCCGTTGTTATAGGTAGAAGTAATATTGTTGGCAAACCCGTTTCACTTTTGTTGCTTAAGGAAAATTGCACGGTAACCGTTTGTCATAGTAGAACGGAAAACATTGCCGAAGTTTGCCGTGAGGCAGATATTGTTGTTGCCGCCCTAGGGAAGCCTTATTTTGTTACCGAAGATATGGTTAAAGATGGGGCTGTCGTTATAGACGTTGGTATTAATAGAACGGAAGACGGCTTAAAGGGTGATGTTGATTTTGATGCAGTAAGCAAAAAGGCTTCATATATTACGCCGGTGCCCGGTGGCGTTGGACCAATGACTATTGCAACGCTTATGGAAAACACCTATAAATGTGCGCTAAGGAGACAGAAGGGTGAACTTTAGTAAAAAGTATAGCCAGTACAAAGACTATTTTGAAAAAAAATTAAACGAATTTTTAGACTCCTATCTAAGTGAAGATTGCGACTTGTATTCTGCGATTAAGTATGCCATTGTTGACGGAGGCAAGAGGGTTAGGCCCGTGTTATTATTTGCAACTGCTGAAATGCTAGGCGTGGATATTGATAAAGTTAAAAATCTTGCTTTAAGCATTGAAATGATTCACTCCTACTCTTTAGTCCATGATGACCTTCCTTGTATGGATAACGACGATTATAGGAGGGGTAAATTTTCAACGCATAAAAAGTTTGGTGAAAATATAGGCGTTTTAGCAGGGGACGGTTTGCTTAACCTTGCTTTTGAAGTTGCTCTATTAAAAGATGATTTTTGCAGTGAAGATAAGGATGCGTTAAGGTTGCTTTCCGAATATGCTGGTGCAAAAGGAATGATTAAGGGGCAAGCAAAAGACCTGTTGTGCGAAAAAAACGGTCTTGCGGGAAGAGAGGAGCTCTTTTATATTTATCAAAATAAAACTGCAAAGCTTATTGCTGCCCCCATTTTAATGGCTTCAATTATTTCCGGAGGCAAGCATTATAACGAGTTAAAAGAATTTGCTTTCAATCTCGGTTATTTGTTTCAAATCATAGACGATATTATGGACTGTGAAAGCAGTTTTGAAACTATGGGTAAGTCCCCAAATAAGGATAAAGATTCTGATAAACTTACTTCTATTAAGATTTTTGGGCTTGACGGCGCTAAATTACTTGCTGATAAATATTACGTGGAGTCTATAGATATTTTAAATAGAATCGAGGGGAGCGAATTTTTGAAAGAATTCACTGATTATATGCTAAAAAGACGCTCTTAAATATTTATTCATTATGTTTGAATAAGTATTGATATTATTCGTATTCTATGCTATTATGGTTGTGGTGAGGGACTATGAAAGTACTAATTCACGTTAATCCTGATAAGGATATAGGTGGTGTAAGCTTAAAAACGCTTATTAAAAGTCTAAAAAAACATAATATTGAATATTTGGTCGCAGGTATTGAAGATTCTGTGGAAAATGACGATTATTCTGCACTTTTTGTTATCGGTGGAGACGGGACTATTCTAAGAAGGACGGAATATGCAAACAGTAATTCTGTGCCAATAATTGGCATTAACGGTGGAAAGCTTGGCTATCTTAGTGAGTTTGAGCGTTCCGAGATTGAGGAAGCTGTTGATTTATTTGTTACAGGCAGGCTAAAAAAAGATTGCAGGGCAACCTTCTCCGTTATGCTTGACGGTAAAGAATATTTGGCGTTAAACGACGTCGTTGTTCAAAGATTGTATGCAGATAACAAAGGTATGATTATTGGTGTGCAATTCTTTATTGATGGGAACAAGATTGATACCGTTGTTGGAGACGGTGTTATCGTTGCAACGCCAACTGGTTCGACAGCTTATTCCTTATCTGCTGGTGGGGCTATTTTAACGCCAGGTATAAATGCTTTTTCAATTACGCCAATTGCCGCTCACTCTCTTGGACAGAGACCTGTTGTTTTTTCATCAGATTCAGAATGCGTGCTAAAGGTGGAGGATAATTTTAGCGCAGGGCTTTTTGTTGACGGTAAAATGATTAGGACTTTGAGTGGTGGAGAAGAAGTTTTTATTAAGAAAGCCGAGAACGATACGGTTTTTTTAAGAAGAGAAAAATCGAATTTTTACAAGAAACTTTCGGAAAAATTATTTAATAGGAATATGGGGAAAAATGACTAAGAAAGATAGGCTGAATTATATTAAAAGGGTAATATTTGAAGAGGAAATTTCCACTCAAGAAGAGCTTACCGACGTTTTGAATAAAGCAGGTTTTGACGTTTCTCAAGCGACCGTTTCTCGCGACATTAACGAGCTTAACCTTGTAAAAGTTGAGGGTGTTAATAAAAAGTTTAGGTATCATTTACCAGAAATTGCTGGTGAAACTCCTCAAAAAATTATTGATTTATTTAAGAACGTTACAACTTCTATTGATTGTGCAAATAATCTTATCGTTGTTAAAACGCTAGCCGGTAATGCAGGTACTGCAGGAATGGCTATTGACCACATGAAAATTCCTAGCGTTCTTGGAACAATTGCAGGTGACGACGTATTATTAATTATAGCAAAAACAAACGGTGACGCAGAAGTTATCGTTAAAAGTTTAAGGACCATGTAATGCTTAAAAAAATTTCCGTTAAAAATTTCGCGTTAATAGATTGTGCTGAAATTATATTTACCGAGGGCTTTAACGTTTTGTCTGGTGAAACTGGTTCGGGTAAGTCTATCGTGCTAGAGGCTCTTAATTTTGTTTTGGGTGCTAAAGCCGATAAAAACCTTATAAGAAGTGGCGAGACTGAATGTTTGGTCACTGCCGAGTTTGATTTGTCTTCTGCTTCGTGGGCACAAGAGGTCTATTCTGAACTGGATTATGAGTTTGACGACCTTTTAATTATTTCTAGAAAATTTAACGAGGCAGGTAAGAGCACGATAAAAATTAACGGCAACTCTGCAAACGTATCTATTCTAAAGAAGTTTACCCTCCATTTAGTTGATGTTCACGGGCAAAGTGAACATTTTTCCTTACTTTCGCAATCAAATCAAATGGCGCTGCTCGATAAATTCGGTGGTGAAGAACTCCTTAAGGTCAAGGGTGAAATATCAAAAAGCTTGGTTGAATATAAGGTCGTTCGAGAGGAGATTGATATACTCGGTGGAGAAGAGAGTCAGCGCCTAATTAGGCTTGACGTCTTATCGTATCAAATTAACGAGATTGAAAAAGCTGCAATTTACGAGGGTGAGGAAGAAAACCTTTT
Source organism: Christensenellaceae bacterium (assembly GCA_045639245.1). Classification (GTDB taxonomy): domain Bacteria; phylum Bacillota; class Clostridia; order Christensenellales; family Borkfalkiaceae; genus UBA1259. Next base: position 52,126 of record JAZUCS010000011.1, read on the forward strand.
ATCAATTAAAGATAAGTTAAAACATCAAGAAAAGATTGTAAACGCTCTTTCTTCCATTAAATATTCTTTGTGTAGCGAGGGTGGTGCTTCTGACGTTGTTTCTAGTGCCGTTAAGGAGGCTTCTTTAATTTCTTCCTTTGGGGATGAGTATGCAAGTCTTTATGATAGGCTATCTTCTGTTTATTCTGAAATTGACGATATAGCCTCAACTTCTGAAAATTTATTAGAGGCTTTTGAATTTTCTGAGTATAATCTTGAAGAAATCGAAGAAAGACTAGATTTGATTAAGAAAATCAAGAAAAAATACGGAGACAATTTTGCAGAAATTACTGCGTTTTTAGATAATGCATTAAAAGAAAGAGATAGACTTGAGAACTTTTCTACGCTGTTTGAAAATTTAATTAATAAAGAAAAAACGTTAAAAGTAGATTTGTATTCTAAATATCTTTCCTTAAGAAAAATTAGAGAGAAAACTTCCGAAAAGCTATCAAAAAACATTGCTTGTGAGTTGAAAGAGCTTGGAATGAAGGGCGCTAAATTTTCGGTGCAGTTTTCCGAAGTGCCGAATATTGATGATTGCAGGTTTGACGGTATGTCGTTTGATAGCGTACAGTTTTTGTTCTCTGCAAATATTGGCGAACCTCTAAAGCCTTTGTCAACCGTTATTAGTGGTGGTGAAATGAGTAGGCTTATGCTTGCAGTTAAGGTTCAAACGGCTAAGTGCAATGATATTTCTACCTTTGTTTTTGACGAGATAGACGCTGGTATTAGTGGTAACGTGGCAAAAATCGTTGGCGAAAAGCTTGTGAAAATTTCTAAAGACGTTCAAGTGATTTCTATTTCGCATTTACCACAAATTGTTTCGTTTGGAGATAATAACTTACTTATTTATAAAACTGTTGAAAACAATAATTCCTTTACAAGGGTTAAAGCATTAACTAAAGACGGAAAGGTTGAGGAAATTTCTAGGCTTATCGGTGGAGATATGCATTCTAAATCGGCAAGGGAGCATTCGCTTGGAATTATTGAGCAAGCCGATGCATTCAAGGGTGCTTTATAAATAGTGTGTAAAAGCTTAATGTAGCAACAGACAAAAAAGTCAAATTTTTATTTGGCTTTTTTTGTATATTTTTTTTCTTTATTCTCAAAATAACTTTTATCGGTGCATAGAATGAGAAAAAAGTTTTTATTAGTTATTGGAATATTTGTAGTGTCGCTATTTACTGGCAATATATATAATGTTAAGGCTGACAACATAAAATATTACTTAGGAGGCATGTCTGCAGGTATTGAGCTTGTTACGAGGGGCGCTTCAATTGTCGGTGTTGGCGAGGTTGTTACGAGGGAAGGGGCTGTTAGTCCGTCAAAAAAGGCAGGGGTTATCCCTGGGGACATTATTCTTAGTATTGATTCGTTTGAAGTAAACGACGCTGTAGACGTGGAATTTGCCCTTAAAAATGGCAAGGAAAAACACTTGGCTATCTTGAGGGGCGAAGAAATTATTAATTTAATTATTACTCCCGCTTTAGACCTTTCTGGAAATTACAGACTAGGTGTTTTTATTAAAAATGGGATAAATGGAATAGGTACGATTACTTATTTTTCATCAAATAATAGGTTTGCGTCACTTGGACATCCTGTATTTGTTAACGAGAAAATAGCTGAAGTAAAAAAAGGCACGCTATATACTTGTAGTATAACTGGTTATACGCAAGGAGAATATGGCAAACCGGGTGAATTAAAAGGCGTTTTCTTAAAAGAAAAAAAGCTTGGTGTGATTGATAAAAATGCAGACAACGGCATTTTTGGTAATTTGAATAAAGGCTGTGAGTGTTTGGGGCTAATGGAGATTGAATTGGGTGAAGGGAGAATAGGTGAAGCTAGTATTTACACGACGATTGATGGTGTAGCTCCAAAAGAATACTCTATATCAATTGTTAAAACGGATACAAGAGCTGGTAATCTTAAGAATTTTGTTATAAAAATTAACGATAAGCGCCTTATTGAAACGACTGGTGGAATTGTGCAGGGAATGAGTGGTAGTCCAATTGTGCAAGACGGCAAACTTATTGGTGCAATTACACACGTTTTTACAAACGACCCACTTCGTGGGTTTGGCATATCGATAAGCAATATGATTGTTAGTTAATATCAAGCGAAATCATACAAGATTATGTCTAACATAATGTATAAAAATATTTATTAATACAGAAAATATTTGCATAAGGAGATATTATGAGAAGAAGATTTTCTGTATTTTTTATTTTTCTTGCATTGACCTTTTTTATGAGTTCGTTATTTATTGGTGTTAAGCACAAGGTGTTTGCTGATAGCGAAATAGAAAATAGTATTTCGTTAAGCAGTAAGTCTGCAGTATTACTTGACGCAAACTCAAGAAAGGTGATTATAGCTAGAAATGAAAAAGAAAAAAGACCTATTGCTAGTATGTGTAAGGTTATGACGCTTTTACTTTGTTTTGAAAGTATGGAAAGGGGCGAGTTTAATGAGTATGATTTAATACAAGTTAGTACTTCAGCTTCTTCAATGGGTGGTTCACAGGTTTTTCTTGAGGCTAATGCCGAGTATTTAGCTGGGGATTTAATAAAGAGTATTGTAGTTGCATCTGCAAACGATTCTTGCGTTGCTATGGCTGAAAGAATTTCAGGAAGTGAAACTTTATTTGTTGAAAAAATGAATGATAGAGCTAAGGAGCTTGGTATGAAAAACACTCTTTTTGTAAATTGTACAGGGCTTCCAAAAGCTGGACAGTATTCAACGGCAGAAGACGTTTCAATTATGTTTGGCGAACTTATTAAGCATAATAAATATTTTGATTATTCTTCTATCTGGATGGATAAAATTGAACATCCACAGGGTAGATATACTGAAATATCTAACACAAATAAGCTTATTCGATTTTATGACGGTTGTGACGGTGGAAAAACGGGATACACTTCAGAGGCTGGGCACTGTTTAACGGCTTGTGCAAAAAAAGGTGAAATGAGGCTAATTTGTGTTGTAATTTCTTCGCCCGATTCAAAAACTAGGTTTAAGGAAGTATCTTCAATGTTTAATTATGGTTTTTCAAATTACGTAAATAAGCTAATTGTTGATGATGCAGTTCCTGTTTCAGAAAAATTTTCGGTGTTAAAAGGGGAAAAGGATAGTGTAGAAGTTATTCCCTCTGCGCCTATTTTCAAGTTTGCTAAGATTAATGAGAAAATCTCTGTAGAAATTGTAATTAATGGTAACGACAGAATAGTTGCACCTATTAAAAAAGGCGATATTCTTGGTGAAGTTTGCGTTTATGAAAATGGTGTATTAATTGCAAAAGCAGACCTTTTAGCCTTTGAGGACGTAGGGCGTAAAACTTTTTCTACTGCAGTTGACGATGTTGTTGGTAATTGGACTTTGTAGAGGATAAATCAACTAGTGTTTTCTTATATTTTTAATAAAATGCCTTTTAATAATTGACTAGGTTGATAATATTTGGTAATATTAATTTAAGGTATTTATTATGAACGAGAGAAAAACATTAAAAATTAACAATCAAAATCATTTAGAGATTGGTGGAGTAGACACCACTGTTCTTGCACAAAAATATGGCACCCCTTTATACGTTGTGGATAAAACGTACGTTAAGGAAGTGTGCAGAGCATATTCTAGCACTCTTCTAAAGGAGTATGGAAATGGAATTATATCCTATGCTTCTAAAGCTTTTTGTTGTAAGGATATGATTAGGACGGTAAACGCTGAAGGTTTAGGTATTGACGTTGTTTCGATGGGAGAGCTTTATACGGCTTTAAGCGTCAATTTCCCTGCAGAAAAGATTATATTTCACGGAAACAATAAGACTTTTTCTGAGCTAAATTATGCTATTGAAAACAACGTTGGTTTAATTGTTGTCGATGCATATTCTGAAGCTAACGATATTGATAAAATATGTCTAAGAGTGGGTAAGAAGCAAAAGGTTTTAATTAGAGTTAATCCCGGTGTTGAAGCGCATACTCACCACTATATTCAAACGGCAAAGCCTGATTCAAAATTTGGTTTTTCTACTGAGGGTGATGATGCTATCAACGTTATTAAACACGTTTTATCCTTTAAGAATTTACAGCTTGAAGGGCTTCATTGCCATATAGGTTCCCAAATTTTTGAGGAAAAGTCCTTTATTATTGCCGTTGATAAAATGATTGAATTCTACAAGAGAGTAAAAGCTGAAACTGGTGCAGAGTTTAACGTGCTTGACGTTGGTGGTGGATTTGGTATCTATTACACGGGTGAAGATAAAAAAATGTCTTTAGAAGATTATAAATCGTTTATTTCAACAATAATTAAAACCTTAAATGATAGGCTAAATATTGCTAAAATTAAAAAGCCCTATCTTATTCTAGAACCAGGTAGGTCAATTATCGGGGAAGCGGGGATAACCTTATATACTATTGGTAGAATAAAGGAAATTACCGGCTTAAAAAATTATCTCGCTATTGATGGAGGCATGTTTGACAACCCTAGATTTGCGCTTTATCAAGCTAAATATTCTGTTGTGCCTGCAGAAAATATGAATGCGATAAAGCAAAAAACTTATACCTTAGCTGGAAAGTGTTGTGAAAGTGGAGACGTTATTGCGGAGGACGTCTTATTGCCAGAAATGAAAGAAGGGGAGCTTGTTGCCGTCCTTTCTACTGGTGCATATAACTATTCAATGGCAAGCAATTATAATCGCAATGCCGTGCCACCTGTAGTTATGGTTGAGGAGGGCAAAGATTACCTTGCCGTTAAGCCACAAACCCTTGAAGATATAGTTAGGAACGACGTGTAGTTTTTAAGTTTGAAAAACGCTTAAGCCTTTTAAGCGTTTTTTCTTGATTTTTAGGGTTTTTTATTATATAATAATAAAAGTATGATGGATGAGATTCTTGATTTAATAGCAACTTTTCTTGCTTTATTAATAGTTTTGCCGGTGCACGAGTATGCGCATGCGCTAGTTGCCGTTAAGTGTGGGGATGATACGCCTAAGTTTAACGGGAGGCTAACGTTAAACCCAATGGCGCATTTTGACGCAATTGGTTTAATTATGTTTGTTCTAGCTAAATTCGGCTGGGCAAAGCCAGTGCCTGTAAATCCGAACAATTATAGGAAATATAAACTACATTCCTTTTATGTTGCTGGAGCAGGTGTCCTTGCAAACTATATTTTAGCTTTTATTGCTTATCCACTTTTTATTTTATCTTTTTACATTCCTAACTTCGGATATTTTACCGACGTGCTCAGAATGTCGCTTTTGTATATTTACTCAATGAGCTTGAATTTTTTTGTATTCAATCTAATTCCACTTTATCCGTTAGATGGGTTTAGGCTTATTGACAGTTTTTCCAAAAAGACAGGCAAACTTTATCATTTAATAAGGAATTACAGTGTTTATATTTTAACAGGGCTGTTTATTCTTGGGATAATTGCAGATGCTACTGGGCTTTGGTTTATTGATATTTTAGGAATAATTATTAGCTATGGCTCAATGTATTTGGGAATGCCTATTACTATGTTCTGGGGGATAATATTCTAATGGCAGAATTTGAATCAACTGTTGATTATTCAACAAAACTTGATAATTTTGAAGGACCTTTAGATTTATTACTTCACTTAATTAAGGAAGCTAAAATAGAGATAAAGGACGTTTTTGTTTCCGACGTTACCGAGCAATTCCTTAAATATATGGATGGGCTTGATGTTTTAGACGTTGATAAGGCTAGCGAATATCTTAATATGGCAGCTACCTTACTTGAAATTAAATCTAAGTCACTGCTTCCTAGAATTGAGGAGTTTGACGATGATTACGAGGACCCTGAGGAAATGATTAAACGCCGTCTTGAAGAGTATAAACTCTTTAAGGAGGCGAGCGAAAAGCTTAAACTTCAAGAAAACGTTGAGCGTTTTTATAAGGAACCCGATAAATCTGTTGGTGACGTTAGAATAGTTTATAGTGATTTTAATTTAGATGGACTTATCGATGCTTTTTCCAAACTTTTAATGAGGGTTGACGATAAAAAAAGGCAGGAAAACGTTCTAAAAGAAATACCTAAAGAAGTGTTCACGGTTAAAGATAAAGTAGAACATATCAGATCGGTTTTATTTGAAAAAAAATCTGTAAGCTTTTTTGAGCTCTTTTCCGGCTATTATTACAGAAACGAGCTTATAACCACCTTTCAAGCTATGTTAGAACTTTTAAAACTTCAATACGTTTCTGTTGAACAAGGTGGTGTTTTTGACGATATAACTATAACATTGAGGGATGATAGGAATGAAGAACTTGGAGAAATTGACGAATATAATTGAATCTGTTTTGTTCGTTTCGGGCACGCAGGTTTCCGTAAAGGATATTGCCGAAAAGCTTGAGGTTTCCGAGGCAGACATTAAAAAAGCCGTTAAGGTTTTATCGGAGAAATACGGAAAAGATTGTGGCATTCACTTGCTAACCTTTAATAATAAGTTACAGTTTTGTTCTAACCCTGACTATGCAGAAGCTGTGTCTGGAGTTTTAAATCCGATTAAGGAAAGGGAGCTTTCTAAGAGTATGTTAGAAGCTGCCGCTATTATTGCTTACAAACAACCCGTTACAAGAATTGACCTTGAAGAAATTAGGGGAGTTAACAGTGAATACGTTATACAAAAACTTCTCGAACTTGGTATTATTGAGCCTGTTGGAAGAAAAGATGCAGTTGGTAGACCTGTGCTTTTTGGAACTACAGATAATTTTTTGAAACGCTTTCAAATTTCTTCACTTGATGAGCTTCCTGATTACGAGGACCTTGTTAATAAAATTAGCTTATTAAACGCAAATACTTCTGATAGTGATTATCTCTATAAAAAAGATGTGTATATTGAAGAGGTTGCGGTTACTTCTGATTATGGTAGCGTTGCTAATGAAGAAATTGCATGCGAAAAGCAACCCACCGTTAAAGAGACTAAGGCTGAGATTAAAGATGATTTTATACTTCCCGACATATCGGAGGAGGAAGTTCCTGATTTCCTAAAAGGGGAAGAGGTTGACAAGTTTTAATAAAAAAGAATATTTAATACTTTTATGCAGATATTAAAATAGTGTTAAGTGCTATTTTAATATCTGTTTTTTTTATTATTTTTCCGCTTTTTTTTAGAGTGTACGTTTTTTATGGTAGAGAAGTTAATAGACTGTTTTTTACAATTACTTTGTTTGGTGTCGTTAAGGTGCTTTATGGCAAAATATATGTAAATTCCAGTGGAATAGTGGTGGACTACAACAAGAAAAAACGTAAAATTATCAGATTAAATTTGTGTGAAATAAGAAAAAATGGTATTAATAAGTTTTCTGGGTATCATCTCTTAGAGATGCGTTCTCTTGTGGAAATTGGTGGGGTAAATGCTGAAAAACTATTTATAATTACCTGTGTTTTAAATGGTGTTAACAATCTTCTTGGAGATGTTTTTACTAGTAGAAAACACTATGTACAGCTTGATAATAATATAAATGTTTACCTAGATAAAAAAGTTATTAACGTTTATTTAAAACTTAGTCTAGTAATTAATTTGCTTACTTTAATAGTTAATTTAGTTAAAAATTTTATAAGGAATAAAATATATGATAAAATTTCGTAAAAACAGAATAGGAGAAGTCGTTAGCAACTCAATAGAAAAGTTGAGTAATATAATAGACGTAAACACTGTGATAGGTACACCTGTAGACGTTGAGGGTGGTCTAGTTATTCCTATTGCTAAGGTAACATTTTGCGTTATTGCAGGTGGTGGCGAATACGGAAAAGTTAGTATTTTTAAGGGAAGCGAAGAAATGCCTTTTTCGGCCGGAAACGGTTCAGTCGTGTCGATAAAACCCTGTGGTTTTTTAATTAAAAACAGGGACGAGGATTACAAAGTTTTATCCGTTTCAAACAATAATTTAGATGGTTTATTTGATAAAACTACTGATTTTATTAAGGACATGACAAAACCATCTTGTGATACGTTCGAGGAGCAAAATGACCAATAAAAAAAAGCTATTGCTAGTCTCTTTTATTACTGTTTCACTAATGTTTTCAGTATTGTTGTCGCTAAACAATAACATCGTAAAGGCGTCAGATTTTTCATCAAGTAGTGCTGAAATTGTTATGGAAACCAATTCAAAAAGGGTTTTGTATTCAAAAAATGCAAATGAGAAAAAGTATATGGCAAGCACGACTAAAATTTTAACGGCAATCGTTGTTATTGAAAATTGCGAAGTGTCAAATATTGTTACTGTTGGCAGGGATACGATTGGAATTGAGGGGTCGAGCATTTATCTTCAAGAAGGAGAAGAATTGTCTGTTAAAGACCTATTATATGGGCTTATGCTGAGGTCTGGAAACGATTGTGCAGAAACCCTAGCAAATTTTGTTGCTGGTTCCAATGAAAAATTTGCGCTTTTAATGAATGAAACGGCAAAAAGAATTGGTGCTGTTAATTCAAACTTTGTCAACCCTCATGGGCTTCACGATGACAATCATTATACTACGGCTTATGATTTGGCGTTAATTTCATCCTATGCGATAAAGAACCCAATTTTTAAGGAAATCGTTTCAACTAAAAAAACGGTTATTCCACACACGAAGGCAGACTACGATAGATTGCTAGTAAACAAAAATAAAATGCTTACTAGATTTGAAGGTGCTACAGGCATTAAAACGGGTTACACTAAAAAAGCAGGAAGATGTTTAGTTACCAGTACTGAAAGAAACGGCATGGAGCTAGTGTGCGTTGTGTTAAATTGCCCTCCAATGTTTGAACGTTCAAGTGAGCTTTTGGGCAGTTGTTATAGCGATTATAAATGTTATAAATTAGTTGAAAGTGATAATATTATTGCTTTTATAGAAAGTGAAAAAGGTGAAATAGCACTAGGGATAAAAAATGATATTGTTATACCTTTAACTGAAGAAGAGGTTGAAAATATTGAAGTTGTTTACGATTATCCTAACGAGGTTTTCGATTTTTCTGCTTTTGAGATAGGAAAAATTGAAATTTATGTAAAAAATAACTTGATTTTTACCGAAAAAATATATACTATATTATAGTAAATATTTTTAGGAAGAAATCAAATGAGAATTAATAAGTTTATTGCAGAAAGTGGAGTTGCTTCAAGGCGTGCTGCTGACAAATTGATAATGGAAGGAAGCGTTAAAATTAACGGCAAGGTTGCTAAACTTGGTGACGAAGTCAACGTTGGAAGCGACCACGTTACCGTTGATGGTAGACCTATAAACGTCGTTAAAACGTATGAGTATTACGTGATGAATAAGCCTAAAGGCTACATTTGTTCAGTTAGCGATGAGAAGGGAAGAAAAACTGTGCTTGATTTAATGCCTCCGACAAGTAAGCGCGTGTTTCCCGTTGGTAGATTAGATTACGACAGTGAAGGCTTGCTTATTTTAACTAACGATGGAGAACTTGCCCTAAAGCTTACGCACCCTAGAAACGAAGTGCCAAAAACTTATCTCGTTAAAACGGAAAAGCCTGTTTCTATTGAAGATTTGAACAAGCTTCGTTCAGGGGTTTATATTGATGGGGTAAAAACAAAAAAGTGTAATATTCACCTTTTAGAGACGAAAAAAGAAGGTTCAAGGCTTCAAATAACCATTACTGAGGGTAGAAATAGGCAGGTAAGAAAAATGTTTGAAGCAATTGGAAATAACGTTGATTTTCTAAAAAGAATAAAAATTGGAGATTTTAAGCTGACTGGTCTTAACCGTGGCGAAGTTAGAAAACTTTATCCAGACGAGGTAAATTATTTGTTGAATTTATAACGAATAATAAAAAAGCCTTTGAAACAAAAATTAGTTTCAAAGGCTTTTGTCGTTTATTGTTTACTGTTTTGCAGGTTTGAATTTACCAGTCTTGTATAAAAGCAATTCGATAACAAAATAAAGTATAATATTTATTGAGGCGACAATCGGTACGACTAGGTAAGATAAAAGGTTGAATTTTACCGATAAATCAACGCTTATCACAAAATTAAGTGCAAATATTAAAAGTAAAAGGTTAAACACAGCAATGCATGCATTTAATATTCCGTCAAACGTGATAGTCTTAAATACCGATTTGTTTTTGTCTTTTAAGTAAATTATTGCAAGTGTAAAAAAGGAAATTACTGTAAGCGATAATGCTACGATTGTAGGAATTGAAGAGGTGATTGTAATGTTAGCTGCAAATTGCAATAAGAGTATTTCAATAAGTGGAATAGCTAAAAAGCATAAAATACTAAAGAACCTAAGCTTGTTTAGATATAGGTTTCCAATACTTTTAACGGAAGATTTAGAAGAAACTCTAATTCTATAGCCTTCTACAGCGTATTTTCCAACTAAGTCAGAAAAATCGGCCTTTCCAACGTATACAGCCTTTTGTGAATATGAAGTAGTTTTTATCGTTTCGTTAAATTTTGCAACTTTTGGTGTCTCAACTGGTTTTTGCTCAATTTTTTTATCTACAACTTCACTAGGTGTAGCTTTTCCTAAATCGGTAATCTCAATTTTTTGTTTTTCTTCCTTGACGGGCAGAACGGGTTTTTCTGCATTTTTAATTAGTCCGTTTAGTATGTTTCTAAAATTAATTTCCTTTTTGTCCTCAGCTTTTTCATCGGAGTCTAGCTGGGGAGAGGTCGTTTCCATTTTAGCTGTTTGTTCAGCTTTAATATCAGTTTCAGACTCTGATACTACTGAAGGTTTAATATCTTCTATAATTTGAAGAGTGGGAGCTTGAGATGGCTGATTAATTATCGGTGTTTCTAAAACTGTTTTATCAGTATTGATTTCGCTAGTGCTTTCTTGAGGTTTTTCGTCATTATTATGTGTGATATAAACGTGTGGAGTATATTCACAACCCATAAGTTTATCAATGATTACACGAGAATACGACCAGTTAGACAAATTATCTTTAACGAATTCATTGCCAAGCTCAGTAATTTTGAAAAACTTTCTACGGCCATCGTCACAATCAAAGCGATAAGAGGTTACGTACTTAAGATTTTCCAACCTTTTTAACGAACTGTACAGTGTAGCCTGATTAATTTGGTACTTTTTTTCGCTTTTTTCTTCAATAAAATCGCTAATTTGCTGAGCAAACTTATCAGAACCGGTTAAACTATATAGAATGATTGTATCAATATGACCACGTATAAGGTCACTGCTGATTTTGTTTTCTTCCAATTTTATATCTCCATATAAGTTTATTATTATAAATTATACAACTCTTTTTAAACCTTGTCAAGATTAATAAAAAAGATTATTCAGTTTGATATAATTTTATAATAAATCGCTTGACAATATCTAATTATTCTTTTATAATTAAAAATATGCTTAACTATGCGTAAAAGCCGTGTTTTGCGCATAGTTGAGTATCTGTACCCTATGAAACAAAAATTTAAAAATATAAAAAATTTAGTAAAATTTGCGCCCCTCTTTTATAAAAAAGCAATTTCTATCTTTACAAAAGGAGAATATTTTATTATAATACTGTTATGAAGAAAAGCTATTATGAAGAAAGAGATTTGTCTTGTATAAAGAGAACTGAAGAAATTATCGACGCTCTCCCTTATTACGTTCAAGATTTTTTCGTTGGTGTTGAACCAAGGACTTCTTCTCTTACAAGACTTAATTATGCTTATGATTTGAGGGTTTTCTATAACTTTTTATCTCAAAAAGTATTTAAAAATAAGGATTTTTGTGATATAGAGCTTGCAGATTTAGCTAAACTTGATGCAACGGATTTCGAATACTTCTTAAGTTACCTTAGTAGATATGAAATAAACGGAAAATTTGAGCGTTGTACGGAAACGGGTAAAGCTAGAAAACTCTCTACCCTGCGCGCTTTTTATAAGTATTTTTTTAACAAAAATATGCTTCCTGCCAATACCCCATCAAAGGTTTCTATGCCTAAAATTCACGAAAAAGAAATAGTTAGGCTGGAATCCAACGAAAAAGTTGATGAAATTGGCGATATGCTCTATGTTGTTAAAAACGGTGCTGGGCTTACTAAGAAACAAAAAGCATTTCACGCATCTACTTCTGTTAGAGATACTGCTATCGTTACCCTATTTTTGGGTACTGGTATTCGTATAAGCGAGCTTGTTGGTTTGAATATTGAAGATTTTGATTTTAAAACTAATAGCTTTGTCGTAACGAGAAAAGGTGGAAATCGTGCTGTTTTATATTATAATGACGAGGTTTTAGCTTGTTTAACCGAGTATTATAATCATAGAACCTCAGATAAAAAGGTCCCCTCAGGTGAAAATGCATTCTTTTTATCCCTTCAAAATAAGAGAATTAGCACGAGAACAGTGCAAGAATTAGTAAAAAAATATGCGCAAATTATATCCCCATTAAAGAAGATTACCCCACATAAGTTAAGAAGTACTTTTGGTACGAATTTGTATAGGCAAACTGGAGATATTTACGTTGTTGCTGATTGTTTAGGGCATAAAGACGTTAACACTACAAAGCGTCATTACGCCGCTATAACCGAGGATATTAGAAAGAAAGCTGGTCTTTCACTTAACATCTCCCCTAACGATGAAAAATAGAGATTTTCTTTTACAAGATAAAAAGTGCTCAAAAACGGGCACTTTTTTATATGTTTTTATTCAATAATTTTTGTAATTTTAATAATCTCGTAATTTTTGTCTGGTTCAATACATTTGCCACAGCTGTCACATATTTTTCTTGGGTCTAAATCACAAGTGTCGTCATCTAAAATTATATCTTTTTCTTTATCCATAGTATCTCCTTTTTTATATTTTATCATTTCCAAATAAAAAAGTAAACATTTTATCAAATATTTAATAAAAGTATCTGTAATATTTTGACATTTATCCTTTTTGTTATTAAAATAAAAATATGCCAAGATTAACTACTTCAGAGCAAGTTTTAGAAAAAATGGAAAGAGTGTATGATTTTATACACGATTACATAAAAAAGCACGACTACTCGCCAACTATAAGGGAGATTTGCGCTGAATGCAATATTCCTTCTACTGGTAGTGCCTTTTATTACGTTCATAAACTGATAGAACAAGGTAGGCTTGAACAATCAACTCTCTTTACCCGTGTTTTTACTCCAAAATATTATAGTCGCACTTTTATTAAAGCGCCTATTATTAATAAAATAAAGGCAGAAAATACTTCTATTTTTGACGAAGTTAATATTGAAGGTGTTTGCCCTCTCCCTTCGGAATTTTATGGTGAAAAGGGTTGTTTTTCCTTTAAAATTAAAGATGATTATATGGCTAACTGTTCTCTAAAAAAAGGAGACGTTGCTATATGTAAAAAATTTTCCAACTTTTCTAATGGTGAACTCGCGGTGGTTGTGCTAAATGGTGAAGTGTTTGCAAGAAAGGTGTATAATATAGATTGTAGACTTCTTGCCAGAACCGACTATGATGGAGAGGTTATTGAAATGTATATTGGTTCAGACAGCGATATTATAGGTAAAGTTATTGGAATAATTAGAAAATTTTAATAAAAAAGCTTTTTATCAATATGATAGAAAGCTTTTTTATCACTTACAAATCTAAATTTTTTAAGGCGATTTTGCAATGCTCGTAGGTTATTCCACCTTGGAAGTACGCAATGTAAGGTTCTCTAATTGGGGCGTCTGCAGAGAGCTCGATTGACGAGCCTTGAACAAAACAACCTGCAGCCATAATAACTTCATCGGTGTATCCAGGCATTTCCCACGGCATAACGGAAACGTTACTGTCCACCGGTGAATTTTTCTGAATGTTTTGTATAAACTTAATGAGCTTTTCCTTGTCTCCAAATTCTATTTCAGTAACGATATCGGTGGGAATCTGATATGCTTTAGGAGAAGTTTTATATCCCAATTCTGATAAGACCAAGCAATAAAGCATTGCTCCTTTCATAGCTTGCAAAACAACGTGAGGTGCGAGGAATAGACCTTGATAAAAATATTGATAACCGTTTGTGTATGAACCAACCTCGCTTCCGATAGACGGTGCAGTTAGTCTATTGAACACTAGGTCAACGTACTTCTTGTCCCCTGCAACGTATCCTCCGGTTGGCGCAATGCCACCTCCTGGATTTTTGATTAGTGAACCAGCCATTAGGTTTACACCTACGTCAGTTGGTTCTTTTTTTTCTATAAATTCGCCGTAGCAATTATCTAGCATTATAATTCCGTCAAAACCATTACTTCTAAGGAAGATAACGGCATTTTCAATATCGTCAATAGAAAGGGCGTTTCTCCAAGAATATCCCCTAGACCTTTGCAAGTAAATCATCTTGGGCATAACATTATTTCCTAGGTGCTCTTTTAATGATTCATAGTCAATTTTATCATCTTTTAACGGTATAGAATCAAAAGAAATATTATAATCTTCTAAAGAGCCTGTGCCTTTTCCGTACAAAACGTCAGTGAGAGTGTCATAGGGCGTTCCCGTTATACTTAGGACTCTGTCTGAAGGTCTTAAAACGCCGTACAAAGCAAGGGAAATTGCGTGTGTGCCCGAGACAATGTTGGGCGAACAAATGGCTGCCTCAGAGCCAAAAACGTCAGCAAAAACTTGGTTTAAGGTTTCCCTTCCCTCGTCGCCGTATCCGTAACCTGTTGTTCCAACAAAATGTCTAAGCGCAATCTTGTTTTTCTTAAAGGCGTTTAATACCTTTTCTTGATTGAATAATGCAATATCTTCAAGGATTGAAAATTTATCTTGAAGTTTTCTTTCTGCTTGATTAATAACGTTAACGTCTATCATAATTTCTCCACAATTTGTTCTGCTAAATCTTTAACGGATGAGGGGTTTAGCCACACTAGTCCGTCTAAACGTTTAAAGAAAGTAATTTGTCTTTTTGCGTAATGTCTCGTGTTTAATTTTATCAACTCTTTTGCTTCATCTAGGTTAAGCTCGCCATTAAAATAAGCGTAAACTTCCTTGTAGCCTATTCCCTGCAAACACTGGTTTTCAAGAGAAATCCCCCTATTAATAAGCGACTCTACTTCTTGGATAATGCCTGAATCAAACATTATATCAACTCTTTTGTTAATTCTACTGTAAAGCTCTTCTCTCGGGTAGTTGATTGCGTATGCGTGATAATCATATTTTGACGTTAAATTATCCACTATATCCGACTTTTTGTTGCCCGATTCGTATATTTCAAGTGCTCTAATAACCCTTTTAACGTCATTATAATGAAGCTTTTCTGCGCTCTTTTTGTCTACTTCAAACAAAATATCGTAAACGTATTTATTGCCGTGAATTTTTGCAAGCTCTTTATATTTTTCTCTTACATCTAAGTTTCCCTCGCCTTTACCGTATGACAAATCATATAAAAGCGAATTAATATAAAAGCCCGTCCCTCCACAGACAACTGGCACCTTGTTTTCAGAATGAAGTCTCTTAATAATGGGCTCAGCCATTTCTTTATATTGACTAACGGTGAAAGTGTCGGTGGGGTTAACAACGTCAATCATATGGTGGATAACGCCATCCATTTCGCTTTTGCTCGGCTTTGCAGTGCCAATATCAAGGTCCTTATATATATAAAGCGAATCAGCTGATATAACCTCGGAATTTAAGAGCTTTGCGCATTCTATTGCAAGGGCAGTTTTGCCTGAAGCAGTAGGGCCACAAATTATAAGTAATTTATCCATTAATTATACTATCCTCTTAAACCACTTATCTATTTCCGTTCTTGAAATTTTAACGGCAATCGGTCTACCATGTGGGCACTTAAGTCCAAAATTATTTTTAATACCCTCTAAAATAACGTTGGTATCCTCTTTCGAGAGTTTGTCTCCCGATTTAATTGCTGATTTGCACGCTTTTTGAGCAATCTTATCAAAGAGTAAATCCTTAATATCAAGTTTTTTTAATGAGTTTATATCAATAAGTACTAAATCAAAGAACTTTTGAATATTGATTTCAGATAAAATTAATGGGATAGTTGAAATTTTAAAAGAATTTCTCCCAAACTCTTCTATGTCCATGCCAAGATTTCTAAAAAAAGATAATCTTTCTATAATGAAATCACTTTCATTCTCGTTTACTTCTAAAACGTAAGGTAAAAGCAGAGACTGGATTTCTAGTTTATCGAAGATAAAACCCTCTTTTAGTTTGTCGAATATAATTCTCTCGTGCGCAGCGTGTTGGTCTAAAAGATAAAGGTCTTCGCCGTCTTCAAAGAGTAAAAAAGTGTTTAACGCTTGACCTACGTAAGTTAAATTTTTATCGAGTTTAATTTCCGTTTGACATATTGAATTTTCCTCTTGCCTTTCTTTTTTTTCTCTTTCTAATTTTTCAAGATAGGCTTTGTTTTCTGCAAAAATATCAATCTCAGGCTCTTTATTGTTTAACTTTTCTACTTTGGTTAGTGACGGTGTGCCACTGTCGTTAAAGCACATTTCATATTCATATATTCCTTGTTTTTTAGGTGTGTCAATGTTATTATGTGTAACATAATTATGTATAGAATCGATATTGTTTATCAAGCTGTTTGGCGTTTCTAAATTTTTGTTTTCTACAATGATATTTACGGCGTCACTACTCCCCTCTAAAACTTTAGAAATAACTGAATATATTGTTCCGTATATAATCTGATTATTAGAAAATCTAACGTCAAGCTTGTTTGGGTGCACGTTTACGTCAACAGTTTCTGTAGGAACAGTTATGCTCAAAACGTAAAACGGATACTGCCTTTTCATTAGATATGATGAATATGCGTTTGATATAGCAGAACTAACCGTGTTATTTATAACATATCTTCCGTTGAGAAATATTGATTGATATCCCCTGTTTGATTTTACAAAATGATGTTTTCCAATATATCCTTTAATTTTAATGCCGTTTTTTTCGGTGTCGATGAAAAAGCATTCTTTAAGGGTGGATAAGCCGTATATAGAAATAAAAGCAGACTCAAGCCCGTCTCCAAATGATTGATACATAAGCTTGTCGTTAGCAACGTATTTGAATGAGATTTCAGGGTTTGCAAGAATTAATCTTTGCATGTATGACGATATTTCGCTTTCTTCGCTTCTTGGCGTTTTAAGAAATTTTTCACGTGCAGGAGTGTTGTAGAAGAGATTGTTTACCGTAACCTCTGTTCCGTCTAGTGCACCACAACTATTAACTTCTACGTTTTCTCCACCCTCAGTGGTTAAAATTGAGCCCAGCTCACTATCAGCAGTTTTTGAAACCATCTTAAATTTTGAAACGGAAACTATACTTGGGAGTGCCTCACCCCTAAAACCAAGTGAGGAAATATTGTCTAAATCTTCAATTTTAGAAATTTTACTTGTAGCGTGTGGAAGTATTGCTGATTTTATTTCGCTATTTTCTATTCCGTGGCCATTGTCAGAGACTCTTATTGAAGTTATGCCACCATCAACAATTTCAACCTCGATTGACGTTGCACCAGAGTCAATAGAGTTTTCCACCAACTCTTTAACGACGGAAGCAGGTCTTTCAACTACTTCTCCAGCTGATATTCTATTGTATATTTTGCTACTTAAAATATTAATTTTGCTCATTTTCCGCTCTTAATTTCTCATGTAAATCAGTTAAAATTTGGAATGCCTGAATTGGTGTGAGATTATTTATATCGACGTCTTTTATTATCGCTTCTACTTCTGAAAAAGTATTTTCCTGACTTGGAGTATTAAAATTGTTAATATGATTGGTGTTTTCTTTCTTTTCTAAACCTGATAAAATGTCTTTTGCCTTTTTTGTTACTTCTTTATTTACGCCTGCAAGCTCTGCAACTTCAATACCGAAGCTTTTATTTGCCGCACCTCGTTCAATTTTTCTTGTGAAAACAATGGAGCCGGCAAGTTCCTTTACTGAAATTTTATAGTTTTTAACACCGCTTAATTCGCCTTCAAGTTTTGTTAATTCATGATAATGTGTTGCGAACAAGGTTTTTGCCTTAATTTTTTCATTGCAATACTCTAATACTGCCCACGCAATTGAAAGTCCATCATAAGTGCTTGTTCCCCTTCCGATTTCATCTAAAATAATTAAACTATTTTCAGTGGCGTTATTGATTATGTCGGCAGTTTCCGACATTTCCACCATAAAAGTGCTTTGGTCAAACACCAAACTATCACTTGCGCCAATTCTTGTAAAAATTTTATCGACAATTGGCACTGATGCCGATTTTGCCGGAACAAAACAGCCTATTTGCGCCATTATTGAGATAAGCGCAACTTGTCGCATATACGTGCTTTTACC
>JAZUCS010000012.1:0-2590 GCA_045639245.1 Christensenellaceae bacterium
CATAGCCAATTCCGTGCGCTGCACCTGTAACGAGTGCAATTTTACCTTCAAGGCTAAAAATATTTTTACCCATAATTTTCTCCTAAACTATTTTAAGTCTTTAGTTTCGATATGATCCATATCGGTAAATTCTTGGTTTTCACCACACATTGCCCAAATGAAAGAATAATTCTTAGTGCCAACGCCAGAGTGAATTGACCATGATGGTGAAATAACTGCTTCTTCATTGTGCATGATGATATGCCTTGTTTCAGTTGGTTCGCCCATCATGTGGAAAACAACGTCGTTTTCGCCCATATCTAAATAGAGATAAACTTCCATTCTTCTATCGTGGGTATGTGATGGCATTGTGTTCCAGTTAGATCCAACTTCAAGTTGGGTTAAGCCCATAGCAAGTTGACAACTCTTAATTACGTCTGGGTGAATATATTGGTTGATTACTCTCTTATTACACTCTTCTACAGAACCACAAGGAACTTTTCTTGCCTTAGTTATATCAATCTTAACGATTGGATAGCTTGCGTGTGCAGGGCAAGAAGAAACGTAAAATTTTGCAGGAGCATTTTCATCAACACTCTTAAACTTAATTTCCTTATTACCTTTACCGATATAAATACCATCTCTTGGGTTCATTTCGTATTCTACGCCGTCAACTGTGATAATACCTTTGCCACCAATGTTGATACAGCCCATTTCCCTTCTTTCAAGGAAGTATTCAGAAGCAAGCTCTTTGCCACCCTTTAAGAAAAGTTCTTGTCTAACAGGCATAAGTCCTGCAGTAATAATTCTATCGATATGGCTATAAACCATATTGATATTGTCTTTCGTAAAGAGATTTGCAATGTGGAACTCTTCACGTAGTCTTTCAGTTGTGTAATGTTTAACGTCTTTTGCGTTTGATGCTTGTCTTACTTCCATTATATTATTTTTCTCCTTTATATAATTACCTATAACTTCAATTTGAGTTAGCGCTGCAAAGGATAAAATTTCCGTTGCTTGCCTAAAGTTTATAAGTTTTAATTTTTTTGTTTTAACTTTTTTTAGTTCTTTTACTTGACCTATGGAATTTTCTTCGTGCAAGTTATCGTTTTTAAGTGTAAACTCTAAGTGGAAAACACTTCCGTCGTCGATAACTGCATCAATACTTTTCCAGTAAGAATCGTGTGGCACGCCGTTTTTATCATTGGTAAAGTCAGCACGCAAATAAAAGACTAATTTATCGATTTCAACTTCTCTGCCAAAATCTAATTCATACACTAAGTCTTCCCTTGCGCCACCTGCCCAAGAGTGATAAGGATAGCCACCATGCCCTTGATTATTCTTTTCGCCGTCTATTGCGTTTCTTTCATAAAAACAAGGGTCTTCACGGGTTACAAAGCTTGCCTTTGCGTGTGGGAAAGTTCTGCATTTACCCCTTAAATCGTATGGATTTAAGGCAATATTTCTTTTAGCGTAAACTTCATCATCTTCGCCGTCTTCAATGGATATGAAGTGAGTTTCGCCCTTAAATGCACCCACAGGATAGCCACACTTTAATTCTCTATCCGTTGGCACGATAAAATCAAACGAACCACCGGGAGCGTAAATTATACTCTCTGCCATAAGCTCATCCAATTTAACCTTAATAAACCTAACGCCATCGAGCAAAACTTTAATTTTGCTACCTTCGTTAAGTGTGCCTAAATATCTTCCAATTACCTTTTCGCCTTTATCGGAAAATAAAATATTTCCCTCGGCATCATATACTATTACTTTTACCATATTTACATTTTAACATATAAGATTTGCAAATTTATTGCTTTTTTTACCATTTTTGTTGCTAATCATATCTCTAAATGCTATAATAAATTCAACGACACTAAAAAAGGCACGATATAAAAAAATGAATTGTTTTTTCCCTTCTTGCTTAGATGCTATAAGTTATTCAGATGAACACAAATCTTTTGGTTTTTACTACTCTGAAGACCCCACTACAACACACAATATGCACGTTCACGATTGCTGTGAATTACTTTTAGCCCTTTCCCCTGCAACGAGTTTTATTATTGATAATAAAATTCACGACGTTAAAAGGGGCAGTTTATTTGTAATAAACCAATACCAAGCACACAAAATTAGCGCAACCGACGTTAAGGTTTTTCCAAGATACGTTATGCAAATACACCCAACGTTTATCTATTCCAACTCAATGGATGGGGCAAATTTGGCAGAGTGTTTTTATAACGGCTCAAATTCTAGCATTACTTTAACAGAAGAAGAAATTACAACCCTAATTTCAATGATAAACGAACTAAAAAAAGATTACGGATTTGGCGATTCACTATTTAAGAAAAACAAAGCAACGGAATTTTTGCTTTACGTCAATTATCTATTTAAAACGCACGCAAGGGACTATCACCCATCAACCCAGCCTGAAACGGTGCAAAGAGCAATAGAATATATAAACACACATTTTACAGAAAAAATAACACTAAAAGACGTTGCAGATAACTCATATATTTCCGTTACTCAGCTTTGTAGATTATTTAGCAAATATTGTTCCACCACCGTTACAAAATATATAATAAGTAGAAGAATAACGGAAGCAAAA
>JAZUCS010000013.1:0-1637 GCA_045639245.1 Christensenellaceae bacterium
TCATCGGTAATATCCGTGTAAACAAGCGTGCCATCTAAATTTGGGTATCTGCGAATTTCAAACATAATTGTTCCATCAAAATTTGTTGCGGCAAGTTGCTTTGCGCATTTTTCCCAATCAATATTGCCGTCAAAAGGAAGTAAATGGTCGTCTGTATCTAATAAACAACGGTTATCGTGTAGGTGAAGGGCAATAAGCCTATCGCCATACATTTCTAAAAATTCAGTTTGAGTATCTCTACAATATTGATGCCCATTATCCCAACAGAAACCTGTGTTTTTGTACTTGTCTAAAAAGTAAATTAAGTTTTCAGCATATCTAAGGTTTTCAAGTGCAATTTTAATGCCTTTTTCATCGGCATAATCAAAAACTTCTTTAAATCTCTTTTCTGCAATTGGGGTTATAGGGGGCATAGGTCTGCCACTTGAAAGGTGGGTAACTACTACAGGGATATTGTATTTTTCACAACGGTCAATAGATGCAAAAAGCCTATCTTGCATTGCTTTTGCTTCTTCTTCATTTTCAGAATACATATGATTTATATTATCAAACGGTGCGTGAAGTGTTTCGCAAACGATACCGTGCTTTTCAAACTCTTGCATTATATATTCAAAATCATTATTTTCTGCATCTAAAAAAGCACGCTTGATACCATTATCAATTAATCCTTTTAAAAATCCTTTTGTGTCTATCTTAAAAACGTACATCCCAATCATAATAATTCTCCTTAAATTAAGGATAGCACTTTTTAATATATTTTGTCAAACTATTTTTGTCCTGTAACCGTTACTTCTAAGTTTAACACCATTTTTTCTAACAATTTATCCTTGTGTTGTGGATAATATTTATGATGGTTTCTAAAAAGCATTTCATCAAGTTTTAGTATATCGCAGTCGGTTAATTTTATTTTTTGAATAAGCGAATATATATCGCTCTTAAGTTTTTCTTCTAAGGCGTTTTTAACTTCTTCTTGAAGAGCATTATTTTTTGAGGCAACGGTGGTTGAAGTTTTGCTATTTTGGTCACTAACCTTACAAAAAATTTTTAGTGTAACGTTTAGTTTTACACTCTTTTCATCTGCAATTAGTTTAACCTTTCTATTGTTTTTCAAAATGGTTACAAGATAGTTGCATTTTTCGTTAAGATCTTCCTTAACGTTAGATACGGTTAGGGTCGTTTCTTTAGAACTTTCAGTAAGCAAATTAAAAACGGAAGTTTCATTTTCCGTTAGGTTTCCAACCCAAACGCCATTTTTAAATAATGCAGTATTTTTAGCATCGAATAGGGAATTGCCACCACTTTCTGGCGTTTTACCACCCGTTTCCATACCGCCCATTTTGTTGCCACCATTACTACCTCCACCACTTGAAGAAGAGCTTTCGCTTTTACTTTCTTCTTGTTTAATAGTTTTTATTAGGGGCATAAATGATGATGAAGTTCTTGAATAATAGTCAGCACAAAAGTCTTTAATATTTATTTCTGCAACGTCTTTGTTGAAACCTTCCTTTTTGTGTAACACTTTTTGAATTGCAAAAGAAGAGATGTTATCCATAGGGGAAGACTCTGAAAGTATTTCTCTTGCCGTTGTATCTAAAGTTAAAACCACCTGTGCAGAGTCTTGCACTCTTAAGGTTTTT
>JAZUCS010000014.1:0-3456 GCA_045639245.1 Christensenellaceae bacterium
GTTCTTGATCCATACGCAATGACAAGTGTTCAAGAATAGTTTAAGGATAAAATTATGAAGATAAAAAGAATTTTTGCCTTTATTATCGCAATCACTTTAAGCCTTACTGCCTTTTCAATGATTGCCTGTGGTGGCGGTGAAAAAGGGGATAATGATAACGGCTTAAAATACACTGAAAACTCTAACGGCACTTATTCCGTTTCCGGATATGAAGGGGAAGAAAGTGTGGTAGTTATCCCAAAAAATAAAGATGGAAAAGAAGTTACTAAAATTTCTAATAATGCTTTTGCTGAAAAGGTAATAACTGAAATTACAATTCCATCTTCAATTATTGAAATTGGTAATGGCGCATTTGCATCTTGTTCTAAACTAACAAAAGTAAATTATGGTGGCACTATTGATAGTTGGGCAGGAATAACCTTTTCAAATGAAGAAGCTAACCCTATAAAATATAGTAAAAATCTTACCATTGGTGGAAACTTAGTTACTACTATAACCTTTACAACGGCTACTGAAGTTAAAGATTTTGCCTTTATGGATTACACGCCTTTAACAACGTTAGATCTTGGCGAAAGCGTTGTAAACGTTGGTATAAGTGCTTTTGATGGTTGCAGTAAACTTAATGACTTAACCTTTGGTAGTAAGGTAGAATATCTTGCATTTAGAGCATTTGGTAATTGTTCTTCGCTTATTGACGTTCAGTTTAATGCTGGTATTAAAAAACTTGATAATGAGTGTTTTAGATACTGCACAAAGCTTCAAAGCGTGTATATTCCTGCAAGTTTAACCGTTATCAATAAAGCAGCATTTAACTATGATGGTCAATTGTCAAACGCGATTTTTGAAGTGACTGAGGGCTGGTTTGTTTCTGCAAACGAAAGCGCAACTTTTGGTGAAGAAATTGATCCAGAATTATTAGCTGATCCATTGGAAGCTGCACAGTTATTATCTGTTAAGACTTATAATAGAGATTCTTTTTGGAAGAGAGCTGAATAGTAAATATTAAAAACAAAAGAAAAAACCAAGCGATTCGCTTGGTTTTTTAGTTTTAATTAGTAGTATTATACAGGTGAGAAAACACCTAATAAAATGATACCAACAATGGTAATTGTTATTGCTAAATAGTGTTTGATCGAAAGTTTTTCTTTTAAGAAAATTCTACTCCAAAGAAGTGATACTACACAGTAAGCAGAAATGATAGGGATAAATTGTTCGTAGTCAGAGAACATAACTGCCATATAGAATACTTGTCCAATAGTTTCGCAAACGCCACCGATGTAAAGCGAGCCGTTCTTTTTAACAAACAACGTATCTTTCTTAACGAACTTAATCCAAATAAAGCAAAAGATTGCAAGAAGGAAGAAGGTAAGTTCAAAGCAAGAGTTAGCAGAGTAATCAGAAATTTCAACGAAGTGGAAGAATACTTCATCACCAACCGTTCCGAGCGCATCAATAATAAGATAAGCAACTGGGAGAGCCAACGCTAAAAAGCTTTTAGTGTATTTTCTATTAGATTCTTTTCTTCTAAGTTCTTTTAGTTCTTGGTTTTCCTTTGAATCGATAACACCTATTGCGATAATACCTATCGTAATTGCGATAACGCCGATGATGGACCAAACGTCAAGTTCAATAGGATCTGCACCGATAATAGGGAAGATGATTACGCAAAGTAAAAGTGCAAGCGAACCAGAGCAGTTACATATTGGCGAAGATATTGAAAGTTCAATATAACGAAGCCCAACGTAGCCAAGCACCATAGCAAAGATGTAAAGTGCAGCAACTGGTAAATACTTGAAAAAGTCCATAATTTGAAAGTCCGTATAAAAAAGACTTGCAACGAATTTTGGAACAGATTCAGGATCGCCAATAATTTTTCCACCGATAAGGGTAATAATAAAGTGAATACCCATGATTAAACCCACTGCGAAAGTAACTTTCCAGTGGCTATTTTTATCTTTCTCATCAGTGCCTTTTTTGGAGAATAAGTCAGACCCACTCCAACATAAAAGGGCGATGAGAGCGAAAACAAAATATAACATATTAAATTTTTCTCCTTTTGTGTTAAATAAAATATCTTTTAGTACCCACGTAATTGGGTATTTTCTATATACTCGCGAAGTATATTTGTGTATTCTAAAGCTATTTTATCTTCCACGGCGGAAAGATGTGACTCGATACAAGAGACACTGTTTTTGAACTTCTGTAAAAAATACTTGTTCGCTCCTTTAATCCATTTTCCTATATTTACGATATTATCTCTATCGTGAAATTCTTTAATTAAGGTTGTTCTAAACTCATAGTCTTTTCCAAGTGAAAGGAAAAACTCCACCGTTTTTTCTACGTTTTTAGTATCAAAAGTATCAAAACCGATAATTTTAGCGTAATTTTCTTTATCGTTTTTGATGTCCATAGCAAAGTAATCGCAAAGCCCGTTAGAGTAAAGTGATTTTACCATTTCAGGGTTGGTTCCGTTTGTGTCAAGCTTAACGCTGTAGCCAATTTTTTTAACCTTTTCAATAAAGGCTGGTAGGTCTTTGTTTAAGGTTGGTTCGCCACCAGAAATGCAAAGCCCCTCTAATAGCCCCTTCCTTTTTTCTAAGTATGATAAAATTTCATCTTCACTAATTATAGGAAGTTCGTTCGCGCTTAAAACTAATGGAGAATTATGGCAAAACCCACACTTAAAATTACACCCACCAGTAAAAACAGTGGCTGCAACCTTTCCGTCATAATCAACGAGTGATAGTTTTTCTAAGCCAAAAAAATTCATAATTCTCTCCTAAAATTACGTTAATATTATACTTTATATTTGTACCACTTGTCAAGATATTAATTTAATGATATAATATGATAAATAACGTTAAGGACAAAAGTATGAAAGCTGTAATTCAAAGAGTGTTGGGCGCAAAATTAAAAGTTGATGGAAAATTAATTTCAGAAATAGGCGAGGGCTACGTTGTATTCTTAGGTGTTTTTAAGGGTGACACAAAAGAAAACGCCGATTATTTTATCAAAAAAATTCCCACCCTTAGAATTTGCGAAGATGAAAATGGCAAAATCAATAGGTCAATAATAGATACAAACGGGGAAATTTTGCTTGTTTCTCAATTTACCTTGTGTGCAGATACTTCGCACGGAAATAGGCCAAGTTTTATAGAAGCCGAAAGTCCAGAGAAGGCAAACGAATTGTATGAATATGTTTGCAGTGAAATTTCAAAAATAGGAATTGTGGTTAAAAAAGGGGTGTTTGGTGCTGATATGAAAATTTCACAAATAAACGACGGACCTTTTACAGTAATTTTAGAAAAGTAAGAATAAAACCTTTTGCCGTGTCGCAAAAGGTTTTTACTGTGTAAACAATAAATCCCCAGATAGTCTGGGGGTCCAGTAAAGGTTTACCGTTGAGTAAAATCCTCCGTTTGTGTATAATAAAAGTTGCGACCTGCCAGTTGCAAC
>JAZUCS010000015.1:0-52446 GCA_045639245.1 Christensenellaceae bacterium
GATGTCGGCATAGATACAGGTGATATGATATATAAAATGGAAACGGACATTTTGATGGATGAAACAGCGGGAGAGCTTTTTGAAAGACTATCCGTTATGGGCGCAGAATGTATTGAAAAGGTTGTTGTAGACTTAATAAATGGTAAAATTAAAAGCGAAAAACAAGATGATAGCAAAGCAACGTATACTAAAATTATCAGAAAAGAGATGGCTAAAATCGACTTTAGCCAATCTGCACAACAGGTCGTAAATACTATTCGAGCATTTAATCCTTCACCTGTTGCTTACACCTTCTTAAATGGTGAAATATTTAAAATTTATAAAGCGAAAGCTATTGATGAAAAGGGTGAAGTTGGTAAAGTGCTTGATAATAATAAAAGGCTAGTTGTTGGTTGTGGAAAAGGGGCAATAGAGCTTTTAAAAGTGCAAAAATGTGGAGGGAAAGCTTTAGATATAAAAGATTTTCTCGCAGGTAATAAATTGCCTTTAGGAACGGAATTTAAATGATAAATTATATTTACGACTGTTACATAATTTTAAACAAGGTTTATAGCGATAAAACTTATATTAAGCAAGCTATTTCTTCTACTATTATTGAAGAAAAAAATAAAGCGTTAACTATTAAAACCTGTTACGGTGTTTTAGATAAGGACGTGGAGCTCTCTTATTATATTTCAAGTTTAACGGAAAAAACTCCTAAGCTAGCTATTAGAACTTTACTTAAAATTAGTATGTATGCAATTAGATATCTTGGTAAAAAGGGATATGCTGTTACGGAAAACGCCGTTGCTCTTACAAAAAAACTTGGTAAAAAAGGCGCTTCTGGTTTTGTTAACGCGTTTTTAAGAAGATTTCTAACTACTAAAATAGCTATCCCTAATGAAGAAATATCATACTTGTCGATAAAATATTCATACCCTGAGTTTGCCGTTAGTGAACTATTAAAAGATTATGGAAGAGATGAAACGGAAAAAATTCTCGCTTCTGAAAACTTAAAGAACACACTTTGTTTTTACGACGTAAACGGAGAGGAATATTTAAGAAATCTAGGTGTAGAATATGAAAAAACTCCTTTTGACAACGTTTTTACAACAAAAAACTTTGTTCGTGAAGAGGGGTTTTGCAAGGGTATATATACCTTTCAAGCGTTGGGCTCGGTTGCCATTTGTGACGTGATAAGAGGTGGCGAAAAATTGCTTGATTGTTGCTCTGCCCCTGGTGGAAAGAGTGTTAGACTAGCAAGTAAGTTTTCTACAGTAACCTCTTGGGATATTTATCCACATAGAGTTGAATTAATAACGGCTTATAAAACTCGAATGGGTGTAAAAAATATTAACGAATACGTTAAAAATGCAGAGCAGTTTTACGTGGAAGAAGTTGATAACTATGATGCTGTTTTGTGTGATGCACCTTGTTCAGGTCTTGGAGTTGTAAACGATAATCCAGATATTAAACTTAATAGAACTATAGACAGTATTTTAGAGCTTAACGATACTCAATATTCAATAATTAATACCGTTAAAAATTACGTTAAAAAGGGTGGGTATTTGTATTATTCCACTTGTTCAATATTAAAGAAGGAAAACGATAAGATTGTGGAAAAATTTTTACAAGAAAATGACAATTTTTCCATTTGTGAAATAGATTCTAAGTTGCAACATGTAAAAACCCCCTTTGGTTTGCAGTTTTTACCACATATTTCAGGTGGGTTGGGATTTTTTGTAACGGCACTAAAAAGGGGAGAGTAATTTGAAAGAAAGTCTTCTATCCTTCTCAAAAGAGGAGATTAAAAATTTAATAGTAGAAGAATTTAAGGAAAGGTCATTTCGTGCAGGGCAAATTTTTAAGGCGCTACATCTAGGGTTAGATTTTAAGGATATGACGGAATTATCTAAGCCATTGAGAGAGGCTCTTTCCCAAAAATATTATGCTAATCCGATAAAAATTATAAAGACACTAAAGTCGATTGACGGAACGGAGAAATATTTATTTTTATTGCCTGATGGTAATGTTATTGAAGGGGTATTAATGAAGTATAAACACGGTTCTACACTTTGTGTTTCCACGCAAGTTGGTTGCAGAATGAACTGTGCGTTTTGTGCTTCTGGTTTAAACGGGCTTATTAGAAATCTCACGGCGGGTGAAATTTTAGGTGAAGTTATAGCGGTAAATTTTATTAACGGGGGCGCTCTTAACGAAAAAAGAGAGGTGACTAATATTGTTTTGATGGGGAGTGGAGAGCCACTTGATAATTATGAAAATACTATTAAATTTTTAAGGCTCGTTAGTGCTGAAGAAGGCATCAACATTAGTCCTAGAAATATTAGTCTATCCACTTCTGGCTTAGTTAATAAAATGTATGATTTGGCAAACGAAGGGCTTTCTATTAATTTGACAGTATCATTACACTCTCCCTTTGACGAGGAAAGAAAAAAAATTATGCCAATTGCAAAAAAATATTGCATTGCAGAAATACTATCAGCGTGTAATAATTATTTTGAAAAAACTGGTAGAAGATATATTTTTGAATATGTTTTAATAAAAGGCGAAAACGATACTCCACGCCACGCTGAAGAACTAATAAGGTTAATGAAAGGAAGACCTTGTCACGTAAATCTTATTAGGCTTAATGAAGTTAAAGAGAAAACCCTTAAAGGTGGAACGGAAAAAGAAGCTTATAGATTTTTAGGCTTGCTTGAAAGAGGTGGTATTTCCGCTACTGTAAGAAGAAAAATGGGTGAAGATATTGACGGGGCTTGTGGACAACTTAGACAACGATATTTAGAAGAAACGGAGGGAAAGCTTGATAGGTAGACTAGTAAAAGTTTGCTCAGATGGATATACCGTTAGGGCGGATGGTGTAGATTACGTTTGCCGTGCACGAGGAAAACTTAGGCTTTCTAGTGATAGGCTTTTCGTGGGAGACACGGTCGAATTTGAAAACTGCGTTATAAATGAAGTTAAGGAGCGTAAGAATTACTTAATACGTCCTAGAGTATCCAACGTTGATTTGGCGGTGGTAGTAATTGCTCACGTGCCTCAGCCTGATTTTTATCTTGTCGATAAGGTTTTGATTGCAAGTGAAAAAATCGGTATTGAAACCATTATTGTCGTTAACAAAACGGAAATGGATAAAAAGGTATTATCTGACGTTATAAACCAATATGGATCGGTATGCGAAATTATAAGTGTTTCAGCAAAAGACAATAAAGGTATTGAAGTTTTAAGGCAAAAATTAAAGGGGAAAACAGCTGTGTTAGCGGGGCAAAGTGCAGTTGGTAAAACTTCTATAATAAACGCATTATTTTCGTTAGAGTTAAAAACTGGTGAACTTAGCGAAAAAATTTCACGAGGAAGGCACACTACTACTTATTCAGAAATTTTTGAAAAAGATGATGTTTCAGTTGTCGATTCGCCAGGCTTTGCAGTAATAGAGGCAGAGGCTGATGAAACAGAACTTTTACAGCTTTATCCTGAATACGTTAAACTTTCTGAGAAGTGTCGATTTAGAGGTTGTTCTCACACAATTGAGCCTGATTGTGAGGTTAAGTTAGCCGTTGATAGGGGACAACTTTCAAAAGAAAGATATCAAAGATACGTTGAAATATATTCAGAAATAAAAAACAGGAGAAAAAAATATGAGAAAAATTAAAATTGCACCTTCAATGCTTTCAGCTGATTTTGCAAAGTTTGGTAAAGAAGTAAGAAATATTACCGATGCTGGCGCTGAATTACTACATCTTGACGTTATGGATGGTGTTTTTGTTAAAAACATTTCCTTTGGGCCAAAGTTCATTAAGGAAGCACGTCCTTTTTCCAATGCGATTTTTGATTCGCATCTTATGATAGTTAACCCTTGGAATTATATTGAAAGATTTGCTGAAGCAGGTTCTGATATTATAACCGTTCATTACGAAGCGTGTGGAGATAGGCTTTTAGATACGCTTAAAGCTATTAAAGGTTTGGGCGTAAAATGTGGTGCTGTAATTAATCCCGACACACCCGTTTCGGCTGTCAAAAACGTTATTGAAGAGTGCGATATGCTACTTTTAATGAGTGTATTTCCTGGGTTTGGAGGTCAAAAATTTATTCCCGAAGTTTTAGATAAAATTTCGGAAGCAAGGGCGCTTATTGATAGCACGGGTAAAGATATTGACCTTGAAATTGATGGTGGAATAAATGAAGCAAATATTGAAGCAGTAAAAAATGCAGGTGCAAACGTTATTGTTGCTGGAAGCACTGTTTTTAAGTATGAAGATAGAAAATTTATAATTGATAAATTAAGAGGATAAAATAAAAATTTTTTGACAAGCATATTCTTTTTTAGCATATAATAATTATTATTAGAGGTGATAAAATGAAAATATGCTGTATTAAACCCCCGATGATTATAAGAAAAATTTTGAGATTATTTTTCTTAAAACAAGAAAAGTAAAAAAACTCCAACCGAGTTCGGTTGGAGTTTTTGTTTTTTTTCAATTATAGCATATCAACTACAGTTTCGTAAATTTTGCCTTCTTTTTCAAATTGTTTACTTAATTTTTCAAAGGTTTCAGGCACTGTTGCATAAGTTGAATTTTCTAATTTCAAATGGGAAAAATCAATTGCTTTGTTGGCAATTAAATTAATACTTGCACCTGCATTACCATGTCCTGAATTTATGCATAAAATATCAAGTTGTTTTTTAATTGCCGAAGAGAAGGATACGGGACTACTTTTGTAAAATTCGCCAGTGAAAGCTATTTGTGAATTATATTGAGCGAGAGCAAACGCTTTAGCTGTAGGAATATTAGAATCGGATATATAAACTACTTTATCCGCCATTCTTCCACTAGTGATAGCTGAAACTTCCTTTTGCCAGTTGTCGTTTGAACTTAAAACGTAATAAATACCACTTTTTTTAGCAATCTCATAATCTTCATCATCAAGAGTCATAACAATGGGAACTGCTTGATAGTAAATAAGCAATTGTGCTAAAATATTTCCAAAGTTATTTGCACCTAGAACTGCAACGTAATCGCCTTTTTGAATGCCTAACTTATCGTAAATAGAAACTGCTAATGAGATGTGGTCGATAAAAAGCGATTCAAAGTCTGATACGCTTGAAGGTAGGGTATAGAGCTTTTCGTGCGTTGCAGAAATAAAATTGCTTAAAAACCCATCAAAGTCTTCACCTGCAAATTGTAAATTAGAACACTTTGAAGGATCGCCACGTTTACAGTTGTAACAATCATCACAAGGTCTTGTAGGATCAATGTAGATATGTTTACCCTTTTCTAAACCAAATAGATTTGCTTCAGTTTCGCTAACGATGCCGATACCGGAAGAGCCTAAAACAACCTGAGCATCATCAAGTTCTCCTCTATACCTCAAAACGTCAGAAAGAGTAATTAATGCTTTGTTGATTTTAACCTTTGATTGAGTGTGGGTTGCCGGTGTTTCCGGTATTTCCTCTTCCACAAGGGTAAATGGTTTGGTAATTTTATAACCTCTCATAAAATCTCCGTAAAATCAGAAATTAAAAATATTTTACTATAAAAAAAATAAAAAAGCAAGTAAAAAGCAATGGTAGCCAAAATTTAAAAAAATCTAAAATTTGCAAAAAACCTTGAAAAAACATATGATAACAGTTGACTAAATCTTAAAAATATAATATAATTATGCGGTAAATAATAAGAGAGGTGCTTATATGAAAGAGAGTATTCATCCCGATTATCATGAGGTAACTGTGGTTTGCGCTTGTGGCGAAACTTTCAAAACCGGTTCTACCAAGAAGGGAGATGTTGTTAGAGTTGATATTTGTAGCAAATGTCATCCTTACTTTACCGGTAAACAAAAGCTTGTAGATACCGGTGGCCGAGTTGATAAGTTCAACAAGAGATACGGTAAGGCAAAATAGTTTTTCTGTATTAAAGGCTTTAAGAGTACTCGTACGCTTAAAGCCATTTTTTTAAGGTAAAACGGCATAAATAAGGTGTTTAATGGATAAAAAAATTAAAGAGAAAAGAACTTCAATCGGAGGACAAGCTGTTCTTGAAGGTGTTATGATGCGCGGTAAAACTTCTATGGCTACCGCCGTTAGAGACGCCGATGGGATAATTCGTATAGAAACGAAGCGTCTTAAACAAAAAAAGAATTTCTTTCTTAAACTTCCAATAGTGAGAGGAGTGGTTTCTTTTGTGCAATCAATGTTTGGGGGCACGGCTGTTTTAATGCGCTCTGCCGAAGTTTACGGCGAGGGAGAGCCTTCAAAATTTGAAAAATGGCTTTCTGAAAAGCTTAAAGTTGATTTAATGTCAATTGTTGCCACTATTTCCATGGTTTTAGGGTTAGGCCTTGCTGTTTTTCTATTTATGTGGCTTCCACAAACGTTACGTATTTTTCTAGAAAAAATTTTTTCTTGTAATTTTGATGTTTGGGCTAAAAACTTTATTGAAGGTGGCCTTAAATTAGCTATTTTTGTATGTTACATTTTGCTTACTAGTTTACTTAAAGACATTAGAAGAACTTTTATGTATCATGGTGCGGAGCATAAAACTATAACCTGCTTTGAAAAAGGGCTACCGTTAACGGTAGAAAACGTGAAAAAATGTAGGAGAGTTCACGATAGGTGTGGAACTACTTTTATAGTTCTCGTTATGCTTGTAAGCATTTTAGTATTTGCTTGCTTTGAAAGCTTTTTGTCAAGTTACGATATTCAACTTCATAAAGCTGTTAGAGTTTTAAGTAAAATAGCTTTTCTGCCAATAATCGCAGGCGTTTCTTATGAGTTGCTAAAAGCTCTTTCTAAATTGGAATGCTGGGTTTTTTATCCGTTAAAAGTTCCGGGATTATTGTTGCAAAAAGTTACAACTAGAGAACCAGACGACGAGATGATAGAAGTTGCGATAACTGCGTTTAATAAGGTTTTAGAAATGGATAGCGATTCTAGTATCGCAGAGCAAAAATTCATTGTTCCTAAAAAGATAAAAGACTTGTTGGCTGAAGTTAGTAATGAGCTAAGAAAAGCGGGTATTACCGAAGAGGCTGAAGCTGAATGGATAATAAGTATCGTTACTAACGTAAAAAGAGATGAGTTAAATTCAGATAAACTCGTATCTTGTAAGAACATCGATGCGATAAATCAAGTAGTTGGACAAAGGTTAACGGGTAGACCACTTTGGTATTGTATTGGCGATACAGAGTTTATTGGTTATAAAATCAAGGTCGATGAAAGATGTCTTATCCCAAGACC
Source organism: Christensenellaceae bacterium (assembly GCA_045639245.1). Lineage (GTDB taxonomy): Bacteria > Bacillota > Clostridia > Christensenellales > Borkfalkiaceae > UBA1259. The sequence goes on from JAZUCS010000015.1 coordinate 7,235, forward strand.
TGAAACAGAATTATTAGCTGAAAAGGTTATAGAATTTTGCGATGAAAGTAAAACCGTGTTAGATCTATGTACAGGTAGTGGAGCTATTGCCATTGCTGTAGGTAAAAAAAGCGCTGCGACTGTTACCGCTACTGATATTTCCGAAGGTGCAATTGAGATAGCAAAAGAAAATGCTAAATTAAACGATGCTAAAATTGAGTTTTTACATGGTAACATGTTCGAAAGTGTGGTTGATAGAAAGTTTGACGTTATAGTTTCTAATCCACCGTATATAAAGAGAAACGATATTTTAGCTTTACAAAAAGAAGTAAAAGATTTTGAACCTATTATAGCGCTTGACGGTGGAGAAGACGGTTTGGATTTTTATAGAACTATAGCAAAAAATGCTAAAAATCATCTTAATGAAGGTGGTGTTTTGCTTTTAGAGTGTGGCTTTAATCAAGCGGAGCAAATTAAAACTTTGTTAGTAGATTTTAACAGTATTGAAATTATTAAAGATTACGAAAATATAGATAGAATTATAAAGGCGGTGCTTTAATGTTTAAAAAGCTTGATAAAATGTTAGAAAGGTTTAGTAAACTTAACGAGCTTGTTTCAGATAGTAGCGTTATAGCTAAAATGGATGAGTGGACGGCTTATTCAAAAGAACTTGCCGATATCACTGAAACGGTTGAGAAGTACACTGAGTATAAAAAGATTAAACTTGAAATGGAAGACTTGGCTAATACTATTCCATTAGAAACAGACCTTGAAATGAAAGCTTTTATGGAAGAGGGGTTACTTGAGTGCAAGAAAAAACTTGAGGAAATTTCAGCTGAGTTACGTATTCTATTAATTCCTAAAGACCCTGATGATGACAAGAACGTTATTATGGAAATTAGAGCGGGCGCAGGAGGTGAAGAAGCTAGCTTGTTTGCCTATGAACTCTACAGATTATACGTTAAGTATGCTGAAAAAAATCGTCTAAAAACAGAAGAGATTGAAAACAATTCCACCGAGCTTGGGGGGATTAAGGAAGTAATTTTTTCCATTACGGGAAAATCAGCTTTTGCAAAATTAAAGTACGAAAGTGGCGTTCATAGGGTTCAACGCGTTCCTGAAACAGAATCACAAGGGAGAGTGCACACTTCTACGGCTACCGTTGCCGTACTTCCCGAAGCAACAGACGTTGAAATTCATATCGACGAAAAAGATTTAAAGGTGGATACCTTAAGATCAAGTGGTGCAGGTGGGCAACACGTTAACAAAACGGAATCATGTATAAGATTAACACATATTCCTACTGGTATTGTTGTTTTGTGTCAAGATGAACGTTCACAAACTAAAAACCGCGAAAAAGCTATGAAAGTATTAAAATCCCGTCTTTATGATTATTATCAGTCACAAGCTGATAAGGAATATTCGGAAAATCGTCGTAGTCAGGTAGGAACGGGTGATAGATCGGAAAGAATTAGAACATACAATTTCCCACAAGGAAGAGTAACGGACCACAGAATAGGCTTTACGTTGTATTCACTTGATACATTTATGATGGGAGATATTGATGAAATGGTTGAAGCGTTGGCTATTGCAGATAGAGAAAGTAAACTTGCTCAGGGCTTTGATGAAGAATAGAGTTGATTTTTATTAGATAAATTAACTTAAAATCAATTTACAAATTTTAAAAAAACTATTGTATTTTTCTAAAAAATGTTATACAATATAGATAAGGATAATATTCCGAGGAGGAAAATAAATGAAAATTATATACGGACCTAAAGGCACAGGGAAAACAAAAGCTATTATCGACAATGCCAATGAAATCGCAAAAGAAGCGAAAGGACACGTCATTTTTATAGCTGATACAAAAAGATATTCCCCCGACATTAAACTAAAAATAAGACTTATAGACGTAACTGATTTTGAGGTTAAAGGAGAAGACGGGTTTAGAGGCTTCTTAAAAGGTATCGTAGCGGCAAATGCTGATAATGAATACATATATATCGATGGTATTGCAAGAATTACTGGTAAAGCATTAGCTGAACTTTCAGATATTTTTAATGCGATGGCAAAGCTTGAAGCAGAATATGGTGTTAAGTTTGTTCTCACTTGCAGTGCAGTAAAGGAAGAATTGCCTGAATTTGTATCAAAATACCTAAATTAACCGTTAAATAATTGATTTTTATATTGAAAATAGTGTAAAATAATATTCGGAAAGTTTTTCCGAATATTATTTACTTTTTGGAGAGAATTATGCGCTTTTTAAGTACTAGAGGGAAGGATTTTGCTATTAACGGAGCTGAGGCAATTGCAAAAGGTTTAGCGTCTGACGGTGGGCTTTTCGTGCCGGAAATCTTTCCTAAAGTGTATAACAAAATAGACGAACTATTGGAAAAGGATTATGCTGAGAGAGCAGCCGTTGTTATTGGTAGCTTTTTAGACGAATATGATAAAGATAGGCTTTTATTAGCTTGTAAAAGTGCTTATGCAAGATTCGAAGAAAATGACCCTGCTCCACTAGTTAGAGTTGATGATAATTTATATATAATGGAACTCTTTCATGGACCAACGCTTGCTTTTAAGGATGTTGCGTTAACGTTGCTTCCTTTTCTTTTAAGGGAAGGGGCTACAATAAGTGGTGTAAAGGAAGATATTCTTATTCTTGTTGCAACTAGTGGCGATACTGGTAAGGCGGCTTTGTCAGGCTTTCAAGATGCCAATGGCATTAAGATAATGGTGTTTTATCCTAGTGAAGGAGTAAGTACTATGCAAAAGCTTCAAATGTGTACGCAAGAAGGGGAAAATGTAAACGTTGTTGCAGTTAAAGGTAATTTTGATGATTGTCAAACTGCGGTTAAAAAGATTTTTTCCGACAAGGCGTATAATGCTAGGTTAAAAGAAAAAGGCATAGTTTTATCAAGTGCTAATTCCATTAACTTTGGTAGACTTGTTCCTCAAATTACTTATTATTTTTCCGCTTACTGCGATATGGTTAACGCTGGAGAGATTCAAAAGGGACAAAAGGTTAATTTTGTTGTGCCAACTGGTAATTTTGGAAATATATTAGCGGGGTATTATGCAAAGAAAATGGGGTTACCTATTGGTAAACTTGTATGTGCGTCAAATTCAAACAACGTTCTTACGGAGTTTTTTGCAGACGGCAATTACGATGCAAATAGAGAGTTTTTCAAAACAGTTTCACCATCAATGGATATTTTAGTTTCAAGTAATTTAGAGCGCTTATTATTTGAAATTTCTAATAGAAACGCAGAACTTACGGCTGAAAGAATGGATGATCTTAAAAGTCATGGCAAATATAACGTAAACGAAAAGGAATTAACCATTCTCGAAGAAGAGTTTTTTGCTGATTTTGCCGATGAAGAAGAGTGCTTTGATACTATTACCGATTTCTTTGAAGAATATGGTTACGTTTTAGATCCCCACACGGCAGTTGCAGTAAACGTATGGCAGAAATTTGAAAGTTATTCTGACAACCAAAATAAAAGCGTGGTATTATCAACGGCAAGCCCATATAAATTCGCACAAGACGTTTTAAGGGCGGTATCTGGTAAAAGAATTAACGATGCGTTTGTTGCAAGTGTAAAGCTTGAAGAAGAAACGGGTATGCCTATACCTGAAGTGGTTGAACAACTTAAAAGTAAAAAAGCAAGATTTAACAAGGAAATTGATAAAACTAAAACCTTAGATGCGGTTAATGAATTTATCGGCTAAATTCAATTTGTTTTAATAAAGGTGTAATATTATATGGAAGAAAAAAAGGTTTTATTTTCGGCAATTCAGCCGAGTGGAATTTTAACGATTGGTAACTATTTAGGAGCGTTAAAAAACTTTAAGAAACTTCAAAGCGATTATTTAAGTATATTTTCTCTCGCAGATTTACATACTCTCACAGTAAAGCAAGATCCTGCGATTTTAAGAAAAAATATCTATGAATTAACAGCGCTATATCTTGCTTGTGGAATAGATGTTAGTCAGTCCATTCTTTTTGCACAATCACACGTTTCCGCTCACGCTGAACTTGGTTGGGTGTTAAATACTATTTGTTATCCTGGGGAGCTTTCAAGAATGACTCAGTTTAAGGACAAGAGTAGAAAGCATGAGGATAATATAAATATGGGGCTTATGGATTATCCTGTACTTATGGCGGCGGATATTTTACTTTATCAAACGGAGTTGGTCCCCATAGGAGCAGATCAAAAGCAACATTTAGAACTTGCTAGGGATTTAGCTATAAGATTTAATAATAGATATTCTGAAACATTTAAAATTCCAGAGCCTTATATTGGTAAGTCTGCGGCAAGAGTAATGAGTCTTGCTGAGCCCGAAAGAAAGATGAGTAAGTCGGATGCAAACGTTAATGCTTTTATTTCTATGGACGACGATCCAGATACCATTAGAAGAAAATTTAAGCGTGCAGTAACTGACAGTGATGATAAAATTATTTTTAGTGAAGAAAAACCTGGAATAAGTAATTTACTTACCATTTATACTGCATTTACAGATAAGAGTATTGAACAGGCGGAAAAAGAGTTTGATGGTAAGGGGTATGGAGCTTTGAAGAGTGCGGTTGGGGAAGCAGTAATTCAAACCATTGAGCCAATTAGACAAGAAAAGAACAAGCTTATGGCAGATAAAACTTATCTTGATGAAGTCCTTAAAGCGGGGGCGGAAAGAGCAGAGAAAATAGCTTATAGAACTCTTGGCAAAGTTTATAAAAAAGTGGGTTTAGTTCCCAGAAGAAGAGGATAAATTTAAATGTTCGGTTACGTTAAAAGCGATATGCCAAATATGTACGTTAAAGATACTGTGCTTTACAAAGCATTATATTGCGGGCTTTGTAAGGGAATAGGTAAAACTTGTGGACAAAAGGCAAGGTTTACTCTATCATACGATTTGGCGTTTCTTTCCGCTTTGCTACACAACATAATGGGTAATGACGTTAAGGTGGAAAAACAACGTTGCGTTATTCATCAAGTAGTAAAACGTCCCATTGCAGTGCCCGATAAACTTACGGAAAGAATTGCATATTTAAACGTACTGTTAGCTTATTATAAGCTTGAGGATGCAGTTGTTGATAAAGAAGGTGGAAAGGTAAAAAAAACACTGTTTAAGTCGTCATATAAGTGTGCAAAAAAAGCTGAACCCGAACTAGATAAAATAATAAAATCTCGATATGCCGACCTTCGTAATTTAGAAATCAACGGTTGTGATAGTTTTGATATGGTTGCCGATCCATTTGCGTGTATGATGAATGATATTGTAAAACAATTAACAGGCGATGAGTATACGCCAGAGCTTGGCGAGCTTAGTTATAATCTTGGTAAATGGATTTACTTGATAGATGCTATCGATGATTATGATAAAGATTTAAAAAAGAAAAGTTTTAATGTTTTTGTTAACGCATTTAAATATGAGAATAAGCAGAAATTGCTTTGTGAAAAGGGACAAGAAATAATTTCCTTAATTAGTTCATCGTTGATGAGAATAGGGGAATTATCAGTACAACTTAATTATAAATTTAATCACGACCTTTGTGATAACGTATTACAAAGAGGTTTAATTGCTGAAACTAAAAGAATAATGGAGAATAAAAAATGCAAGAACTCTACAAAATTTTAGGAGTATCACCCGAAGCTAGTACGGAAGAAATTGAAAACTCCTATAAGTCATTAAGAAAAAAATATTCTGAAGAAAGGTTTTTAGAAGGGGAAGAAGGTAACGAAGCCGCTAAAAAACTTACACAGTTAGAAAATGCTTACAATGAAATTTTATCGCTAAGAAAAAGCGAAGAACTTTCAAATTATGCTGAGATTGAAAAAGCCATTAAAGAAGGTAATATAGTATTAGCGCAGGAAGGACTTGATGCTTTTTCATATAGAGATGCGGAATGGCACTATTTGCAGTCAGTTGTTTTCTACAAAAAGAACTGGATGAACGAAAGTAAAAAGCAACTTGAAATTGCAATGAGCATGGATGCAACAAACAAGAAATACTCTAGCGCTTACACTAAACTTAAGGAAAAGATTTCTTATAACGAAAGACAGTTTCAGTCTGGAAATGCAGCACCTAATCATGAAGATATAAACCAAACGCAACAACCACGCCAAATGGGTGGGAGTGGAGCAGGGGATTGCTGTTCTTGGTGTACTACGTGGTGTTGTATGAATATGGCATGCAACCTTTGTATGAACGCTTGTTGTCAGTGCTAATTCGTGAAGAGTAAATTATTAGCGCTTTCTGCTATTAGCGCTGCTTTTTCTGCAATAGCTTTAACGATTGGAATTTATTTTTCCACTTTAGATTTGTTTTGTTTAGTGGTAGCATCGGTTTTTTGTATGCTTCCATTGTATTACAGCTCTTATAAAGCGGGTTTTTTAGCTTTTCTTGTCGGTGGGGTTATTGCATTTATTTTTTCGGGATTTAACCTGTTAATTGCCGTTGTGCCTGCGTATTTTGTTTTTTTTGGAAGTTTTCCATTATTCAACGTCTTTATGAGACAAAAAAAGATCAATAGATTCTTATTATATATTATAGGCCTAATATGGTGCGTTCTTGCCGTTTTTGGAATATATTTTTATTACGTTAATATTATTGGTATAGTGTTTAACGATTTTCCCAAAATTATTGCTGAAAATATCTATATTTTTCTATTGTTAGCTGGCATAATTTTCTACGTAGTGTATGAGCGTTACATCGTTGCAATGAAAAGGATTATGGATTATTATTTAAAAAAACACATTGGTTAAATATTTTATGGTTAAAAATGAAGAAAAGATAGGCTTTGTACTATCTATTGGAATGAATGGTGAAGGTGTAATAAAGGACAAAGATGGTATTATTTTTGTTCCTTTTACTTTGCCCGCTGAAAAAATTAGATATAAAATATTAAAGGTTACCAAAAAATGTGCCTATGGCAAGTTGTTAGAAGTAATTGCACCTGCAGAGGAAAGAGTAAGACCAAAATGCAAAGTTTATACTAAATGTGGTGGTTGTCAACTTCAGCATTTAAAATACGTTGACCAACTGAAAATTAAAGAGAATAATGTTAAAACTTGTTTTTCTAAGATTGCTAATCTTAATGTAGAAGTAAAGCCTACTGTTAAGAGCGATAATGAATATTTTTACAGAAACAAATTACAGCTTCCAGTAGGGCAAAAGGATGGCAACGCCGTTATAGGCTTTTATGCAGAAGCTTCTCATAGAGTAATTGAAATTGACGATTGCGTTATAAACGGTGCTTGGGCAAGTAAAATAATTACAGCATTTAAGAAATATTTTTTCAAATATGAGATTAAAGGATACGATGAAGTTACTCATTCTGGAGAAATAAGAGAAGTTACCGTTAAGGAGATTAATAATAAATTAATCATTACAGTTGTAACTCTCTTTGAACGTTTACCATTTATAAAAGATTTAATTGAAATTCTTAAAGAAGAACTTAGACAGGAATTTTCCCTTTACCAAAATATTAATTCAGCTAGAACAAACGTTATTTATGGCGATATCTTTAAATTAATTTACGGAGAGGGAGAATATACTTCTCAAATGCTTGGAATAACGTATAAGATTGGGGTTAGAAGCTTTATGCAGGTAAACCCTTCTGTATGTGAAAAGCTGTATAGCACGGTTAGAGATTCTCTTTCACTTGATAAAGACGTTACTGTTATAGACGCCTATAGTGGAGCAGGGTTAATGACGGCTTTACTAGCTTTATCAGCAAAAAAGGCTATAGGTATTGAGATTATTGAAGAAGCTGTAGCCGTTGCAAATCAACTTGCAATAGACAATAACTTACAAGACAAAATTACTAACTATTGTGGAAAATGTGAAGATATTCTTCCCCGCATTATAAAGAAAGAAACTGAAGAAGGAAAAGTTGCTTTAGTGTTAGATCCACCGAGAAAGGGTGTGGATATTAAGGTTATTAACGCCGTAATAGAAAGTGGGGTTGATAGAATTATTTACGTTTCTTGTTTGCCTTCAACTTTAGCAAGGGACGTGGGGCTTTTGGTTGGAACGTTAAGTGAAGTTAATGGCGAAATAGTTAGAGTAAATAACCCTGTTTTGCGTTACGAAGTTGATTTTGTTAAACCGTTTGACATGTTTGCTCAAACCAAACACGTCGAGAGTGTCGTTTGTCTCACACGTCGGCTCGACAACTAAGTTCGCCTGCGGCGAGTGAAGCCCGAAGCAGTGAAGTTTCGGCTACCGCCAAAGTGAAGTTTGCGCCACGAGTGGCGCAAGTGAATAGTAGTTTAGGGCGAACTTAACTTTACTTTGCGACGAAGGAGCAAAACTTCACTGTGAGCGTAGCGAACAACTTCACTTTTGCAAAGCAAAAACTTCACCAAAAGTCAGGGACAAATGTTACTTTTGAGCGAAACTCAAGAGTTCGTTTTACAGCATTACGGTATAACATATCGAAAGGAGATAATATGGATAGCAAGATTGAGAAAGAATTCGTAAAAAGTTATATTGACAAGAATTACCAAGAACGCTTACTTTATGAATTAGGCTCGTCAAAAAAGAGAGTGAACGCTCTCTCTCGTTTTTCACATAACGCTGAAACTATTCTGAAAAAAAGTGTGAGCAAAAGAATTATTACAAGCTTGGGCGACTTTCAAGAAAAAGACCAAACGGTCTATATAATTTCGTGGGATGAAAAAGACGGGCTAACCATGCCTCTTTCTGATGCTGTACGCCATTTAGAAGCTTCTTATATGTCGGTAATACTGATTGGAAAAGATTTTTCACTTATCAAAGAGGAAGCTGAAAACGGATGTGCTAAAATATTTTATCTTAAATAAAATATACCTTTTGTACTCTTGACCCACGTCGAGAGCGTCGTTTGTTTCACTCGAAAATGAGTCAAAATCGGCTTAAAATGGATAAAATCAAGCCTTTTTGAGTGATTTTTAAAAAGAATTTCAAAAAATCGGTGTTCAAAATTAAAAAAGTCCCAATTTTGCCTTGGGACAAATGATGATTTTGAGCAAATCTCGAAACTTCAATTTACACCTGTTTGGTATAACATATCGAAAGGAGTTGTTGTATGAAAAAAGAATTTGAAGCTTATTATTCAAAAGCATATGCATGGATTTTTGCTATTTTGATGCTACTGTCTCTTTTTGGGATTGTTATGTTTTCAGTTTTTTGGATTCCCAATGTCTCTTTAATAGCTATCGTTACTCTATCAATCATTTCAGTAGTTTTGGCTTATGTATTTGTCATAACGATTCAAAAAGATGGCGTGGCTGTTCAAATAACGGATAACAAGCTCTTTTTGTACAAGAAACACCTTGTTGAGATTCCTATCGAAGACATATTGAAGGTTTCGCTTCACGATGGTGATGGTTCTTTTGATATTTCAATCAAAACATCAACGCAAAAATTCAGTATGCATTGCTTCATAAAGGAGCAAAGAAAAAAGAAGGATGAGCTGATAGTATTACTTAAAAACAAAGGAATCAAAGTTGATACCTTTGATATCAACGGGGGAGATTGATATTTTGACTTTGAAATATACCTTTTGGCTTTACAACCCCTGTTTTTGACATAAAAATATACCTTTTGGTCTTATGACCCACGTGGAGAGTGTCGTTTGTCTCACTCGAAAATGAGTCAAAATAGGCTTGAAATAAGCAAAATCAAGCCTTTTTGAATGGTTTTGAAGGAAAAACTAAAAACGGTGTTTAGAATTAAAAATAGCCCCGAATTTTAAAAGGGACAAATGTTACTTTTGAGCAAGGTTCAAAAGTTCGTTTTACAGCAGTTTAGTATATCATATCGAGAAAGGAAGTGATAGTATGGAGTTATATGCAACAGATTTGCATTTTTTAGGCGACACGCAAAAAGATCAAGTTTATGACTATTGCGTGCATGGAAAAGTTGTTTTCAAAATTGATGAGTGTAATCTGTCAAATGACGATTCAAATTGGTGTGTAAGTGCTTCTGCTTATCGCTTCCTACACTCATTATTTGAAAATCATTTTCTCGGTGTAGAAGAGCAAATGATCCCTTGTTGCGGACACTTTTTAATTCCATCACAAGATAAAACGAGTGTGACCATCAGCGGCTGTCCAAACGGAATAGATTTTGACATCATACATGAAGATAACAATATTATCATTCGCACACAGGACGGCACTACATATACAGTAACCTTTGAAGATTATAAAGCGACCATTCTCTCTTATGCAAAGCAGATAGAAGATTTTTATCATCAAAATTCGCCAAGACAATTTGATGACAAATTTGATCAAGATGGTTTTTCTGCCTTTTGTAACGAATGGTATAGACTCACAGACAGGACAACCGATTTAGGTGATAGCATTCCCCAAATACCAACAATTGTGTTTGATGATTACGATTCTTATACCGAAAATGAGATTGCAGGCATTTCTCCAAACGGCATATCACTAAAGAATATGAGATTTATTAATTTCAGGGAATGTGCCTACAACTTTCAACAAATTCATGGTGGTAAGGGTACTTGTGTGGCAGAACGAGACATAACAGGAACTAACCCGTCGTTTGTATTTTACACAGCACCTAAAACCACTCATATATTTTTCTTGCCAAAGAGCAAAATTAAGGAGTTTTTCTCAAAGAGAAATACCATTCAACGCTTTCACGATTTACAAAAACAAATAGAATCCTTTGGTTTTACAACGTATGATATGAGTTGATTTGTTTATAAGATACTCTTTGAAAATATATTTTTTGGCTTTACAACCCCCATTTTTGACTGATTTTGAGACCTTTTGGAGTCTTGACCCACGTCGAAACGTTGGTTTGCTTGTCCAAAAAGGCTTAATAATAATTAAATGTTGTTCGACAAAAAAAGAAATAGTTTGTATTAAAATATTTATATATAAAAAAATTTACTTAAAGGAAGAAATGAGTATGAGTGATATTGTTGAAATGCAGTATGAAACAATTAAAAGAAGAGAAAAAACGCTTAAAACTCTTAAAAATCTATCAGTTTTGGCGTTTTTAGGTGCATTGCTTGTTTTGTTGCTATATCCTTGTTTTATTATGGGAGAAGCTAGATATTCTATTCTAGATTCACTTCTTGATTATATTAAAGAAGAAGGAATTGGTTATGAAATAGCAATAGTTTTAGAGCCAATAACTCAAAAATTTAAGTTGTCTACGTTCTTATTTGTCTTTTCGTTATGGTACGTTGCCATAAAGTTAGTAGTACTAGTTTTTCTTTTTGTTATTTCCATTTTAAAGTTCCTTTTCGGTGGATTTTTCAAGCTTATTTTTCATAAAGAGTTAACCTATCAGCAAAAAGAAAAAATAGTTGAAAAATATAGAAAGAAAAATAGTCGTACTTTACTAAAGGGTGTAGTTGGTTTTATTATTTCTAACTTAATTTCATTAATATTTCCAACGATATCAGATCTTTTGCAATTAAAAGATGATGCTACTTCTTTTTATTTACCTTTAATATTTTCGATCATGTTCGTTGTGGGTTTATTTATTCCCTTTAGTTCTGTTTCAAGCGTAATGGTAATGGATGCTACTTTGGTAATTGATATGCTACCCATAACTATTGCTATGGTGTGTGGCGTTTTACATACGGTGTTTATTCTCGTTTCTTACGTAGTAAATTTTATTTTCAAAAGACGTAAAATTTAAATTAAATAATTTTAAGATAGTAAGTAATGTTTTGGAGTTGCAAATTATATGAAAGTTGTTAAATATATTAAAGAGTATGGCGAGTATTCTTTTCCAGATGGCTTAAAAGAACTTTTACAAGGAAAAAGCATTAAAGAACAACTGAAATATTTTCGTGTGTCTTTTTCTTCTAATTTTAGAAGTACTTATTGGCAGGATCGCACCGAATTATCAGGCTATATAGAAGTTGATAAGGCAAGCGATGTTAAGGGGATAATTGTCGATAATGGTTTAATTGTTGGCGCAATGATTGAGAACGAATATGGAAGAAGCGTACCCTGTTTCATTGATGAGGGAGTGTGCACGTGGTATGCGAGTGATAATAACGGAGCAGGCTATAAAGAACGAATAGAATATGCCTATTTTTTAGCTGTAAAAAGCTGAATTAATTTAGAACATTTATTTAACAAAGGGAAAGGTGTGCTATATGAATATTCTAGCTATTGGAAATAGTTTTTCTGAAGATGCAATGAGATATCTTCACGATATGGCAAAAAAAGATGGAGAAAATATTACGACTATTAATCTTTTTATCGGAGGATGTTCACTTAGAAGACATTATTTAAACGTGCTAAACAACACTTGTGCGTATAATCTTGTTTTCAACGGCAATCCTACCGATGTTTCCGTTTCGATAGAGCAAGTTTTAAGTAGTAGAGAGTGGGATTGCGTTACGTTACAACAGGCGAGTCCTGTTAGTTTTAATAAAGAAACATACGAGCCTTACATTAGTTATATAAGTAACTACGTTAAAAAATATTGCCCTCAAACAAAAATTCTAATTCATCAAACTTGGGCTTACGAAAATGAAAGCCCCTCAATATTGAAAACTCCTTACACTTCACACGAAGAAATGTTTAATGACGTTGAAAAAGCGTATAAGCTTGCTAAAAAGTCAATTAACGCAGATGGGCTAATTCCATGTGGTAGTATAGTTAATGAGCTTTATAAAAAAGGTTTCAAGATGCATAGGGATGGAAAACACATTTCCTACGGAATAGGTAGATACGCGTTGGCGCTCACTTGGTATAAGTATTTAACTGGTAGAAGTGTTAAAAATAACGATTTTATTCCTTTTGATGGCGAAATTACTAATGAAGAAAGAAATGCCGTTATAGAAGAGGTTGAAAAAATAAAATAATTTTTCAAAATTATAGTTGGGAAGATATTATGAATTTTTTGAAATGTAATCCAAACGTTTTTGCAATTAACAACGAGTATGAGATTCTTTTGTTTGTAAAAGAATACGGCAACGTTTGTATAGAGATTAACGGTGAGCGTTATCATGAAGAAAATTCTGGAGTTTTGAGTTCGGAAAAAGACCATTTTAAAATTAGAATTCCAATGAGTGTTCTTGATAAAGCGTTAACTTACACAGTTATATTTAAAAAAGTTTTGGAAAGAAAAAAATATTTTTCCAACGTTTTAGATGAAGTTTCTGAAAGTTTTAGATTTAAACCACTTAAAAAAATATGCGAAATTAACGCTTACTATTTGGCAGACGTTCATAAGCGCTTTGAAAAGTCAATAAAGGCAGCTCAATTTTTTGATAATGATTTAGATATTTTAATAGTTAATGGAGACATAGCTGAGGTTGACAAGGAAGAAGATTTCTTTTCTGTAGCTGAGTTCGTAAGCGATATTTCGAAGGGAGAGATACCTGTTGTATTCGTTCGCGGTAATCACGATACTAGAGGTAAATTTGCAGAAAGATTTACAGATTATTTTCCTTGTAATGGTAAAAATACTTATTTTACCATTGATATTGGAAACCTATTTATAGTAGCACTAGATTGTGGTGAAGATAAAATGGACACAGCTGAAACTTATGCGGGATTAAACGTTTTTTCTGAATATAGAAAACAGCAAACTAGATTTTTAAAAAATCTTAGCATAAAGAAGGATAAAATTTGTTTTGCAGTAAGTCATATTCCTATTTGTAAAACAACTAAAAATAATGGCGACCAGTTTGATATTGAAAAAGATACTTATGAAACTTGGTGTAATGAACTTGAAAGAATAAACGCTAAGTTCATGATTTCCGGACACTTGCATAAAGCTTTTATTGTTGATAAAAATTACGATAGTAAGACTTGCCCATGTCAAATTCCAGTAATTATCGGAACGGAGATTAATTTAGATAATGATGAATATATAGGCACGGCAATTACTATAAATAAAGACGAAGTGCTTGTAAGATTTACTAATGATAGAAAGGAAATTATTAATAAATTTGTAATAAATTTAAGTGGTGGGGAGATTTGTGCGACTTAGTTATGGAAAAGCGTATTTTAACTGAACAAGAGTTAGTATCTATTGATAAATTTATTGATAAAGGCACCAAATATAGTTATATTTATAACGCCATATTTATTGTACAAAAGTGTAACTTTAATGATGAATGGCTCGTAAAGTCTCGATATTTTAAAATTGAAGAATTTATTAATAAGCCGTTAGTTTGGTTTGACTTATTTGATGGTTTTTATAAAAATGGTAATATTAAATTTGCATTTACATCTGTAGAAGAAGAAAATCTATTTATTCTTGTGGATGATGGAAAGCAAAGAATTTTATACAAATTAGATAATTATGATTTACTAGTAGAAGATAATGATAAAACTACTTTAGTTTCTTCAAAATTTTCAATGAGTGAGAAAAAGGAGAGTTGGTGGCAATGAGTAGACCTATTATTGGCATGTTTGCAAAAATTTACAAAAATGATTTAACTTCGGAAATGTTTTATCAATACCATGAGTCAATAGAAAATGCAGGTGGTGTACCTGTTCTATTGCCTTACGTTACCAAGGATGAAACTATACAGGAATTTATAGACGCTTGTGACGGTTTTTTTATTACCGGTGGTGTCGACGTGGATCCTATTAAATATGGCGAGGAAATGATGCAAGTATGTGGCGAAATTGAACCCGAAAGAGATGAACTTGAATTTAAGGCTTTTTCTAAAATTCTTAAAAGCAAAAAACCACTTTTGGGAGTGTGTAGAGGCATGCAGTTAATTAATGTTGCATTAAATGGAACACTTTATCAAGATATTCCCACGCAAATCCCCTCAAATATAAATCATTCTCAACCAAGGCAAGAAAGATTTGTTCCCACGCACGACGTGTTAGTTAAGGAAGGTACTCCGTTATATCAATTGGTTAAAACTGATAGAATTATGGGTAATACTTTTCATCATCAGGCGATAAAGCGTTTGGGTAATGGGTTACAGGTTATGGCTGTTGCAGAGGATGGCATTATTGAGGCTATTTATTCAACCGATTATCCTTATCTTAGAGGGTATCAATGGCACCCAGAAAGAATTTTTAAGTTAAGCAAGGAAAATGAAAAGATATTCATTGATTTTATTAATGCTTGCGCTAAGTAATTTTAATAAAAAAGCGACTTTTTATAAAGAAAGTCGCTTTTTTATTATATTTTATTGTAATAAAGAGATGATAAAACAAATATAATATATAAAAGTTATCAACAATTATCTTAAATTAAACATGTTTTTTTGTGGATAACCTAAGGTTTTTCAGCAGTTATCCACAAGATGGGGAGAAAATGATAGTATTAAAAAAAAAGACGTTAATAATAATTTCTGCACTTTGTTTAACGGTTATTGCATTTATTGTATGCGTAAGTGGTTTAAGGATGGGGAGTGCGCTAAGCTCAGAGCAACCGAAAACTAAAATTGTTTTAGATGCAGGGCATGGAGGAGTTGATTCTGGAGTTACAGGTATTAAATCTGGTGTTAAGGAAAGCGACTTAAATTTGGTAATTGTAAAAAAATTAGAAAAATATTTGATTGATGCAGGTTTTGAGGTTGTTCTTACAAGAAGCACAAACGCTGGGTTATATGGAGTGGCAACAAAAGGCTTAAAAAAGAAGGATATGCAAAAACGAAAGGAAATAATTTGTAAAACACAACCTTCTTTAGTTATTAGCGTTCATCTAAATAAATTTGGCATACAATCACGAAGAGGTGCTCAAATTTTTTATAAAGAAGGTAATGAAAACAGCAAAATATTAGCCGAAAGTATTCAGTCTTCTTTTAATAATTTAGAAGAAAGCACAAGGAATTTTTCTCCTTTATCGGGAGATTATTACATACTTAATTGTTCTGAATATACTTCAGTAATTGCAGAGTGTGGTTTTTTGTCTAATCCTGAGGAAGAAGCTATGCTTTTAACAGACGAGTATCAAAATAAAGTAGCTTACTCTATTTTTAAGGGGATAGTTTCTTATTTGTCGCAAACATCATTAAATCCAGAAAATGGTTAAAAAGTAAAAAGCCCGTAAAGATATCGGGCTTTTTTATTGTATTTTTTAAAAAAATAATGTATAATATAAGTGAAAATGGGGGGATGGCGTGTTTCACATAGACGAAGTAATGGATAAAGAAAAAGCAGATAACTTAAGTCCTGTAGTTTTGGCTTTTGTGGGGGACGCTGTCTATTCTTTATTCGTAAGAGAAAGATTAACATTTTTTAACGATTATAAAACAGGAGAACTTAATAAGTTAGCGGTGAAGGAAGTAAATGCTTCTGCTCAAGCGGAGTTTTATAGAGAAATCGAAGAGTTGCTTACGGAGGATGAAAAAGCAGTTTTTCGCCGTGGTAGAAATGCAAAGAAAAATACTAGGTCTAAGAGTGCAACGGTTTCTGATTATAATATATCGACGGGGCTAGAAGCCTTACTTGGGTATCTTTACCTTACCGGCAACAAAACAAGATTAAATTTTATATTAAACAAGGGAAAAGTATAATGAAAGTTGAAGGAAGAAATTCCGTTTATGAATTGCTTAAAACGGATAAAGAAATAGACAAAGTTTTAGTACAAAAAGATCTTAAAGATGAAGCAAGTAAAAGATTGATTAACGTTATGCGTTCACATAAGGTTAAAGTTCAGCTTGTGGATAAATACGTTATTGAGAAAGAGAGTGAAAGTAAAAGAAGCCAAGGTTTTATTGCTTACACTTCTGATTATAAATATTTTGACGTTTACGATATTTTAGAGGACGTTAAAGGGAAAGATGGGTTCGTAGTTGTATTAAACGAAATTTTAGATCCGCATAATTTAGGAAGTATTATTAGGGTTTGTGAATGTGCTGGAGTTGACGGTATTATTATTGGCAAGGATAGAAGTGCTTCGGTAAACGATACGGTTATGAGAATTTCTGCTGGCGCGCTTAATCACGTTAAAGTTGCAAGAGTTACAAATATTAACAACGCAATTGAAAAGTTAAAGGAAAACGGATTTTGGGTTTATGGCGCAGAAGTTGGAGGACAAGAAATTTATAAAGCTGATCTGAAGGGAAATCTTTGCCTTGTAATTGGTGGTGAAGACAGCGGGGTAAAAAGGTTAACCAAGGAAAAATGTGATGGAATCATTTCAATTCCCATGTATGGAAAGGTTAATTCGTTAAATGCATCGGTAGCGTGTGGTGTTTGCATCTACGAAGCTGTTAGACAAAGAAGATAATGGATTACTCAAAATTTACAGATGATGAGCTTGCTTTTGCTGCTAAGGCAGATGAATTAGCGCTCGAGATATTAATTGAAAAGTATAAACCTATGATAAACGCTCAAGCCCGCTCTTATTTTCTTAACAGTGGTGACGTTGATGACCTTGTTCAAGAAGGTATGATAGGCGTTTTTAAGGCGATTACTTCGTTTAACGGTAAGTCTAGTTTTAAAACCTACGCTTATACGTGTGTAAAAAGCAATATAATTACGGCGATAAAGCGTTCTAATAGAATTAAAAATAAGCCACTTAATAATTACGTTTCTCTTTCAGGCAACGCAGAGAGTAATGCAGATAAAACTTTACTTATTTCTGACAAAAATTTCGATCCTGAAAAAAACTACATTGAAATGGAAGCAGAAAACGAGTTAAAAAGAAAAATTGAACAAAAACTTAGCGATTTTGAACATAAAATTTTAATTTTGTATTTGCAGGGCTTTTCCTATTATGACATAAGCTTAAAAACTAATAAAAAGGAAAAATCAATAGATAACGCTATACAAAGAATTAGAAAAAAATTAACCGAATTCATCGGTAATAAATAAGGGGAAAACAAATGTCCTATCTTGCATTATACAGAAGATATAGACCTAAAACTTTTGATAGGCTCATTGGTCAAGAGCACGTTGTTAAAACGCTTGTTAATCAAATTGAGAATCAAAGATTTGGACACGCATACCTTTTTACAGGAACGCGTGGTACGGGTAAGACTTCTGTTGCAAAAATATTTGCTAAAGCAATAAACTGTGAACATCCTATAAATGGTTCGCCTTGTGGCACTTGTTCCGTTTGCGAAAATTTAGCTGATCCTTCTAATATTGATATTATTGAAATAGATGCGGCTTCCAATAATGGTGTTAACGAGATAAGAGAATTGAAGGAAAACGTTCAATATCCACCCGTATCGTGTAAATATAAAGTTTATATAATTGATGAAGTTCATAAGCTAACGGGTGCCGCTTTCAACGCCTTATTAAAAACGTTAGAAGAACCACCTAAGCACGCTGTATTTGTTCTCGCAACTACTGAAGTTCATAAAATTCCCGCAACCATTCTATCGAGATGCATGCGTTTTGATTTTAGACTTGTATCTTTAGATCAAATTTCTTCACTGATTGCTGAAATATTTAATGAACAAGGAAAAAAGTATGACAATGAAGCTATTATCGCTATAGCTAAGGCTGGAGATGGTAGCGTTAGAGATGCCCTTTCAATTGCTGATATTGCCGTATCATATGGAGAGGGGAAGTTGACCTATGATAACGTGATGGATATTCTTGGTTCAACCAATAGTCAAACGATAAATAAATTTATAGAGAGTATATTGACTGGAAACGTTGGCACAATTCTTGATATGATTGAGAAACTTTGTGAGCAAGGTAAAAGTGTTGGCGTATTAATAAAAGACGTTAATTTGTTACTAAGAGATTTACTTATTGTTAAAACCATGGAAAGTGCAAAAACAATGCTTGCGCTTCCCGAAGAAAGATTTTTAGCTCTCAAAAATCTTTCAACTCTTGCAAATGAAGAACGTATATTAAGAGCAATGGAAATTTTTTCCGAAGCTGAGAGTACGTTAAAATATTCTAATCATCCAAGAATAGTTTTTGAAACTGCTGCAGTAAAGGCATCAAGACCGGAAACAGATTATAATATTGATGCTCTTCTTTCGAGAATAAAGACGCTTGAAGAAAAACTTGAAAAGGGTGTTAACATTGTTTATGAAAAGATAGAACAAAAGCAAATGGATAATTCTACTTATAACAACGTAGTAGAGTATTCAAAAAAAGTTGGCTCTATTAGTCAAGAAAAGGTTGATAAAATAAAAGCAAAAATATTAACATATTTAAGAACTAGTGGAAGCGAAATGTTATGGAATATTATGCAATCGGTTAATATTGAAGTTACAGGTAACGTGTTATCGATAATACCTATTGATTCAACGGATGTCGAATTGCTTTTAAAAAAGGACAATACAGACAAAATAAAGAATGCTTTAAGCGAGTATCTAGATTTTGAAATTGAAGTAAAAGAAAGCAGGAATGAAAAAATACTTTCTGCTGTTGATGATGCCACCGAGAAAATTAAACAGATATTCGGTGACGATATAGTAATTATAAAACCGTAAAATAAAAGGAGGATTTGTAAGATGGCAGGATATAGAGGCGGATATGGTGGATTTGGCGGAGGTGGCTTTGGTGGAAACCAAATGCAAAACCTTATGAAACAGGCTCAAAAAATGCAAGAGGAAATGCAAAAAGCTCAAGCGGAGCTTGAAGAAGCTGAAATTGAGGGAAGCGCTGGTGGTGGACTTGTTAAAGTTAATATGAACGCTAAAAAGGTAGTTACCAGTGTACAGATAAGTGAAGATGCTGTTGATATGGATGACCTTACTATGCTTGAAGATTTAATCGTTGCAGCTCTTAACGACGGATACGCTAAAGCGGACAAAATGTGCTCGGAAAAAATGGGACCATACGGAGCGTTAGGTCTTTAATTTATGAAGGTATACATTGAGCCTATTGGCAAACTTATAAATGAATTCAGCAAACTTCCTGGTGTTGGGGCAAAAACTGCGCAACGTTTTGCGTACAAAATTATAAATATGTCTGATAAAGAGGCGGAAATTTTTGCTGAAGCTATATTGAACGCAAAGAAAAACGTTCGTTATTGCTCTGTTTGTGGTAACTTTTCCGAGGGTGATGTTTGCGACGTTTGTAAAAATCGTTCAAAGGAGTGTATATGCGTTGTTAAGGAGCCGAAGGACGTAATTGCGATAGAAAAGTTAAACGAATTTAACGGAGTGTATCATGTTTTGCACGGCACCATTTCTCCACTTGACGGAATAGGACCTAACGATATAAATATTAAAGGGTTGCTTTCAAGAATTGCAGAGGGAGGTGTTAGCGAAGTTATTATGGCAACTAATCCAGACGTTGAGGGAGAGGCCACGGCAATGTATATAACAAACCTAATTAAGCCGTTAGGAATAAAGGTTACTCGTCTTGCTCATGGTATACCAATTGGTACTGATCTTGAATATGCAGATGAGGTTAGTCTTGCAAGAGCGTTTGTGGATAGAAAAACGTTATAACCTTAAATATGTTAATCTTCCCATGTGACAATATATTTTTGGCTTTTATTGTGATATGTTAAACGTAAAAAGAAACATTTAATAGACTTTTATAGAAAGTTGCGTAATTGATAAATTTTAGCTAATTTAATTGCGTTTTTTATATATTTGTGCTATTATAAGTATAGTTGAATATAAACGCTGTGAAGAGAAAAAGTAGATTATCTAAGTTGTTAGAGAAGGGGCGGTTGGTGAAAGTCCTAAACTAAAATAATTGAACCCATCTTGGAGCGGAGCGCAGAACAAACGTAAGTTTAATTAGGCGTTAACGGGTTCTCCCGTGATAGAGAAAGGGGTATAATTCCCCGCTGAGTGCGGATTTATTCCGAATTTAGGTGGTAACACGGACATGTCGTTCGCCCTAAACTGCAAAGATACAGTTTAGGGTTTTATTTTTAAGACAATTTAGGAGATAACATATGAAATTAGACAAATTAGTAGGAGAAAGATTTAAGGAAAAACCTTCTGATTGTGTGGTAGAAAGCCATGCTTTAATGGTAAGAGGTGGATATATAAAATACGTAGCAAATGGTATTTATTCATCCTACACACCACTTAAAAGAATTACCCGTAAAATTGAACAAATTTTACGAGAGGAAATGGATGCTGTTGACGGGCAAGAAGTGCAATTTCCCGTGGTTATGCCAGCAAATATTTGGCAAGAATCGGGTAGGTATGAGAGTATCGGTAAAGAAATGGTTCGTTTTGGTGATAGAAATGATTCTCCACTTGTTTTAGGTATGACACATGAAGAAGCAGCTGTTCAGCTTGTAAGGGACTATGGGCAGACCTATAATAAATATCCGTTTATGATTTATCAAATTCAAACTAAATTTCGTGATGAGGCAAGACCTAAGTCCGGTCTTATTAGAGTGAGAGAATTCACAATGAAAGATGCTTATTCTTTTCACACGAGTCAACAGGATTTAGAAGAATATTATGCTAAATGTCATAAAGCTTACGAAAGAATATTTGAGAGGGTAGGTATTCCAGAAGTTATCTCTGTTGCATCTGATTCAGGTATGATGGGGGGAAGCGTTTCTCATGAATTTATGCTTTTAACTGGTATTGGAGAAGATTCTATTGCAATTTGTACTGAATGTGGATATAAGGCAAATTTAGAAGCTGCTGAAAATATCGTTGAAAATGTAAAAACAACTCCTTCGGAAGAACTTAAAAAGGTATTTACTCCAAACAAGCAAACAATTGAAGAGGTTTGTAGTTTTCTAAATGCCGATGCCAAAAACTCGTGTAAAGCGGTAATTTACCAACGTAATTCAGATGATAAATATATCGTGATATTCCTTCGTGGAGATTTAGAAGTTAACGAAACCAAGATTACGAATTACTTAGGATTTGAAATTCACCCTGCGGAAATTACTGAAGACTGTGGATTAAAAGCCGGATTTATTGGTCCTCTAAATCTTGAAGGTGATTTTATAGTACTTTACGACAATTCTCTTAAGGGCTTGAATAACATAGTTTGCGGGGCAAATGAGGTGGATTATCACTATTCAGGGCTTGATATGGAAAGAGACTTGAAGGACGTGGAATATATGGATTTTGCAAAAATTCAGGAGGGTGGAATTTGTTCTCACTGTGGTAAGAGAGCAATAACCATTTCACGAGGTATAGAAGTGGGCAATATCTTCCAATTAGGAACAAAATACACCAAGTCTATGGGAATGACTTTTATCGACAGTAACGGCAAGTCTCAATATCCTATTATGGGTTGTTACGGAATTGGTGTAGGCCGTCTTGCGGCAGCTATTTGCGAAGTTCATCATGATGATTACGGTCCTATATGGCCCAAAGCGATCGCACCGTATCAAGTGCATTTATGTGCAGTTCGTTCGGATAAAATTGAGGTGAAAGAGTTTGCTGATAAATTATACGAAGATTTGCAAAGCAAGGGTATTGAAGTTATTTATGATGATAGAAACGTTAGCGCAGGAATTATGTTTTCCGATGCAGATCTTTTAGGTGTTCCTTTAAGAATTATTGTTAGCCCCAGAAATTTAGGTCAAGGCGTGGTTGAACTAGTGGCTAGAGATAAGAGTTTTTCTATTACTGTTCCTATGGATAATGCGTTAGAAGAAATTATTAAGAGATTATAAACAAATTATAATAGTTAAATCCCAACGGCATTCACGTTTAAGTGAAAGCGGTTGGGATTTTTTATTTCTAATAGTTTTTTAAAAGTTCTTCAGCTGAGCCTTTAACTTCATTTATTAATTTTTGTGGCGATAAAACTTTAATATCTTTCCCGAAACTCATAATTTTGGATACTAGTCCCATATCATAGGGGAGCTTTACAGAGGCTATAAATTTTCCCTTTTCTTCGTGCACATTTTCTACGCCAAGCCATTCTTCTACGTCTGATAAAACGTGTTTACTTATTTCTAATTCTACATGTTCACAAAGCACGTTTTCGTGCCAATTTAATGGTAAATCATCTTTTTTTAGTTCTTTTCTTATAAAAGGTTTGGAAAGCAAGATAGCGCTTTCTATTCTACCTGTTTTGAAAAATCTAAAGGATTTTCGTTCTTGGCAATAAGCGAAAACGTACCATAGCCCTTGTTTAAATACCATAATGTGTGGCTCAATTATTCTTTGAGAAATTTCGCCGTTTCTATCGTGATAAATTATTTGAAGAGGTAGACATTTTTCAATACTGTTTTGTAATAGCGCAAGTTTACTTTTATAATTTATTGCATCGCCCCAAGGTCCTGCGTCTATAACTAAGTTTCCACTTTTTACTTCAAAACCACTATATTCATTTTTAATAGAAGCTTTTAATTTAATTAATACGCTATTTAAAATTTTATCGGGAAGTTGTTCGTTAATTGCCGTAAGTGTTTCAATAGCCTTGTCAAATTCTTGACGAGTCATAAACGTTGATGAAAGTTTATATGTATCTATAAGTGAGAATCCACCCTTTTTACCTGCGATACTATAAATTGGTACGCCTGCTAATTCTAATGCCCTTATATAACGGTATATGCTTCTTGTGCTAACTTCATATTTGTTGGAAAGGTGCTTAGCAGTTACGCACTTTTTCGACAATAACTCAAATAAAATTGAAAGCATCATTTCAAATTTCATAATTAATTTCTCCTTTATATTCATATTTTAAAATAAAGAGAAAAATTAGTCAATTGTTTTAATGAATTATTTTTAATATGACAACCGTTTGTCACAAACTAGTATTATTATGTATTTAAAGGAAGTGATTAATATGTTTAGAAAAATTATTAAAAAGTTATTTGTTCATAAGTGTTTGGGTGTTTATACGGTTGTATCAAAAGAGAAAAGAGAAGTTAATGAAAAATTATTAATAAAAAAACCGCTTGTAACAAGCGGTATGTTTAAGAGCTTTAATGATAGAGAAAAATTCTATAAAGAATTATTTAGTTTTTGTAATCAGCAATAATTCTAGATATCTGCCTACTTTTATCTCTAATTGGGTTTATCTGTAAATTGCGTTTAATGCTCATTCGATTGTTGTACGTTGAATTAATGTTGTAAATTATTGATTGTTTAGTTAATGCCTCCTGTGGCAACACGGTTACTAATCCTAATTTTTGAAAATAAACGGCATTTTCCACTTGATCGCCCCTAGAAACACCCTTGGGCAAGGGAATAAGTACACTAGGAATATTAAGGCTTAAAAGTTCGAATAAGGTATTAGACCCGGCTCTGGTAACACATACGTCGCAAACTGCAAAAGCATATTCCATTTTAGATAAAAACTCCGTTTGAAAATATCCTTTAAGGTTTATTTCTTCATCTAAATTTCCTTTACCACAAACATGTATAATATCAAAAGTTTCTAGTAGTTCTGAAAGAGATTCTCTAACTATAGAATTAATTTTTTGCGCTCCAAGACTACCACCCGTAACTAGAAGTACGGGTTTTTTTCCAGAAAAATTAAAGAAAAGTAAGGCGTCTTTTTTAGATACGTTATAAAGAATTTTTCTAATTGGGCTACCTGAATATTCTCCATTCTTACACTGTCTTGCTGTGTCAGGGAATGAGGTTAAAACCTTCTTACAGTATTTAGCGGTAAATTTATTTGCAAGCCCCATGGTGTAATCACTTTCGTGAGAAATGATTGGAATCTTGCGATTTTTCGCAGCTATTACCGTTGGAACGGCAACGTAGCCACCTTTGGAGAAAACTACGTCTGGTTTAACTTTGTCTAAAATTTTACCAGCTTCAATAATACCTGAAATAATGGTAAAGGGGATGGATAGATTTTTAATTGAAATACTTCTTCTTAGTTTTGCGCAAGGTATACTATAATACGGAATGTTTTCCTTTTCAATAATATCTTTCTCTAATCCCGATTTACTGCCTATATATATAATGTTATTAAAGTCGTTTTTTAAGTATGGTAGTAGTGCTAGATGTGGAATACAATGTCCAGCTGTACCACCGCCTGTTAATACAATTGTAGCCATACATTATATATATGCGTAATAATAAAAAAGGTATTCTAATATTGAATATAAAAAAGAGTTCTTAAAAATTATAAGAACTCTTTTTGTTTGAAATTTTAATTGTTATTATTCTTTTGTTTCAGTTTTTTCACCGTCTTCTTTATCGAAAGATTGAACTTCACCATAAGTGTATTCTTCAGATGTTTCTTCATCTTTTTCCTCAACGGGTTCTTCATTGTTAGGTTTTGAAATACGGCTAGTAACTTTGTAGTGAGAGAGAGCATCACTCTTGTTAGCTTTTCTCTTTGCACGAACTCTCTTTACAATAAGTGCGATTAATGCTAATGCAAGTACTACTGCGAGAAGAATAGATGAGAAAGAGAGCCAGAAGGTTGAAGGATCAGTTTTTGCTGCGCATCCGCTTTCGATTTCCTCTTCTTCTTCGATATCAGCGTATGGATCTTTTGCAATTGGGTCGATTGTGTTGTAAACACCATATACGATTTTAGCTCCCTTAGCCCATACGTAGTTGGGTGAGTAGGAAATAGATTGTTCTGGATATTCTTTATTAAACTCTTTTTCAATGGTAGTTAATTGTCTTTCATAAGCATAAAGAACGTCAAACGCTGATTTGTGGTGATTATATAGGGGATTGCCTGATACAGAGAATGATGAATTCCATGATGCGCCTTCGCTAAATCCACTAGCAGTAACGGTGGTGATATCTTTTATAAATACGAAACCTTGACTTGCTGTTTCAGTAGCGCCGTCTCTAGCTCCGTTCCAAACTTCTACACGGAATGATTTAGGTGATGCGCCTGAAGCTACGTAGAAGGAAACGGTTGTCCATCCATCAGTATCCATCATGTCAGAAGTTACTTTAAGTTCATAACGTAAATCTTCACCTTTAATTTCCGTGCCAGAAGAAATTCCAGAAACAACGTCGGTATTTACGGTGAAATCGTTAAATGTTAATACGTTTTTGTTAGCACCTGTTACGTCGCAAAGATATACGTAAGCAGTTGCACTATCACATACTTTTAATGTTACAGTAACTTTCGCATAAGCGTTAGCTGTAACTGAGAGCTTTGTGCCAACGAAACCGTAGTGGTTTGCGTTATTGTTTTTAATCATAAGAAGTTGCATTGTATCATCGTTAGCAACTATTCCAAGTTTTTGAGTAATTTCAGTACCGTAGTCGTAATTGTTGAGATATTTGGTATTAATAACACCTGCAACGCCATCTATGTTATAATCTTTACCAGTTGCACTTCTAGTATCAGTATATTTTTCAACATTATCTTCGTTAGAAATATAAGCATGATTAGGAACAATACCAGAATAACCAATGGCATTGGTGGGGTTAAACAATATGTCGCCAAAGTTGCCAGGACGAGTGTTGAAGTTATAAGTTACATGAGAACTATCTTCAACAAAGTCGTTCTCGTAACCAGCATGAAGAGCAACGGTGGCATTAGCTTGAGCAGTAAAGAAGTCAAAAAGTTTTTCATAATCTTCATCAGCTTTGTCATTGTTTAGCCAACCGTTAGCAACCTTAACGTCTTTAATGGTAACTGAGCCGGTTGAGAAATCTGCATCATGAATAACGCTTGCAATATCATTGTGTCCTACAATAATGTTAAGATAGAACTTTCTAGTAGTGCCAAAATCAAAATTATTCTTAATGAGAACAATATATCTAGTAAAGTCACCCTCAGAAACAGATTCAACTGTAACTGCAGAGGCGTTCTTTAAGGTTGTGTCGCCGTATACATCCATAACATCAATATAAACGTTTGTATGAGCAGGCTTTTTAAGTTCGTTCTTAAGTAAGAATGATACGAGTGCATATTCTTTGTTCTCTAATTCAAAGGCACTAGAATCTTTAATAGTTAGAGTTGCAGATGCTTTATTTACGTTAACGATATATTCGTTACCGTTTATAACGAGTTCTTGAGTACTTGCATCGCCAACCTTAATTTTACTTGTTAGGGGAACTTGGTTGCCGTTTCCGTCATTTACGGTAATGTTTGAAGTTGTATATGCGCTTGAAACGTCAGCGTCGTTTAGAACATTGAAGTAATTATTTTCGGTAGCTTCAATGCTTAAATCGTAAGTAGAAGCAAAGCTCTTATAAGTAGCAACGTCGCTTTGTTGTTGAAGAGTAGCTTCAATAGGGTCTTCTCCCTCAAAAACTAAGTTGCTAGGAGTTGATGGTGCAACGAAAGCATTAGCATCTAACTCTTTGATAGTGATATCATCAAAATATGCAGTACCTTCAGTGTAGTAAGTAATGCTATTAGAATCTCCATTACCGTAGCCAAGGCCTAGTACTAAGGTGAGAGTACAAGAGTAGGTAGCATCGGGCTTAACGTAAATAGTATACTTAGTCCATTCAGTGTCTTTAATTCCACTAATACGATAATCAGCTTGTGAGCTACCATTTACGGAAGCGGAAATACGAATATTTGCACCAAATTCGTTTTTGCCAGTGATGTTTGCAGTTTTAACCCATACGGAAATTGCATAAACCTTATCTTTTTTCATGTTAACGGTAGAAGAAGAGGTTACTTTCTGGGCAACACCTAAACTATAATTTGCAGACTTTGCAATGTTGTTGAGCATATAAATGTAATCGTCGTTAGCTTCAGGGGAAGTGCCGGGTGAAACGAAAGATGCTTTATCCGTTGCAACGTTTACGTATTTTTTAATAGTGTACTCTTTTATCTCTTCATCTTTGGGTTCGTAATCAGGGTTAGCCTTTTCATCACGAATACCTTTGATTACGTCCGATTCACTAAAGTTATAAATATTTTTAACGTAAGCTAAAAAGTCGGGGTCAGCGTAAAGATTTTCTAACAAAGCATCCCAAGCAACGTCGGAAGAATCAACGGCGCCTGAATTAACTGCGGAACTTGCAGACAAGTTGTCGATAGCAGCTTTACTCCAACCAGTAGGTATGGTAATTGGGAAATCTTCAAGATCAACGCCATAAGTGTTTACAGCGAAGGAAGAGTTTTTAATAAGAACGTCGTCGCTTTCCGTTTCAACAGAATAGTTAGGGTCATCAACGTCGTTATCGTCTCCACACGCTACAAAGCCTAAGCAGGAAAACAACATGCAAAGTACGGTAAGAAAAACGATAAGTTTAGTTTTGATGCTGAAGTTAAATTTTCTCGTCATATAGTCACCTTTTTCATCAATGGCAGTGTATCTGCCTTTTTTATTTTTTTAAACAAAACTAAACATATTATATAGTATTTTTAAATAAAAATCAATCGTAATAACAAATTAATTTTAAAAGACGCAAAAAACTTTTGTAAAAAAAGAAATCTTGCGCAAAATAAAGGTGTATGAAAGAGAATTTTCAAGGTAGTTTGGTGTCAAATGGACAAAAAGGTAATATAAAAAGCAAAAGCAACAAGTTGTTGTATCTCTTAACTGGTGCTTTAGCAGGAATCGCTAATGGATTGTTTGGTGGTGGTGGGGGAATGATAGTTGTTCCTTTATTATCACGATTTTTAAAAATGGAATCAAAAAAAGCGCATGCTACAGCAATATTAATAATACTACCAATGTCAATTTTAAGTAGTTTGTTGTATTCTTCTGGGAAAACTATGGGTGCAATGCCTACGATATTTACGGCTGTAGGAGTAACGATTGGTGGGGCTTTCGGAGCATTAGTTTTAAGTAAACTATCTTCAAAGTGGATATGTATTATTTTTTCTATTGTGATGGCTATTGCTGGTGTGAAAATGTTATTTTTTTAATGGTGGTGTAATATGAAGAATGTTTTATTTGGTTTAGCGGGTGTGATAAGTGGCGTCTTAGGTGGTATGGGTATGGGTGGTGGTACTATTTTAATTCCAGTACTCACTATATTTTTTGGAGTAAGTCAACATAGTGCACAGGCTGTTAATTTAGTGAGTTTTATACCCATGGCAACTATATCGCTAGTTATACACATAAAAAATAAATACGTTGTGTTCAAAAACGTTTTATATATAATTATTGCGGGTCTTATTACTTGCGTAATTGGTTATTTAATAGCAAATGCACTTTCTGGTGAAATGTTAAAAAGAATATTCGGTGGATTTTTATCCGTGTTATCAATTTTTCAATTCATTGGGTGCTTTAAAAATCAAGAACAGAAAAAATAATTGTGCAACTTTTTCGCTGTATTTATTAGTGAAAATCTATTAAAAAGGCAAAAAAACTAATAAAGAAATACGTGTGTTTTTCATTTTGCTATGTGTAAACAAATTTCAAAAAAATATGCACAAAATTTAAAAAGGGACTATACAAAACGATTTTGTTGTGCTATAATTAAACAAAAAAATAAAAAGTATGGTGAGAACAATTGGAAAGAATCGCATTAATTGACCTAGGATCAAACACAGCACGATTACTCTTAATTGACGTTTTAGATAACGGATATTTTCAAATCGTAGATCAGTTAAAAGAAGCACCTCGTTTAGGCGAGGGGATGGAAAAAGACGGGTTTTTGAAGCCTGCTAGAATTCATGAGACGATTAACACGTTGAAAATGTTCCGTAAGCTTTGCGACGTTAATGGAATCGAACGTATTATAGCAGTTGCAACAGCTGCAGTTCGCCGTGCAAAAAATCAACGTAGTTTTTTGGATGAGGTTTCCGCTACATGCGGAATTAAGCTTAGAGTTCTAAGTGCAGAAGAAGAAGCTATGTACGTTTACCGTGGCGTAATAAATACGATGGATTTACCTAAGGGTATAATACTTGAAATTGGTGGCGGTAGCACGAAAATTATTTATTATAATAGAAGAAATTTGCTTAACTATGAAACGTTGCCTTTTGGTGCAATTACTCTAACGGAGCTTTTTGCAGGGGAAGGTCTTACTCCAGACGAGCAAGTTAAAAAAGTAGAAGAGTTTTTTACTGAAAAATTGTCGCATATCGAGTGGCTTAAAGACGTTGACCCTGAAGTTCAATTAATCGGTGTCGGTGGTTCGTTTAGGAACTTGTGTAGAATGACTAAAATAATGAGAAAGTATCCGTTAAAAACGTTGCATAACTACGTTGTTAGAGATGATGATTTTATGCACGTTTATGACTTGATTAAAAGTCTTGACCTAGATAGAAAGAAAAAGGTTAAGGGTTTATCTTCAGGTAGGGCGGACATTTTACCTGCTGCTTTTGCAGCTATTTCCGCATTTAAAAAATATATGAATTTAGGTGATATAGTTGTTTCGGGTAGTGGACTTAGAACGGGAATCGCGTTTAACTATGCTATGCCTTCAACCTGTGATAAGCCAGTGTCAGACGTTCTTACGCATAGTTTGGCTACGATTACCAATTTCTACGGTTGCGATCAAAAACACGTTGAGCAAGTTGTGTCGTTATCCATTCAACTATTTAAGCAATTAAGGGTTTTACATAAATTCCCTAGACAATATTTGAAGATTCTAAAAGTTGCTGCTTACCTTTACGAAACGGGTAAGAAAGTAGGATTTTATAACTTTGAGAAGCATTCTGCTTATATCATATTAAACTCGAATATTTACGGAATTTCTCATCGAGATTTGTCGATGGCCTCGTTTGTGGCTTCATGTACGGGTATTGATGATATTAACGCAATAGAGTGGGCAAGATATCGTGATTTGTTGACTGATGACGACATTGTAGCCGTGAGAAAAATGGGTATAATTCTAAGAATTGCAACCTGTTTTGATCGTAGTTGTTCTAGTGTTATCAAGGGTGTTAACTGTGATATTTTAGGTGATTCAGTTATCATGAAGACGGAAGTTGAAGGTGATGCAACACTTGAAATTAATTCCGGTATAGACGTAGGGTCTGATTTTAGAAAGATATTCAAAAAGAATTTAGAAATATTATAATGAAATGGCAAACGCCGTGTTTTCACGGCGTTTGTTTTGTAAAGGAGAAATATGTCTGCTGTAAAATTTGCAATTGACTTTGATAGTTCAGTTACTAATATTTATAGACTTGGTAGCGGTATCGTTTTGTCAGAACCTACCGTTGTTGCAGTGGAAGATAGTGTTTCTTGTGAGGTTAAAGCGTTTGGTAAAGACGCATATAAGCTTATAGGAAAAACGGCAAAAGATACGAGAATTGTTTTTCCAGTTTTTGAAGGGGAAATAGTTAATGAAAAGCTAGCTAAAACGTTACTTTTAGCTTTCTTGCAAAAGGCTGGTTACGGGAGTAAGCTAATAGGATGTTCTGCTATATTTGGAGTTCCATGTGGATCTAATAGTCAAACACTTGCTAAATACAAAAGTGTTGCCAATGCCGTGGGAATAGGCAAGGTTTATTTTGCTGAAAAACCTGTATTGTCTGCGCTCGGTCAACGTATTGCTTTAACAGATTCATCTGCTCGTTTTGTTATTGATTTAAGCGGTGGCACTACAAGTATTGCTGCACTATCTTTATCGGGCGTTATTTCTGGTGTTTCCATTAATTTAGGCTCAAATAAAGTAAGCGCAGATGTTATAGATTATATTGCAGAACGCTTTGGTGTGCACGTTGGGCTTCAAACGGCGGAAAAAATAAAAAAAGAAATTGGAAGTTTAGAAATTGGAGATGGGCTTTCTTCAATAGTTAGTGGTAGAGATACTATTACAGGTGAAGTAAAAACGCTTACAATAAGAGCGGGAGATATTTACGTTCCAATTAAAAATTATTACGATAAAATTGTAGATATAGCGCTAAACGTATTAAAGAAATTGCCACCTGAAACGTCATCTGAAATCAGGCGTTCTGGATTATACGTTTCCGGCGTAGGGGCAACTACTTACGGCTTGGAAACATATTTGTCAGATAAAACAGGGTTAAAAGTAACTGTTGCTGAAGATGCAACGTATTCCGTGGCTTTAGGTGGTGGAATTGCTATTGGTGATAAAGATATTCTAAAGAAAATTTCTTTAGAGCAAAAATAAAATTTTATAATTGACAATATATCGTGTATTTTTCGGTTCTTTGCCAAAATGCACGATATTTTTTTTGTTATATTTTTGTTCGGAGATAAAACAGTGGCAAGAAAAATAGTTGTAACTTCAGGTAAAGGCGGAGTGGGAAAAACTACACTAACTGCAAATATTGGAAGAGCGCTTTCCGATTTAGGGGCAAGAGTAGTGCTTATAGACGTGGATTTTGGACTTAATAACTTAGACGTTGTTCTTGGGGTGGAAAATAAAATTGTATACGACGTGTGTGATATAATTGAAGGACGGTGCCGAACTAAACAAGCTCTAATTCAAGATTTAGAAAAGAAAAATTTGTATATTCTTCCATCGGGAAACTTAAATTCTGCTACAAATATTACCGGTCAACAAATAAAATTAATAATCAATGGTATAGATTCAATATTTGATTATATATTAATCGATTGCCCAGCAGGAATTGATATAGGTTTTCATAGGGCTGTTTCCTGTAGTGATGAAGCAATAGTTGTGGCGACTCCCGCGCTAACAAGTTTGCGTGATGCGGATAAGGTTATCACCGTGCTTAGAAGTTATAAACTTGAAAGGATTAGGCTTGTAGTTAATAGAGTTAGGGGGGATTTGATTATGAGTGATAAAATGATGATGCCTTCTGATATTAGAGATTTGTTAAAAACTGAATTATTAGGGGTTTTGCCTGAAGAAGATGAAGTTTTTCTATCAGGGGGATATTCTCTTTCTCGTTATTCAGACTCTCATAAAGCGTATAAAATTTTAGCCAATAATATTTTAAAAAATACTAGTCGAATATATGACGTTACAGGAAAATATTCAGGTTTTTTTGGTAGTATTAGAAGGAGTATAAAAAGAGGGATATGAAAAAAAATAGTACAGAGTTAATGAGAGTTGAAACAGTTATTAATAATGATAGAATGAGATTAAAAGATGATTTTATAAAACTTTTAGATAACGACTTAAAAAGGCTTTTAGCAGAATATTTTTATCTTGAAAGTAATCCACAAACGGAAATAATTAAAAACGGAAAAGGATATAGCGTTAATATTAATTTTGTTTGTTCACAGGTAAAAAATTTTATAAATGTTCCATAATAACAAATAATTTATATCAATAGAAAAACGCAAAAAATTTTTTGCGTTTTTTCTTGTTATATAGGTTGGAATTTTCGTTTAATCGTTGACTAAAAAATTAATATGTTATATAATATGTAGTAGGTATATATATTAAAAACCCTAATATATTGAGGTGTATATGGAAATACAATATTTTTTAGCAATAGATATTGGAGCATCATCAGGAAGACATATTCTAGGTTCGATTCAAGATGGCAAGCTATGTTTAGAAGAGGTGTTTCGTTTTAAAAATGGTGCGTTTAAAAAGGAAAATAAATTCATTTGGGATACCGAAGCACTATTTGCAAGCATAGTCGAAGGGTTAAAAAAGTGTAAAGAAGTAGGTAAAATTCCCGTAAGTATCGGTATCGACACTTGGGGGGTTGACTATGCGCTTTTAGATGAAAACGACAAATTGATTGGCGAGATTTTTTCTTATAGGGATGAAAGAACACTTGCAGTTATGGATGAGGTTCACGCTATAGTTTCTGAAGAAGAAGCATACGAAAGAACGGGAATACAAAAACAAAGTTATAATACCATTTATCAGCTTTATTGTGATAAAAAATCAGGTAAAATCAATGGCGCAAAATCATTGTTGTTCACTCCAGATTATTTGCATTTTCTTTTAACTGGGGTAAAGAGAAATGAATACACTATTGCTTCAACTTCCGGCTTGATTAACGTGTCAACTAGAGATTGGGATTATGAAATCATTGATAGGCTGGGTTTTAATAGGGAATTGTTTAAACCTTTAGCTCAAACGGGTGTTAAACTTGGAGAGCTTAAGGAAGAAATAGCAAAAGAAGTTGGTTTTACTGCATCTATTTGCTTGCCAGCTTCTCATGATACGGCAAGCGCCGTTATGGCCGTTCCTGAAGAGGGGCAACCACTTTATATTTCTAGCGGTACTTGGTCACTAATGGGTATTGAAACTGATGAGCCTGCTTGTGGAAAAGATGCAAAAGTTTCTGGTTTTACTAACGAAGGTGGGTACGCAAAAAGCATTAGATTATTAACCAACATTATGGGTATGTGGATGATTCAATGCGTTAAGAAGGAATATAACGATAGATATTCATTTGTTGATTTTGTCGACGAAGCTAGAAAGGCGGAAGGGTTTGATAGCATGCTTGAAGTTAACGATCAGTCCTTCTTTGCTCCTGAAAGTATGGTTGAAGCAATAAGGGCTTATTGTGTAAAAACAGGGCAAAAAGTTCCCCAAACTGTTGGTGAAATAGTTTTGTGTATATATCGTAGTCTTACTGAGAGCTATAATCAAACGGCAATAAAGCTTGAAAAGCTTTCGGGAAAAACTTTTGATAAGATATTTATTGTTGGTGGTGGTTGTCAAAACGTTCTGTTGAACGAACTTACCGCAAAACACACGGGTAAAAAGGTTGTTGCAGGGCCTATCGAAGCTACGGCAACGGGTAATGTTATTGCTCAAATGCTTGCATATGGCGAGATAAATAGCCTTAGTGAAGGTAAAAAAATAATTAGAAATTCATTTGACATAAAAACAGAAGGACAGGTGTAAAACATGAAAAATGTATTTGATGTATTAAAGGAAAGAGGATTTGTTAAGCAAACTATTTACGAAGAAGAACTTGTAAAAAAATTGAGTGAAGAAAGTGTTCCTTTCTACATTGGCTTTGATCCCACGGCAGACAGTTTACATATTGGTCACTATATTCCAATTATGGCAATGGCTTGGATGCAAAAATTTGGACACAAGCCCATCGCTTTATTTGGTGGTGGTACAGCCATGATTGGCGATCCTTCTGGCAGAAGTGATATGCGTCAGATGATGACGGTTGAAACTATTCAACATAACGTTAATTGCTTTAAAAAGCAAATGTCAAGATTTATTGATTTTGAAGGAGATAACGCAGCTGTTATTGCCAATAATGCAGATTGGCTTATGAACTTAAATTACGTTAACTTTATTCGTGATATTGGCGCATATTTTTCAGTAAATAAAATGCTTACAGCAGAGTGCTTTAAGCAGAGAATGGAAAAGGGGTTAACGTTCCTTGAATTCAACTATATGTTAATGCAAGGCTATGACTTTTTATATTTAAATCAAAAATATGACTGTATGCTTCAATTGGGTGGCGACGATCAGTGGAGTAATATGCTTGCTGGGGTTGATCTAATTAGAAGAAAGGAAAAGAAAAGTGCTTTTTGTCTTACTTGCACACTTTTACTTAATAGTGAAGGTAAAAAGATGGGGAAAACTCAAAAAGGTGCACTTTGGCTTGATGAAAATAAATGCTCAGTGTATGATTTCTATCAATATTTTAGAAACGTTGAAGACGTTAAGGTTAACGAATGCATGAAGCTTTTAACCTTTATGGATATTGAAGAAATTGAAGAACTTACTAAATATAATGATGAAAGAATGAATAAGGCTAAAGAACGTCTCGCTTTTGAAGTTACCAAACTTGTTCATGGTGAAGAAAAAGCACTTGAAGCTCAAAGACAAGCAAAAGCTGCTTTCGGTAGCGGAAATGCGGGAGATATGCCCACCATTGAAATTGCTAAGGATACGCCTTATATTTCCGACGTGCTAGTGTTAGCAGGACAGGCTAAATCAAAGGGCGAAGCGAAGAGACTAATTGAGGGTGGTGGAGTATCCCTTGACGAAGCAAAAGTTACTGATGTTTTTGCACCTGTTTCAGATGAACTCAAAGCAAAGGGAGAATTTGTACTTCATAAGGGCAAAAAAGTTCATGTTAAAATTCTATTAAAATGAGTGGTTACCTAACGGTAGATGGTTCAATTGAAAGGGTTGAAATTATTGAACGCTCAAAATTTATTTGCAAGCTTTCTCACGTTGAAAATGAAGAAGAGGCAAAGAATTTCATTAATAAGGTTAAAAAGGAACATTCTTTAGCTACGCATAATTGTTATGCTTACATAGCGGACGAAAAGGGGCTTATTCAAAAATTTTCTGATGATGGTGAACCGCAAGGTACGGCTGGATTACCCATGCTAACTGCCTTAAAGGGTATAGGACTTAAAAAAACGGTAGCTGTTGTCACTCGTTATTTTGGGGGAATAAAACTTGGCACGGGCGGTCTTACAAGAGCTTACGGTGGCGCTGTGTCGGGGGCTGTTGCACAAGCAAAAATTTGTGAAATGAGTCAGGTTATTTTTTTTGATATCGTTACAGATTATGATGGGTTTTCTAGATTATCAAACTATCTAACAAAGGCAAAAATTCCAATTATAGATACCGTTTTTGAAAATGAAGTAAAGCTTCAACTTGCAGTAAAGCGTGAAAATGAAAATAGTGAAGAACAATTTATAAGTAAACTGTCAAACCTTTTTAAAGGCAAGAACGTTATAAAGGAAAAATCATACGGATACTATGCTTTTAAGGTGTAATTATGTCAGAGATAACTGCAATTGAAATTCAGAAAAACGATAAAAATAGGTGCAATATATATCTTGATGGTAATTTTTTTGTGGGGATTTCCGTTGAGAGTGTCATGAAGAATCACCTTAAGGTAGGTATGCGACTTGATGAAAAGAAATTAGGTGAGATTCTATATTCTTCGGAAAAGGAAAAGGCGTTAGGCAAAGCACTTAATTATATTTCTAAGGCGTTAAAAACGAGAAGGCAGGTTAAGGATTACTTGATAAAAAAAGGGTATTTAGAAGAGGTGGTTTTTAACGTTCTAGATAAACTTACTGAAAACGGTTTAATTGACGACAAAGAATACTGTGTAAGATATATTGAAACTTATTCAAAAAATCAAGGACGAAAGCTTATAGAATTTAAGTTGTTGAGTAAAGGCTGTAAAAAAGAAGATATTTTATGTGCTTTTGAGAATACTATAGATGTTGTTAATAGTTGTGAACATGCATATAATCTTGCATTAAAACATTTAAGAGGTAAAGAACTTACTAAAGAAAATTACGCTAAAACTTATCGTTATCTAGTGGGGAAAGGGTTTTTATTTGAAGACATTGATAGAGCAATATCAATAATTAAGGAAGAAAACTAGTGGAAAGATTGTTAACTGCCGAGCAAATGCGTTTTGCTGACGAGTATACGATAAACCAACTCGGTGTGCCACAAGAAGTTTTGGTGGAACGAGCTGGGTTTGCCGTTGTTGAAGAAATCACTAAAAGATTTTTTGGTGGTAGAGTTTTGGTTTGTGTTGGAAAGGGTAACAACGGAGCGGATGGTAGAGTTATCGCAAACCTACTTGGTAAACGCCATGGTTTTGCAGTTGCTACGTTAAACGTTGATAATGGGATTTTCAAACTTCTTGAAAAGAAATTTGATATTATAGTAGATTGTATATTTGGCACGGGACTAAATAGGACTGTTGAGGGTAAATATAAAGAAGCTATTGAAAAAATTAATGAGTCAGGAGCTTTTGTTGTTTCTTGCGATATTGCCAGTGGTCTTAATTCAGACAATGGCAAAGTTATGGGTGCTTGCGTTAAGGCTGATCTAACAGTTGCTATTCAAGAGTTTAAAATTGGGCAATTCTTAAATGACGGGCGTGACTATTCAGGTGAAATTGTTGCAAAAGATATAGGTATTAGCATCTGGGACGATAACGTTGCTCATAGATTAAGAAAAAAGGATGTTGCAAAATATTTTGCTCCAAGGGCAAGAAACGTAAATAAAGGTAATTTTGGTAAAGCTTGTGTGATTGGTGGAAGTGATAGTTACCCAGGAAGCATTTTGCTTTCATATAATGCACTTGTTGCACTTAAAATGGGCACGGGATATTCTTACCTAGCAGTGCCGAAAAGTTTAGTTAACACAGCTTTGACTGTTTGTCCTGAATGCATAGTTACAAAATTTGATTACGATACTGATAGTATAGACCTTAAAGAACTTGATAAACTGTTTATTTGTCAATCAATTGCTATCGGAATGGGGATGACTGATTCTGAAAAAACCTATAGCGTCGTTAAGTATTTATTAGAAAACTATAAAGGCAGACTGATAATTGATGCCGATGGAATAAACGTTCTTGCTAAATATGGTACACAAGTTTTAAATAATAAAAAGTGTGAAGTCGTTTTGACTCCACACGTCGGTGAATTTGCAAGGTTAATTAAAACAGAAAAAGAACAGGTGCTTGAAAATCCTGTAAAATTTACGCGTGATTTTGCAAGCAAATTTGGAATTACAGTAATCTTAAAAAGCGCTGTTAGTGTAATATCTAACGGTGAATTTACATTTATTAATACTTCTGGTAATCCTGGTATGGCAAAAGCAGGCAGTGGGGATGTTCTTTCAGGAGTAATAGCTGGGCTTTTTGCAAGAGGGCTTTCAGGTGCTTATGGAGCGGCTGTTGCATCCTTACTGTTTGGTTTAGCTGGTGAGGAAGCTTGTAAAGAGCAAAATGAATATACTCTAACAGCTTCAGATATCATTAAAGTTCTCCCTAAAGTTATAAACGATTTGGTAATCTAAGCATTACGTAGTTTCCTTGGAAAAGACAAACTATTATAAATATATTTATAGCTATGAATATTGGAAGCAATACCATTAAAATTAAACTTTTAAGGCGATATTTAAAAATAAACATAAATATATAAATTCCAGTTGCCCCACCCAAAGCACCCGTTAATAAAATTTTGGCGTCGCTTATTGTTGCGTTGTCGTCGCAATTTTCTTCGCGTTCTTTTTTTTGGTTGCGAAGCAATAATATTCCATAAAAATTTATCGCCACAATGTAAGTAATTAATATTACAATTAAGAAAGTGTGCATAAGTTTCCTCGATAAATATATTTTGCGTAAACAAATCAGTTTTATAAGTGATGTTTGCAGAAAAGCAAAGAAAGGTGATAAAATAGAAAAAGAGTATACTTTATCTTAATTACGTTTATCGTTTCTCTTTTGTTTGCGTTTAGTTTATACTTGTTTGTTTATTCTTCGCCCGTTTTAGGGGTAACGGACAATTTTAGATGTGATAAAAAGAACGAAGCTAGTAGTTCTTTTATATAAAACTAAAAATAAAGGATAAAATCATTATGAAATGTATGTACTGTGGATGCATTGATAGCAAAGTTATTGATTCTAGGTCGGCTGAGGACGGAACGATAATTAGAAGACGAAGAGAGTGCGTTAAATGCGGAAAGCGATTTACAACGTATGAAACGGTTGAAAATACGCCAATATTTGTTATTAAAAATAATGGAGCTAGGCAAACTTTTGATTTAAATAAACTTAAGGCCGGTATAATAAAGGCGTGTGAAAAACGTCCTGTATCTGCAGTAGATATTGATAAACTTGCTGATGATATTCAAAAGAAAGTTTATAACTCTCTAGCGCAAGAAGTTACAAGTAAAGAGCTTGGCGAAATGGTTTGTGAAGGCTTAAAAGAAATTGATGAAGTTGCCTATGTTAGATTTGCATCTGTTTACCGTTCGTTTACTGATACCACTTCTTTTATGAAAGAGCTTGAAAAAATGGTTAAAAAAGATAAAAATAAAAAATAGGGGAAAAATTATGACAAAATGGGATAAAAGATTTATGGAACTTGCTGAAACTGTTGCAGAATGGTCTAGTTGTTATCAATCAAATAGACACGTGGGTGCAGTTGCAGTTAAAGATAAGAGGGTGTTGACTACTGGTTATAACGGCGCACCTGCAGGAATTAAGAGTTGCACTGAAAGGGGCGAATGCTTAAGGCGTGTTAAAAATATCGCAAGTGGAACTATGCAAGAGGTTTGCTACGCGGTTCATGCAGAACAAAACGCAATTTGTCAAGCTGCAAAACTTGGTATAAGCCTTGAGGGCGCAGTTATGTACGTAACACACCAACCTTGTGTTATCTGTACTAGAATGATTATCAATTCAGGAATTAAGAAAGTAATATTTAAGCATGGTTATCCCGACGATTTTGCTTTAGAATTATTCCGTCAGTCAGACGTTGAAATTATAAAATTTGAAGATTTAGAAAAAGAGTAAAAATTCAGTTGCTTTTTTTAAATAAATGTAGTAGAATATAAAGGCTTGAAAGAAAAAGAGTTTCTTCAAGCCTTGTAAAAATGGAGAGTTATCGGAGTGGCATTGCGTGAGCGTGTCGTGGTCGATAGTCCTACGTAACAAAGTAGAGTAGGAAACCGTGTAACGGTTTTCTATATATATTTTTGATAATAAATATATGGAGAGTTATCGAAGTGGTCATAACGAGGCGGTCTTGAAAACCGTTTGGGTGCAAGCCCACGGGGGTTCGAATCCCTCACTCTCCGCCAACAAAGCACGATAGTTTTGATACGAAACTGTCGTGCTTTTTTTCTTTTTATTCCTGACATTTTTCTTGTCGGTATTTACATTTCGGAGACTTTATGGTATAATAAAGGTAATTATAAAACTAATCGATAATTTTAAATTTGAGTGAGGAGAGTGATTCTATGAAGAAATATAAACCCAATTATATGTTCACCATAATGTTTCAACTATGTTCTTTGTTTTTATCATTCTTTCCCGGAATATTTATAATGTGGTTAGTATTAAATCCTAATGAAGCTGAGGGGGTGTTGTATATTTTTCCCTTGTACATAGTTTTAATTTTGTTTTTTACAGTTTTAGGGAATGTAATTCACTTTCTAATCTCTTTATTTACAAAGCATTCAGTGCATATTGATGAAAAAACTATAACAGTACAAGGAAAAAGAATTCTTACCCAGTGTATGCCACTTGAAGATGTAAATTATGTTGTCTTTGATCAAGGCACAATCAGCAAATATGGTGGTGGCGCGCCCTGTTCAATAACTTTGTATGACATTAAATATGATAAAAGTCTAACTATAAAAAATCCATCTTTTTTGCTGATTTGTGAATTGCAAAAGAGGTTAAAACATGCTACTTTTAAATTTAACAACTATAAGTGGTACATAATTTTTGGTTGTGGTTTTGCTGTATTATCAATACTTATTTGTTTGTTTTCCTAATTTATCAAATCACAATTTGTCGAGCAGATAACATAATAATCGTAGCCACGGCTTCAGACAAGCCGTGGTTTCATTTTATTTTTGATGGTTTCATTCATTTTTTCTATGGTTTCACTTTGTTTTCCTATGGTTTCATTTTCTAAATTCCCAAAATGAAACCATTTGAAACCGTATCTATATTATAAGTTTTTGCCAAACGTAACCTAATCCGAACTCAAATTCGGATTAGGTTATTTTCTTTATGTAAAGTCCTTGTTTAAGGGCTGAACTGAATTCTAATAGTTTTATATGCAAAAGCAAATAAAAAATCAACGTTATCGAGATCTAAATTTTATCATTTTTTGCGTAAAAACAACTGAAGGATTTTTGTGATATTTTAATATTTGGTGTTAAAAATTGTCGCCTATTAGGGTACGTGAGTGATTTTTAAGTTAATTTTTTCTATATTTTTGCTAAAATTTAACACCTGAAAAGCTAGTAAAAACATAGCGATTTTTCGCAAATGGGAAATTTGGAAAATTAAATTTAAAAACGCAAGAAAAAACGCTTTACAAAAAAGTTGCATAGTGGTAAAATAAAGTTCCTTTTTAGAACTTTTCTTTTCTAACAAAGAAGGGAAATTTAAATATGGGCAACATAAATACTTAAATATTTTTAGACACAGGAGAGTCAAGGACTATGAAAAAAAGGCTTATTACTTTTTTTGTTGCTATTGTCTTACTCGCGTTTGGTCTTCCGATGGTAGCGGTTTTTGCTACGGCTGGTGATTACATTGAGCAAGACGGGCTAAAGTATAAGGTTTCTACAGAAAATACAGAAACAAAAACTGGTACGGTTGATATAGTCAATCACAACGGTGTAACTGGGGCTGTAATAATTCCTGAAACTATTACTAACGGCGAATATACCTATACGGTAGATTATTTAGGTTTTAATAGTTTTGATGGTTCACAGGCAACGCAGATATTCGTTCCAAATAGCGTTGATGGATCGCCTACGGGTTCACCACATACTCCAGTTTTCGTTGAATTAAATCCAGGTGCTGTCGTTTATTACGTTAACCCGGCACTCGAAAGC
Organism: Christensenellaceae bacterium; assembly: GCA_045639245.1. Lineage (GTDB taxonomy): Bacteria > Bacillota > Clostridia > Christensenellales > Borkfalkiaceae > UBA1259. Next base: position 49,101 of record JAZUCS010000015.1, read on the forward strand.
CAGTTGAGAGGTGGTACGGCTGGTGGTGGTTGTTCTTTTGACTGCACCACGGCATTAGCAAAAACCAACGGTGGCGTAGTTTCTGGCACGCTTACTGATGAAGTTGGGGTGTTGGCTTCTTGTTTCGTAAGAGAAAATTGTGTTTTCGCAGGTTGGTATAACAACCCACACTTTAACGGAAAGTCTTACACAACTCGTACGTCAAGTACTACCGACATAGAAAAGTATTACGCCAAATGGATGCCTGCAACTGGGTATTCTTTAATCATTACGTCTGATAACTTTACTAAGGCAGAAGTTGGTGACGCTTTCATTGCAGATGGAAAGGCATACGTTTTCCCAGAAAATACTTATACCGTAGAAGGGTATGCGTTCAACAACTGGATGCTTTCTAAATACGATAGCGATACGGATTCTTGGGTAAACATTTCTGAATATGAAGTAGGTGATAATTTTATTCCAAAAAGCGACGTTCTTTATAGAGTAACTGCTCAATGGCATTTTGATACGTCATATTACATAAGTTGTAATTTTAATGATAGCTATACTCAAACATATACTGCTAATGACGACATAGGTAGTAGTGGGTATGCGTGCTTTAGCTTAACTGCTTCTGGTAGAGCACTTGGTTTAAGTAAAAACAGTTTTAAGTGGTATAAATATAACGAAGAAACTTCTTTATGGGAGACTGTTGTTTCTTCTAACGTAAGCAGTTATACGAGTGGCACTTGGTCTCGCTCAACGCTTTATTTTAAGAGTGTAAGCATGTCTGGTAGATATAAGTGCGTTATATCCACAACTTATAACGGCAACACTTATACTGCAGAAGATGAAACGGTTGTAACGTTAACACCTGCCGAAGTTAAGGTTACGGCAAAACCGCAAACTATTTCTAAAGATGGAGCTATAAATTCAGTTGCTTCAAGCACTACCATTTCTATATCTGGTGCGCCAGATGATTTAAGTGCAAGCACTATTTATTCAAAAATTTCATTGTCTACTAGTGCAGATACTACGGTTCCTGCAAAGTATATCGGCGCTGTTGAGATCGTAGATACTGCTCTTTCTGCTTATAGCGAAAACTACACGTTTACTTTTGTTAGTGGTGATCTTGTTGTAAAGGGAACGCCTAATATAACTTGGAACGATAGTAACGTGTATGAATATAAATATACCGGCGCTCAAATCAGCCCAAGCATATTATCTAGTATAGAAGGTATTAGTAATCTTGGCACGCCAGGTGGCACGGTTACTTATTTATATAATGATTCTGAAATGATTCCAACCCAAGTAGGTGAATACACCGTTAAGGCGTCTTATTCGGGTGACGGAATAAACTATGACGCTTGCGTTGTAACTTGTCCTACCAAACTCGTTATTAACAAGGCGGACGTTAAAGTTAGTATTAAAAATCAAAAAATGGCGCCCGGTGCGTCGTTGCCAAATATTGATGCAGACGATTTAGTGATTGAAAGTGATTCTCTTACAGAATCAGCGAAGAACGAACTTAAATCAAAACTAGCAACGGCTATAAATAACGGCGATCTTTCGTTTAAGTATTTAGATGGCGAAAACGAAATGACTTCTGTTACTAATTCTGGTACTTATTCTATCGTTCCCGTGATGAGTGACGAAGATAAAAACGCACTTGACTTAAACGTTGCTTTAACGCTTGACGAAGCCGGTGCTCAAGTTGGTGAAGAAACCGGTAGCCTTATAGTATTAAATCCGATAGTTATAACTATGCAAGATCAAACGGTAACGTATACTGGCGAAGAACTTTATTATGATACTGCTAACGTTAGTACGGACGTTAGTGGCTACGTTTCTAACCTAACCTTTAAGTATTATATAGATGGTTGCTGGACAACTTCTAGTCCTATTACAATAGGTTCTTATCCTGTAAAAGCAGAGTTTAGTGGAGATGCTAACTATGCTGCAGCAGAAGCAATAGCAACGTTCACTATTGAACCTGCAAACGTTTCAGTAATAGTAAAAGATAAGGTTATCGCTCGTGGTGATGATTTCTCAACGTTAGAATTCACTATTGAAGACGTTGAAGTAATAGCCCCAGACCTTTGTGCTAGTTCGCTCGAATTGCTTAATATTTACATTGAAGAATTTATTGAATATCAATTATTCTTCCCATCAGTTGATGCAACAGGTGTTGCAAATGTAAACGTAGTAGACGGCGTTACCTTTACTTTCGTAATCGAAGGCACGGTTTATAGTCTTGATCAAATGATCGCTGCTGGCTACGTTCCACTAACGCCACTAGTTTCTTCGGCATTAGGTCTAGCTACGCTTTTTGAAAACATTAACGTTGAATTCTTAAAGGGTGACGTTATCGTTAAAGAAAAGGTTAATGTTCAATATAATCCTTCGAGTATCTTCACCGTTCAGGATGCAGATTCATCTTATAACGCTTATGGCATTTATATGAATTTCGTTACCGAATTTATTTACGAACCGGTAACGTTAACTTCTGAAAACGTGGTCGTTTCTTGGCCTACAGGCATGCCAGATCCTTCCAGTATTATAATAATGTATCGTCACGAAAATGATGGTGACGAATTCTTTGCGCCTGATAATTATCCTGTCGGCATGGGCAATTACGTAGTTAAAATAGTAATTGAAGAAGATGCAAACTATGTTTATCAAGAATTCTATGCGTTGCTCACTGTTGGTCCTGCAAAAATAACGGTAACGGCTAAACCGCAATCAATTTTGAAGAATGGTTCAATTAATACTACCGTTAACTCATTAGAACTTTCAGGTAAAATTCTTGCTAATGCTGAAATGAACGCGCTTCTTGCCGAAGCAATGCCGCAACTCGTTGAGGCAGGCGTATTCGAACTCGCTTTAGCAAACACCGCTAACGTAATAGTTTCTGGTCTTTATGAAGATGGTATCGTTGTGTTATTCGACCCAAGCAAGTTGACAGGGGAAATGGCAGACGCTGCTACTTTCTTTGAAATTTTAACTGCTAATGGAGACCTAACCGTTTATGCATACGAAGAAGATTTAACTGAAATCAGAAACGCAATAGATACTCTTGAAAGTGCTCAAAGTAGTTTAAGTTCTGCGCTAAACAATAAAGTGGATAGCACAATGTTAATCCAAAAAGTTGATGAACTTACTTCTGCTATAAACAATGCTAAAGCGTATGCTGATACTCAAGATTTGTCGTTGAAGGCTGAACTTGAAGATGCTCACGACTTATTATGGCAAGCAATATCTGCACTTGAAGCTAGAGTAACAGCAGTTGAAACATCGCTTGCAAATACTATTTTAGACGTAAATGCAAATGCTCAAGATATTGCAAACTTAACTACCGAACTTGCAA
>JAZUCS010000016.1:0-128112 GCA_045639245.1 Christensenellaceae bacterium
GAACATCATGCAAACTCCATTTAAGGTATCGTTTTCTGTTGCCAAAATATACGGCTCGCGTTTTCCATTCCAGTCAAACGAAGAATTCAATATGCTTTCAGGGAAGTCGCAGTTGGGATAGAAGTCCGTCCATTGTCTTTGACCTTGGAAACCTGCGCAAATTGCATTGTGCCCAACGCGTTCTTCTTCTGCGCCTTCTGGAAGATTTTTATTGCCGTTCATAAGGTCTTTGATGATGCAAGCCATTTTAGCGGTAAACTTCCAGTCTTTTTCTTTTTGTTCTGCAGATCTTTGAAGTTCTACTGGGTTTTTGTCAAAATCTTCGTTACATTTTTCTTTAATCCAAGCATATGCTTTTTCGTATTCAGCTTGATCGAAAATTCCTTCGCTCATTCTACGTATAATTTCTACTTCGTCAACGCTTTCAACTCGCATGCCAAGATATTTTTCAAATAAATCGGTATCAATAATTGAGCCAGCAATACCCATGCAAATAGAACCTATTTGTAAGTATGATTTACCGCGCATAGTGCAAACTGCAACGGCGCATCTAGCAAATCTTAAAATCTTTTCGGCAACGTCACTAGGAATTGAAGTGTCGTCTAAATCTTGAACGTCGTGTCCATAAATACCGAAGGCAGGTAAACCTTTTTGAGCGTGTCCTGCTAAAACAGCGGCGAGATAAACTGCTCCTGGGCGTTCCGTTCCATTGAAACCCCAAACGGCTTTAATGGTGTTTTTATCCATATCCATAGTTTCACTACCGTAGCACCAACAGGGGGTAACGGTGAGTGTGATATCAACGCCTTCTTTTCTAAACTTGTCGGCACAGGCTGCGGCCTCGGCAACTCTACCAATAGTGGTATCTGCAATAACAACCTTCACTTTTTCGCCGTTGGAATAAAAAAGGTTTTCTTCAATGAGTTTGGAAGCGGCTTTTGCCATGTTCATAGTTTGAACCTCCAAACTTTCTCTAACTTTAAGTGGGCCTCTTCTTCCGTCAATCGTTGGTCGAATACCAATTACGGGATAATCGCCAATAAGTCTTGATTTAGCCATAAATTTTCTCTCCTTATCTTATAATATTATTTCAATAACGGGTGATATAACGTTTGGTTTTACCACGGGTAGGTGGAAAACTACTTCACCCGTTTCTTTTTCGGTAAATAAAATTTCACTACCGTCGTGTAAGAATTGTGAATATTTAACTTTGCCTTTCATATTCTTCATAACTAGCGTTTTAAAAGGATACTCAACTAAGTGAATATAAAGCTTACTGCCATCTTTGCTTTGAGTTAATCTAGTGCCTTCGGGGGCAGTGAACTCAGGTTCAGCCATTGTACAACCATATATTGAGCGCGAATTAAATTTCATCCATTTTGCATAAGTGTTAAGAGCGTTATCTGCTCTATCATCAAATACGCCACGTGGGGTAGGGCCAACGTTCATTAAAAGACTTCCGCCTCGAGAAACCGTTTTAACTAGAAGATTAATTAGCATTTCAGGGGACTTCCACGTAGTTTCATCTCTAAAATAACCCCAAGAGCCTGAAAATGTGTGGCATGCTTCCCATACTAAGTGTTCGCCTGTTTCTTCATCCTTTGGCCAAGTGGAAAGCATAACTTGTTCTGGAGTTTTAGTGTCGCCCACAATGCCTAATCTATTGTTTACAACAATGTCAGGAGCAAGTGAACGAACTAACGCCATCATTTTTTCCGACTCCCATTCATCCTTGCCTTTACCACCGCCGTATTGCATCCAAGGCTTTGGATTTGGATCTGGAGGGGGATTGCCTTTATCGAATGCTAAAAGTTGAACAGGGTCTGGATTGGGGTAGGAAAAATCAAACCACAAGGCATCAATTTTTCCATAGTTAGTCAACAACTCCGTTACTTGGTTGCGCATGTATTCAGCATAGATTTTCATATCTCTACCATTGTCCATTTTTTCAGCCATTGGGTCATCTCTCAATGGGTGAATAACGTCTATTGGGAAATGTGGATGATGCCAATCTATAAGAGAATAGTAAAAACCTATTTTTAAGCCTTCAGCCCTAAAAGCATCAACGTATTCTTTAACAATATCCTTACCATACGGAGTGTTGGTTACTTTATAGTCGGTGTAGTTGCTATCGAATAAGCAAAAACCTTCGTGATGCTTGGTGGTAAGTACTGCGTATTTCATACCTGCATCTTTTGCCTTTTTTGCCCATTCTTTAGCGTCTAAAAGGTCGGGATTAAAAAGATTAAAATACTTATCGTATTTTTCATCTTTAATTTTTTCCATAGTTTTAATCCATTCATGCCTTGCTGGAAGAGAATAAAGTCCAAAATGTATAAACATTCCAAACCTATCGTGAATAAGCCACGAAGTATCTCCAACCGTTTTTTTAATTTTATAAGTGCTCATAAATATTTCCTTGATTTTTTTAAAAGTATATCATATAATAAAAAAAGATAAAATTGAAAAAGATGTAAATTTTATGGAGATTTGTATATGTATCCGGTAGAAAATCGTGGTATATCCGTATCGGTTAAAAATACGTCGTTTAATATTTTAACGTATAAAAAGACTCGTCTTGATAGCAGTTGGGATTATAAAAACGTTATGTCCCCTTATACTAGAATTTATTTTCCTATAGATGGAGAAGGGGAAATTTATTTTAATGGTAAAACAATTTTGGTTGAAGTTGGTAAAATTTACGTTATTCCTACAATGACCAAGTTTTCCTGCAAGTGTAATGATAGTTTGGAAAAAATATTTGCGCACGTTTGCCTTGTAAGGGAGGGTGGGGCGGATGTTTTTTCCAAAATTGACAACGTTCTAGTATTAGAAGATGTAGATAATATTGCTAAAAAGCTTAATCTACTATATAAAGATAATAATATAAACGCTGTAATAGAAAGCAAATTTTTAATTTTTTCGGTATTAATCAAGGCAATAAAACAGTTCAATCTTAATCTTGGTAAAGTGGGAAATTATTCTGCATTAATAAGAAACGCTGTTGATTATATTAATGATAATCTTTCCGCAACGCTACGGGTAGGAGAGGTTGCCGAAGCTACCTTCGTTTCTGGAATAACTTTGCAAAAGCGATTTAAAAAAGAGCTTGCCCAGTCAGTAGGTAAGTATATTGACGAAAAGCTTATGACGGAGTGTGCAAAAGAACTAACAAAAGGCAAACTGAATATAGGCGAGATAAGCGATAAATTTGGATTTTGCGATAGATTTTATTTTTCAAGAAAGTTTACGGCTTTTTACGGCGTATCGCCAAAGGTTTATGCTAAATTATCAAAAACTTAAAGGAGAAAAGGTAGATTATTATGTTTGAAACTGCAAAGAAATATATAGATGAATTAGTTACGAAAAAGAAAATTCCGTATATAGACGTAGGGGTTGTAAAAGATGGTTTTCCTGTTTTGCGTTATCTATCAGGTGATGGCAGAGAAAATTTGACGGGTAAGGAAAGGCTTTTAATTTATTCTGCAACGAAACCTCTTATAGTAACAGGGGTGATGCGTCTTATAGAAGAAGGGAAAATCTCTTTAACTGATAAAGTAAAAAGGTTTTTGCCCGAATATGATGCGGTATTTCTTTTAGATGAAAATGGTAAAAAAGTTAAGCCTAAAAACGATATAACCATTTTGCATTTATTAACAATGACAGCAGGGCTCACTTACGATTATGAAAACTATCCAATAAAAGAAAGAGTGGAAAAGTTAGGTGGTGATGCTTCAACAAGAGAAGTAGTGGCTTGTTTTGTGGAAAAGCCATTAGCCTTTAATCCAGGCGATGATAGACGTTATAGTTTATGTCACGACGTTTTGGGTGCTGTTATAGAAGTTGTTAGTGGTAAAAAATTATCCGAATATTTAGAAGATAACATTTTTAAGCCGTTAGGAATGAAAAACACCACTTTTAACACGGATGTACAACTTTCTAGCCAATATGAGTGTTTTGAAGATGGTAAAATAGAAAAAGTAGAGGCCAGCAAATGGTTTAAATTTTCAAAATCTTATGAAAGTGGTGGCGGTGGATTAGTTTCCACTATAGACGACTATTTGCTTTTCAGTAGTGCTCTTGCAAACGGAGGAAACCTGAACGGATATAGGCTACTTAAAGAAGAAAGTATTGCCGAGATTAAAAAAGAAAGGATAAAAAACTTTTCGGTAGATATTAAATTCACTTGTGTTCAAGGTGTGGACTACGGTTATGGGCTTGGAGTTAGAACGAGAACTAATCAAAGCGATTGGGGCTTGCCTCAAGAAGAATTTGGATGGGATGGCGCTGCAGGGACTTATCTTTTAGTTGATACAGATAATAAAATAGCGATAGTTATTGGTATGAGTCTAATAAATTGGCCAGTAGTATTTAAGGGTGAACATCTAAAAATCGTAGAGCAAATCTATAAAGAATTATTAAAAGCATCAAAATAAATGGAGAATAAAATAAAAAAATATATCCTAGATAACATTAATTTTATGTTCTACAAGAAAAAACAGTATATATAGTTTTATTCTTAAAATCTTGATGGCTATTGCTGCGAGAATATTATTATGTAGAGATATAAATACAAGTTAATATATTGTTCTAGGTTTATCATAAGTGTTTATGCACCCACTAGTTGATAAATTAAAAAACACACTCAAACGAGTGTGTTTTTTAATTTAAATTCAACTACAGTGTTAGCGAAACTAGATAAAGAATAACTAAGTGTGCTGGGTAGAAAACATAGAAAAAATATTTCATATTTAATTTTCCCCTTTTTCCGGAATACAAAAGTAAAATAGGTAAAGACAAGAGAGAAAAATATTGGTTTTTATCGTTAAAAAGGCAGAGCAAGAGTAGTCCCACCGAAAAACACAAAAGGTTAAGGTAAATATAGTCGAAAGTTTTAATGTTTCTGCTACCCTTATCTTTATACTCAAAGCGTAACAAGGAGGCAAAAACGGGAAGTAAACAACCCCAAAAACCGTAGTCTACGACAAAAAATCTATTCAAAAGATAAGTTAAAGCAATGGATGAAGTAAAAAGCAAAAATGAATAAATTTTCTCTATAATTTTGCCATTTAAGAGTTTACTTTTAAAAAACTGAAGTGCGTAAATGATTAGAATAGAAATAGAAAAAGTAATCAGAATGCCCAAGTACAAGCTTTTATAAAAAAAGTAGTAAACTATTTGAAAAGATAAGCCAAGCAAAAATATAAGCGAAAAATATTTTGCTTTATTTCTGGTAAAATTAGTACCCTCAGCAATCATAAAAGCAAAGAGGGGCATAGAAAGTCTACCTAAAATTCTTAATATTTTAATTTTAGGAAAGAGCATAACCCCCGCGTGGTCAACAAGCATAAAAAGAGCAGCTAAAATTTTTATAAAATTTGAAGGAAGAAAGGAGAATTTGAGGCTTCTTGGCATATTTATATTGTTTAAGCAGATTGTAAATTTTTGTCTTATTGTATCATAATGGTAGAAAAATAACAAGAAAACTGATAAAAATAGTTGCTAATCGTAAAAAATATAATAAATTTTTTATACACTAACTATACTAATAATATTGAGTAAAAAACAATAAGTATATAATTTTACTAGGTACTTACAAGCGAAATTGCACGTCATTAGTACAAGTTACGATGGGGGAAAAAGAACCGTGTAATTACGTAAGAAATTTTTCTGTATAAAAAATTAAATTTTGACAATACTTATAAAACCCCTTACATAAGGAGATTTTTATGAGTAGTAAAGTAGTTATTTGTGGTATTGACACGGCATCGCTTCCTAAAATTACCGAAAAAGAAAGTAATGATATGCTTATTGAGATTAAAAAAGGTAGCGAAGAAGCTAGAGAAAAGTTTATAGTTTGTAACATGCGACTTGTTCTTTCCGTGATAAGGCGCTTTAGATTAAAAAATTCTAATCCAGACGACGTTTTTCAAGCAGGGTGCATAGGACTAATTAAAGCGATAGATAACTTTGATTTATCTGTGGGGGTTAAGTTTTCAACTTACGCTGTTCCAATGATTATTGGAGAGGTAAAAAGATTTATTAGAGACGTAAACTCACTGAGAATTTCACGCTCGATAAGAGATACTGCTTATAGAGTGTTGCAAATAAGAAGTGAATTGGAAAAAGAGCACGAGCAAGTTACATTTGAAAACATTGCTCAAAAAATGAACGTTGCACTTAGCGAAGTAGTTTACGCTATGGATGCTATATCAGACACCGTTTCGCTATTTGACCCCGTGTATAGTAAAAATGGCGACGAACTTTTATTGGTTGATCAAATTGGCGATGAAAAAAATACTGAAGAGCGGTGGACGGAAAAAGTTGCGTTAGATTCTGCTGTTGGAGGGTTAGGGGATAGAGAAAGAAAGATTCTATACCTAAGATACTACGAAGGGAAAACGCAAACGGAAATTTCCGAAGAGGTAGGTATTTCTCAAGCGCAAGTTAGCAGACTGGAAAAAACAGCATTAAAACAAATAAAAAATCGCATCGAAGCATAACTAAAACCCCCTTTGACTTAACTAGTCAAGGGGGTTAATTGTATTTTTTATTATAATTTCAATTTCATCAAGGCGTTAAAGCGAAAAAAGAGGTTTTTACTTTCTTTTAATACCTAAAACGTCATCAGCCGAACAGTCTAAAACGGAGCAAAGTTTAGAAAACGTTGCAAGTGTTGGTTGAGCTCTTCCTGAAAGATATTGCGAAAGTGTGGCATTAGATATTCCAATCGCCTTAGCTATATCTTTTTTTAGCATACCCGATTGTTCAATTTCTTTTTTTATGTTTTCACTTATTAAAAAATCTAAATTTTTATCCATGTCTTTAGTATATTAGGTATTGCCTAAAAAATGCTTGACATTTAGGCATTGCCTAATTATAATATTATCATAAGATAATAAACAAAGGAGAAAAATTATGTTTTGTAAAAAATGCGGTAAATTTGTTCCTGATGGGAAAGAGAAGTGTGTATATTGTGGTAGTGAGCTTGAAGAAAAACAAACTGTGCAAACTAATCAGTATACAAAAAGTAAAGATAATGACAAAACTATTATAGGGGTATTATTGTCTCTCTTCTTGGGTATTATAGGGTTAGTTGTAGGCTTACTTATTTATCCTACTGGAAAAGAAAGGGAAACGTTTTTAAGCGGTTGGACTAAGTGTTTTATTGTGTGTGTAATACTAGGTGTGATATTGGGGCTTGTTTATAGCTGTGTATTTTTTTCACTAATCTAGATAGGTTTACAACACTTTACTCAGTAACGATATAATAATAATAATTTAAAGTAATATTTCCACTTGACAACAAGCATATAATGAAAGTATAATATTTATAAGATAAAGAACTTAAGGAGAAAAAAATATGTTTTGCTCAAACTGTGGAGAGGAAATTAACGAAAAAGCTATTGTTTGCCCTAAGTGTGGGTGTGCAACGTCAAATTACGTTCCTAAAACTGAAGAACCTAAAGTAGAGGAAAAGAACGGAATGGCAATTGCAGGCTTTGTTTGTTCTTTTTTCGTGCCTATACTTGGTTGGGTTTTTGGAGGCATTGGATTGGCGAGAGCTAAAAAGAGAAAAGGAAAACACAAGGCTCTTGCTATAGCAGCAATTGTAATTGCATCGGCAATGTTTATCTTAAATTTGATTTTGCAAAACAGTGGTGTTGGGTTAGGTGGTACTACAATTCTGTAATGTATCTTATTTCAAAAGTATAAAAGGGATAACGGAAATTTCCGTTATCCTTTTAATTTTGCATAAAAAATAAATGTTCAGCATAATTTTAATATCGTATGGAACTAACTTATTCAGAACTTAAAAAAAGAGACGTTATAAACGTAGTAGATGGAAAGTGTTTAGGAAGAATTACCGATATTAAGTTTTGCTTTCCTTTTGGGACTATTGAAGGGATAATGGTGCCGGGCAGAAAAACCTGTGCCATCGCTAATATTTTTATAAAAACGACTGTTTATATACCTAAATGCAATATAGTTAGAATAGGTGGCGACGTGATATTGGTTGATCTTTCTTGTGGAGAACAGTGTTCCCATTCAGTTGATATTTCTGCAAAAAAAACTAGCGCGAATAAGGGGTGTGATAAGCCGTGCGTACCTATTTGCCCGCCGAATCCTTGCATAAACGTTTGTCAACAAGATGCTGAGATTCGGTGCACACAGGATGCTCCTAATTGTAATGAAAAAAACAACAAAATAGATTTCGACGAATTTTAACAGGAAAAAATTTTTAAAACCCCTTGAAAAATGGTTTATTGTGTTTTATAATTATTTTAATATATGATGTGAGGCAAACAAGGTTTGCATAAAATTAAAAAAGGGGATAAACGTTATGGAAAAAATTTTAGCACAAAATATTAGGAACGTTGCCATTATTGGTCATAGTGGAGAAGGTAAAACATCTCTTGCAGAGGCTATACTTTTCAACGGCAAGTCTATTGATAGGCTTGGAAATACGGCAGATAAAAATACTGTAATGGATTATGATGGTGAAGAACTTGCAAGAGGCATTTCAATTTCACTTGCGTGCGCATATACCAATTGGAACGGTGTAAAAATAAATATTATAGACGTTCCTGGTTTTTTTGATTTTCAAGGAGAATTTGAGCAGGCTATGCGTGCTGTAGGTTCAGCAGTTTTAGTTGCTGAAGCTAATGGGCAGGTGTCTGTTGGTGCAGAGAAAGCTGTAGATTATTGTTTGCGTAGACACATTCCGTTAATGATTTTTGTAAACGGCATAGATAAAGAAAATTCAGATTACGTTGCTACAGTTAAAGCTTTTCACGATAAATATGGCAAAAAGATTTCACCCACACACCTTCCAATTATTATAGATAGCAAAATGAAAGGGTATGTTTCGGTAATCTCAGGCAAGGCTTTTGAGTTTACGAAAGGTGGAAGAAACGAAATTGAAGTTCCTGAAAACTTAAAGTCAGAACTAGAAATGCTTAAAGAAACATTAACTGAAGCCGCTGCTGAATCTTCAGAAGTGTTGTTAGATAAATATTTATCCGAGGGCACGCTTACTAATGAGGAAATCGTTGCAGGCGTTAGATATGGTCTTTTAACTGGCGACACTATTCCAATTATGGGTGGTTCTGCAACTCAAAATATGGGCGTGATTAATTTAATGTATGAAATTTGCGATTTACTTCCTTCTCCACTTGAGAGAAAGGCAGTGCTTGCAACGGATGCAGAAGGAGAAATTCAGCAAATTATTTGCGACCTTGAAAAACCCTTCTCCGGTCAAGTATTCAAAACCGTTGCCGACCCATTCGTTGGAAAACTTAATATGATTAGAATTTTTACTGGTTCTCTTAAGAGTGGTATGATGGTTTATAATTCTACAACGGGACAAAAAGAGCGTATAAACAACTTATACGTTATGAAAGGTAAAAAGCAAGAAGCAGTTTCAGAACTTTTTGCAGGTGATATTGGTGCTGTAAACAAACTTACATGTACTAATACTGGCGATACACTTTGTGATGAATCGTTTAAGATTAAGTATTACGATATTCCACTTCCATCACCCGTGCTTACCATGGCTATTTCTGCTGCGAAAAGCGGAGAGGAAGATAAGGTTTTCCAAGGTCTTAATAGGCTTTCAGAAGAAGATTTGACCTTTAAGGTAGAAAAAGACGCTGATACCGGTGAATTGGTTATTAGGGGACAGGGCGAAACTCAACTTGATATACTTTGCAAAAAACTTAAAGCTAAATTTGGTTGTGAAGCTTTATTGCGTGAACCAAAAGTTGCCTATAAAGAAACTATAACTTCATCTGCGCAGGCAGAAGGCAAACATAAAAAACAATCTGGTGGAGCAGGACAATTTGGCGTTGTTAACATTAAATTTGAACCGGGCGCAGCTGACGGCGAGTTTGAGTTTATAAATGCTATAGTTGGTGGTGCAGTTAGCAAACCATTTGCAATGGCAACTGAAAAAGGACTTAGAGAAGCTATTCAAAAGGGCGTTTTAGCTGGCTATCCTATGACCAACCTAAAATGTACTCTTTTTGATGGGAAAGAGCATCCTGTTGACAGTAAGGAAGTTGCCTTTGTATCAGCGGCAAAAATTGCGTATGACGAAGGTGTTAAACTTGCTTCTCCCACTATTTTAGAACCAGTATATTCATATACTATAACCGTACCCGATAACTATACCGGCGATATATTAGGAGATATGAATAAACGTAGAGGTAGGATTCTTGGTATGGAGCCAGTTGATGGAAAACAGCAAATTCAAGCGGAAGCTCCATTGGCTGAAATGATGAAATATGCTACCGATTTACGTAGTATGACGCAGGGTAGGGGAAGCTTTGAAGGCGTATTTGCGCGTTATGAGGAAGTTCCCTTCGACACTCGTAAAAAGATAATTGCCGAAGCAAATAAATAGAATTAATAGAGAGGAAATTCAGTAAGATGATACTTACAGTATGTCCCAATCCAAGTATTGACCGCACAATAGAGGTAGATAGCCTTAACGTTGGTTCGCTTAATCGTATTGATAGCAAGGTTGAAACTTATTCAGGAAAGGCGTTAAACGTTGCAATCGGGGTTGCTAGATTGGGTGAGCCTTGCACGACTACTGGGTTTATGTTTGAAAACCATAGACACATGTTCGAACACACTTTAGATAAGGAAGGTGTTATTCACGAATTTGTTTGTAATCCCGGGGCTGCAAGAGTTAATTATAAAATCATAGATAAAAAATCTATGCTAACCGAAATAAACGATAAGGGTGAAGAAATTTCTTTACAAAAGCAAACAGAGCTTTTGGAAAAAATTAAAAGGTTATCTGAAGGGGTAAACACCGTTGTCATTTCGGGAAGTCTACCTAAAGGTGTTGCTCCTGAGTTTTATGGAGAAATGGTTAAGGCCGTTTGGGAAGGGTGTAAAATAATTGTTGACACGGAAAGAGAGAATATGTTACAAGCATTAAATGCGAGAAAACTATTTATGGTTAAGCCTAACGTGGCGGAATTAGAATCTTTTTCGGGAATGTCTGTAAACAACAATAAAGATATGGTTAAAGCCGCTAAAACATACCTTGATTTAGGGGCGGAAAACGTTTTAATTTCTATGGGCGCCGAAGGAGCAGTTTTAACCGATGGTTTAGAGAGTTGGTATTGTAAATCAGCCTCTGTTGCCGTTAACTCTACCGTTGGGGCGGGAGATAGCATGGTTGCTGCAATATGCGTTGCTCTAGATTTCGGTGTTCCACAATCAGAGTTGTTAAGGCGTGCTGTAGCTGCGGGTACCGCTGCGGTAACTACAAGCGGAACTAATTTATTTTATAAAGATAAATATTCGGAAATTTATACGAAAATAAAGTCTATTCCCGTATAATTTATCAAACAAAGTATAAACAGTCTGTAAAACACACAGACTGTTTTTATATGGAAAAAAACGATAATTTTTTTACGTCGCTGAAGGATAAAAGATTGTTAACAGTTACAGGGTGTTGGGTTTTTTATTTTTTAATGGCGCTAATTCCATTAGTGTTTTTGTTGATAACAGCGTTTGGAATTTTTGGCGTAGATTTATCACTTGAACTTGTTAGTAGGCTTCCCGTTGAATTTCGTGATGCTGTTGGCTTAATTGTTGGAACTGCTTCTAATGTTTCAAATTCCGTAACGGTTTTTTTTATATTAACCGTTATTTTGTCTTGCTCAACGTTGCTTAACCAAATGAGCAAAGATGGAGATTATATTTACGGCACTACTGAGGCTAGAAAAAGGGGCATCTTTAGAAGAATTTGGGCTCTATTATTACTTTGTGTATTATTTTTGCTGTTTGTAGCGTTTGCTTTTTGTTTTTCATTTAGAAATACTTTGCTTATGAGTGTTGGAAACGATACCAGACATTTAATTTCCATTATTTCATTTGCAATAATTATTCTTTTTGGTTATACCATTATAATTTTGCTCAATCGTTTTATAAGTCCCATAAAATTAAAAGCATTTGCTTTAATGTTTGGCTCGTTTATTTCGCTTTGTATTATCGTTTTAGGTAGCATATTATTAATTTTTTATATAAGATATTTTTCCGATTATAACGCGTTTTATGGAAGTCTTGCGGGAATAATAGTATTCTTTTTTTGGGCGTTTATTTTAATGTTTGCTCTCTGTTTCGGCTCTTTTTTATGCATGAGATTAATGAGAATAAATAAAGAAAGCGTAAAATAGAAAATAATATCATATTCGGTCGAAAAACTTCATAGCATATATTATCTTCTAAAAAGGGGGAATATATGTTTAATAATAACGTTACGGACAGAATAATTGAGGAAGCAGAGTTCATAATCAACACTGGCGCTACAGTAAGGGCAACCGCTAAAATTTTTTTATCCTCAAAATCAACTATACATAAAGACGTTACTGAAAGACTTATCTTGATTGATAAACAACTGTATAAAAAAGTAAGAAAGGTGCTTGATAAAAATCTTTCTGAACGCCATATTCGTGGTGGAGAAGCAACGAAGAGAAAATATAAAGAAAAAATTCGATAAATGAGCGTTGGGCTCTTTTTATTTAACAATCATCCCTTTTTCTTGCTTGACAGAAAACAATTCAATATTATATAATAAAAATATAAACCTAAACTGAAAGGTTCGCCTGACGGGGAAGGGGATAATTATTTCGTAACTATATAGGGTGAAAGGTCACTCTGTTTAATCACGTTCGTCCCTTTACTATGTCAGTGAAGGGACTTTCTTTTTAACAATAGGAGAATTGGTTATGAAAAAATTTTTGGCTTTTATTTTAGGGTTTGTAATTGCGGTTGTCTTTTCTATTTCTGCATGCAAGGGACGAGAGATAGAAGGTTCGTTTACATTTGTAGTACCAGACGGAGCTCCCGCTCTTTCTATAGCAAAATTTATTAACGACGACGAAAATTTTGGCACAAAAGCTACATTTTCATATAGCGTTGTTTCTTCTGCCGAAATCAACAAGGCAATAACCGTTGATAAAGCTGACTTAGTTGTTATGCCCTTAAACGCGGCAACTAAGCTTTATAACGCTGATAATGATAATCTTTATAAAATGGCGGCAGTAGTTACGCATGGAAATTTTTACGTTATGAGTAAAACTTCAATATCATCGGTAAACGATTTGATTGGAAGGGTGGTGTTTGTGCCTAATCCTGGTAAAGTGCCTGATTGGACTTTTAAATCAGCGCTTTCCGTTAACGGAGTGGAATACGTTGTTAGTGATGAAGCTGTAAACGGTAAGGTTGCAATAAAGTATTATAATACGCCACAAGAATTTAACGCTTTATTAATTCAAAATTCTTCCGCTTTTGGTTTAGTTCCAGAACCTGCAGTATCCGTTCTTAAAAGCAAAGGAGTAAATGCTGTTCTAGATTTACAAGAAGTATTTGATTCGCAAAACAAAGCGTATCCCCAAGCAGTTTTAATGGTTAAAGTTTCAGTTTGCGAGGAATTCCCATCGCTTATTGAAAAAATTGAAAATGCTTTTAATTCCAACGTAGAGTGGGTTAAGCAAAATCCTGCAAACGCTGTTAATGCAATAAAGAATAAATTTGCTGAAAGCACGTTGAATGCATCTGTAATATCTAGCGAAACTGTCGAGGGGTGCAAAATCTATTATGAAAAAGCTTCGGTGGCTAAAAACGTGGTAAACACATATATTGAAAGAATTAGAGCTATTGATGAAGTTTCAGCTAACCTAGTTGGAAATGATTTTTATCTTCATCGTTAAATACTAAGGAAAAGAAATGAAAAAAACAGAACAAAAAATTTTATCGGCATTTTTGCCGATAATAACGTTTGGATGTATTATCATTCTTTGGGCAACTTCTGCTTTTGTAGTGGGGAGTGAATACGTCTTACCAAGTATTGGTAAAACCTTATCGGCACTTATATTGTTGTTTAAAGATGGTAGCTTTTATCTTGCTTTTTTTATGACGTTGCTTCGCACGTTTATATCTTTTTTATTGTCTTTTACGATAGCTTTTTTTCTCGCGTACTTAGTAAAAAAAGCGCCCATTGCAATTAAATGTGTTTCTCCCTTAGTAAGTATTTTAAGAGCGTTGCCTACCGTAGCTGTAGTGCTTTTATTGTTGTATTGGACTAATTCTTTTATAGCACCTATAGTCGTTACTATGTTGGTGGTTCTTCCCACTCTTTACACAAACCTATATAATTCACTTATGGGTGTAGATAAAAAGCAAGTACATATGGCTAAAATTTTTGGCAAAACGGATGGAGAAATTTTAAAAAATATTATTATTCCACAAACGTTGCCGTCAATAATTATAGCGGGGGGAGGGGCTCTAGCTCTAAACTTAAAATTGATGGTTGCTGCAGAAGTTTTAAGTGCAACTTCTAACTCTCTTGGTGGACAATTATCTTACTTTAACTATAATCTTGAAATAGCGTCTATGATTGCATTGGTTGTTGTTACTGTTATTTTTTCGATATTAGTGGAATTAGTTTTTTCTTTAATATCTAAAAGGGCTGGTAAGTTTTTATGATTAAGATAGAAAATTTTTCAAAAACTTACGATGAGAAGGTTGTTTACGATAACTTTAATCTACAAATAGAAAAGGGTAAAATAACAGCCATTTTAGGTGAAAGCGGTTCGGGAAAAACGACTTTACTCTCCGCTATTGCAAACGTTACCGATTTTAATGGTGATATAATAGGGATGGATTGTCCTGTTTCAGTTGTGTTTCAAGAAGATAGACTAATTAACAATTTAACGGTAAAAGAGAACGTAGAATTTATATGTGGTAAAGATTGTTCTGCCTTACATTATCTTGAAAAGGTGGGGTTGAAGGGGGCGGAAAATTTGTATCCTAAAAGTCTTTCTGCTGGTATGAAAAGAAGAGTTGCTATAGTTCGCGCAATGCTTTTTAAGGCGAACACGTTATTAATGGACGAGCCTTTTATAAATTTAGATTTAGCACTTAAATATTTATTGATAAGCGAAATCAAGAAAAAGCAAAAAGAGAGTGGACAAACAGTTATCATGGTAACGCACGATATAAAAGAAGCAGTGGAAATTGCAGATAGAATTTTGGTTTTAAAAGATGGGAAAATCATATACGACCAGAAAAATGTGCATCCAGATTGTGAAAGAGAAATTTTTCAACTTCTAATTGATAATTCTTCTTTGACCTTATAGTATTAATAAAACAATATAAGAGATATAAAAATTAAATTTATATTGACAAAGTCTTGCCATTTTGATAGAATAATAAGTAATTGATAGAGGGGTTTGGGGGAGAGTATGCCTAAGTATAAAATTGCTGATATAGTGTTTGAAGCAAAGTTTTCGCATGCTTACACTGAAAAGCGATGTCAAAAATATCTTTGCGTTGAGGATTTGCCTTCAACAACGTCTTTAGAGGTTACCAAAGATGATATTGAGAGGGAAAGAAGGCTTGGTCCTGCTGAAGATTTTCCAGATGCTTACTTAGAAAGTCTTGCCCTTTATCGCAAGTTTTTAGATTATGCTCTTTCAAACCAAACGATTATAATTCATTGCTCGGCGTTAGCTGTTGATGGGCAGGCGTATCTATTTTTAGCGCCAAGTGGAACAGGTAAATCTACCCATGCAAGACTGTGGAGAGAGGTTTTTAAGGATAAAGTCGTTATGGTTAACGATGATAAGCCTGTTATTAGAAAAATTGATAACGAGTTTTTCGTTTATGGAACACCTTGGAATGGAAAACATAATATTGATAATAACGTTAAGGTTAAAATAAAAGCGATTTGTATTCTTAAAAGAGGCGAGCATAATATAGTAAATAAAATTTTGCCGAAAGACATTTTAATGCCTTTATTAAATCAAACAATGCGTCCTAAAACGGCAAATGAAGCAGACCAATTATTAGGCATTTTAGGTGAGCTTATAGAATCGGTAGAATTGTATGAAATGTATTGTAATATATCTCACGAAGCGGCAATACTGGCATATGAAACGATGTCTAAAAAGGATTAAACAATGAAAATAAAAAAGAATTTTATATTAAAAGAGATAGCAGGAACGTATCTTGTAGTTGCGGTGGGTGAAGCCATAAAGACGTTTAATTCAATGATAAATCTTAACGAAACGGGTGCGTTTTTGTGGAAGAAACTAGAAAAAGACGTTAGTGAGCAAGAACTTGTTGATGCGCTTATCGCTGAATATGACGTTGACGTGGCTATTGCTCAAAAAGACGTAGCATTATTTGTACAGAGGTTAAAGGAGGCAAACCTTTTAGATTAGGTTTGTTTGTTATATGGGAAAAGTCGGTTTTGACAACAAGAAATATTTAGAAATGCAATCTGAGAAAATTATAGAGCGTATTGCAATGTTTGGCGATAAGCTTTATCTTGAATTTGGGGGCAAGCTTTTTGACGATTTTCACGCTTCAAGAGTGCTTCCTGGGTTTGAGCCGGATAGCAAAATAAAAATGCTTTCCACCTTGAAGGATAAGGCGGAAATACTTCTTGTAATTAACGCCGGCGATATAGAGAAAAATAAAACCAGAAGCGATTATGGTATTACTTACGACGTTGAAACATTAAGACTTATCGATTTGTTTAGAAGTACAGGCTTTTACGTTGGAAGCGTAGTTCTTAATTGCTTTGCTGAGCAACCTTCTGCCGTTGCTTTTAAGAAACGTTTAGAGATATTAGGTATAAAAGTTTATTGTCATTATCCTATTGAAGGATATCCTTCAAACGTTGAGAAAATCGTTAGCGAAGAGGGGTTTGGTAAAAACGAATACATAGTAACTACTCGTCCTCTTGTAGTTGTTACCGCGCCTGGTCCAGGAAGTGGAAAAATGGCAACTTGTTTATCTCAGCTTTATCATGAAAATAAAAGGGGTATAAAAGCGGGATATGCAAAATATGAAACCTTTCCCGTATGGAATTTAGCGTTAACTCATCCTGTAAATGCGGCTTACGAAGCTGCCACCGCAGATCTTAACGACGTTAATATGATTGATCCCTTCCATATGGAAGTTACGGGAGAAATGACGGTAAATTACAATAGAGATATTGAAATTTTCCCCGTATTATCGGCAATTTTATCGAGAATTATGGGGCAAAGCCCATATAAATCACCCACACAAATGGGGGTTAACATGGCAGGATATTGTATTATTGACGACGAAATTGTTAGTGATGCTAGTAAACAGGAAATTATTCGTAGATATTATGATGCGCAAATTGAAGTGCTAAAGGGGAATATTGGGAAGGAAGTTGTTTCAAAGCTTGATATTTTAATGAAAAAACTGAATGTTTCTTTAACCGATAGAAAGGTTGTTCCTTGTGCGCTAGAAAAAGAAGCACTTACAGGAACGCCATCGGCTGCGCTAGAGCTTCCCGATGGAAGATTGGTTACTGGAAAAACAAGAAATCTTATGGGGGCTTCGGCGGCAGTATTGTTAAATTCTCTTAAGATTCTAGGGGGTATCGATGATAAGGTGGAATTAATTTCGGCATCTGTAATTGAGCCTGTTCAGGCGCTTAAGGTTAACCACATGGGTAGTAAAAATCCGAGATTACACACCGATGAAATTCTTTTATTGCTTGCAATGAGCGCCGTTACAAATCCTTATGCAAAAATTGCTCTTGATCAACTCTCGAGGCTTAAAGGTTCTCAATTTCATTCGTCGGTAATATTGTCGCACGTTGATAAGAAAACGCTTACGCAATTAGGTGTTTGTGTTACAACTGAGCCTAAGCGTAAAAAAGTTTAGCCATCCTATAGGTGGTTTAGGGGAAAGAGTATGAGTTTAACGTTGAAGATTTTACTTTTAACAGACATTTTTTTCGCATTGTTGTTAATAGGTTATTTGGTTATTAAGTACGGCAATGCCTTTTCAAAAAGACCTGAGGTGTTTAAGACGGAAAAAGGGAGCAAGGTAGAAATTGAGCCAGAGGTTTGCTACGAAGAAGAAAAGTCTGCATTGCCTAAACAAGAAGAAATCGTTTTAACAAAATCGATTATAAAGGAAAAAGAACAAGAAGAGATAGTTGTCCAAAAACTTTCGATAGGTAGTTTTGAAGAACTTGAAAACTTTGTGTCGGAAAAAAGTGAAACAAAAAAATAAGTTGTAAACACTAAAGAAAATCCTCTACAATAGGCTAGAGGATTTTTAAATTATTAGTAAAATTTTTAAATTTGCGTCATATTCTATTGACAAATGGAAAATGATGGATATAATAATAATTAGCACTTGCGAATAGAGAGTGCTAATTTATAAGGTGGAGGTAAAAATATGAATGTAAAACCCTTATTTGACAAAGTTGTAGTAGAGGCTTTAGAAACTGAAGAGAGAACGGGGAGTGGGTTTATACTTCCTACAGCATCACAAGAAAAACAACAAATGGCAAAAATCGTTGCAGTAGGTCCTGGTGGAACTGTAGACGGAAAAGAAATAGAAATGCAAGTAAAAGTTGGTGATACCGTATTGTATTCTAAATATGCAGGAAGCGAATTTAAGGTAGATGGTAAAGAGCTTACTATAATTCGTCAAAGCGACATACTTGCAATCGTAGAATAATATAATCATTTAATAGGAGGCAGAAAATGGCTAAAGAATTAAAAAACGGTGAAGAGGCTAGAAAAGCTCTTCAAAACGGTGTTGACACGCTAGCTAATACCGTAAAAATAACTATAGGTCCTAAAGGAAGAAACGTGGTGCTTGCTCGTCAGTTTGGTGCACCACTTATTACTAACGACGGAGTTACTATTGCTAAGGAAATTGAGTTGAAAGATCCATTTGAAAATATGGGTGCACAGCTCGTTAAAGAAGTTTCAACCAAGACTAACGACGTAGCGGGAGATGGTACTACTACCGCGGTAATTTTGGCACAGGCTATGATTAGTGAAGGCCTTAAGAACGTGGCTGCAGGGGCAAACCCCGTTATACTTAAAAAAGGTATTGCGGGAGCAGTTAACGTTGCTGTAGAACAATTAAAGAAAATTAGCAAACCTGTTGAAGATAAAAACGCAATCGGTCAGGTTGCTTCTATCTCGGCAGGTGATGATAACGTAGGAGCACTAATTTCTGAAGCTATGGAAAAAGTTGGTAAAGACGGTGTTATTACTATTGAAGAAAGCAAAACCATGAAAACGGAGCTTACAACCGTTGAAGGTATGCAATTTGATAGAGGCTATGCTTCAGCGTATATGGTTACTAATACCGATAAAATGGAAGCAGTATTAGACAATCCTGTAATTTTGATTACTGACAAGAAAATATCTTCAATTCAGGAAATTTTACCACTTGTAGAGCCTATTGCTCAACAGGGTATGAGACTTTTAATTATTGCTGAAGAAGTTGAAGGCGATGCGCTTGCTGCACTCGTTGTAAATAAATTAAAAGGTGTGTTTAATTGTGTAGCTGTTAAAGCTCCCGGTTTTGGCGATAGGAGAAAAGCTATGCTTGAAGACATTGCTATCTTAACTGGTGGTACTGTAATTTCAAGTGAACTCGGTTACGAATTTAAAGATGTTACGTTGAACATGCTTGGAAGAGCTTCTTCCGTTAAGGTTGATAAAGATAATACAACTATCGTTGGTGGCGCAGGTGATCCTAGCCAGATAGAAGCGAGAAAACAAGCAATAAAAGCTCAAATTGCAGTAACTTCTTCCGATTACGACAAGGAAAAACTTCAAGAACGTCTTGCAAAACTTGCAGGTGGTGTAGCAGTTATTAACGTAGGTGCTGCAACTGAAATTGAAATGAAAGAGAAAAAACTTCGTATTGAAGATGCTCTTAATGCAACCAAAGCTGCAGTTCAAGAAGGTATCGTTCCCGGTGGTGGAATAGCTTTAATTTCTACTATTGGTGCATTAAAAGAATATGCAAATTCTTTAGAAGGTGATGAAAAAACGGGCGCACTTATCGTGTTAAAATCTGTTGAAGCTCCCTTGAAGCAAATTGCAACTAACGCAGGGTTAGATGGTTCAGTTATCTTAAACGAAGTATTGAAAGCAGATAAATCCAACTACGGCTTTAACGCACTTACTAATGAATATACCGATATGGTGGCTTCTGGTATTATCGATCCAACTAAAGTTACAAGGTCTGCTTTAGAAAATGCCGCTTCTGTTGCAAGCGTTTTCTTAACTACCGAAGCTGTGGTTGCAGATATTAAGGAAGATGCTCCTGCGCAAATGCCTGCAGGCGGAATGGGTGGAATGTATTAATATTTAAATTAACAATATATAATTCAAAACAACTCCTTGCTTACACAAGGAGTTGTTTTTATTTTTTAAAAAAAGTTTTGTATTTTGATTTTTGCTATAACAAAAATGTTATATAACCATAAATTTTTTATATTTAACTTTGGTATTAAAAAGTTTACAAAAAACGGCTATTTTGATATAATAGTAAATTGAAAGCATATTATTAGATTATGTTTTACTTGATTTTAACAAAATATACGAGTTTTAGCAAATTAATAATCGTGCCTAAATCATGTTGCATTTTTATTGATTAGCAAAGAAAAAGGATAAAATCGACAAAAAATCCTATTACAAAAAACACATATTGCTTAAAAAATGTGTTTCAATAGAACATTTTTTGTTTAAAAGGATAAAAAATAGGAGCAAAATGGTATGAAAGTCAGTTATTTTCCCGGTTGCACGTTAAAGACAAAGGCTAAGAAACTAGACATATATGCTCGCGCCTGCGCTCAAGCGTTGGGGGTGGAGTTGGAAGAAATTAAAAATTGGCAATGTTGTGGAGGAGTTTTTACTTCATCAAGTGACGAGATTGCCACTAAACTTTCGTCGGTACGCGCACTAATGTCTGCAAAAGAAAAAGGACAAGGGCTTGTTTCAGTTTGTTCAGCATGTCATAACGTGTTAAAGCAAACCAACGCACAGATAAAAGCAGATAGTGAATTTTGTTCTCGTGTAAATAATTATCTTGCTCCACAATCATATATAGGAGAAACGGAGGTATGGCATTATTTAGAATTGCTTCGTGATAAAATAGGCTTTGAAGAAATTTCTAAAAAAGTTGTCAACTCGTTAAAAGGCAAAAAAATTGCGCCCTACTACGGATGTTTGCTTTTGCGTCCCGGTAAAGTTATGGCTATGGACGACGTGGAAAATCCAACTATTATGGAAAATTTTATAAGAGCACTTGGTGCTGAACCAGTGATTTATGCTTTACGTAACGAATGTTGTGGTGGTTACGTTACTATGGAAGACAAAGAGCTTGCATTAAAGAAAAGTCAAAGAATTTTAGAAACAGCAAAGAATAAGGGAGCAGATATGATAGTAACGGCGTGTCCCTTATGTAAATACAATCTAGAAAAGAGCAAAAGCGATTTACCAGTCGTTTATCTTACCGAGCTTCTTGCTGAAGCTTTAGGCATAAAGGAGTAAAAGATGGAAAGCAAAAACAAAATACGAGATGAAATAATTCGTCGTAGTGGAGTTAACGTAAGAAAGTGTATGAAATGCGGAAAATGTTCTGGAACGTGCCCAGCTTACGACGAAATGGAATATCATCCCCACCAGTTTGTTTATATGGTGGAAACGGGTGATATCGAGCCACTTTTAAATTCAAAATCGATTTATCGTTGTTTGTCTTGTTTTGCGTGTATCGACAGGTGTCCTAGAGGCGTTGAGCCGGCTAAAATAGTAGAAGCGGTTCGACTTGAAGTTATTAGAAAACAAGGAAACAATCATTTAACTGCAGACGACGTTCCTAATATGCTTGATGAAGATTTGCCACAACAGGCAATAGTTAGTGCGTTTAGGAAATATACAAAGTAAAAGGAGAACAAAATGCAAAGAATAGGCGTATTTGTTTGTTGGTGTGGAAGCAATATCGCTTCAACGGTTGACGTTGTTAAGGTTGCTGAAGAGTTGGGCAAGGAACCTAGCGTAGTACATTCTGCAAACTATCAATATATGTGTTCGCAAGCGGGACAGGAGATGATTATTCAGGCTATTAAGCAATATAATCTTACGGGTATCGTAGTATGTTCTTGTTCGCCGAGAATGCATGAGCAAACGTTTAGAAAAACGGCTTCTGTGGCGGGACTTAATCCGTATATGGTGGAAATTGCTAATATTAGAGAGCAATGTTCTTGGATACATAAAGATATTGAAGAAGGTACGAATAAGGCGATAGTTTTAGGTAGAACCGCTATTGCAAAGGTTAACCTAAACGCTCCGTTAACGGCAGGGGAAAGCCCTGTTACAAAGAGGGCGCTTGTTATTGGTGGTGGTATTGCAGGTATTCAAACTGCTTTAGACATAGCCGATGCAGGTTTTGAGGTTGACATAGTAGAAAAACAACCTACTATCGGTGGTAAAATGGCTCAGCTTGATAAAACCTTTCCTACGCTTGACTGTGCGGCTTGTATCTTAACCCCAAAAATGGTAGACGTTGCTCAACACGAAAAGATTAGAATTTTTTCTTATAGTGAAGTTGAGGCAGTTAAGGGTTTTGTTGGTAATTTTGATGTTACTATTAAAAAGAAAGCACGTTACATTAAGGAAGACGTGTGCACGGGTTGTGGTTTATGCACGGAAAAATGCCCTGTAAAAAACGTTCCTAACGACTTTAATCTCGGAATGGATAATAAGCGTGCTGTTTACATACCTTTTGCACAGGCTGTACCTAAAGTTGCTACCATAGATCCAGCATACTGTAACATGCTTAAATCGGGAAAGTGTGGGCTTTGCGCAAGAGTTTGTACGGCTAAAGCTATTGATTATACCCAAAAAGATGAATTTATAGAAGAAAAGTATGGTGCAATTGTCGTTGCAACCGGTTTTAATCCTATACGCATGGATAAGTTTGATGAATATGCTTATAGTCAAAGTAAAGACGTTATTACCTCGCTTGAATTTGAAAGGCTTATGAATGCGGCAGGTCCTACGGGGGGCAAGCTTCTTCGTCCATCAGATGGAGAGCATCCACATAAAATAGTGTTTGTTCAATGCGTTGGCTCAAGATGTTCTTCTTGTGCGGAAAAAGGTAAGGAATATTGCTCTAAAATTTGTTGTATGTATACGGCAAAACACGCTATGCTTACTAGGGATAAATATCCCGATACCGATGTTAGTGTTTTCTATATCGATGTGAGAACGCCTGGTAAACTTTTCGACGAATTCTATCGTCGTGCAGTGGAAGAATATGGCGTTCACTATATTAAAGGTATGGTTGGCAAGGTTTCGCCAGAAGGAAACAAACTTATGGTTCAAGGTTCTGACCTTATTGCTAATAAGCAAGTTAAAATTGATGCAGACTTAGTAGTTTTAGCTGCTGCAATTGAACCTGATAAATCTGCAAGACCTTTAGCAACTATGCTTACTGCAAGTATGGATACAAATGATTTCTTTACCGAAGCGCATCCAAAACTTCGTCCTGTAGAAAGTCCTACGGCTGGAGTATTCTTATCGGGTGCGTGTCAAGGGCCAAAGGATATTCCAGAAACGGTTTCTCAAGCAGGGGCGGCTGCTGCAAAGGTTATTGGATTATTAGCTAAAGATAAGTTAAAAGGAAATCCATGCATTGCTAGCGCAAACGAAAATATGTGTAACGGCTGTTCTAGTTGTGCTAACGTATGTGCATACGGTGCAATTACTTATGTAGAAAAGGATTTTAGAGTACACGGAAAGATGGAAAAGAGAAGAGTAGCTCAAGTTAACCCTGCAGTATGTCAAGGCTGTGGAGCTTGTACCGTTACTTGTCCATCAGGAGCAATGGATTTAAGTGGTTTCTCGTCGAGACAAATTATGGCGGAGGTTGAAGCAATATGCAAGAAGTAAACAAAAAAGAATTTACACCAAATATTGTTGCTTTTTGTTGCAATTGGTGTTCTTACGCAGGTGCTGACCTTGCTGGAAGTAATCGTCTTTCATACCCTGCAAACGTAAAGATTATAAGAGTACCCTGTTCTTGTAGGGTAAATCCTTCGTTTATTCTTAAAGCGTTTCAACGTGGTGCAGATGGAGTTATTCTTTGTGGTTGCCACCCCGGAGATTGCCACTACGTAACGGGCAACTACTTTACTAGAAGAAGAATGTCGTTATTATTTTCAATGCTTAATTATATGGGGATTGAAAAGGAGAGAACTAGAGTAGAATGGGTTTCGGCGGCAGAGGGCGTAAAATTTTCTACGGTAATGAACGATTTTGTTAAAAAGATAACTGAACTCGGCGAAAATAAAAAATTAACTGATTTAAGAGTGAAGGAGGATTAACGTGAAAGCTATTGAACGTGAAATGAAAGAAAGAGCCTCTGAGCTTTTGAAAAACGGTGAAGTTAATAAAATTTTAGGTTGGAAAAGGGGTGAGTTTTATTTTGACCCTTCTCCTGCGTTATTCAAAAACGAGAAGGAGCTTGAGCAATTTGTTTATACAGGTTTTTGTGGTGCAAACCTTTCTAAATATCTTATAAACTTATCAAAAGAAGAAGGCAAAACGGCGGTTTTTCTTAAGCCTTGTGATGCGTATAGTTTAAATCAACTTCTTAAAGAGAAAAGAGTTGATAGGGAAAAGATTTACGTTATCGGAGTTGCTTGCAAAGGTAAACTTGATAATTATAAACTTGCTGATTTGGGAATTGACGGTGTTATAGATGCAGAATTTTTATCAGACGAAGTGCAATTCACTACTATTTTTGATAAAAAGAAAGTTAATACTAGTGAAGTATTCTTGGAAAAGTGCTTAACTTGCAAGGGTAAAACGCACGTGATAGCAGATGAGGTTATCGGTCAATCTAGTGAAACAACTTCGTTAGATAGATTTGAAAAAGTTAAAGAACTTGAAGCAATGACTGAAGAAGAAAGATTTGCATTTTGGAGAAGTGAACTTTCGAAGTGTGTTCGTTGTAATGCTTGTAGAAACGTTTGTCCCGCATGTTCATGTGTTAAATGTGTGTTCGATAATCAATATTCGGGTATTTCTGCAAAGGCTAACGATAGTGAGTTTGAAGAAAGCCTTTATCACATTATAAGAGCGTTTCACGTTAGTGGAAGATGTACTGATTGTGGAGAATGTTCTAGAGTTTGTCCTCAAAGAATACCTATTCATCTTCTCAATAGAAAGTTTATAAAGGATGCTAACGAGCTTTACGGAGAATTTCAAGCGGGAGAAAGTGCAGAAGGTAAAAATCCGCTTACTCAATTTAGTGTGAACGACGCAGATCCAAATGAAGTTTTTGAAAGGGGGAATAAGTAATGGTTAAAACTAGCCTTGCAAAATTAGATAAGCTTTTTACATTAATTAGCGAAAAATATCCCTTATATCTTCCAATAGAAAAAGCAGGAGAAGTAAATTTTGATGTTTACGTTGAGGGCGCAAAGGTAAGATTAGATAAACTTAAAACAGTTAAATCTCCTAAGGATTTGTTTTTTCCTCAATCAGAAAACATGATGAAATTTAAAACGGAAGATGGTAATCTCGAAATTATAGATATTAGAGAAGAAAAAAAACCGTTTGTATTGTTTGGCGTTAAAGCTTGCGACTATAAGGCTTTTGAAATTTTAGATAAAGTTTTTCTTTCCGATCCGATAGACACCTTTTATAAAGCTAGAAGAGATGCAGGCATAATAGTAACGCTTTCTTGCAACAAACCTGAGCTTAGTTGTTTTTGTAATGCATTTAAAATAGATGCTTCAAATCCTTTAGGTGACGTTACTGCCTTTATGGATGAAGAAAACCTTTATCTTAGAGCAAACACGGAAAAGGGTGAAATGCTTTTAGAAAAAGTAAAAGCCGAAGTTACTATAGGCGGAGAGGAAGAGATTTGCTCTATTCAAAAAGAAATTAAAGAAAAAATAGAAAAGCTTCCATATTCTAATTTAGATTTATCCATTTTTAAGCCGGAAAATCTTAATGATTTATTTGAACGAAAGGAATGGGAAGAACTTTCGCAAGCATGTATCGGTTGCGGTACTTGTACTTTCGTTTGTCCTACTTGTCAATGTTTTGATATAAGAGATTTTAAAACTAACTCTGGAGTTGTAAGATTTCGTTGTTGGGACTCTTGTATGTATGCAGACTTTACTCAAATGGCTGCTGAAAACAGTAGAAATACGCAAATGCAGAGATTCCGTCAAAGGTTTATGCATAAGCTTTGTTATTTTCCATCTCAATACGGCATATATTCTTGCGTTGGGTGTGGAAGGTGCGTGAATAAGTGCCCACAAAATTTAAATATTGTTAAAGTTATCAAAAAATTAGGGGGAAAAAGCAATGGTTAGAGATACCTTAATCCCTACCGTCTGTGTGGTTACTAATATAAGACGTGATACTCCAGACGTTAAAACTTTTAGAGTAGTTGATAAACAGGGAAAAAAACCTTTTGAACATCTTCCCGGTCAATGTGCAATGGTATCAATTCCAGGGGTTGGTGAGAGTATGTTCTCTATTACTTCCTCTCCAACTAACACTGAATTTATGGAATTTTCCATTAAAAAATGCGGTTGTGTTACTGAAGTTATTCACTCTTTACAAGAAGGTAGCCAGATTACAGTAAGAGGACCTTATGGGAGAAATTTCCCTGTTGAAGAGGATTTTTTAGGTAAAGATCTTTTATTTATTGCCGGCGGTATTGGTTTAGCGCCCCTTAGAAGCGTAATTAACTACGTTCGCCATTATAGAGAAAAGTATGGCAAGGTAGTTATAGTTTACGGGGCAAGGAGTAAGGATGATTTAGTTGATATCGAAGAAATTAGAAAAGAATGGCAAAAGGAAAAGGATTTCGAAGTTTATCTTACTATAGACCGTGAACAAGACGGGTGGGACGATCACGTTGGATTTGTTCCTAGCTACGTGAAAGAGCTTGGATTAGACAAGGGTATGACGGCGGTATTATGTGGCCCACCAATTATGATTAAATTTACTCTTCAAGGTCTTTTAGAGTTAGGCTTTGAAAAATCAAGAATTTATACGACTTTAGAGCTTCGAATGAAGTGTGGAGTTGGTAAATGTGGCAGATGTAACGTTGGTGATAAGTTCGTTTGTAAAGATGGTCCTGTATTTAGGATGGATGAGCTTGACGAATTAACCGGCGAGTACTAAAAGGAGAAACACTATGGAAAAATTAGTTAACGTTTACTTTTTTGGAAAAAAATACGAAGTGCCAGAAAGTCTTACTATAATGAAAGCTATGGAATATGCGGGATATCAACTAGTGCGTGGTTGTGGCTGTCGAAACGGGTTTTGTGGTGCGTGTTCTACCATTTACCGTATTAAAGGAGATAGGGAATTACATGCTTGTCTTGCATGTCAAACTAAAGTGGAAAATGACATGTATGTTGCCACCCTTCCTTTCTTTCCATTAGTTAAGCAAGTTTACGATATAGAAAAAGTAAAACCTACAGAGCAAATTATGATGCAACTTTATCCTGAAATATATGCATGTATCGGTTGCAACGCATGTACTAAAAGCTGCACTCAAGGATTAAATGTTATGCAGTATATCGCATACGCTCAACGTGGTGACTATGCAGAATGTGCAGAAGAGTCTTTTGACTGCGTTATGTGTGGCGTGTGTTCATCAAGATGTCCTGCAGGAATTTCACATCCTCAAGTTGCAGAACTTTCAAGAAGGCTTTACGGAAAATATATTGCACCTGAAACGGAACATGTCATTAACCGTGTAAAAGAGATTGAAGACGGTAAGTATGAAGAGCTTATTGAAACGCTTATGAATAAGCCTATCGATGAACTAAAAGAACTTTATAACAATAGAGAAATCGAAAAATAATTGGAGGGAGAAAATGTATAAATATACTCAAGAGCAGTTAGATTCAATGAAGAAAGTTGAGTCTACAAGACAGGAAAGGCTCAACAAACTTTTTCAGAGAATGACTGCTGAAGAAAAGCAACAAGTATTAAAAGAAAATCACCCCGATTATATTTCTAATGCCTACGAAGAACTACAAGTAGGGCCAAACAAAGGTGATAAGGTTTTACACGAACTTGCAGACCTTCTTCAAGGAAGAGCACGTGTGTTAGACATGGAAATAGATCTTACTAACCCTAAATACGACGTTGACGTTTTAGTTATTGGTGGTGGTGGAGCAGGTTCTTCTGCAGCAATCGAAGCGCACAATGCTGGCGCTAACGTTATGATGGTTACCAAGCTAAGAATTGGCGATGCGAACACTATGATGGCGGAAGGTGGCATTCAGGCAGCGGATAAACCTAACGATAGTCCTGCAATACATTATCTTGATGCTTTTGGTGGAGGACATTTTGCGGCAAAGCCAGAGCTTTTATACAAACTTGTTAACGATGCCCCCGATGCTATTAAATGGTTAAACGAGCTGGGTGTTATGTTTGATAAGGAAAAAGACGGCACAATGATTACTACTCATGGTGGTGGAACATCTAGAAAACGTATGCATGCATGTAAGGATTACTCAGGCGCAGAAATTATGAGAACGTTGCGTGACGA
Organism: Christensenellaceae bacterium; assembly: GCA_045639245.1. Lineage (GTDB taxonomy): Bacteria > Bacillota > Clostridia > Christensenellales > Borkfalkiaceae > UBA1259. The sequence continues at coordinate 28,417 of JAZUCS010000016.1, forward strand.
AGTGCTTAATAGGGGAATTAACGTAGTAGATTTTACTTCTGCAATCGAATTAATAAAGGATACCGATGGTAAGGTTGCGGGTGCAGTACTTTATAATATGGAAACTAAAGAAGTTTCTGTAGCTAAAGCAAAGACCGTTATAATTGCTACGGGAGGAGCGGGAAGACTTCATTATCAAGGATTTCCAACGTCTAATCATTATGGTGCAACGGCAGACGGTTTGGTTTTAGGTTATAGAGCAGGTGCGAAATTACTTTACGCAGATACCCTTCAATATCATCCAACGGGCGTTGCAGAGCCTACACAAATTTTTGGTGCGCTTGTTACCGAAAAGGTGCGTTCACTTGGCGCTCAACTCGTTAATAAAAATGGTGAAGCATTCGTATATTCTCTTGAAACTCGTGACGTTACCGCATCTTCAATTATTAGGGAATGTAAAAAGCGTGATAACGGAGTTGAAACGACTGATGGTGAAGGCGTTTGGCTTGATACTCCTATGATTGAAATTTTAGGAGGAGAAGGTACGATTGAAAAGCGTATTCCAGCAATGCTTCGTATGTTTGGGAAATATGGTATTGATATAAGAAAAGAGCCGATATTAGTTTATCCTACGCTTCATTATCAAAATGGAGGGTTAGATATTTCGGCAGACGGGATGACCACTACGGTTGAAAACCTTTACGTTGCTGGCGAAGCAGTAGGGGGTATTCACGGGAGAAATCGTCTTATGGGCAATAGCTTGCTCGATATTATAGTTTTTGGTAGAAATGCTGGTAAGAGTGCAGGTAAAAAGTTTAGAGAAGTTAAGCTTAAAGAATTAACACTTTCTCACGTTAAAGCCTTTGAGAAAGAGCTTAACGATGTAGGATTAAATCCCACTAAGTTATCTCCTCAATTACTTCCCAATTATACTAAACAAAAAAGTATATAATTAAGATTTTATCTGATGGATTAGTTGCTATCTGGTAAAAAAAGTTATATAATCAAATAGCGTAAATTTAATAGGAGTTTAAGAAATGGAGAAAAAATGTAAAGCATCCAAAAAGTTTTGGATTGTTATAGGGGTGCTTCTTGCCATATTTGTCGGTGTTTGGTGTGGAATTAATGCATCAAAATCGCAAAGTGGCGTTAGTAGTGTATTCGGTTTGCCAGCTCTTTTAACTGGTTTATTTATTATAACTGCTTTAGGATATTTGTTTGGTAGAATAACTATTAAAGGTGTTTCACTAGGAACTGCCGGTGTTTTTTTAGTTGCTATTTTATTCGGATATCTTTGTACGCTTATTCCTTCGGAGTTGCCTATAATCGGAAGTTTAAGGTTGGAAGCGGGTATTGGTAACACTAAATACTATAAAAGCGTAATTCAAAACGTGGGCTTAGTAATGTTTGTAGGTTCAGTTGGTTTTATTGCTGGTCCAAAATTTTTCCGTGACTTAGCAAAGAACTTTAAAACATACATATTCTTAGGCGTTCTTATTATTTTAATCGGAACGGCTGTTGCTGTGGTGTTTACTTTAATTTCACCATATGGTGCAGATTTTTGGGCGGGTATTTTATCTGGTGCTTTAACATCAACTCCTGGATATTCTGCAGCGCAAGAAGCTATGAAGGAATTGGGTATGCTCGACACACAAGTTACTATAGGTCATGCTATTGCTTATCCCTTTGGCGTTATAGGAGTTGTGTTATTTGTTCAACTTATTCCTAAATTTCTTAAAGTAGATATGGCTCATGAGAGGACTTTACTTAAAGCTGACGTTGTTCAGGAAAATCATGAAAATAGCCAACAAAAACTATTTAAGTGTGATGATTTTGGGTTTACTCCACTTGCGCTTGCAATAGTTAGTGGTCTTATTTTAGGCGGTATTAAAATTCCACTTTTCGGAGGGGTTAGTTTTTCACTTGGAACAACTGGTGGTGTATTAATCATGTGTCTTATTTTTGGACACTTCGGGCACATTTCAAAGCTTTCGCTAGAAATTCCTGAAGCAACGGTTAAAACGCTTAAAGAGCTAGGACTTATGCTTTTTCTTATTGGTGCTGGTGTTGATGGAGGCGTTAACTTGGTTTCTGCAATTGATGGCGATGCTATGATAGTTGTATGGGGCTTTATAGGTGGTGCGATTATGACTATTGCACCCATGGTAGTTGGCTTTTTTGTTGGTAAACATCTTCTTAAACTACCACTACTTAATAACTTAGGCTCAATCACTGGTGGTATGACTAGTACTCCCGCATTAGGCACGTTGATTTCCACTGCAAAAACAGACGACGTTGCAGGCGCGTATGCTTCAACTTATCCTATTGCTTTAGTTTTAATTGTTATTGCTTGTAATTTAATTATTAATCTTATGATGTAAAAGTAAATGCATACATAAAATGGGCGAACGCATTTTGCGTTCGCCCATTTATGTTATATTAAAATTATTTTTTTTCAATTGACACATCATACTTTTCTACTGCAGTTTTTATATTTTCCGTCTTTGCTTGTTTACCGTGTTTTTCAATTCGAACTTTATTAATGTCGCCATGGGTAAGGCATCCTGCACCACCTACGCACCCACCTATACAAGCCATTCCTTCAATAAAGTTACCAGAAAGTAGTTTTTTAGAAGCTTTGAGTAGAGCTATTTTGCAGGCTTCTATTCCGTCGCAGGGGACTGCGCGAAGGTCAAATCCGTCAATTCCACGTTCTTTTAAGCTTTCTTCAACTGCTTCACTTAGTCCACAACTCCTTGCAAAAATTCTACCATAATAGGAAGCATTGTCTATTTCTTCTTCTAGTAAAGAAGTTATATCAATATCCTTGCTATCAAAAAGGGCTTGCAGTTCTTCAAAGGTAATTACACTATCAACAAATGGAGCAACTTCCGGTGTCTTAATCTCCATTTTTTTAGCAGTACATGGGCCAATGAATATTATTTTTGCCGAAGGATCTTTTTCCTTTATTTTTTTTGAAATGGTTGCCATAGGGGAAAGATTGTGTGAAACGTATTCTGCAAGCTCAGGAAATTGTTTTTTAACGTAAGAAACAAAAGCAGGACAGCACGAACTAGTTAAGAAACCTTTTTCAGAAAGCTCCTTTGCTTCGGCAAGCGCTACGATATCAGCACCAAGTGCTGCTTCTACTATTTGGGAAAAACCAAGAGCCTTAATTCCACTTAAAACTTGCCCTAATTTTGCATACGTAAATTGGCTTGCAATTGCAGGCGCTACTACTGCGTAAACTTGATATGCGGTGCCGTTTTGACTCTTTTTTATTATGTCTATAACTTCTAATATGTAAGACTTATCGTTTATAGCTCCCCAAGGACAAGCGTAAACACACGCTCCACAGGATATACATTTATCGTTATTAATATTAGCAGCTTTATTTTCACCCATAGAAATCGCTTTTATTTTACATGCCATTTCGCAAGGACGGCTATGATTGACTATTGCACCATAGGGGCACACTTTTGAGCATAAACCACAATCAACGCATTTTTCTTTATCAATATGTGCTTTGTGGTAGTTATCGATAGTAATTGCGTTCTTTTTACAAACAGATTCGCAACGATGTGCTAAACATCCTCTACACATGTCGGTTACTTCGTAACCACTCATAGGGCAGTCTTCACAAGCAATATCAATAACTTCAATGCTGTTAGGGTTACTTTTGTTTCCACCCATTGCAAGTTTAACTCTTTCTAAAACTATGGCTTGCTCTTTATAGATGCAACAACGCATGGTGGCAGTATTTCCCGGCACTATTATTTTAGGTAAATTGTATAAGCCTTCGGTTAAATTGTCTTGCCAACTTAAACGTGCAACTTCTTTAAGTACTTTATATTTTAAATGTTGAACTTTTGTGTCGAATTTTCTCATACTCTAATATTTCCGTTAAAAATTTTATTATGAAAAGTATTTTCCTTTTGCTTCAGTAATTTTGTCTATAAAATTATTATCAAGTTGGGTTAAGTGATATTTATTTCGGTAAATTAACACGTCCCTATAGGTTTTCGTATTAAAATCACATTTTCTTTCAACCAAATCAAACCTATCCTTTAAATCCTGGGGAATAGGAGAAACCCACATAAATGTTTTTGGTACTTGATCAAGTAGCGTAAACTGAACGCCTCTCTCAAAAACCATTATGCGTTTTTTTGCAAACTCAGAAAGTTCTGCACGTTTAACGTCAATTAAGGGGAGTGATGGCACGTATGGATCTCCGTGAGTAATTTCAGTATAATCTTTTAAATCTTCTGCAACGATAGTATCTTTAGTCGCTAACGGACTGTGTTTTGATATTGCTAGAACGTAGGAAAATTCATTTAAAATTTTACTATTTAGCTTTTTTTCTTCAAAAAGTGTGTTAAAGTATTTTTCAAAAGTGCTTTGATATCTTACTATGCCCAAATCGTATTCTTCTCTAAGAACGCTTATTATAGTACGCATAGAGTTTGTTTCTTTATAAATAATTTCCGCCCTAGCTTCTTCATCTAATTCTTTAGCAAACTGAGAAAAAGCATATGAAAAATAACTAGCTCTTGGCACGCAAACTGATAAACGTAACTGTTTTTCGTTGCGATTTTCGTAGATTGATTCTATTCTTTTTATTTGGGCAAGAGCATTTCGTGCATAAAGTAAAAATTCTTCTCCCTCAGTAGTAATTTCTAAGCCTTTAGAGGTGCGTTCAAAAATCTTAATTTTCAGGTCGGATTCTAATGCTTTTATTGCACGAGAAAGGTTAGGTTGTGAAGTATAAAGATTTTCCGCAGCCTTACTTATTGAACGCGTATTGGATATTTCAACCGCATATTTCATATGCAAAATATTCATATAAGCTCCTTGTAGTGGGTTAAAACACTAAAATCTAGGTTCTTTATTATAACCATTAACTTTAAGATCGGTAATTTTAATGTAAGAGGCGTGAGGCTCGCCCTCTACAGTGGTGATATGCATAACGTGGCGAGGAGTGCTTTGCCCATATTCCACAGCGTTACTGTTTGAGGGGTCGTAATTAAAAGTTAGCGTGCCAATTAAGAAATTATCAGAATCATAGAGATGTACTTTACAGGAAACTCTATAAACAGTTTCTTTACCAACGTTTTTAAATCCTACGGAAACATAATTAATAACTTCGCCATCGTCATATTCATCTCTTATATCAGGGCCATCAATTAACAGAACGATTTCAGTGTTGCTTTCTACAATTTTTGCTTCATCTTGACATTTGTTTACACAACCAATAACGCAAGATGCAGGTATGTATATCCCAATAAGCCCAAGAATTATTAAAAATATTCCTTTTATCGTATCTCCCATGCTCACTCCTAAATAAATAAAGTAAAATTCTCATTTTCTTTTTTATCGGTTGCAAGATTATATAGATCTTGCGCTAACGCGTCTTTACTAAAACATTCTTTCGCTGTTTTATTGAGCCTTTCACTATCGCTACGCCTTGTTAAGATAGGTATAGAACTCTTTGTTGCAAGTAGAGATACAAGGTCTTTACTCTCAGTAGAAACGGCTAGTATTTTTGCATACAATGGTTTTGCTAAACAATCATTTTTAAAGCTTTCAGTTATGCCTAGCATGTTTGATATTAATATTCTTTTAATTCTTGATGAAGTATATCTTTTTGTTGTAGCTTTTAATACGAGAGAATCTAAATCTAAATTATCTTTAGAAAGCGCCTTAAGTCTATTTTCTAATCCCTCACTACAGTCGGGTAATTTTTTAATTTCTTTTTCACTTTCCGTTATGAGTTTTGTCATTATCATCTTATCAAAATCGAAAGGATAAGTTGTTAAATCTTTATAAACGAAGGATGGTAAACTACCTTTTACTTTTTTTGGATAACCAGTTTTTATCGTTTCCCTTATGCTAGAGGCGCTTGTAATGCCTTTTTTTAGTTTCTTGTCATTATGATCACCCTCTCTAATCATAGGATAAATTTCAATAGCGCTATTTCTTTTTAATAAAGCTTTTGTGTATTCTACACCTAAAATATTATTGGGAAGTAAAAACAAGTTTTCATCAATATCCGTACAACAGGTTTTAAGTGAGAGAAATTTTGCTTTTGCAAAAGACATGCCTTGATCTAAGTACCCTTTGAGCAGAAGCTTAAATTCCTTACTTTCTTCTGAAAGAAAATTTGCTACCTTTAAAAAGTCTTCCTTAGTTCCACTTTCAGCACCAAAGCAAATTGCATTTACTACCCCTAAATTGTCAATTAAATTGATTGCTCCTGTGGCAAAAGTTTCTGCGTTGCCTATTGCAAAAACGGTTGGCAATTCTATAACTAGGTCAGCTCCAGCTAAAACTGCGTGTTTTGCTCTAGTGAATTTGTTTAGAATTGCACATTCTCCACGTTGACAAAAATTTCCACTCATTATTACTATAATTTTTTCTGCACCCAAAACGTTCTTCATGTAATCAATATGTTTAACGTGTCCAAGATGAAATGGGTTGTATTCAGCAATACAGGCGCAAATTTTCATAAAAAATTTAAATCTCCGTTTAGATATAATTTACTTTTTTAATTAAATGTTGTAAAATATACTTATAAATAATATTCTACACTATTTTTTGCCGAAAATAAACTAAAAAAGGCTAAAAAGTAAAAATTCGTATTAAGTGAGGTTAAACATGTCAAACGTTTTGGAAACTATTAAGAAAAATGCAAAATTAAAAAACAAAAACATAGTTCTTCCTGAGGGTGAAGACTCAAGAGTTGTTAAGGCTGCAGCAGAAACTGTTAAAGAAGGGCTTGCAACTGTAACCCTTTTGGGAAATGCTGAAGAAATAAAAAAAGCTAACCCTGACGTTGATCTTAACGGCATAGTTATTGTTGACCCAGTTACAGATGAAAGAACTTGTAAATATGCTGAAATGCTTTTTGAAGCAAGAAAGGGTAAAATCAACAAAAAGACTGGCGCTCCTGAATATGCAGATGTTGAAGAAGCAAAAAAAGGTATTCTTAAAGATTACACTATGTACGGCGCATTAATGCTCAAAGCTGGCGACGTTGACGGGTTAGTATCAGGGGCATGTCACTCAACAGCAAATACTCTTCGTCCTGGTCTTCAAGTAATTAAAACTGCTCCTGGCATCAATACCGTTTCTTCAAGTTTTGTAATGGTAGCACCGGAAGGCGAAAATAAATATAATCCAGATGGCGTTGCAGTATTTGCAGACTGCGCTATAAATATTGAACCAGATGCTCAGCAAATAGCAGATATCGCTATCTCTTCTGCTGAAACGGCAAGAGATATTGCAGGTATCCAACCTAGAGTAGCAATGCTTTCTTTCTCTACTAAAGGCTCTGGTAACGACGATAAGTTCTTCAAGTCAGTTCCTAAGATGCAAGAAGCAACAAGAATTGCTAAGGAAGCTGCTCCTGATCTTATTTTAGATGGAGAATTCCAGTTTGATGCAGCGGTTGCACCCGAAGTTGGAAAATTAAAAGCTCCCGAATCGAAAGTTGCAGGTAATGCAAACGTATTTGTATTTCCCAACATTAACGCAGGAAATATTGGTTACAAAATTGCGCAACGTTTCGGTGGATATCTTGCTCTTGGTCCTATCTGTCAGGGCTTTGCTAAGCCAATTAACGACTTATCTCGTGGTTGTTCTGTTGAAGACGTTGTTGCAGTTATCGCTATTACTGCACTTCAAGCAAAATAAATTTGAAAAAATAAAAGGAAAATAAAGTCATGAAAATTTTAGTTATCAATGCAGGAAGCTCATCACTTAAATATCAGCTTATAGATATGAATAATGAAAGCGTTATTCTTAAGGGGCTTTGCGAAAGAATTACTTTTAACGGTGGTAAGCTTACCCAAAAAACTTTTGATGGGAAAGAAACGGTTATTGAACAAGATATGCCTTCTCATAAAGAAGCAATGCAACTTGTATTAAAGGCTATGCTCGATAGTGAAAAGGGAGCGCTTAAGTCTGTATCAGAAATATCAGCAGTAGGACATAGAGTTCTCCACTCCGCAGAAGATTTCCATGAATCTGTTGTAATCGACGACGAAGTTATTAAAATTTGTGAAAAGAACGCTGTTTTTGGACCACTTCATATGCCTGGCAATATTGCTTGTATTAAGAGTTGTCGTGAAGTTATGCCTGGTGTTCCTATGGTAGCAGTGTTTGATACTACTTTCCATGCAACCATGCCTCAAAAAGCTTTCATGTATGCTATTCCCTACGAAGTTTATGAAGAGCATAAGATTAGAAAATACGGTTTCCACGGAACGTCTCACAAGTACGTTTCAGAAGAAACGGCAAAGCTTTTAGGCAAAAAGGATGCTAAAATAGTAATTTGCCACCTTGGAAACGGTTCTTCTATTTCAGCCGTTAAGGACGGTAAGTGTCAAGATACTTCAATGGGCTTCACTCCACTAGAAGGTTTAGTAATGGGAACTAGAAGTGGTGATATCGATCCTGCAGCGGTTGAATATTTAAGAGAAAAAGTAGGTCTTACTTCAGCTGAAGTTGTAGATTACCTTAACAAAAAGTGTGGTATTTTAGGGGTAAGTGGTGTAAGTAGTGACTGTAGAGATCTTACTGCTGCAAGCGAAGCTGGTAATGAAAGGGCAACGTTAGCTCTCGACATGCTTTCTTACAGAGTTAAAAAATACGTTGGTAGCTATATCGCTGTATTAGGTGGAGTAGATGCTATAGTATTTACGGGTGGTATTGGTGAAAATTCCGATCTTACTCGTAGACAAGTTATGGAAGGTATGGAATTCTGTGGTGCTAAGCTTGATTTAGCAAAGAATGCAATTAGGGGAGAAACTTTTATTAATACCGAAGATTCTAAGGTTAAAATTATGGTAGTTCCCACTAATGAAGAATTATCAATTGCAAGAGAAACTAAGGCTTTGACTTGCTAATACATGGTCAAAATTAGCAAAAAACGTATAAAAATCGTTGACAAGTCTTGTTAAATGTTATATACTTGATAGGCTTGATTAATAGGTGTAAAAATGATTCTTGATTTGAGAGATATTAAAAGAAAAGGAAAAGACAGTGTTAATTTCTTTTTTGAATACGCTCCCGAAAAGGAATTTTCCGATGTTCCGTTTTTAGAGGTGTTAAAACCTATTACGGTTGAAGGAAGGGTAACTATCAGCGGTGAGCATAGCGCTTTTGTTGAGTGTAACGTTGTTTTTAATGTTAAGGGCTGTTGCACTAGATGTTTAGAAGAAACAGAAAAGGAGTATTCGGCAGAGATAAGAGAGCTTTGTGAAGAAGATGCTGAAGATGGCTATCCAGTTGTTAACGATAAAATTGATTTAGCTAAAATAGTAGACGACGTAATTTTGATGAATGTTCCCGTAAGTTTTCTATGTAAGGAAGACTGTTTGGGGCTCTGCAGTGAGTGCGGAGAAAATTTGAATTACGGCGCATGTAAATGTAAAAATTCATAGGGAAGGTAAAATAAAATGGCAGTACAGCAAAGCAAAACTTCAAAGCAAAGAACAAACAAAAGATTTGCACAATGGAAAATTGATGCTCCCAATCTTTCAGAATGCCCCCAATGTCACGAACTTAGAGCTTCTCACAGAGTATGCCCCAAGTGTGGATATTATAACGGCGTTCAGGTAGTTGATACCACTAAAAAAGAAAAGAAAGACTAATTATTTAAAATCTTAAAAAATTAGGCGTACCTTTTGGCACGCCTTTTTTTCGTTATAAAAAATAAAAATTATTGAAAACCTTATTGAAAACTACGGTTTTTTACTATTATAATACGTTTTCTATTCTAAGGGAAAAGGTTTTGGGAATTTGTTCACATAATTCTTTTAAAACTTCTATTTTAGAAATAGCATCTTCCCATTCCTTGTCACGCACTAAGGTGGCAGATTCTGACAACCAAAGGTCAATTTCCTTAATTTCGGTGTGGGGAATAAAAATGTGGAGATATTCCTTTTTCTTAAGCCAATTTTCTTGGACAGCGTAAACGTCGTCAATCGAGGCGCTTTCGCTATCAACTTTTTCATAGAGAACGCACAGAACTTGGTTAAAATCTTCAAATTGTCTATTAATAAATCTTGTTTCTAAAAATGCGCTAACAAGTAAGATAACTGCAACGCTCAACATTGATATAAATGTCTTTACCATTTTACCCCCACTAAAAGTTCAAAAGAAAGAATTTCAAATTTTTTATTTTTTTGCTTAAAATACACTCTTCCATTTCCATCTATAGTTAAAACTTCAGTATTTTTAACAGTGCCACCATTTTGTTCTATAAAATCTCTTATTTTCTGGAAGCTGGAATTTATTAATTGTACGTTTTCCTTAACGGGTTTGCCTTCGTTAATTAACAATAATGGAAGAGAAGTTGGAGTTTCCGATCTTTCGGTATTCTCCATTGGAGAAAGTTTTCCATTAGATTCAAAAATGGCGTAAGATAAGTCGTCTAAAGAAAAATATCCAAGTGCACGCATTGACTCTATTAAATCGTCTACTCCAAGGTTATTCTTTTTTAATTCAACAAGGTCAACGCCGTTTTTATTTATCACTATACTGGGCTTACCAGATAGAATTTTTTTTGCCGTATTTCCACTTCTTTCTATCAGAGAAAGCAACTGATGAAGTAAAAATAGAGTTAACATTGCAACGATTCCGTAAATTAAAGGAATTGAAACGTCTGCCATTGGAATACAAGTTAAATCGGCAATAATTAACGTTACAATAAATTCAAAAGGTTGCATTTCGCCAATTTGTCTTTTACCCATCAATCTCATTATTACGGCAAGGGTAATATAAATTATCATAGTTCTAAGAAATATAACAGTCATAAAAATAGTTTTTGTAAATTATTCTGTTTTATTCTTTTTTATTGTCTTGACGATAAGGAAGTAATGTGTTACAATAAAAAAGTAGAGTAGTAAAGATGCGTAAAGTGTTGCAAAATGGGATGTCGTTTGCAAACGAAAAGGGAAAATTCTCTTGCGGTGTCTTTACGCGTCCGCTATATTTTATACCGTTTACTTTACGGAAAAATTATATCGGTCTCTCTAACTTTATTTAGGAGAGATTTTTTTATGTTTTTATTGTTAGCTCCAGCACCATTTGATTTTACCGCTATTTTTGGAAATCTAGCTAAGCGTTGGTATTATTACGTAGTTTTAGTAGTGGCTATTACCATTCTTGTGCTTTATACGGTTAAGAAAAAGAAAAAACGAAACGAACTTTCAAATACACAAAAATTAGTTTATACCGCAATGCTTTCGGCATTAGCCTTTGTTGCTAACTATTTCACCATTAAGGTAAGTGATTCGTTGCAAATTTCTCTTGTTGCTTTAGTAGGCTTTATTGCAGGGTACATGCTCGGTTCTGGGCTTGGTTTTGCTTCGGCATTTATTGGCGATTTCATTTGTGGTATAGTTGCTCCCTTTGGTGCTTATAATCCTATTATAGGCTTAGGAACTGGGCTTTGGGGATTTATTCCTGGCTTTATATTTGAAAGTTTTAATGGTAACGATTACTTAAAAGCAGTAATAAGTTTTGTATTGTGTTTTATATTAAATTCATTTGCAATAAACACGTTTGGGCTTTCAGTTATGTATAGTATGACGTTTGATAGTTTGTTGATTTTATTGCCAACTAAATTATTAACGGTTACAATAAACGCTATAGTAAGTATTTGCTTATTATCCTTGCTTCCAAGAGTGTTGCCTAAAAACAAGTTTCCATTTGTTGTAAGCAAAAAATAAAGGTGAAAAATTTAGTAAAAAACCACCCGAAAAATGTTCGGGTGGTTTTTTTATATTTTTAATAAATTATGTTTATATTGCTATCAAAGTAAACATGGGGCAAAGCAAAAGGGGTAAAAGCATTGCAGGAATAAAATTTGCCGTTTTAATTTTTGTAATATTTAACATGTTTAATGCAATTGCAATTATTAAAAGCGAACCGACAGTTCCAACATGATTTATAATGTTAGTGTAGTTTGCGCTAGTTTGATCAACCGAAGTTAATATAAAATAGAAGATAAGCGTTAAAACTCCTTGATACAACAAGGTGGAAAATGCTGATAGAATACAACCAATTCCAAAAGTTGTTGCAATAACAGCGCAAGTTATACCGTCTATTATTGCTTTAGCGTATAAAATTGAATGATCTCCTTGAGCGGAAAGAAGAGCGCCGTTGATTGCCATTGCTCCTACGCAAAAAATAAGTGTACAATTAACGAAACCTTTTGCAAAGGTTTTTTCTTCATCACCATTCTTGGTAAGTTTTTTTTCAAAGAATTGGCCTAATTTTTCCGTTGCGCCTTGAAGGTTAACAAGTTCTCCTATAATAACGCCTATAGCCATGGAGAGTATAACTATTAAAAAGTTAATATCTTTATCTAAATTAAGTCCTGAAATACCGATATATAAAACGCATAATCCCATAGCAATAGTTAGAGCGTCAGTTATTTTTTTGGGGATTCCTTTTTTGACAAAACTACCTATCAATGCACCAACTACTATGGTAGAAAAATTAACCAATGAACCAAGAAATATCATAAAATTTTCCTTTTGTCAGTTTTAGCTTTTTAAGTATAGCATATTAAATTAATCTTTTAAAGTATTTAATCTCTTTTTTTTAGAAAAGGAAGGCAGAACTTCTTTAATAACGTTAAAGTCGATCAAATTAAAAGCAATATACAAGGTTACTGAAAAAGCCACCATCATAACGGAAACTAGTATTATGCTGAAAAAACTTCCAAGTATAGGTAAAATCATTTTTTCCATCATAAAGCCAATAATGGAAGAAGGTATTGCAATTACCAATGAATAAGCTAAAAAGGTAAAAATTTTAGGTTTTATAGGGCTTATTTTTTTAATTAATATAAGGTTGAGAATAGAAGTAAAAGCATATACGAAGCTAAAACCAACAAGCAAGGAGTAGATGCTTATGAATTTAGGTAGTATCCAAACAGATAAGAGCATTAGAACACCACCTGCTGTATAAAAGAAAAGAACCTTATTTTCCGCTCCTAAAGAATTAAGTATACTCGTGGTAATTCCTGATAATCCCATAAAAACAACTAAAAAAGCGGATGAAGAAAGAAAATTACCACATTCGTGACTATTAAATACCAAAACGCCTAATTCCTCACCGCAAACGAGAAAAATAGGTATGAAAAGGGAAGTTAAAAGGATTGTAAAATTAATTGATTTTTCTATATCGTTTTTCAATTTAATATTTCTTTTCCTATAAAAATTTTCTGAAATTTCTGGTATTAAAACTAGTGTAAATGAACCTATTAGGGATGATGGAATAAATAATAAAGGTACAGCCTGCCCCATTGCAGAACCATACAAACTCATTGCTTGTGAATTTGAAAAACCTGCAGAAAGCAAGCCTAAAGGAAGTATTACAGAAACTAGCGACATAGTTAACGAACTAACCGTGCGCATAATAGTAACGGGGGTGGAAGACAAAAGTAGTGGCTTAAATTGTGAAACGGGGTTGGCAAGTTTATTTTTTCGTAAGAAAAACACTATGGTTGCAAGCGTAAAGGAGAAGGTGTAAGAAGCAATAACAGCGATGCCTGCGCGTTTAGCTCCTTCATAAACGGAAGTAGCTCGGCTTATTAAAAGCACGCCAACTATTATCATACATATTTCTTCTAATAGCTCTATAACGGAGTAAGGTAGAAAATCTCTATTTCCCCAAAAAACGCCTCTTAAAACGGAGTAAACGGAGGTGAATATTAAACCTGGAATAATTATTATGAATATATCTAAACACCGTTTATCAGCAAATAAAAAGGATAAATATCCATTAAAAATCAATATCAAAAGAGTAATTGGAACTGCTATAACCAGTGAAATAGAGAGTCCTGCCGTTATAATTTTTCTAACTTTTAAATTTTCGCCTTGCGCTTTATATTTAGTCATTAGTCGAGAAACCGTTATTGGTATTCCCGAGCTTACGATAGTAAATAAAAAACTAAACATTGAAAGGGCAACTTGATAAAGACCAACGCCCTCAGATCCGATAGTGTGAGACATAAATATTCTGTAAATAAAGCCTAAGAATTTCTCACTTACTGAAAATACTGTAACTATTGCAACTGTTTTGAAAAAATTACCCAAAATTTTCTCCTTTAATCATAAAAAGTAGTGTAATCCTAAAGGTATTTTATTCGACAAGGCGCATAAATATAATAGTAGTATGAAAAAGATTTTTTATAGAGTGCAAAGAAACGACGTACTTGCGTTAATAAGTGATAATTTTTGCGTTTCGCCATTTAGTATCATTTCAGAAAACATGTTAAATAAAGAAGTTTCAGAAGGGGATATGCTTATTATTAGCGAAAAGGAACATATTTATAAACCCCTACCATTTGAAACTTTTTATTCAGTTTCTAAAAAAACAGGAGTTTTAGAAGAAGAACTTAGGAGATTAAATAACGTTCCATATCTATTTTATGGATTAACTATTAGGTTAAAATAAAATAGAAAAAACTTAATATCGGCGTAAAAATCGATTTGAAAAATACAAATATAAAATTAAACCGCTTTTGTTTTAACGAAGGCGGTTTTTTATATTCTCACCTTGACTTTTATGCTTAATTAAAGTAAAATATTATTATGGTAATTTTAGGTCTTGATCCCGGGCTTGCAACGTTAGGTTACGGGGTAATAAGAAAAGAACCCAAAAAAAAGGTAGAGATGCTTGATTATGGGGTTATTTCTACGCCGAAGGATGAAAATCTTGCGGTGCGTCTTAGTATAATCGAAAAAGGGTTAAAGCAAATTATAGAAAAATTCAAGCCGGATGAAATTGCCGTTGAAGAATTGTTTTTTGCTAAAAACGTTAAAACGGGTATAGCTGTTGCGCATGCTAGAGGGGTTATACTTCTTACAGTAAACAAAGAGTGTGGCAGGTTGTTTGAATATACTCCATTACAAATAAAACAAGCATTAACAGGATATGGTAGGGCGGAAAAAACTCAAATTCAACACATGGTTAAATCCTTGCTCGGATTAAAAGCAATTCCAAAGCCTGATGATGCGGCAGATGCACTTGCTGTTGCACTTACGCATGCACAAACCAATAAACTTGGAGGTTTATTTAGTATTTAAGGAGAATTATGATAGGTTACATTAAGGGTAAGCTTTTAACAGTATTAGATAATACGGTTATATTGGAAAATAACGGTATAGGTTATGAGATAACCTGTTCGTCGTCTGCTCTAGCCGAAGTAATAAAAGAAAAAGAAGGCGCTGTTTACACTTATATGGCAGTTAGAGAAGATGGTATATTTCTTTACGGCTTTGTAAGCATTGAAGAGAAAAATATGTTTTTAAAGCTAATTTCCGTTTCGGGCGTTGGACCTAAAATGGGGATAGCAATACTTTCTGCTATGAACATAGCAGATCTTGCCGTTAAAATTGCTACGAGCGACGTTAAGGGGCTTTCAACGGTGAAGGGGCTTGGTAAAAAAACGGCGGAACGTATTATTTTAGAACTTCGTGAAAAGGTTGATGAAGTTAACCTTAGCGACAATAATGTTGCCACTGTTTCGTTATCACTTTCAAAAGACGATGAAGATGCCGTTTATGCTTTACTTAGTTTAGGGTTTGCAAAACAAGAATGTGTTAGTGCGGTTAAAAAAGCTAAAGAACAGGGCGCGGATACCGTTCAAAAAATAATATCTACTGCATTAAAGAATATTAGGTAGTTGTATGGAAGAAGAAAGATTAGTTACTAGTACCGTTGCAGAAACGGAAAATGAAATAGAAAACGTGCTTCGTCCAAAATCAATGGAAGGGTACGTAGGGCAGGAAAAAATAAAAGATAACTTAGCCGTATCAATTGCTGCAGCAAAATTAAGAGAGGATGCTTTAGACCACGTTCTTTTATATGGGCCTGCAGGGTTAGGTAAAACAACGCTTGCACATATCATAGCAACCGAACTTGGAACACAAATTAAGGTTACCAGTGGCCCAGCGATAGAGCGAGCAGGGGATTTAGCCGCAATTTTAACAAACCTGAACGAGCACGATGTTTTGTTTATTGATGAAATTCACCGTTTAAATCATAACGTCGAAGAAATTTTATATCCTGCTATGGAAGATTATACGTTAGACTTTATTATAGGCAAAGGTCCTTCTGCGAGAAACGTGCAACTACCTCTTCCCAAATTCACGCTGATAGGTGCAACTACTAAGGCAGGTATGCTTTCTGCTCCTTTAAGAGATAGGTTTGGTATGATTTTAAGGCTAGAAACCTATTCTTTAGACGAGTTAACGGAAATCGTCATTAGGGCAGCGGACATGCTTAACGTAAAAATTGAACATTTGGCGGCGGTGGAAATAGCAAAAAGAAGTCGTGGTACACCGAGAATTGCTAATAGGCTTTTAAGGAGAGTTAGAGATTATTCTGTTGTAAAAGGACATAATGGAATTTTACTTTCAGATGCAAAGGCTTCGCTTACAATGCTTGAGATTGATGAGCTTGGGCTTGACGCTATAGACTTAAAATTATTAAAGTCAATGGCTGAAAAGTTTGGTGGCGGACCTTGTGGATTAGATACACTCGCTGCAACTATTAATGAAGATGGAAATACTATTGAAGACGTTTACGAGCCATACCTTTTAAGACTAGGTTTTATTGGTAGAACGCCAAGGGGTAGGGTGTTATTAAAAAAAGGATACGAGCATATAGGTCTTAAAATACCTGAAACAAAAGCTCAATTATATTCTGAGTATGAACAAAATGAAAACAGCTGATTTTGATTATTTTCTTCCCGAAGAGCTCATTGCTCAAACGCCGTTGTATCCTAGAGATTCTTCTAGGTTACTAGTATATAATCGGCAAACGGATACCATTTATCACGAACAGTTTTTCGATATAAAAAAATACCTAAAAAAAGGGGACATTTTAGTTAGAAATAATACTAAGGTTTTACCTGCAAGACTTTTTGGATTTACTCCTCACGGTGGGAAAGTAGAGGTGTTGCTTCTTAAAAGGTTTAATCTTACCGAGTGGGAGGTTTTAGTAAAACCAGGTAAAAAGGCTAAGCCAGGGGCAAAGCTTTTCATATCGGATAAACTTTCTTTAGAAGTTATATCTAACGTTGAAGAATCGGGCGGAAGAATTGTAAAATTTAATTTTGATGGTGTTTTTGAAGATATAATTTCACAATTGGGTGAAATGCCACTTCCACCTTATATAACAGAAAAATTACAGGATAAAGACAGATATCAAACCGTTTACGCCAACACGTCGGGCTCGGCGGCGGGGCCTACGGCGGGGCTGCACTTCACACCAGAACTTTTATCTGAACTTGAACAAATGGGTGTGGAAATAGTTGATGTGCTTTTACATGTTGGGCTTGGTACTTTTCGTCCCGTAAAAGTTGACGACGTTAACGATCATCATATGCATTCGGAATATTTTGAAGTGTCTGAAGAAAGTGCAGAGAAGATTAACAGAGCAAAAAGAGAAGGAAGAAGAGTTGTTGCTGTTGGTACAACTAGTGTGAGAACTTTAGAAAGTGCGACTAACGAAAATGGCGAGGTGATTCCACAAAAGGCAAATACCGAGATATTTATTTATCCTGGTTATAAGTTTAAGTGTGTAGATGCGCTTATAACGAACTTTCACTTGCCAAAATCTACATTGATTATGCTCGTTTCTGCGCTTTCGACTAGAGAAAAAACTTTACAATTATACGAACTAGCGGTTAAAGAGAAATATAGATTTTTTTCCTTTGGCGACGCTATGTTTATAGAGTAGGAAATGGAAAAATTTTATTTTGAACAATTAAAACAGGATAAACGAACGGGTGCGAGGGTAGGTATACTTCACACGCCACACGGCAATATAATGACGCCTACTTATATGCCCGTTGGTACTCAGGCTACCGTTAAAGGAGTTTTACCAAAAGATTTAAAAGAGGCGGGAAGCCAAATTATTCTTTCTAATACTTACCACCTTTACATGCGACCTGGGGATGAAATAGTAAAAGAAGCAGGTGGACTTCATAAGTTTATGAATTGGGATAGACCTATCTTAACTGATAGTGGTGGATTTCAAGTTTTTTCCCTTGCAAAGCTCAATAAGATTAAAGATGAAGGCGTGTTTTTCAATTCACATATAGATGGAAGCAAACATTTCATTTCGCCAGAAAAAGCAATGGAAATTGAAAACAACCTTGGTGCTGATATAATTATGGCGTTTGACCAATGCTCAGAGTACGGTGCAGACTATGCTAAAAGTAAAGAGGCTATGAAAAGAACGCTTCGTTGGTTAGACAGATGCTATAACGTTCATAAAAATGAAAATCAAGCACTTTTTCCAATAGTTCAAGGGAACATTTTTAAGGATTTAAGGCTTATATCGTTAAAAGAAACTATTCCTTATGCTAAATACGGTATAGGTATCGGTGGACTTTCAGTAGGAGAGCCAAAGGACGTTATGTACGACGTTATGGATGAGATGTTTCCACATTATCCAACGCATATTCCGAGATATTTGATGGGAGTTGGAAGCCCTGATTGTCTAATTGAAGGCGTTAGAAGGGGAATTGATATGTTCGACTGTGTGCTAGCAACTAGAATTGCTAGAAATGGCACAGCGTTAACTTCAAACGGCAAGGTGGTAGTGAGAAATGGTGTTTATAAAAACGATTTTACACCACTTGACATGGAGTGTGATTGTTATTGTTGTAGAAATTACACTAAAGCTTACCTTCGCCATATGATTAATGCTGGAGAAATGATGGGTGGTATGCTGATAAGTTTACACAATATTCATTATCTTAACGGACTTATGTCAAAGGTTAGAGATGCTATTCTGGGCGACTATTTTACTGAGTTTGCCGAGGATTTTTATAAAAAGACGGGAGCTACTTACCCTCAATTTTAATTTATTTTTGTCGAAAATGTGTTTCAATAAAAAAATGCTTGCAAAACAAGACAAAATAATTTACAATTATAAAAGATTTAAATATTGTTTTAGGAGAAATATATGAAAAAGAAAATTACACTCGTTTTCACGTTAATACTTTCAGTTGTTGCACTTTTTTCAACGTTTATTACGGGAGCATCTGCTTCAGAAGCAGGTTGGTCTGTAACCGTACAAGACGCTTCGGTTGTTAAAGGAAGTAGCGTTTCCGTTAATTTTTCCCTTAAATATGGTAACGACGTGGTTGAAGAACTTATTGGTGTTGCTATTGATGGTACTCAATATACAGTAGCGCCTATTGTTAAAATATACGATGGGGAAAACGTTTTTGCTAATGCAACGGGCAACGTAATCGATGCTAAGGATATGGGAGTAGGAGAAAAGACGTTGACTATTAAACTATATAACACCTACGATGAACTTCTAGCTCAATCAGATTTTAAACTTACCGTTACAAAAAAAGACAACACTATGACCATTGTTTTTATTGTTATTATTGCTTTGATGTTTGTTTATATGATTTGGTCTAATTATTCTAACAAGAAAAAGGCTAAAAAAGAACAAGCACAAGCTCGTCCATTAAATATTGGTGATAGAGTTAAAACTATTGGTGGTATTTGTGGTTTTGTTTCTGAAATTAACGATGCTGAAAACACTTTCACTTTAGAAGTTGGTTCAAATTCATACGTTAAATTCGATAAGGGCGCAATCTATCAAACTGCTCCAGCAAATGGAAGCGCTTCAGAAAACGAAAAAAAGGATAAATAGTAATATTATTAAAGAGTAATTAAAATAAAATCCCTCGCATATCTTTTTAAAAAGATTTACGGGGGATTTTGTTTTGAAAGAAGGATTTTTAGGCGATTTTTTACTTCCTATTGTAAAGGCAATTTTGTTTGCAGTTTGTTTAACTTTAGCATGTGTGCTTGTTTTTGCGTTAGTGGTTAAACTTACTGATTTTTCTAGCGTAGGAGTTAAAATTGTTAATCAATTTATAAAAAGTGTTTCAATAATTACAGCTTGTATATTATGTGTGAAAGAAGGAATTGGGTACCTTAAAGGTGCTGTAATAGGACTATTGTATTGTATAATAATTTCGCTAATTTTTTCACTTATCGGTACGGGGAATTTTATTCTTAAGCCATTGGAAATTATTTTATCAACCGTGGTGGGAATTATTGGAGGAATTTTAGCAATAAACTTAAAGAAATAATTCATTCTTTATCTTGCAAGAACAAACTTATTGTGTTACAATAATCTACAATAATAAGAAAATGGAGAAACAAATGAAAAAAATTATAGCCTTATTTTTTGTATTGATAATATCATTAAGTGCTTTTTCAGTGTTGTTCGCTAGCGAATATGTTGCTCCTGTTAAAGCGGAAACGCAGGGAATTGAAAAACATTTAATATTAAATAAAGATGGTAGTTATGGCGGTACGTTAGACGAGCAATTATATGGTAAAGGAACTCCGAAAAATGGTGAGTTGGACGTAATAAACTCTCCTTATTTTACTGTAAATGATTTTTATAATATGACTTCTACAGATGGGGCGGGAGCACGTTTATTATTTCCTAATTTCAAGCCGTATCAACAAACTATGGCAAACAGTTCTGCATTTGCGTGCCTAGTTATGATGCTTAATTATTTAGATAAAGATGTTGAAAACACTTACAGTGAGTTGGCTCTTGTTAAACAGTTTGAACAGATAAATTCTGTTACAGTTAAAGATTGTGATGTTTCTAAGCAGATGCTTGAAAGTTTTATTACTTCGCTAGATAGTAGTTTTAAAATAGAAAAAAGCTTTTCCTCTAGATTAGATGATGAAATGATATATTACTTAAGCGAACGTTTTGAGGTAAATCTATCCGAAAGCAAATTTATGTTTGTTCGTTTTCAATCTCCAGCGGACTTTGGTTGGAAGTTGGTAATCGGTATTGATAAGATGGGAACTGAGGATGAGTTGGACGATACTTTAATTTTAGCTAATCCTTTTGACGTTTCAGACCATTATCAAGACGGATATTCTACATTTAGACTTGGAACTTTCAATACTTGGTGGCAAGACGTTAAACCTAACGGCGAAGCTTCTCGTGTGGATGAAATGGTTATAGTTGACACGGGAAAGATAATTAACTTTGTTAAAGAAGAGAGAGATACTACTCCTAAACAAACGCATTATGAACTTCATCATATTTTAAATGCGGATGGAAGTTACGGTGGAACTCGTGACAAAGAAAAATATGGTTCAATTAGCACTAAAGACGGCAGTAGAAACGTTTTATACTCTAATTACTATAAAATTAACGACTATTATAATATGAAAGACGAGGGTAGCAGACTTATACTAGAGAATTATAATACCTATCAGCAGACAATGAGCGCATCTTGTGGTATATGTTCAATGATGTCTGTCTTAAATTATTTTGGCCACGACATCGACGAAAGCTGGGAAGTTACTCTTTGTGAAAAGTATTATCCATATGCAAAAAGAGCAGTTTATCCTAAAGGAACGCTTGCAGAATATAACGTGGAAGTACTAAAAGAATATGGGTTAAAAGCACAAGCAATGTGGTCTAATGTTGGGGAAGCGCCTTTATTCCCTACTTACGAGTCTTATCGTGATTTTATGAAAGAAAATCTTGAAAAAGATCTTCCTGTTATGATATCTGCAAAGCCTCGTGGGGGACATTGGATTGTTGTAATTGGTCTTGATGATATGGGTACGGAAAATATTTACGACGACGTAATTATTACTAGCGATTCATCTGATACGTGGGATCATTATCAAGACGGCTATAATACTTATTCTGCAACCCATTTATATCGTATACATTTTAACAAGGATGTTACTAGGTGTTATTCCTTAATACGATTCGAAAAAAATGTATCGGCAGGTGCTATAATAGCTATAGTTGCGGGTGGTGTTTTGTTGGTTGCAGGCGGAGCTTTTTTTGCTACTTATTATTTTAAGAAAAAACAAAGAAAATTAAAAATAAGTGAATAATAGCTCTTAATGATTTTTAGTTACTAAAAAAGGATAGCAAACTTTTGCTATCCTTTTTGTTGTTTTATTAAACACACGTTTTTTTAGAACCTATATTGCGCCATATTTAAAAATATCACGATTATTATTTTTAATAAGTTAAAATTTAATTTTGTCTTCAATATACGATTTAAGTTCCGCGATAGGAATTCTAATTTGTTCCATACTATCTCTGTCACGAATAGTTACACAACCATCGTTTTCTGAATCAAAGTCGTAAGTGATACAGAAAGGAGTTCCTATTTCGTCTTCTCTTCTATAACGCTTTCCGATTGAACCGCTTTCATCAAAATCTACAGGGAAGTATTTAGATAATTCATCATAAATTTCGCCTGCTTTTTCCGAAAGCTTTTTGGAAAGTGGTAAAATAGCTGCCTTATAAGGAGCAAGGGCGGGGTGTAAATGAAGCACAACTCTTACGTCATTTTCTCCAACCTTTTCCTCGTCGTAAGCGTCAACTAAGAATGCAAGTGCAACTCTGTCTGCACCGAGTGATGGTTCAACAACGTATGGAGTGTAATGCTCGTTAGTATCTTGATCAAAATACGTCATATCTTTGCCACTATGTTCGGTGTGTTGTGAAAGGTCGTAATCAGTTCTATCAGCAATGCCCCAAAGTTCGCCCCATCCAAATGGAAACAAAAATTCAAAGTCTGTAGTTGCTTTTGAATAGAAACATAATTCTTCGGGATCGTGGTCGCGAAGTCTTAAATGCTCTTTTTTCATGCCTAAATCAAGTAAAAATTGCAAACAATAATTTTTCCAGTAGTTAAACCATTCAAGATCTGTTCCAGGCTTACAGAAAAATTCTAGTTCCATTTGTTCAAATTCTCTCGTTCTGAATACGAAGTTACCGGGGGTAATTTCATTTCTAAAAGATTTACCTATTTGGCAAATACCAAAGGGAAGTTTTTTTCTTGAAGCTCTTTGAACATTGTTAAAATTAACAAAAATACCTTGTGCCGTTTCAGGACGAAGATATACGGTATTAGTGGAATCTTCAGTTACACCGATGAAAGTTTTAAACATAAGGTTAAACTTTTTAATATCGGTAAAATCGTGTCCGCCACAATCGGGGCAAGCGATATTTTTTTCCTTAATAAAGTCGGACATCTTCTTGAAATCCCATCCTGCGGGGTTGTCGTTCGTTCCATTGGCAAATGCCCAATCTTCAATGAGTTTATCAGCTCTGTGGCGTGATTTACATTGTTTACAATCCATAAGTGGATCGGAAAAACCACCTAAGTGTCCTGAAGCTACCCAAGTTTCTGGGTTCATTATGATTGCGCTATCAAGACCTACGTTATATTTGTTTTCTTGAACGAATCTTTTCCACCACGCTTTTTTAACGTTATTTTTAAATTCTACACCTAAAGGACCGTAATCCCAAGAATTTGCGAGACCACCATAAATTTCCGAGCCCGGGAATATAAAGCCTCTATTTTTGCATAAGTTTACGATTTTTTCCATCGTCGCTTTAATTTCCATTATTAAAACCACCTATATTTTCGTTTAGCTAATATTTTACAATATCTTTTGTTATTAGTCAAGCAAAATGAAATCAGCGTTAGATAAAACAAAAAAACCTTGTAGTGTTGTAATATTTTACTGTTTAAGTTGGGGAATTGGTAAACTCGACTTTTTCTTATGTGAGAGCAAAGCAACTTGAATTATATTTGTTTATTTGATATAATAATTCAAAGATTAAAAAATTTGTCAAGGTGGCTAAATATGGATAGCAAGAAAAGATGCAAATGGTGTAATTTAAGAAATCCTCTATATGTAGAATACCATGATAACGAATGGGGTATTCTGAATTGTGAAGATAATTACTTATATGAAATGTTGCTGTTAGAATCTTTTCAAGCAGGACTTTCTTGGGAGTGTGTTCTTAACAAAAGAGATGGTTTTAGAAAAGCATATGACAATTTTGACGTAAACAAAGTGATTTCCTACGACGAAGCTAAAATAAAGGAATTACTAAATAATCGAGAAATTATAAGAAATAAGCGTAAAATTAATGCAAGCATAAACAACAGTAAAATTTTTAAGCAAATATGTAAAGAATACGGTTCTTTTTATAGTTATTTAAGAACTTTTACTAAAGGTAAAACCATTTATGAAACAGATAAAACTACGAATGATTTGTCGGATGAAGTTTCAAAGGATTTGCAAAACAGAGGGATGACCTTCGTTGGCTCAGTAATTATATATTCCTTTTTACAGGCAATAGGCGTGATATATTCTCATGACAAAGATTGTTATTTATATAAAGGGGAAGATTGACAAATTCCAATTTATTGAGTTTTTGTTTATTTACGAATAAATATTTTCAAACAATGTAGCAACCTATATTTTGTAATCAAAATGATATTATAGAAAAAAAGATAGCGATTAATCGCTATCTTTTTAGGTTAATTAAAAAAATCGTCATGTATAAATCAAGTTTTTATATTACAAAACTTCGCGTATTGCTAAAACTTCTCCAGTTATTCCATCAACTAAAAAAGCTTTCAAGGTATTACCATCACCAAAAGCTATATACCAATAGGGAGCGCCGTTTTTAACTATTATTCTTGCATAAATTTCCCCATTAAAAGTTGAATTACTAGTGTAATGCTGTATTAACTCGGCTTGATTGTTTTCTAAGTTTATTAGCACGTCATTTAGGGTTAACGTTTTATCTGGAAGAATGCTAGTTAAAGTTATGCTTTCTTTTTTAGAACTATAAATTACTTTTACTTCAAAGTTTGACAAGTCCAAATTTTCAAGTTCAATTTTTGCCTTTAGTTTGCCCGTGTGGGTTTTTTCAAAGTTAATAATAGTGTTATTTAAAAAGCATAACTCTAGTGAATAGCTTATTTCCATATCTTGACACTCGTTAATTATAAATGTTAAAGTTTTAACACAGTTACCAATTTTGCCATCATTAACGAAAGGGGCTTCTCTATATCCATAATATGCTTTTAAGGTAATGGTTTCACCATTGCCTTCATAAACGTTTTCTCTCAATTCGCTTACAAATGGAAGTAAACGTGATTGATTGTTGCAAGCGGTAAGCCCCAACGTGGCAAATAATAATAAAATTGATATAACAAATAAAGAAAGTATTTTTTTCATACTGTAAGATTATGAATGAAATATCTACAAAATACCAAAATTGAAATTTTTATAGGTATTTTGTTGATTTTAATTGCAATTTTTGATAAAATATTAATAGGAGAAATGAGTATGAAAAAACTTATTTTAAAAACTTCGTTAATAACGGTAGGGGCAATCGTGGCACTTATTTTTATAGTGTACGGAGTTTTTGCATTATTTTTTCCTATAAAGATAGCAAACTTTTTAGATAATATTGGTTTAGAAGGTCTTTCCGCTTCTTATTATCAACTTCATTATGAAAGTACGGGAGATGTTAATGATCTCGGCTTTTTGTGTGTTAAAATTGACGAAGAGGAAAATCCACAACTTGCAGAAAAGTTTTTAATTCTTTTAGTGCAAGATGTAGAGTTTGAAAATTACTTAGAGCAGTTCGATAAAAATAGTTCAGCTACAATGAGTGGGAGAGAGTATTTTTATAGTAAACTCGTTATAGCGTCTTTTAAGATGGAAAAATGTGAACAAGCAGTTAATTTTGCAAAAGAATGCGTTGATAAAGGATATACTGAACTTAATCCTTTTTACGTGGCGCTTTGCTCAAACGTGATTAATTCAGAAGATGCGCTTGTAGTTAAAAACACATTGATTGAAATTAATAATAATCTATCACAACAGGAAGAGCAGTTTATATTGAGAGATTTAGAAGTAGTTGAAAGTTTGTTAGGATAAAAAACAGGTATTGCCTGTTTTTTTTAAGATTAAGGAGAGTTATGTTAAAGTACACGGAATTTATTAATACAAAAGAAGGTAAAAACGGAAGTTCTTTCTCTATTTTTATCCTTTTTTATTTTTTTGCTTTCCTTATTTTTTTTATTGTTTTCTTAGCCTTAGGTGGGGGAGAAAAACTAGATTCATTTCTATCGTTTAGTTGCTTATTGACTGCTACGGTAGTAAGTCTTTTTGTTCTCAAAAAAGATGGAGTACGACAACTCAAAATTTTTAATAAATTTAATCCTTTATATCTTTTACTAGCATTATTGCTTACGATAGGCATGTTATTTGGTTTAGGATCTATCAATATCTATTTTGCAGATTTTTTAGCAAAGATAGGTGTTAATGTTAGTCAGGTGGAAATGAATTTATCGTCATTTCAAAACTACGTAAAATACGTACTGTTATTCGCCGTTGCTCCAGCCATATTAGAAGAAATTGTTTTTAGAGGGATTTTAACAAGAGAGATAAAAGGAAATTTAATTTCAATTTCTCTTCTTTGCGCGCTTTGTTTTTCTCTTTACCATTTTTCTTTATCGCAATTTATATATCAATTTATTTACGGTTTTTTTCTTTCCGTTTTAGCTATTAAAGCAGGGAGTATAGTTCCCTCAATATTCGCACATTTTTTAAATAATTTTATTATAATTTCCACTAATTACTTCAATTTGAAAATAAATCTTTTTTCTCCGTGGATAATATTAATTGGTATAACCTGTCTTGTGATATTTAGTTTATTTACGCTAGATTTCACAAAGCAAAAAAATCAATCTACGTGTATGGAAAAATTAAACGTCGGAAATTTTTTATTGGGTGCAAGCATTGGAATTATTATATGTTTTGTAATGATGGTAGGTACCGCTTTTGATTAAGATAAATATTATTGCCGTAGGCAAAGTTAAGGAAAAATATTTTCTGGATGGTATAAAAGAATATTCTAAGAGATTATCTGGAGTTTGTGAATTTAAAATTTACGAAATTGAAGAGGAAAATTATAAAAAAGTTTCCGAGTCGCTCGCTCAAGATATAAAAAATAAGGAAGGAAAAAAAATTCTTTCTTGTCCCGATTTTAAGGGATATATTTTTGCAATGGCAATTGAAGGGAAAAAGTTTTCTAGTGTAAGTTTTGCAAATGAGATAAAAAAACTTATAGATAGTGGAAACGGAACTATAACTTTTGTTATAGGCGGTTCATACGGGCTTTCAGATGACGTGAAAAGTAGGGCGGATAAATTAATTTCATTCTCGGAAATGACTTTTCCTCATACGCTTTTTCGATTAATGCTTACAGAACAAATTTATAGGGCTTTTTCTATATTGGGGGGAACGCCTTATCATAAATAATTCATACTATGTACAGTATGAATATTATAGAAAGAGTTTATGATTTTTACAGTAGGTTCAAAGGTGAAAAAGGTATAATTGGCTATACCGAGTTAGGGAAAGAAATTCCATATTTTAAGGTGCAAAAAACTGAGTTTCCAGTTGTTATAATACAATATGGTATTCACGCTAGAGAGCACGTTACTTGTTACCTTGCTCTTATACAGATTATCGATTTTATAAAACGTGGAAAAAAAGGTACTGTGTATTTTATTCCGGCGGTAAACGTAGATGGAATTGAAATTGCTTTATCTAGTAAACCCCTTTACAAAGCAAATGCAAGGGGTGTAGATTTAAATGTCAATTTCGATGCTCGTTGGGGGAGTGGGCAATCTAATACAAATCAACCAGGTGATGAAAATTATATTGGCAGAGCTCCCTTTTCAGAAAGTGAAACAAGAGCATTAAGAGATTTTACTTTAGCCGTAAAACCCAACGCTACAATCAGTTATCACGCAAAGGGTGAAGAAATATATTGGGAATTTTTTCAAGATAACAACTGTAAAAAACGAGATTATAAAATAGCAAAAAACCTTGCAAAAGCAACTGAGTACACTATTAAACAAACACCATTTTCTGCAGGTGGGTATAAGGATTGGTGTATTGAAAAGTTGAAAATTCCGTCCTTTACGATAGAAGCTGGCAGAGATGATCTTTTACACCCGCTATGTAGTAAATACGTATTTGAAATCTACCTAAAAAATAAAGAAGTTATTAACACGTTAATTAATAGCTTAGGAGAATAATATGCATGAAAAGTTTATGCAACAAGCAGTAAAGCAAGCTATAAAAGCAAAGCTCAATGATGAAGTTCCTATAGGTGCTGTTTTAGTTTTAGATGGAAAAGTTATATCAAAAGGTTATAATTTGGTGGAAAAAACGCAAAAAGCTACTGCACACGCAGAAATTATTTGTATAGATAAAGCGTGTAAAAAATTAAAGAGTTGGAGGCTTGATGGCGCAACGTTATACGTTACGGTAGAACCTTGTGCGATGTGCGCAGGAGCTATTGCAAACGCAAGAATCAAGCAAGTTGTATTTGGTGCGTGCGAAAATAAAAGTGGATGTGCTGTGAGCAAGTTTCCCGTGTTAGAAGATAACGGCTTAAATCATGCAGTTTCCTTTATAGGTGGCGTTATGGAAAATGTTTGTGCAAACTTACTTAAAGAATATTTTAAGCAAAAGAGAAAGGAAAGAAAACTTCCAAAGATTAAGGAAAATTAGAGAGAAATATTCTCTCTTTTTTATTTTTGTACATAAATTAGACATTGAATTTCAATTAAAACATATAAAAACATTTTGTATAAAGAAAAGCCAATAATTACTTGCTAAAAGGGGGGAAATAAAATTAAATATACTTGACTATTTTTAAGTTTTGGTTTACAATACAAATAGGTGCTATATGTACACAAAGTTACATTAGGAGAAAATTAAATGATTACACACGGCAATGAAATCGAAATCTTATGTGGAAACGCCAATAGACCTTTAGCTGAAGCTGTTGCTAAGGAATTAAATATTCCCCTTTCAGAAGCTGAAGTTGGCAAGTTTTCAGACGGAGAAATTAGTATTTCTCTTCCCCAAACCGTAAGAGGAAAGGATATTTTTATTATCCAACCAACTTCTTCACCTGTAAACGACAATCTTATGGAGTTGCTCATTCTTATTGATGCATGTAGGAGGGCATCTGCAGGTAGAATTACTGCAGTTCTTCCATATTTTGGATACGCTCGTCAAGACAGAAAAGCTCGTCCTAGAGACCCCATTACGGCAAAGCTCGTTGCCGACATCTTAACTACCGCAGGTGCAGATAGAGTAATGACTATGGATTTACATGCTGCACAAATTCAAGGTTTTTTTGAAATTCCTGTTGATCACTTGTACGGAGCTCCTCTTCTTGCGAAATATTACAAAAAGAGGATGGATGAAAATTGGACGGTTGTTTCGCCAGACGTTGGTAGTGTTGGTAGAGCAAGAAACTTTGCTTCAAGAGTAAACGCTTCTCTTGCAATCGTTGACAAAAGAAGACCTAGAGCAAACGCAATAGAGGTTATGAACGTTATTGGTGACGTAGCTGGTAAAACCTGCTTGATGGTTGACGATATGATTGATACTGCAGGTACTATCGTTCAAGGTGCTGAAGCACTTGTTAAAAATGGTGCTAAAGAAGTTTACGCTTGTTGTACGCACGGTGTTCTTTCTGGACCTGCAATGAAGCGTCTTACTGAATCACCCATTAAAGAAATAGCAGTTCTCGACACTATTAATATTCCGCAAGAAATAAGAGATAATCCTAAAATTAAGGTGATTTCTACGGCTAAGTATTTTGCAAGAGCTATTAAGACGGTATTCTCAGACACTTCACTCTCGGCAATCTACGAGGACTAATTTATTGATTTTACAAAAGCCGTTTATCCTAAAACGGCTTTTTTATTTGGTGTATATGAAACTTATTGTTGGACTTGGAAATCCAGATAGAGAATACCTTAACACTTTCCACAATCTCGGGTTTATGAGTGTTGATGCATTGGCTAAAAATCTCGGAGTGGAATTTTCCAAGGAAAAATGTAGAGCAAGTATTTGTGAATGTAGAGTGGGCAATGAAAAAATTATTATTGCCAAGCCTTTAACGTATATGAACTTAAGTGGGGAAAGCGTTAGAGAACTTTTGTCATACTATAAAATTGCTTTAGAAGATTTATTAGTAATTTACGACGATTATGATCTTAAAAAGGGAGTTATACGTATTAGAAAAGATGGTTCTGCAGGTACGCATAACGGAATGAAGAATATCGTTAAAGAAATTTCTTCTGACAAATTTAAAAGAGTTAGAATAGGCTTTATGCAAGACGGAGAGGTAAAAATTCCACTTATAAACTATGTTCTTTCCGGCATAAAAAAAGAAGAGAAGGAATTGTTTGAGAAAGCCACTGAAAGAGCGGGCGAGATTGCAAAGGAATTTTGCCAAGGTATAGAATTCGATAGAATAATGCAAAAATATAACGGCAGTATCAATTAAATTTGCCGTGGGATTTTTATGCTAGATTTTGTTAAATCAATTAAACATGGTGAAAACTCTATTAAGGAGTTTAATGAAAGCATCCGCCGGGGGATTCCCTCGGCGGTGTTCGGCGTTAATAAAGCTTTTAAAAACTATCTAGTTTCCACCGTAGAGTTTCCTGTATTATACGTTGTTAAGGACGCTTTAACGGCAGAACAAAGCGCAAAAGAGATTTTTGAGTTTTCAGGGAAAAAAACCGTTTATATTCCACCAAAAGATTTTAATTTCGTGCTTGTTAAAGCTTTTTCAAAAGATTCTGTATATGCGCGTATAACTGCAATTGACAACATAAGGGATGCCGAAGTTGTTGTGGTTACTCTTGAAACGCTATTTTTTGGTTTTCCAAGTAAGATTGACTGCGTTGAAATTAAAAAAGGCAATTTTGCAGATATTTCTTGCATAACAAAACGGCTTATTGATTTAGGGTATACAAGGTCGGAAGTGTGTGAAAATAAAGGAACTTTTACACTTCGGGGAGATTTATTAGATGTTTATCCTATAAATTTTGATCATCCGGTTAGAGTTGATTTTTTCGGTGATGAAATTGAAGGGATAAAAATTTATAACGAACAAACAAGACAAACGCTTAAAATCATATCTACAGTTCGAATTTTGCAAGCTTCTGAATACACTTTTGAAAACGTATCAATAGCGGAAATAAAAAAAATATTAGATAGTGAAATTGCTTCCGTAAACAAAGAGAATGCAGTTAGACTAAACGTAGTAAAAGAAGATATTTTAAGAGCGTTAGAAAATAAAGATTATGATACTCTAAGCGCAGTGCCATACTTTTCGCAAGAACATGGCAGTATTTTTCAATGGTTGAGTTCAGATACCGTTGTTATCTATGACGAAGCTAAAGGAATAAATGAAGCCTTTGACCTTTTAGAGAAGGAGTATCTCGAAAGATTTAGTGCTCTTAACGCAACTGGAGAAGTTTTTTCAATTGCTAGAAAAGGATTTAATAATAAGAAAGAAGTACTAGAAGGGTTAAAAATTTTCAGGGAAACTTGTGTGCAAACATTATCAACAGCTGTACCCTTTTTCAATCCTTTAACCATAATAAATCCACAAAATTCGGGAATAGCAAATTATCATCTGGATTTTAAGGAAGTATATTCTGATATAGCAAATTGGGTATTTTCCGGCTATCGAGTTTTGGTTTTTTGTGGAAATAAAAGTAGGGCGGAAGCATTTTGTTCAGAGCTTTCACTAAAGGGAATAGCTTCAAGTTTAGTAAAACCGGAAAAACTTGCTGGCGTTATTGTTTGTGATATTGAATTATCTTCTGGTTTCATTTTTCACGAAGAGAAAATCGTTGTTGTTGGCACGAAAAATTTATACGCAAGAAGCTCTACCGTAAAAAAATTAAAATTTAAAAATAAAGGTTTTTTCACAGCGCCAGAAGCCGGAGATTATTGTGTTCACGAAACTCATGGTGTTGGTAAAGTTTTAGGTTCAAAAAGAATTTCCAGTACCGAAAGCACTAAAGATTACGTTGCCGTTTTATATGCTGGTGGAGATGTTTTATACGTTCCCGTTGAGCAGATGGACGTTTTAACTAGGTATTTGGGAGGAGAGAAAGCACCAAGGCTTTCTAAAATAGGTGGAACGGATTTCGAAAGAGTTAAAAATGCGGTTAAGCAAAGTATTAAAAAAATGTCTTTCGACCTAAAAAAATTATATAGTGAAAGAAATGCTAAAGAGGGATTTAAGTTTTATTCCGATATAGAACTAGAAAAAGCCTTTGGGCAAGCCTTTCCTTTTGAAGAAACTGCCGACCAAGAAGAAGCTGATGAAGAAATCAAAAAGGATATGCTAAGTTCAAGAGTTATGGATAGGCTGATTTGCGGGGACGTTGGCTTTGGTAAAACGGAAGTGGCGTTTAGAGCAATTTTTAGAGCTGTTGTCAATGGCAAGCAAGCTGTTATGCTTGCACCAACTACTATTTTAACTGAACAGCATTTTAGCACGGCGGTTAAGCGTTTTGAGGGTTTTGGTGTAAAAATAGCATGTCTAAATAGATTTAGAACGCCTGCTCAGCAAAAAAGAATTGTTCAAGCACTAAAAGAGGGAGAAATTGATTTCGTTATAGGAACGCATAGATTGTTAAGTAAGGATATTGCTTTTAAGGATCTGGGTATTTTGGTGCTTGATGAGGAGCAACGTTTTGGTGTAGAACATAAGGAGAAAATTAAGCTTCTAAAAAAGAACGTAGACACCCTTACTTTAACGGCTACTCCTATTCCGAGAACACTTCATATGTCGCTATCGGGAATTAGATCAATAAGCACGATAAACACTCCGCCTAAAAAACGGCTTCCTGTACAAACCTACGTAACGGAAGAAACTGAAACCTTGATTAAAGACGTAGTTTTAAGAGAGATAAACAGAGGTGGGCAGGCATTCATCTTGTACAACAGGGTGGAGAGCATATATACTTTCGCCACTAAAGTGCAAAACTTTATGCCAAACGTTAAAATGACTGTTATTCACGGACAAATGGACGAGCGGACTTTGGAAAAGAACATCTTATCATTTTATAATGGGGAAACACAGCTGTTAGTTTCTACCACCATTATTGAAAATGGAATAGATTTGCCGAGGGCGAACACGCTAGTCGTTATTGATGCGGATAAACTAGGGCTTTCTACGCTTTATCAGTTAAAGGGTAGGGTTGGTAGAAGCGATAGGCTTGCTTATGCTTATTTTACTTTTAAGCGGGATAAAATTTTATCGCAAACAGCTTTTGAAAGATTAAACGCCGTTATAGAATTCGCTGAAATGGGAAGTGGTATTAAAATTGCTATGCGAGATCTTGAAATAAGGGGCGCAGGGAATATTTTGGGCGCTGAACAGCACGGACATATGGATAAAATTGGTTATGAGTTGTATTCAAAGTTATTAAGAGAGGAACTTAGTGGCGAAGAAGAACTTGTGCCCGAATTAGATGTGCGAATTTCAGCTTATATTCCTGAAAGTTATATTGAGGGCGCTAGTGCAAGAATGGAAGCTTACAAGCACATTGCAGAAATAAAAAGCGCAAAAGAAGAAAAGGAATTTCTTGAACAAACGTACGAGATGTTTGGTGCTATTCCTGAAGAAACTATAAACCTTATCAATATAGCGGTATTAAAGTATTTGGCAATGAAAATAAGGGCGCGCAAAATAGTTATTAATAAAGAAAAGGCGAGTATCATTTTTGAAGATTTATCAATTTTTAAAAACGAAAAATTGATGGAAGTGGTAGATAAATCGGCTGGAGAATTGGTAATAACTGCATCTGATAAAGTTAGTTTGGATTTTTTAAGACAAGGCGAAAGCAATAAAGAAATTTTATTTAAGATGAGGGCTTTCTTAGAAAAACTAAAAATTTAAAACTTTTTAGCTCTTTAAAGTCTAAAATGTGTGAAAAACTATTGCAATTTTTGCAAGTTTACGATATACTTAATAAATGCAGTATTATGCAATTTAAAACCTTTTTATAAAGAGTTGGAGATAAAATATGAAAAAAAGATTAATGGCGTTTATATCCTTAATAATGTCGATTATGCTTGGCGTGGTTTGTCTTTCAGGCTGTAGGCTAATTACTATTGACAACAATAGGGATATGGACCAAATCGTAGCGACAATTAAAGTTAACGAAGAGGAAGAGAACATTTACAAGAAAGATCTTGTTATGGAGTATCTCAATTACGGTTATCTTTACGTTCAATATTACGGATACACCGTTGAAAAAACTTATAATATGATCTTTGAAAATTTCGTTACTTCAAGAATACTTGCTCAAGGTGCTATGATTGAATTTGAAGAAGCAGGCGATATCGTTGATTCTTCAAAGGCTGTTGGAGAACTTGAAAGATATCTTGGCGAAACGGAAATTCTCGATGCAGAATATAGTACTTATTCTACAATTAATGCATTACTTGATTCTTCAGAGCCTTCAGTTGCTCAAAAGTATCAAGATTCTTTGATTGAAACTGTTAGAACAGTTCCAACAGATGCAACTGTTAGCGAGGTTGAATTAACTGATGCAGAAAAGAAAGCTTATATTGAAAAAGGATTTGACGTTAATTCTACTGCCGATAGAAGAGAAGCTTATAACACTGTTATCGAAATTTTAGAGCTTAACAACCTTTTAGGTGAAAATTATAACGGCTCTTTAGAAAGTACTGAATACTTTATCAATAGTAGAAAGAATTATTTAGAATCAGAGCTTCTTGATAAGTTAGATGAAAAGCTTTCTCTTGAAGCAAGACAGAGTTTGACTTTTGAAGATATCGAAAAAGAATATGAAGAAGCATATGCTCAACAAACGGAATGGAGCAACAGCGCGTTTGTTTCTGCGCTTGGTAGTGCAAGTGTTGGCTCTCCCGTATTGTTCTCTGCATTCGGTAGTTATGGCTACGTTCACAACTTGCTTCTTGGAGTAAACGACGAACAACAAAAACAAATTGAAAGCATTAGAACTAACGAGCCCAACATCTCAGACGTTGATTATGCAGGGGTTAGAGCGGAAATTCTTGGATCTACTTTAGTAAAAGATTTGCGTTCATCTTGGATTCTTTCCGGTTATGATACAGAAGAAGTTACTAATGGTAATGAAACTAATTTAATTTTTACCGGTGATTATACTTTTGCAAAGGATAAAGCAAATTCACTTGCTTTCCAAGGCGAATATAAGAAAATTAGAGAAGCAGATGAAGAAAAGAAAACTCCCGCAGCTTACACTGTAAGCAATGTATATACCTATGGACTCAGTGATTTTGTAAGTTTTATGGATTCATATATTGGTGGCACTCAAGTTGATAACGCTTCTGCTTATTCATCACTTGGTACGTCTATTTACGGCGCAAAAAATCTGTCAGACGTTAGCGAGTACAAGGCGAAAATAAACGAGCTTTTATTTGCTTTCTCTACAGATGACGGTTCCTTAAATACCCACGATGGATATCTCATTAAACCGCCAGTAGACGGCGCTAATAGTGAAGAGTTTGTTAAGACTTTCGGTGATGCGGGTAGAATCTTATTAGAACAAGGTACTGGCTACGTAATCGTTGCTTCAGATTATGGCTATCACATTATGTTCTATTCTGAGAGTTTTAACATTGATTATAGCGTTCCCACTCTCGTTGAATATCTTAACAAAGAAAGTGGAGAAAATAAAACTAAAGAACAATGGGCAGATTACTATGAAAGCATGATTAGTGATTGGGAAGAGTTTGCAGAAGAAAATAATTATATTTATCACGTAGCAGAAACTCTCACTTCAGCTAAAGTTGATAAGGCTGTAAGTAGTATCGAAAGAAAGATTATCAATACCAACCGTTATGAAGAATCTGATAAAGTCATTCTTTATAAAGATAGATTTGCAGATCTTTTAAAATAATTAATTTCAATTAGCAGGGCGAAACGTTGGTTTTGCCCTGTTTTAATTTAAAAGGATATTATGGTAATTTATCTCGACACGGAAACTACAGGACTAGCTCCTGGAAATATATGTCAGTTAACGTACGTAATTCAAAGGGGAAAGGCTGTGTTGCCTAAAAATTTCTTTTTTGAAGTTGACTACGTTGAAAAAGGCGCTCTTTCGGTACACGGATTTTCCGTTTCTATTTTGCGAACCTTATCTAAAGGTAAGCGATTTAAGGACTTTATTGATGAAATAGAGCAAGATTTTAATGCTTGTGATTTGATTATCTGCCATAACACAGCCTTTGATTTTGGTTTTTTAAGAGCAGAATTTGAAAGGGTAGGAAGATTTTTTAACTCCGAAAAAG
Source organism: Christensenellaceae bacterium (assembly GCA_045639245.1). Lineage (GTDB taxonomy): Bacteria > Bacillota > Clostridia > Christensenellales > Borkfalkiaceae > UBA1259. The sequence continues at coordinate 64,470 of JAZUCS010000016.1, forward strand.
GCTTTTGCAGTATGAAGAATTCTGTAACGCTTTGCAAATTGCCAAGAGCAAATCATAGGGGATATAAATATCCTAAGCTAAGTGAGCTTTGTGCTTTTTTAAGCATAACTGATGCCGAGATATTACAAGCTTCTCAAAAGCTTTTTGGAGTTAGGTGCGGATATCACGATGCTAGGTTTGATACGACAGCGCTTTTTCTTGCTTGCAATAAGGCTATGGGGCAAGTAGAGTGCTTTTCTATAATACAAAAAAAGTTATAAAAAAAACGCTTAAATTTAAGCGTTTTATTTATTTAGTTTACGTCGCACACGGTTTAGGTGTCGTTCAAAGCCTCCATTATTTATAAATTCAGCCAAAACATACTGTACCATTACTGGTACAGAGCAGGAAAATTCGCCTAGAACTTTATCGTAAATTTCCAACAAATGATTTGGTAAAATCATATATCCCATACGCATAGATGGAGATAGGCTTTTAGAAAAAGTGTTTATATATATAACGTTATCTTCTCCACTTAATGAAAAGAGCGAATCTATAGGGTTGCCTGGCTTAAAAAATTCGCTTGCAAAATCATCTTCAATAATATAACCGCCTTTCTTTTTTATAACGCTTAAGTATTCGTGTCGCTTTGAAGCTGATGCAGTAATGTTTGATGGGAAACTATTAAAAGGGGTAACGTGTAACACAAAAAAATTTTTTTTCAATTCATTGGTTTCAATACCATCTTTACCCATTTTTAACGGAATAGTTTTTACACCCAACCCGTTATAAACGGATTTTATCATATGATAACAAGGGCTTTCAATGCCGTAAATTTTATCTCTACCCAAAACCTTGACTGCACTTTCGTATAGTTGTTCTGCCCCCGAGCCGATAATTATATTTTTGGGACTAATAGGCATTTTTCTATATCTATATAGATAATCGGAAAGGGCGTTTCTTAAAATTCCAACCCCTTTGTTTGGTGATTTGATAAACAGCTTTTTACCTTGTTCCGTCATAACTTTTCTCACCGTTTTTATCCATACTGAATGTTCAAAATCGCTTGTACTTAAAACGGGTTCATCTACAACTCTTTCTAAATGGGGAAAAAAATCAACTTCTTTTGTTTTTCGCAAGGACTCTATAGGAGAAACGAAATAACCCTTTTTTTCTTCAGAAGTTATATATCCTTCTTCATAAAGCATGTAATACGCTTTTTCTACCGTTATTACACTTACTCCATGTCTATCTGCTGTAATTCTCTTTGATGGAAGTTTTTCTCCCGCCAAATATGCGCCTGAGATAATTTCTTCTTTTATTTGTTGGTATAATTTAAAGTATTTGTTCATATTCACCTTAAATCTGGTATTATATAATTAAATATTTTTGGTTATTTACATAATACCACATTTGTGATAATATGTAAATAAAAAAGAGGTGAACTATGTATAAAAGAGTTTTAACTATACAAGATATTTCTTGCGTTGGGCAGTGTTCATTAACAGTAGCCCTTCCTATAATTTCTGCTTGTGGAGTAGAAACGGCGGTTCTTCCATCTGCAGTTTTATCAACCCATACGGCAGGTTTTAGTGGGTTTACTTTCCGTGATTTAGCTTCTGATATGGATGGCATTTGTTCGCATTGGGAAAAAGAAAAAATCACTTTTGACGGTATTTATACGGGCTATCTTGGAAGTTTAGAACAAATTGATACCGTAAAAGATATCATTAAAAGAACGTTAAAAAAAGACGCACCATTTATTATGGATCCCGCAATGGCAGATAACGGTAAATTGTATCCTGCCTTTGATTTAGTTTATGCAAATAAGATGAAAGAACTTTGTCCACTTGCAGAGTATGTTATCCCAAATATTACTGAAGCTTGCTTTTTAACGGATGTGGAATATAAAGAAGAATACGATGAAGTATACATTAACGAAATAATTAATAAACTTTTAGATTTAGGCTCGAAATGCGTGGTATTAACAGGCGTATCGTACAAGAAAGGTAAAACAGGGGTGTTAGTTGCATCGAAGGAAAAGACCTACTATTATGAACACGAAAAACTTTCAAATAGTTGCCATGGAACGGGAGATATTTATGCTTCAGCTTTCGTTGGTGCGCTTTTATATGGTAAAAGTGCAGAGCAATCTGCTAAAATTGCGGCAGATTATACTGTGGAGTGTATAAAGGAAACGGCAACAATTAAAGGGCATTGGTACGGAGCATGTTTTGAACCAATTCTCGGTAAACTCATTTCAATGTTAAAATAGTTAATTGCTTAATAAATAAAAACTCCACCAGCTAGGCTGGTGGAGTTTTTATTATATCCATCGTATTTTTTGTTTTAGAATTATGTTGTCTGCTGTAATGAAAAAACTTGGAGGATTAGCGGCCAACCCTGCAACGATTGTGTGTCCATCTATAACGGCAAATAATGAGTGAGTTAAAAGCATTTTTGAATTACATTCTGCGTAAACGTTGCCATCTATAACAAGTTCGTTAACAGTTTTTACTCGGCGATAAACGATTGTGTGATTTAGGAAAGTGCATTCTAATAATGTTTTACTTTTAACGGAAAAATCTGCCGATCTCAATATAGGAGAATTTTCTAGATTATCGTTGTTTTCGTTTGAAGTGACGGGGAAAATCTGTTCTGTTTCGGGACTTTGTTCCTCAGGTGGTATTTTTTTAAGCTTATAATAACAACTAATGCCTATAGCAAGATTAACAACTAAATAAATGTGGAAAAATGCATCTATAGCAATGTCTATAGTGAACCCAAAATATAAAAACATTAAAATTGTATCTAAACAAAAAAACACTAGTGCAAATATAAGCCAACCAATCTTTTGTTTTTTAGCCATAATCGCACTCAAAATGTAAAGACCAACAATTAATAAGGCGATTATAACAAAAATTGCAAAAACAGGTTTATCAAATAAACGCAAATTTACAAGTTCTCCCGCATATTCTTCATCAGGGAGCATTCCACAAAACACCATTCCCAGAGAAACAATAACGTAGGGAACGGAAGAAGAAACGAGAAAATAGAAAGAAGCACCAAATATAACGCTTAAAATATTTATAATAGTAAATGCCGAAATTATGTATAACCAAATAACTGAATTATTATATTTTTGTTTAAGTATTTGTGCGTTTAATGGGCCAGATGTTCGATTAAAAAAGCTTGCCATATTTTCTCCTTTATTTAATTAGTTTTATTCGTTTATTTCAATATCAAATCCGTTAATATAATTTTCGCCCGCAGGTAAACGTATAAATTCTCCCTTGGTAGAAAAATCTTCTATAACTCCATCAAGACCAGGAACGCCAGTCCAAGGTTCAATGCAAACAAAAGGAGCTTCAGTTTTGGGATTATGCCAAAAACCAATGTATTTCATTTCAGAAAAAGATATTTTTAGGTTCTTTTGCGTTTTATCACTTTTTAACGTTAACGTTTTATCGGTATCTGTCAAAAAGATTGCGTCGTTATCAAACAAGTCGTGTGAAAGTGGTAGTATTTTATTATTTTTCAGTGGAAAACGCTTGTTTTTACCGGTATAAAAACAGGTGGGTGAAAGAACTAATTTTTTAGGTGAACATTCATTTTCAAACTCAACGTAGTGGTCGGAAAAAGTAAGCCCAAATTGCAAGGGGAGATTAAAACCAGGATGTCCGCCAAGAGCAAAAGGCAAGACTATAGAATCACAGTTTTCCACCTTAAATTGGCAACTAAGTTTGTTGTTGTTTAATGAATAGATAATGGTAAGATTAAAGGAAAAAGGATAAACCTTTTTAGTTTCTTCATTACTTGCTAGCATGAGTGATACTTTAGTTGGAGTGAGTAATACGGGTTCAAATTGAAAAAGTTTAGCAAATCCGTGGCAAGGTAATTCGTATGTATTTTTATTAAAAGTATATTTGCCTTCCCAAAGTCTACCACAGTTTGGAAAAACGTTAGTGGCTCTACCTTTCCAAAATTCAGGATTTCCTTGCCAAAGGTATTCAAAACCATCATTTTTGCCTGTAATAAATTGAAGTTCTGCGCCAAGAGTGGATACACCAACTTTAAGTTTGTCGTTTTCTATAATTAAATTCATCGTAACCTCTATGTAGTTATTATATATAGTTTAAATAATTTTAACATAGGGAGCAATAATTGTCAATGGTAAATAAATTCTAACAAAAAGTATATTGACATAAATTTATATGCATGGTAAAATACGTAAAAAGGGGGTTAATATGAGTAATACTATTATAACAATTGCAAGAGAATTCGGTAGCGGAGGCAGGGAGCTTGGCAGAAGACTGGCAGAAATTCTCGGCTTTGATTATTATGATAAAGAAATTGTTTCTGAAATAGCAAAAAGAACTTCTTTTTCAGAAGCATACGTCCAAAAGGTTGTGGAAAACAATCCACATGAGTTGTTTCCTATAACGGTTGGGCACTCTTTTTCCTATTTGGATGGTAGAATTTTACAACAGAAACAGGCTGTTTTTGCCGAGCAAGAAAACGTTATTAGAGAAATGGCACAAAAATCCAACTGTGTTATCGTTGGGAGATGCGCAGATTACATATTAAAGGACTTAAATCCCTATCGAATATTTGTTTATGCTGATATAAAGAGTAAGCTTGAACGTTGCAAAAAAAGGAATGATCATGATGGGAATATTTCAGACGAGAAATATATAAGATATATTAAGAAGATAGATAGGCAAAGAAAAAGATATTATGAATTCTTTACCGCGCATAAATGGGGGCAAAAGCTTAATTACGATTTATGCATAAACACTTCGTTTTTAGATATTAAGGAAATCGCACCACATTTTGCTGCAATATTTAAGAGTAGATAAGCTCGTACGTTTAATTATGATAAAAAAATGCACCTATTAAAAGGTGCATTTAATTTATTATTTTATTACTTCTTGCCCACCCATAAAAGGTCTTAAAACTTCGGGTACTGTAATTGAGCCGTCTGCGTTTTGATATTGTTCGATAAGGGCGGGGAATACTCTTGAAGTTGCCAAACCAGAGCCGTTTAACGTGTGTAAGTATGCGGGTTTACCCGTTTTAGAATCTCTATATTTGGTGTTATTTCTTCTTGCTTGATAATCATTTGCATTGGAAACTGAACTTACTTCTTTATATATTCCCATAGAAGGAATCCAAACTTCGATATCATAAGTTCTTGACATAGAAGCAGAACAATCTCCCGCAGCAAGCTTGCTTAGACGGAAATGAAGCCCTAATTTTTCCATTAAAGAAGTTGCCTTGTCAACCAGTTCGTTAAACGCTTCCATGCTCTTTTCAGGATGAGCGTATTGAACCATTTCTACTTTGTTAAATTGATGTCCTCTAATCATCCCACGTTCTTCAGCTCTATAAGAACCGGCTTCCTTTCTATAGCATGGGGTGTAAGCAAAAAACTTCATTGGCAGTTTATTTTCGTCAATAATTTCATTTGAGTATAGATTCACTAAAGCTGTTTCAGCTGTGGGCAACATAAAACGATTTTTCTTTCTATCTTCATCACAATCAAGCCAGTATACTTCATCAGAGAATTTTGGGAACTGACCTGCTCCAAAACCACAATTGTAGCCTAATTGATGAGGAGGTAAGATAAATTCGTAACCATCTTTTAAGTGCTCTGAAATAAAGAAATTAAGGAGTGCCCACTCAAGTCTAGCACCGTCGCCCCTGTAAAGCCAAAAACCACCGCCGGATAATTTTGTACCTCTAGCGTAATCAATAATACCGAGTTTAGTACAAAGGTCAACGTGATTTTGGAAGGGGAAAGAGAATTCAGGTTTATTTCCTACAACCTTAATTACTTCGTTCGCTTCCTTTTCGCCGGCAACGAGATCTTCATCGGGAACGTTAGGCATAACTGCTAAAGCGGAGAAGATTTTTTCATCTAATTCCTTAATTTTTGCATCGCCCTCGGCAATTTTATCTCCTAAAATTCTCATTTCGGCAAAAATACCATCTACGGGTTTACCTTCCTTTTTGAGTGCAGGAATAGACGCAGAAACTTTATTTCTTTGTGCTTTTAAACTTTCAATTTCTGCAATAGTTTTCTTTCTTTCTGCGTCCAAAGCGATAATGGGATCAAAATCTGCAGTATAACCTTTTCTCGCAAGAAGTTCTGTAACTTTTTCTTTATTTTCTTGAATTCTTTTTAAATCGAGCATTTTTCTTCTCCACCAAGTTAGATTGTCTACCACAATATTATAACTTGATTTTATATTTAAATCAATGATTTTTGACAACCATTTTATTTTTTAGTAAATTTTAATTTAGCTAAATGAAAATATTTAACAAAAATAGCTATTTGCATAATCAAGTGTTTGCAAAAAAAGCTATAAAGTGGTAAAATATTTCAAAAGGGGGAGTATGACATGAAGGATAGACTTTTTCACATTAAGGAATTTATCGATAAAAACGGCAAAATCTCTTTTCATGAATTAGAGTGTGCTTTTTCTAACGTATCTTCTATGACCCTACGTCGTGACTTAAATAAACTAGAAGAAGATAATGCAATTATTAGAATTTCTGGTGGAGCTATTTCTGTTGATACCGTTTTAAGAGCTAAAGAGGCTGATTTTTCGGAAAGAACCAATTATAATATTGCAGAAAAATTAGAAATTGCCGATAAGGCAATTAAATTAATTGAGCCGAAAAGTTGTTTGTTTATTGATGGTGGTTCAACAACCACTTACTTTGCAAGAGCCTTGCCCGACGAAAATTATTACGTACTTACTAATGCGCTAATGATTGCTGAAACAATTTTGAGAAAGGAAAAACCAACGGTTGCAGTTTTAGGTGGAGATTTAAAAAAGAATAATTTTATTACCGTAGGCAAAAGTTGTTTAGATTTTATTAAGGAATTAAATATTCAAACTGCCGTGATGACGGCTACAGGATACGTTAAAAGTACCGGAAACTTTACTTGTGGCAGTCAATCTGAAGCAGAAGTTAAACGTAGCATTATTGAAAAAGCTGATTTAGTTATTATGCTTTTAGATAGTTCTAAAATTAACAAAAAAACACCTTACTCTTTTGCTAATTATAACGACATAAACTATTTAGTCGTTGATGGAAAATTTCCAGCAGACGTAAAAAATACTATGGAACAAGCTGGAGTAAAGGTATTCTAACTTGTAAGGAGAAACATGTTTAAAAATCTACGTGCCGATATTAGGGCAGCAAAGCATTACGACCCAGCGGCCAGAAATAAATTTGAAATTTGGCTAACTTATTCTGGCGTTAAGGCTTTAGCGTGGCATAGATGGGCAAACTTTCTATATAAAATTAAATTAAAAACTTTGGCAAGACTTACCAGTCAATATGCAAAATTTTTAACGGGTATTGAAATTCATCCTGCTGCAAAAATTGCAGGTGGCGTATTTATTGACCACGGAGCAGGAGTTGTTATAGGTGAGACAGCGGAAATCGAAGAGGGTGTGGTTATTTATCAAGGAGTAACTCTCGGTGGCACGGGAAAAGAAAAAGGAAAACGTCATCCTACCGTAAAAAAAGGTGCTATGATTAGTGCTGGTGCAAAAGTTTTAGGTGGTTTTACCGTTGGAGAATATGCAAAAATTGGTGCAGGGGCAGTAGTATTAAAGGAAGTTCCCCCGTATGCAACAGTAGTTGGCGTTCCTGGTAACGTGGTTAGGATAAATGGCGAAAAACTTCCATGCGATTTGGAACAGGAAAAAAGAGACCCTATTCATGAAGAAATTTGCAATTTAAGAGAAACCATTTATCAGCTTAGTAAAAAAATTGAAGAGCTTGAAAAAAACAGTAAAAAAGAGGATTAAATCATGAAAATATATAATACGCTTACTGGTACGAAACAGGAATTTAAACCATTAGTAGAGGGCAAGGTTAATATGTATGCTTGTGGAATTACCGTTTCAGGTGAGGCACATATTGGGCATGCATATCAAGCGCTTATTTACGATATCATTAGAAAGTATCTTGAAAAGGCGGGGTATCAAGTTACTTATGCAAGAAATTATACCGACGTTGATGATAAAATTATTGCTAAATCTAATGAAACAGGTATCCCTGCCGAAGAATATGCTCTTGATATGATTAAGAATATTGACGAGCAGATGAGAAGGTTGAACGTTGACGACCCTACTATTTGGATTAAAGCAACTGAAAGTATGGATGATATTATTGCTTTCATACGTGCACTTATTGAAAAAGGGCATGCATATGCTACTGAAAAAGGAGACGTGTACTTTTCAGTAGATAGTTTTCCGTCATATGGAAAACTTTCTCATAGAAATTTAGAAGATGCTATGAATGGTGTTAGAGTGGAAAACGACGAAATGAAGAAAAATCCACTAGATTTTGCTCTTTGGAAATCTGCTAAACCTGGTGAACCCATGTGGGAATCGCCTTGGGGACAGGGTAGACCTGGTTGGCATATTGAATGTTCTGCAATGAATAAAAAAGCTTTTGGCGAAAGATTAGACATTCACGGTGGTGGCAGAGATTTAATTTTTCCACACCACGAGAACGAAATTGCCCAGACGGAAGCTCTTACTGGCAAACAATTTGTAAATTATTGGATTCACAACGGACTTATCAAGGTTAATGGGCAAAAGATGAGTAAATCTTTAGGTAATAGCTTGTTTTTAAAAGATTTGCTTGATTTATATTCTGACGAAACTATTAAGCTTGCTCTTTTAGAAACTAACTATAGGGGAGATATCAATATTACTGATAAACTTTTCCCAGATGCGGAAAGACACCTGTACGATTTTTATAGGATCTTTGTTTTGGCGGAGCAAAAGGGTATTAAAATTGAAGGGGAAAACGCAGATATTGACGAGCAATTTAACAAGGCGATGGACGATGATTTTAATACTGCACTTGCGATAAGTAATCTCTATGGGATTTTCAAAAAGATTAAAGCAAAGATTAACGAAGGTGATTTAAGTGCTGGTGCAGATCTTAACCAAGTTAAAAAGACATATTCACTTTTAGGATTGTTTACAAAACAGGCAAGTAGTTTTATTGCTGAGGTTGATAGAAAAACTGTGAGTGAAATCCCTAATGAAATTATCGCTATTGCAGAGGAAAGACTTGTTGCAAGAGCTAGTAAAGATTGGGCAAAATCAGATCTTTTAAGGGCGAAACTTGCTGAGAAGGGTTACGAAATTAAAGACTCTAAGGACGGATATACTTTAATTAAAAAATAGGTGATAAAATGATTACTTCAAAAGAATTAAGAGATAAATGGATAAAATTTTATGAAAGCAAGGGGCACGTCAATATCGGTGCAGTTTCACTAATTGGAGATGGAACTACGGGTGTTATGTTTAACGTTGCTGGTATGCAACCTTTAATGCCTTATCTTCTTGGTAAAAAGCATCCTATGGGAACAAGACTTTGCAACGTTCAAGGTTGTGTTCGTACCGTTGATATTGAATCGGTTGGCGATGCAACGCACTTTACTTTTTTTGAGATGATGGGCAACTGGTCGCTTGGCGATTATTTTAAGAAGGAAAAAACCGCTTGGACGTTTGAGTTTTTAACCGAAGTTTTAGGCTTTGATAAAGATAAGATATGTTCTACCGTTTTTGAAGGGAATGATTTAGTTCCAAAAGATGATGAAACGGTAAATTATCTTAAAGCGCTTGGAATTAAAGAAGAGAATATTTTTTATCTTCCTAAAAAAGATAATTGGTGGGAATTAGAAGGGACGGTTGATACGCCTTGTGGTCCAGATAACGAGTGGTTTTACCCTAGAACAGACGGTAAGGATTCTTCTGATTTTTTAACTTCCGATAGATACGTTGAAATTGGTAACGACGTATATATGCAATACAAAAAGAAGGCCGTTGGTTATGACGAGATGGAAAGTAAAAATGTAGATACAGGCTTTGGTTTAGATAGGCTTTTAGTATTCTTAAACGGTCTTAACGACGGATATAAAACGGATCTTTTTTCAGCTGTCATTTCTAAACTAGAAGAAATTTCTTCTAAGAGATATGATAACGATAAAAAAGCTAAAAAGGCTATGCGTATTATTGCAGATCACACTAGAACTTCCATTATGCTTATTGGGGATAAGAATGGTATAGTTCCGTCTAATACGGGGGCAGGATATATTTTAAGAAGATTGCTCCGCCGTGCAATTAGATATTGTAGAGATTTAGAAGTTTCATCTTCAGTTATACTAGAAGTTGCTAAAATTTTTATTGAGAAGATTTATGATGAATCGTATCCTTTGCTTTTAGAAAAGGAAGAGTATATTTTGACAGAGCTCGATAAAGAGGCAAAGAAGTTTGAAGCAACGCTCGTTTCTGGCATGAAAGAATTTGAAAAATGCATTACTGGAATGGAAAGAAAAAATGCCTTTATGTCTCAAAAAGACCCCAACTACGTTCCCGAAACGGAAATTAATGGTAAGCAAGCGTATAGACTTTACGATACGTTCGGTTTTCCATTAGAGTTGACAATTGAACTTGCTAGTGAAAAAGGAATTACCGTAGATGAAAAGGGCTTTAATGAAGCTTATAAAGCGCATCAAGAACTTTCTAAAGCGCAAGCACAAGTAGCGAAGGGCGGTCTTACCGAGCAAAGTGAAAAAACCATTAAATATCACACTGCAACTCACATTATGCTTGCAGGACTTAGAAAAATGTTTGGCAACGGAACTGAACAAAAAGGTTCAAATATTACTGAAGAAAGACTTCGTTTCGACTTTAATTTAGACCATAAAATGACGGCGGAAGAAATTTCCGAGCTTGAAAACTTTGTAAACGAAGTTATTTCCAAAAAGATACCTGTTGTTAAGAGTGAAATGCCATATAAAAAAGCAGTAGAAATTGGTGCATACGGTGTATTTAATGCCGAAAGTGATGATCAAATGGTTACTGTTTACTCAATTGAAGGGGTTGATATTCAAATTTGTGGTGGACCACACGTTGAAAACACTGGTGATTTGGGTTCGTTTAAGATTAAAAAAGAAGAAAGTTCGTCTTCTGGTATACGTAGAATTAAGGCAGTATTAAATTAAAATTATTGAAATAAAAAAACTTCGCTTAACGTTAAGGCGGGGTTTTTTTGTTTTACGTAAAAAAGTTTTAATATTTAGAAGCAATTGTTTGACAAAGAAAAAATTTTGTTATAAAATAGTTAGGCTATTGAAAGCAAAAATTTATATATGCATCGTTAGCTCAATTGGATAGAGCGTTGCGCTACGGACGCAAAGGTTAGGGGTTCGAGTCCCTTACGGTGTGCCACAAAGAAACCAACCATTTTTAAGGGTTGGTTTCTTTGTTATGTAAAAAAGGGACTCGAACGGGTAGGTGTCGCAAGCCTAAAAGTTGATTGTAATTTGTAAAGGCTTGCGATTAAAGGCGGACACCCATCTTTCACTACACAGGCGTGATAGTAATGCAAAGCCTTACGGAGCGAGTTCCTTACGGTGTGCTATCAAAAAATGGATAGAAATTAACCTATCCATTTTTTTATACGTACAGTAGGGAGAGGACAAATCGTGACGGAAAAGGACTACATATCGAATCAAGAAGATTTGTAACAAAAAAGCAGAAGCAAACTTTTGTAGTCATTTTGTAGTTGCACTCTATAAAAACAAGGCGATTTTAGAGATTTTTTTTGCTTAAAGGGGGCAAAAAGTTTTAGTGTAGTAGTGCTTAAATTATAAATAAAATTGACACATTTATACTTTTATGTAATAATATATTGTGTTTAATTTAGGAGAAAAGGTTGACATGAGGTTAGATAAGTTTTTTTCTGAACAAAAAATACTTACAAGAAAAGAGGTTTCCGATTGTGTTAAGAAGGGGCTTATTTCTGTAAATGGAGAAATTGTTAAGAAAAACGACTTTAAGATTGACGAATACAAAGACCAAGTTTGTTTTCGTGGGCAAATTATTTTATATAAAAAATATACTTATATTATGCTAAATAAACCTTCGGGATACGTTTCGTCTACAGAAGATAATAGAGATAAAACGGTTATAGATTTATTGCCACCTAATTTACAAAAACTTGAGCTTTTTCCTTGTGGCAGGCTTGACAAAGATACAGTCGGTTTAGTTATTTTAACTAATGATGGAATTTCAGCACATAACGCCTTATCTCCCAAGCATCACGTCCAAAAAAAATATTATTTTACTACTGCTGATAGTTATTCAGATGATGATATTTCTGCTATAGAAAGAGGAATTACTCTAGCAGATGGTTATACAACAAAGCCGTGTACTATTGAGAGGGTTGATAGCGATAAAGGGTATATCATTTTAACGGAAGGCAAATATCACGAGATAAAAAGGCTTTTTGGTGCTAGAGGTAATAAAATAACTTTTTTACAAAGAGTTTCTTTTTCTAAAATAGAGTTGGGAGATTTGCTTTTAGGCGAATGGAGATTTTTAACTGAGGAAGAAGAAAATATCTTTACAAACAATGGTAACGTTTAACAATTAAATTAAAACTAATATAAATCTTAAAGGTGATAATATGGTAAATAAAGTTTTTTCTTTTATTGATGAAAAATTTAACGACTATCTTACTCTTTGGAAGGAGTTTTGCGAAATTGAAAGCATAACTAGGGATAAAGAAGGTGTAGATAAGGCTAGTAATTATATAGTAGAAATTGCAAAGAAAAAGGGGTGGGATATAGAATATTGCCCACAACAAGTGAGTGGAGATGCTGTTTGTATTACATTAAATCCCAGCGCAAAAGGCACGCCAGTGTGTTTTTCGGGGCACGTTGATACGGTGCACGAGAAAGGGCTATTTGGATATCCTGCTGTTAAAATTGAAAAGGATAGAATATATGGGCCTGGTGTTACCGACTGTAAAGGGGGAGTAGTCGCCGCTCTTTTAGCAATGGTAGCGCTTAGCGATAAGGGATTTAATGAAAGACCTATTAAATTAATTTTGCAAACGGATGAAGAAGTTAATAGTCGTTATAGTAAGCAAGAAACCATTAAATTTATGCTTGAAAAAGCAAAGGATGCAGTTGCTTTTATAAATCTTGAACCTGGCAAAAAAGACGGTGTATGTATACATAGAAAGGGAATTATTACTTATTCTTTTACCGTTAATGGTGTGGCGGCACATTCTTCCTTATGTGCTATTTCAGGAGCAAACGCTATTGCCGAAGCTAGTTATAAAATTATAGAAGCAGAAAAACTGAAAGATCACAATGGTATTACTTGTAATTGTGGTATAATTAATGGTGGTACGGTAGCAAATACTGTTCCGGATAAATGCGAATTTAAGGCAAACGTACGTTATTTTACTAAGGCGCAAAAAGAGTGGACTGATAATTTCATGACCGAGCTTGCTAATGAAGTTAAAGTTAAGGGTTGTAAAACCACCGTTTCCTTTGGTGCTGGTAGACCGCCTATGGAATTAACGAAAAAGAACGAAGATTTTGCTAATAGATTAAACGAAATTTTTGTCCAAAACGGAATGAGTGAGCTAAAACCTTTTATCGGAACGGGCGGATCAGACGCTGCATACGTTACTGAAGCAGGAATTCCTTGTGTTGATTGCTTAGGGGTTATAGGGGGAAGGATACATTCGGCTGATGAATATGCAGAAATTGAAAGCTTAAGAGAATATGCAAAACGACTTGCTTTAATAGCGTTATATATTTAATAATAAAAAAGAGCGATGAGAAAACTCATCGCTCTTAAATTTTTTATTTTTTATGAAATAGCTTGAACAACTTCGGTAATTGTCATTGCGAGTACTGTAGGATTAGAAATTTCAGCATTTATTATACCGGCATCAATAAGTTCTCTTACGGTTGCGGTAGAAAGAACGTCTGAAAGACCCGAACCACTTTGCATGTTAGAAATGCTTAAGTTTGATTGTACGTATTTTTTTGGAGTGCCGTTGATATGTTCTTGCCCATCAAAGCAAAGCAATAACCAAACGCCTGCATCCTTGCTTATGAAATAGTTTCCTGTATCGCTTAAAATAAATTCATCCTTACCATTGTTTATAGTTTTAGAAAATTTTCTTGTAGTATCTATTGCAGACGACGAAGAAGTTGTAAATACGTTTTCACCATAAACCTTGTATAGAGATAGAGCGTCTAATTTTTCGCCAATATTAGAAATAGTAACGGTTTCATCGTGTCTTAAATTATCTAGTATAGCGTTTCCAGTATCGTTTAGAATAACTGAAGAGAGGTGAACTTCGCCAAGGTCAAAACCGTTATGAATATCTCCAAACTTAATACTATTATAATCGCCGTAAACGTCTTCTAAAATATTTTTTAATCCAGCGGGCGCTGCCATTATATGATAGAGATAAACATTATCTATGTTAAACGTCGTGCCTGTGAGATGGCTTAATTTAATGTTTTCATAAGGATGTATATCACAAGCATCTTCCATTAAATCTCTTAAGTGTATTTCGGGAGAGGGAAGTACGCTTGAAAGTGAAATTTTATTGATGTCAAAAGAAGAAAGGTCAGAAATAGTTAATTTATCGCTTGCTTTTTTGCCAGTAGCATCTTTAAGAATATTAAATAAGTTTTCTTGATCTGAAACTACAGTTGAAAGTTCAACATTGCCGATATCAAACGAGCTTGAAGTTAGTGAAGAAATAGTTAATTTAGAAACACTATCAACGTTAGACGCTTGGCATAAAACGAGATATAAATTATCAGTTCTTTCACCTAATATATCTTGCAATTTAACGTTGTCAATGTTAAAGGTCTTTAGGTGTTCTACCGTCAAAGTATCATGTGTTAAGCCGGCAAAGCAAGAAAGCAAGAGCTTATAAGTATTTTCTGTTTGAGCATTATAAGGAAGAACTGATTTAAGCTTAATACCATTAATAGAGAGCGAAGAAAGGTCGCTAATTGTAGGATCAATTATTCCAAGGTTTTCGGAAATAAAGGATAATAGTTCAGTGTTATTAACAACGGATGAAAGTTTCATGTTGTTAAAATTTATTCCGCTTAAATGTTCGATTTTAAGTTTATTTTTAGCTACGCCTGGATTTAATTCCATTATGGTATCAAAAATTACTTTATTGTCGGCGTTATCTTCTATAATATCTACTAGATAAACGTCGTTAAGGCTGAGTGAACTGAGATGATTAACGGATAAGTTCTTATAATCGCTTACTCCACTAGCTGAGCATAATAGGTTATATATTGTTTCGTTGTCTTTGTCTTTTTCACCTAATAGTGCCGAAACTTTTGTGTTGGCGATATTGAAATTGCCTAAATCTGCAATAGTAATATCGTGGGGATCAATTTTAATGTTATCGTTAGGATTAGTGTCGAGAGCATCACATAAAATGTTAAAGAACATTTCATATTCTTCTATGTCTAAAAATCCCGAAAGGGTAATTTTTTCCATATCTAAACCATTTGCGATATTTTGAAGTGATACGGGGTCGTTAGGACCTAGTTTATCAACACATGCACTTCTCAAAATAGTGTAGAGTGCTTTGTTGTTAGCTTCAGGAACTAACGAGTCAAGATATATCTTATCTAATGTAAGATCTCCTACGCCATTAATAGTAGTGTCGCCTAAAAGTTTTGTTAAAACACTGTCGTCGCTAAATTCTGCGCCACCGAGATTAGATATAAGGCTTGTAATTTTTTCTCTTCCGAATCTTTCAGATACTAAGTTAAGCGCATCGGGAATAGGTACGTATGCTAGTGCTCCGTAATAAAGCGTTGCGGTTGCAGGAGCAAGTTTATTTTTTTCATTATCAAAAGCGCGCTTATATTCTTCGCCATCTTTATAATAGTAGAGAGATGCAACAAAGCCTTCATCTTCTGGACTTACTTCTGTGGTAACGGGTTCCCACACGGAAAATGCGCTAAGGTTTTTGAAATCTCCAAGTGAATCTATACCTATAACACCGTCAAGCGTTGCTACTATTTCAATCATCTCAGCGGGGTTAGAGGTGAGATTTTTTGCAAACTCAGTTATCTTCATAGAATCTAAATCATCTACTTTAATTTTAACGAAATCAGAAATTTTTTTATCGTTGATAATTTGCATTGATGTTATTGAATCTACTAAATCTTTAGCAAAAGGTATATCACCAAAAGAATATTCATTAATATCCATAATAACTTCAAGAAGAGTGCCTTCAGAAGCTTTTCCTGCTTTTTCCTCACCGAAAAGCTGTTTTGCAGGAATTACTCCAAGTACTATTCCAACAACGCCTACTAAAATTAACACAAAGGAAATTACGCCCCAAAGCCAAATAAAAAAGTTTCTTAGATGTCTATGTTTATAATATTTTAAGGCTTTTTTAGTTCTTTTTTCTTCTCTTGAAAGATTATTTTTGTTCATAAACAATTCTCCTTACACCGAACGGAATTAGACCGTGTCGATACTCTTATAATTGTTATATCATAATAATATATAAAAAGCAAAGAAAAACCGCATAAAAAAAACGAATAAAATTATCATTTTTTTTTCTTAAAACGTTGACAGTGAAAAAAAATAGGTATATAATTTATTACAAGGAGCAAAAAACAATGAAAAATGCATGCTTTTTTTATTTTACATATTATTTTAAGGCGGATATAAATTAATATCGGTTGTTTTTTGTTGTGTAAAAAAATAATTTATAAAATGACCGATTTTCGTATATCGGTCATTTTTTATTTTAGGAGTTTTTATGATAATAGTTATTAAACAAAACAGTGATAAGGCGCAGATAGATAATCTTCTTAAATGGATTAAAATGCAAGGCGTTAAAGCAGACATGAGTTTTGGCGAAAATTCCACCGTAATCGGTTTGGTGGGCGATACTTCTAAAATCGACATAGAACTTGTTTATTCAATGGACATTGTTCAAATGGTAAAGAGAATTCAAGAGCCGTATAAATGTGTTAACCGTAAATTTCATCCAGAAGATTCAATAATTAACGTGGGAGGACATAACTTTGGCGGTGGAAATTTCCAAATTATTGCAGGCCCGTGTTCAGTTGAAAGTGAAGAACAAATTATTGAAATTGCTCAGGCGGTTAAAAGTGCTGGTGCAACCGTTTTAAGAGGTGGCGCATTTAAGCCTAGAACTTCGCCTTATGCTTTCCAAGGTCTTCGTGAAAGCGGACTGGATCTATTATTAAAAGCTAAAGCAGAAACGGGTATGCCAATCGTTACTGAAATTATGAGCGTTCGACATATAGACTTATTTAAGGATGTAGATATAGTTCAAATTGGAGCAAGGGATATGCAAAACTTCGAGCTCTTAAAAGAAGTTGGAAAAATGAAAAAACCAATTTTGTTAAAACGAGGGCTTGCAAATACGGTTGAAGAATGGCTTATGAGTGCAGAATATATTATGAGTGAAGGTAATAAGCAAATTATCTTATGCGAAAGAGGAATTAGAACGTTTGAACCCTTAACTAGAAACACGTTAGATCTTTCTGCAATTCCACTTTTGAGAGAACTCACTCATCTTCCCGTAATAGTTGATCCTAGCCACGCTTCAGGCTTGTCAAGGCTCGTTAAACCGTTATCGTTGGCGTCAGTAGGTGTAGGGGCAGATGGACTTATGATTGAAGTTCATAATAATCCTTCAAAAGCCCTTTGTGATGGTGCACAGTCAATTAAGCCAGATCAATTTAAAGATATCGTTAACAATATAGACATTATGCTTCCTTTGGTAAACAAGAAGAGGATTTAAGATGAAAATTGGTATAGTCGGTTTAGGTTTAATGGGCGCTTCATTTGGGCGTACAATAAAGAGTAAAACGCAAGATACGGTATATGGCTTCGATAAAGAAGAGTCCGTTATGATTAAGGCTTCATTAATAGGCTGTATTGATGGAGAACTTAATGAGGAAAGGATAAAAGATGTTGATCTCTTAGTTATATCTGTATATCCGAGAGCTTTTTTGAGTGTCGTTAATAAATATCTTCCTTTGTTAAAAGATGGGGCTATAGTATTAGATTTTTGTGGTAACAAAGAAAGTGTATGTAACCATATGCGTAAACTTTCCACACAATATAGCAACTTGTATTTTTATGGTGGGCATCCTATGGCGGGTAGAGAGTTTAGTGGAATTGATCATTCCACTAAAACACTTTTTGAAAAGGCTTCTATGTTGCTCGTACCGGTTAAAGCGGATATTTTCGTTGGTGAAAAACTAAAAAAATATTTTTTATCTTTGGGTTTTTTAGAAGTGATATTTACCAATGCAGAAACTCATGATAAGACTATTGCTTATACTTCTCAACTTTGTCATATAGTTTCAAATGCTTTTATAAAAAGCGAAACAGCAAGAGAGCATCACGGCTATTCTGCTGGAAGTTATAAAGATTTAACTAGAGTTGCAAGATTAAACGCTGAAATGTGGAGTCAGTTAATGATTGATAATTCTAATAAACTTTCTGTCGAATTAGCTGTTTTAATTGATAACTTAAAAGAATATCTACAGGCACTAGAAAGCAAGGATGAGGAGCAGTTATTTTATCTTTTAGAAGAAGGGAATAAGTTAAAACTGGAAATAGATGCGAGGAAAAGTAAATGAGATTAACTATTAACGCATTAAGAAAGTATGATATCGTAACCGATTATTCTTACGCAAACTTAAAAAAGGAAATAAAAAGGTTTTTTACTGGGCGTAGGATTTTAATAATTACCGATTCTATAGTAGAAAATCTATATTTAGACGTTGTAAAAAAAGAGTTAAACGAATTTGAGGTTTTTAGCTTTGTTATACAAGCGGGAGAAGCTTCTAAAAATATTGATAATTACGTTAAGATATTAAATTTTCTTGCGGATAGTGGATTTTTAAGAGATGACCTTGTATTAGCTCTAGGCGGTGGAGTTGTTGGTGATTTAGCAGGATTTGTTGGGGCTACGTATATGAGAGGAATAACTTTAGTGCAATGTCCTACAACTGTTCTCTCAGGTGTCGATTCCTCAGTAGGCGGGAAAACCGCTGTTGATTTAGCTCAAGGTAAAAATTTAGTTGGTTCTTTTTATCAGCCACATCTTACTTATATTAATCTAAGCACTTTTGAAACGCTAAATGAACTTGAAGTGAAGTGTGGTTTTGGAGAAATAATTAAATATGCTTACATCTCGAAAAGTATTACTGAAGAATTGTTGAAAGAAGGTATTACGGAACAATTAATTATTGAATGTTTAAAAATTAAGGCAAAAATCGTTGAAGAGGATGAGTTTGATAAGGGAAAAAGAGCACTATTAAACTTAGGACACACCATTGGACACGCTATAGAAACCCTTGCAAATTTTTCGCTATCCCACGGAAGTTGTGTGCTTAAAGGAATATCTAAAGTAATTGATATGTCTAAAAAATTTTACGGCTTATCTGATGATAAAAAAGTGGAGCTAAAAAAACTTTTAAATTATGCTGGTGAAAATATTGACATTCCTTATTCAAACGAGCAAATTTTAGAACAGATAAAAAAAGATAAAAAGACGGAAAGTGATGGGGTTAATTTTCTTTTAATAAAAGATATTGGCGAAGTTAGAATAGAAAAACTAACTTTTGATGAAATTAAAATGTTAACAATATGATGGTAAAAATTGCAAAATCTACATATTTAGGCAGTGTAAATGCCGTTCCATCTAAATCGTATGCACATAGATTAATCATAAGCGCTTGCCTTAAGAAGGGGCAAACGTTAATTCGTGGCGTTGGCGATAGTGACGACGTTGTTGCTACCGTAAGATGCATGAATGCTTTGGGTGCAGATATTCAATTGATTAATGGAGATGCTAAGGTTAATGGAATACAAAAAGTTAATATAGATAAAACGCTTGATGCTGGAGAAAGTGGTTCTACTTTAAGGTTTATGTTGCCAATAGTAACGGCGTTAGGAGGGGAAGCAACCTTCACTGGAAAAGGAAAGCTTTTATCTCGCCCAAATGATGCGTTAGTTAAGGCGCTAAACGTAAACGGTGGCAAAGTAGATGGAGTTAAGGCGTTTGGTAAGTTAAATAGCGGTATATACGAAATAGATGTAACCGTTAGTTCGCAATATATTACGGGACTACTTTTTGCACTTCCATTGCTTGAAGGGGATAGCAAAATTATATTTAAAGGTAATTTGGTAAGCAGGAATTATCTTGATATTAGTAAGGAAATTCTAATATTATCTGGTATAAAGTTTATTGAAGATAAAAATGGTTTTACTATTTACGGTAATCAAGAATTTAAGCTTTCAGACGAGGTTGTGTGCGAAAAAGATTGGTCAAGCGCTGCGTTTATGCTCGTTGCAGGAGCTTTAGGTGAAAGGGTAACGGTAATAGGCTTAAATAACCAATCTGCGCAAGGAGATAAGGTTATAATAGAAGTATTACGAAAGGCAGGAGCTAACGTCAGATGCTATAGTGATAAAATTATTGTTTCTGGTGGACAAATTAAACCTTTTTCAGTTAATCTTGAAGATGCGCCCGATCTTGCGCCCATTTTATCCGTCTTGGCAGTTTTTGCTAATGGGGAAAGTAGATTTTATGGAGTAGAAAGACTAAAGATAAAAGAAAGCGATAGGATTCAAGCCATACTTGATATGCTTCGTAGCGCAGGTATTCAAGCTGATTATAATAACGAATATTTAAGAATTATTGGTGGAAAAACGCAAAGTGCTTTTTTTAATGGATATAATGATCACAGAATAGTAATGTCTTCTGTAATATTGGCTGGGTTAACAAACGGACATTCTATCGTTAGTGATAGTCAAGCAATAAACAAATCTTATCCCAATTTTTACGAACATTTTAAAATGATAGGAGGAAAAATAAATGTCTAAATGGCAGGGAAATAAAATTTCTGTGGAAATTTTTGGCACTTCGCACGGTGATGAAATTGGCGTTATTTGTGAAAATTTTCCTCTAATAAAAATAAACAAACAAGAGTTAACGTCTTTTATGCGTCGTAGACAAGGGGGGCAGGGTTTCGGCTCAACGTCAAGAAAGGAGCAAGATGAACCTCAATTTGTTTTAGGCGTTGAAAACAACACGATTATCGATGGTAATTTTAAGGCAATAATAAAAAATAATAATAAAAATAGTTCAGACTATAATGAACTTTTAGGTAAACCAAGACCTTCTCATGCAGACTATTGTGATTACGTTAAAAATGGCACGTTGGATTATCGTGGTGGAGGAAGATTCTCGGGCAGGCTTACAGCACCTATTTGTATTGCTGGATTTATTGCTAAGGAGTATCTTAATTCTAAGGGGATTTATGCCTATGCGTACGTTAGTTCAGTTGGAAAGGTAAAAGGAAAATCTTACAAAGATGGTGTAAAACGTGAGGACGTGGAAAATCTTCTAGGATTTCCCTCAATTACTAAAAAACAACAGATGGCAAGAGTTATTCAAAAAGCCGTTAGGCGTGGAGATAGCGTTGGAGCTATTTGTGAGTGTGTGGTTTTTGGTCTTGGTGCAGGAGTTGGCGATGATTATTTTAGTGGGCTAGAGGGAAAAATAGCTTCTTTAATTTATTCTATTCCCGCAGTAAAGGGAGTGGAGTTTGGGCTTGGTTTTGAACTCGCAAAAATGAATGGAAGCAGTGCGAACGATTACTTTTATTTCGATAACGGCGTGGTTAAGACCAAAACCAATAATTCAGGTGGAATAAACGGGGGAATTTCCAACGGTATGCCGTTGACTATGAGAGTTGCGTTTAGGCCTACACCGTCTATTTCGATAGAACAGGAAACTGTAGATTTAATCAATAAAGAAAACGTTAAGATAAGAGTTAAAGGTAGGCATGACGGATGCGTTGCAGTTAGAGCCTTACCAGTAATAGAAAGCGCAGTGTATCTTGCACTGTTAGATAATATGGAGTAATTATGAAAATAGAAGATTTAAGGAAAGAAATTGATAAAATTGATAGTGAGCTTTCCACTCTTTACGTTAAGAGAATGCAAATTTGTAAGCAAGTTGGAGAAGAAAAGGCCAAAGAAAATTCTCCAATTAACGTTCCAAATAGAGAGAATGATATTCTTTCGAAAGTTACGAAAAATGCTCCGGAAGAATTAAAAATATACGTTAAGCAACTTTACGATAATATTTTTATTCAGAGCAAAAATTATCAAAATGCACTTGTTAACATAAATTCTACAATTAGCAATTTAATTAGAGAACACCTTTCAGGAGAGAGAAAGAGCTTTCCTATAAGTGCGACTATTGCATGCCAGGGCGTGGACGGGGCATATAGTGGTAAAGCAGCGAAAAAATTATTTGAAGTGAGTGATATAACTTATTTTAAGAATTTTGACGGTGTGTTTAATGCTGTAGAGAAAGGTCTTTGCGATTATGGCGTTTTACCAATTGAAAATAGTAATGCGGGGTCAGTTCTTTCCGTTTACGACTTAATGAAAAAGCATAAGTTTTATATTGTAAAAAGTATTAGAATAAAAGTTAGTCATTGTCTAGTGGGTAAAAGCGATTGTGGAAAAATAAAAACCATTTATTCTCATGAGCAAGCACTTTCACAATGTGCAGATTTTATCAAACAAACAGGAGCAACGGCAATTCCCGTTGAAAATACAGCCGTTGCAGCTAAAAAGGTTGCAGATAGCTCAGAAGAAGGAGTTGTTGCAATTTGTAGTGATGAATGCGCAGGTATTTATGGATTAAAAATTATCAAAAGGGATATTCAAGATAACGGTCTTAATTTCACTAGATTTATTTGTATTTCTAAAAAGCTTCAAATATTTAAGGGCGCAGATAAAATTAGCATTATGACTGCATTAGAGCATAAAGTAGGCAGCTTAAATAATCTACTTTCAAGGTTTTATACACAAGGATTGAATTTAACCAAGTTAGAATCCCGCCCCATTGGTGGTGGAGATTTTGAGTTTATGTTTTATTTTGACTTCGTTGGAGACGTTGAATCTAACGGTGTATTAAATTTACTTGCCGATTTAGAGCGTACATCCGATAAGTTTGTATTCTTGGGAAGTTATAAGGAAAGTATATGAGATTTTGTCTTATTGGAGAAAAATTAGGGCATAGTTTTTCCAAACAAGTGCACGCGTTATCAAATATTAATTACTCGCTTAAAGAAATAAGTAAAAATGATCTACAGTCTTTCGTAGAAAACTGTGAGTACACTGGTTTTAACGTAACTATTCCTTACAAGACGGAAATTATTAAATATCTAGATTATATTGATGACTCTGCAAAAGATATAGGTGCAGTAAACACCGTTTTAAAAAAAGAAGGTAAGCTTTATGGCTATAACACAGATCTTTTGGGTATGCACAAAATGATTCAAAGAGTTGGAGTAAATCTGAAAGACAAGGTTGTTATGATTTTGGGCAGTGGAGGAACTTCAAAAACAGCAAAAGCACTTTGTTATCGTAGCGGAGTAAAAAAAATCTATATGGTTTCACGAAAGGGAGAAATTAATTATGATAATTATAATAGATGCTCAGACGTTGAAATTGTAATAAACACCACGCCAATAGGGATGTTTCCTAATAATTTTGATCAGCCTATTAATCTTAACCATTTTAATAATCTTTTAGCCGTTTTTGATTGTGTGTATAATCCTATTAAAACCAACTTAATTTTACAGGCGGAAGAATTAAATATTCCATGCTCTGGTGGTCTATTTATGTTAGTAGGGCAAGCCTTGGGAAGCCAAGAAATATGGTTTAATAAGAAAATTAGCGAAGAGCAAATTGAAAGCGTGTTTTCTACCATCTACAATGGCAAGAAAAATTTGGTGTTATCAGGTATGCCTTCTTCGGGGAAAAGCACCATTGGTAAAGAGCTTGCAACAAGATTAGGAATGAAATTTATCGATACCGATGAGTTGATAGAAAGCAAAGTGGGTAAGAAAATAAAGGATATTTTTCGTTTGCATGGAGAAGAATTTTTTAGAGATTTAGAAAGCCAAGTTGTTAAGGAGGTTTCTAAACTCAGTTCCGTAGTTATAGCTATAGGGGGTGGTGCGCCTTTAAGAAAAGAAAATAGAAACGCTTTAAAGCAAAATGGAGTGATTGTTTATATTAAAAGGGATATATCGCTTTTAGTTACGGATGACAGACCACTAAGTCAAAAGGAAGGGGTAAACGCCCTTTATGAGAAAAGAAAGGATATATATGAAAAGTTTGCAGATTACACTGTAGTAAACGATAAAACGATTGAACAGGTTGTAAAGGAGATAATTGAATTATGAATATTTTAGTTGTTAACGGCCCAAACCTAAATATGTTAGGATTGAGAGAACCAGAGCTTTATGGTAAAAAAGATTATAAAGCTTTGGTAAAGCTTATTAAAGAGTATGCGAAAAAAAGTGGGGTAAAAGTTACTACCTATCAATCTAATTATGAAGGCGATATCGTTACTAAAATACAAAGGGCTTATAAAAGGTTTGACGGAATAATTATCAATGCGGGGGCTTATACTCACACTAGCGTTGCAATATTAGACGCATTAAAAAGTGTAGATATTAAAACGGTTGAAGTTCACATAACCGATATTAACTCACGCGAAGAGTTTAGGAATAAAAGTTTCGTTTCAATGTTTGCAGAACAAGTTATAGTTGGTAAAGGTTTTGATGGTTATTTAGAAGCAATAGATTATTTAATAAAATAAAAAGCCTATAAAAAAGTGTGCCAGTAATATGATCTATTACCAGCACACTAATTGTTTTTTATATTTTGTAAAGTATTGTTGCTTACGCTGTTGGTGTTTTGCGCGTTAGCTTAAACTATATAACGTAATATTTGTTGATAAGAATAGCACACTATATTTCACTAAAAAGGAAAATAGTGTGCTATATTTTTTGGTATATAAACTTGTAAGTTTAACGTATAAGCAAGGTGTTTTTTGTGATTATTTGCTTTTTACACCCACTTTACTATCTTTTCTTTTTGTTTCCTCATCTAGTTTATCAAAAACCACCAAATCGTTATGAGTTTTTGCAAGGTCGTTTCGTGTGGGGTCATAAACGTAGCCTTCAGAGCGCATATATGCATTCCAACGCTTATGCTCTAAAAGTTCAATACCGGCTTTTTCTTCAGGAGTTATATCTTTAGCATTTTTATCTGCACCGGGAATATTGCACTTAATCCTTGCTCGCATATGCAAGGCGGAAGCAAGAGATGAACGGTAATTATATTCGTATTTCCAAAATGTTTCATCACTAGCGCCGTAGCCACGATTAATTTCAAGACCGGCTTGTTCTAACTCTGAGTCAATAATAACTGCTTCACTGTAGGTAGTTTCAATTCCTCCGATGAAGTTAAAATTATACTTTTGATGCTTAAAGTTTTCTGCATTTATTAAAGCTTCTTTTTCATCGGAATCGTAAACAATAGTATTGATAGAAGGTGTAACGCCGTATCTTTCAAATAGCATACGCAATTTAGAAGAACAATCAATATTTACATTATCCGAGCCTAACGATACGAAAACAAAAGTGGCATCGTCAATTTCCTTTATTTTTTCATCAAATTCTTTAGTTTTATAATTTATACCTGAATGAATAGTTATGCTATATTCAGCTTCTCCTTCAACGCAAACGCCGTTATATTTGCGGTCCATTAATTCGGGACATTCTGAAGCAAAGATGGATTGTGCATTTTTGTCTTCGTCAATAGCGGTAATTTTAATTTTATATCCGTCCATTTGTCCGTACCATGCAAGCGTTTTAGCCATTGATTTACCATAATGACCAAGACCTACTATAACCGCAGATATAATCTTTTTGTTAGAACCGTTTTTATCTAGTTTAGCTGGTGCAAAGATGAGTTCGTAACCACTTTCGTAGAGTGTACGGAAAGTTAAAGCTTGTGCATAATTTATTCTTCTAATTTTTATTTTAGTATTGGGGAAAGAGCTTATCAAAAGGTCGCTGATAATGTTTTTAGAAAAAATGAAAATCTCCGTTTTTTCTCGGTCTTTATGCGCTTTATTTAAGTGCATAAAGCTCTTGGTGTTTTCATCTTCCGTTTTGTTTAAGATGAAAAAGGTAAGTTTGCTTTTTTTATCGTGTTTGTTAAAGTTAATTAAGGTAATGTCTTTTCTAAAGCATATTGCGTTAATGAGTTGAGCTCTTTCTAATAACTCATACGAAACTTCGTCTTCAGCGCTATATACATCAGTAAAAATTATAACGGCTTTTTTGTGGTTTTTATATATGTCTGTTGCAAGAGTAACCGCATAGTCGTTAAGTTCACTGAAAACATAAGCATCCTTTTTATACGCCATAAGATATTTTATATACGAAACTGCGTTTTTGAAAAAGGATAAAATAAAACCGAAAGTAAGAATAGGTGCGACAATGAAAAGTAATGAAGCTAAAATGGGATACGCGTTTTTCAAGAATACGGGAAGAGAGGAAACAGCTTCATTAATCATCTCGAAATCACTATCGACTACGAAAAGTCTTATAGTATTGTGAATGGATAAGATTATAGTCTTAAAATGTTGTAGTGTAAGAGTTCCCGTATCTACAAAAAAGTCTGAGTAGATAGGTAAAAACATACAAAAACTAGAAAGAGCAATGAAGACTATCATTAAATTAAATGGTTTAATAAAGGGAATTTGATTTTTCCTTTTAGGTCTTATAGTTATTACTATAAAGGCTAAAATAAAAAATAAAGTTGAGAGTGAAAAACAAATTTTCCAAATCATAATAATACCTTAACTATTAATCTATACTGTAACTTAAATTTTATATATTAACGTTTTAAATTATCAATTTAGAGACTTATCCTATAGTATAATAAAAAGAATAGCGAGATTAACGGCGAGTGTAGGAATTGATATTATTGCTCCGTATTTTATAAAACTTGCATAGCCGAAGTTTACTTGGTGTTTTTTAAGTATTGACGACCACATTATGCCAGCAAGAGCGCCGATAGGTGTGAGAAGTGCGCCAAGATTTGAACCTACAATAGTTGCGTAAATAGCACCGATTTGTGCCGACGTGCCTTGTAAACCTTCCATAATAGGACAAAATAGAACGCTCATAGGAATATTGTTTATTATGTTTGCTGAAATAAAGGATACTACACCGTAGCTTATTACGGAGTAATTTTCACCAAGTAATTTGCCTATTTTTGCGGTAACGCCTTGTTCTTGGAGTGTTAAAATTAATATAAACATTGAAAGAACAAAAGGGGCTAGGCTCCAAGGAGCTCTTCTTAAACAAGAACTAAGTTGCGTTGGTTTTTGTCCTTTAATTATAGATGCTATTATTATACACGCGAAAAGGGATAATGCTGAAATTAATGATATAAGCCACATATCTATATTAAAATAAGGGCCAACAGTTAAAGCTAGCGTGCAAACTGATAGATGAATTAGTCCTATAACTAAAAATGTTTTGTTTTCTATCTTAGCGTTTTCTACGTTAGCTTGCGCGGGCTTTTTTAGTTGGTTTCTAAAAAGTAGCCAGAGAACGGCAAATGCCACCATTGCCGATGCAAGCGTGGGTAGGAACATAACGCTAACGTAGTCTATAAAATTTATTCCATAAGCTGAAGCTACGTATATGTTGGTAGGATTGCCTATAATGAGTGTCATACTCATAGTGTTTGCGGCAACAAATTCTGCTACCAAATAAGGCACTGCGTTGATTTTAGCGTTTTTTGCAAAATAACAAATAAATGGTGTAAACGTTAAAATTATTATGTCGTTTGAAGTAAAAACCGTTAGTATGGAAACAACCAAGTAAAGAGAAACAAACAACTTCATTTGACTGCTTTTAGCCTTTTTTAACGTTAGGTTAGCTAAATATCTAAACAAACCAACTTCATCTAAGAAGATGGAAAGAATAGTCATTGAAATAAAAAGTATTAAAATTTTTAATGGGTTCATGGGTGAATTATCGGTAAGGTGTAGCCAAAGTCGATTTACGTCTATAAATCCAGAAAAAATTACTATTATAGCGCCTAAAAGAACTACAACCCAATATGAATCTAAAGTGATTCTACCAACTTTAAATTGTGGTTTGAATAAGACGCAAAGCATCATAAAAAGACAAGTTAATGCAATTATAATTGAAGGTGTCATAAAATATCCTTAGAATATAAGCCCTGCAAAATCAAGTTTCTATACATTTAGAATATAATATCACAACTAAAAAATTAAAGCAATAGATTTTCATCTTTTACAAATGTTCAAAAAAGATTAAATTGTAAAAAAGTGTTGAAAAATATTTGATATAATGCTATAATGCTTTTACAATAACCAATTAATAATTTAAATTATAAAAGGAGAGAAAAATGGTAAAACACACCGTTTGCTTTAAGCTAAAACAAGGAGAAGATGCTTTATATGCGGTAGAGCTTTTAAGAACGATGAAAGGTAAAGTTCCTACCGTTATTGACTTGGAGGCGGGTGTGGATTTTCTTCATTCGGAAAGATCATACGACATTATTCTAACCGTAACTTTAAAAGATAGAGATGCGCTTGAAGAATATCAACAAGATCCCTATCATTGTGAAGTTATTAAAAAGCATATGCATAAAGTTAGGGAAAGTTCAGTGGCTGTTGATATTGAGGTTTAACTAGAAGGTAATAAAGTTGAGAAAAAAGAATTTATACGTAGACAAAACGATAATAAATGCAAAAATGAAGGAGGCATTTTCCTCTGTTTTCCCTATTGTCTTAATAGTGGTTGTGCTTTGTGCAACGTTAATTCCTGTGGAAAACGGTGTACTTCTTTCCTTTTTGCTTGGTTCACTGCTTACCATAGTCGGTATAGGATTATTTACACTAGGGGCAGACACGGCTATGACGCCGGTTGGTGAATACGTTGGTAAAACCATAATTAATACTAAAAAATTATGGATAATTCTTCCTGCTTTTTTAATAGTGGGTATTTTTATTACTATTTCAGAGCCTGATCTTGCAGTGCTTGCAACACAGCTTTCAGAATCTATTGGCAAATGGCTTTTATTAATTACCGTCGGTGTAGGAGTAGGTATTTTTTTAGTAGTTGCTATTTTGAGAATTGTATTGAAAATTAAGTTTTCATATCTTTTGATTTTTTTATACAGTTTAACTTTTGTATTATCATTTTTTGTTCCTAAAGAGCTCGTGCCTTTAGCGTTTGATTCTGGGGGAGTAACTACCGGACCTATGAGTGTACCTTTTATAATTGCTATTGGTACTGGTGTTGCTTTGCTTCGTAACGATAAGGATGCTGATAACGATAGTTTTGGGTTAACCGCATTGTGTTCTATTGGGCCCATTCTTTCAGTAATGATTTTGGGTATTATCTTAAAACCGGAAATAACCGTTATTGATACAGAGGTTTTTATTCCTTCCGATTCGGGACAATTATTTAGAGGATATTTATCTCAATTCCCAGGCTACTTAAAAGAAGTAGGTATAGCGCTTTTACCTATTGTGGCTTTCTTCTTTATTACCCGTATTTTTGGTGCTAACGTTACGAAAACTGCAATGATAAAAATTATTGTAGGAGTATTATACACTTATATTGGATTAGTGTTGTTTTTAACGGGTGTTAATTACGGCTTCTACCCAATGGGTATGTTTATGGGTAAAGAATTTGCTTTTAATTACGGATTCTTAACCGTTCCGATAGGTATGTTGATTGGATATTTCGTAGTTGCTGCAGAACCAGCAGTACACGTTTTAACTACTCAGGTATTTGAAATCACTTCAGGTATGATTCCAAAAAAGGCGCTTAGAATAACACTTATGATAGGAACTGCTTGTTCGGTAGGGCTTGCGGTTACTAGAATACTTTTGGGATTAGATATTCTTTACTTTTTACTCCCCGGTTACGTTGTTGCGTTAGTTTTAACCTTTTTCGTTCCAGAAATATTTACTGCAATTGCATTTGATTCGGGCGGTGTTGCTTCAGGAACAATGACTTCGGGTTTCCTTCTTCCCTTAGCGCTTGGTGTTTGTAGTGCTGTTGGTGGGAACGTGGCTACCGAAGGGTTTGGGTTAGTTGCAATGGTTGCAATGACACCGCTTATTGCTATTCAGGTTTTAGGCTTGATATTTAAGATTAAGGTTAATCGTCTTAAGAAAACACAGGTGAAAGAACAAACACAATTAGAACAGATTATTGATTAAGGAGAAAAAAATGCAAGGGATAAAGTATTTTATTGCTATTACGCATAGAGAGTTTTCTGAACAGTATATAGATGCGTTCAAAAAACTTGGTATTAACGCCATTATTACTAAGCTTTGTTTGGGAACGGCGTCGGATACGGTTTTAAATTTGTTGGATCTTGAAAAAACTGAAAAAATCATGCTTGAAGCAATGGTAACGTTAGAAAAAATAAACGAACTAAAAAAATGCTTAATAAAAGACTTAAATATTCACGTTCCTGGTAACGGAATAGCATTATTTATTCCTGTTGACGGAATTGGTGGATTATCTGCCAAGAATTATTTTATTGGAGATGGCGAATGCAAAAAGGAGGAAACGAAAATGCAAGATAACCTTTCAAAAGTGGTTCTAATTTTGACGGTTTGTGACAAAGGTAATACTGATATAGTTATGGATGCAGCAAGAAGCGCTGGAGCAACGGGTGGTACTGTTGTAAGGGCACAAGGAACGGGTGCTGAAATTGCAAAGTTTTTCGGTGTAACCATTTGTGAAGAAAAGGAAATGGTTTACATTGCTGCAAAAAGGGAAGATAGAGATAAGATAATGTGTGCAATAATGGAAAAGGCGGGTAAGGATACGCCTGCTCACGGAGTTGCTTTCTCATTGCCTGTTGATAACGTTGTTGGGATTTCCAGTTTAGAAGAATTATAATGACTAATCAAGAACTTAATTGCGCTTTTATTGAGCAACTTAATAAATTTTCTACTGTTTCTTTTGTTCCTAAAGGTAATAGTATGTATCCATTTATTAAGAATAAAGGGCAAGCTGTAATTATAAGTAAAAAAACAAAAAGGCTACTTCCGTACGATATAGGCTTATACGTTAGATCGAACGGAACACTTGTTTTACATAGAGTGATTTCCGTAATGGAAGATGGTTACCGTTTTTGTGGAGATAGCCAATTTACTCTTGAAACGGTTGCTGAAGATCAAGTAATTGGTATTTTAACCTCTTTTCAAAAGGGTGACAAAACGATAGAGTTTTGTGATAAACATAGAGAAAAAGCGAAAAAATGGTATTCTAAACCCATAAAAAGGAAAATACGCTTAAAATTTTTCTTTTTCTTTAACAAATTTAAAAAAATAAATCTAAATAAAAGAGTAAGGTAAAAATGAGTATAGAAAAACTTGGTGAATTGGCTAAAAAAGCGTGTCTTGAATTGTTTCTTACAAAAGAAGAAATTATAAATAGCACTCTTCTTGTAGCTGCTGATAAACTTATCGAACAAAAAGAATATATAAAAGAACAAAACGCACTAGATATTGTAAAGGCTAAAGAAAAGGGTATGGCAGAATCTTTTATAGATAGGCTTACTCTCTCTGATAAAGTTATTGAGTCTATGGCGGAAGGGCTTAGGCAGGTTGCAACCTTAACTTCTTCTTTGGGAGATAAGGTTTATGAATATAAAAACGAAGAGCAGGGAATCAGTGTGCAAAAAATAAACGTTCCATTTGGCGTTGTGGGGATGATTTATGAATCGCGTCCCAACGTCACGACGGATGCTTTTGCCTTGTGTTTTAAAACTAAAAATGCTGTTATATTAAAAGGCGGTAGTGACGGATTGTTTTCGAATATTGCTTTAGTTAAGATTATTAAGCAAGCATTAAAGGAAAACGGTATAAATGAAAACGTTGTTTCATTAATAGAAGACACTTCTAGAGAAACGACCGTTCGTTTTATGAAAATGAGAAAATATTTAGATTTACTCATTCCGAGAGGAGGAGCAAATTTAATAAAATCGGTAGTTGAAAATGCTACTGTTCCAATTATTGAAACGGGTACGGGTAACTGCCACGTTTACGTTGATAAATTTGCTGACGTCGATATGGCGGCGGAAATTATATTTAATGCAAAAACACAACGTTATAGTGTTTGTAACGCTTGTGAATCGTTGGTAATTCATAGCAAAGTTGCTCAACAAGCTCTCCCTGTAATTGCCAATAAGCTAAAAGAAAAACAAGTAGAAATTCGCGCAGACGATATTGCTTTTTCCATTATTAAAGACTATCCTTATCTTAAACGTGCAACGGAAGAAGATTTTGCCACTGAATATACCGCAGGCATAATTTCTGTTAAAGTTGTTGACGGAATTGATAAAGCAATAGAACATATTAACGAAAATTCCACACACCATTCCGAGAGTATTGTTACTAATGATAAAGATCGTGCTAAAAAGTTTATGAATTTAGTGGATTCTTCTGCGGTATATCATAACGCTTCTACAAGATTTTCCGATGGGTTCGTGTTTGGGCTTGGAGCAGAAATAGGAATTTCTACGCAAAAACTACATGCTAGAGGGCCAATGGGACTTTCAGCACTAGTTACAACAAAGTATGTGGTTACGGGAAATGGGGCTACAAGAAAATAGTAAATTTTTTTATATAAATAAACTATTAAAAGAAGGAAAAATATGAAGAGAACTATTAGTAAAGAGCGAAAAAAATTAATAATTATATTGAGTTTAGTATTCGTGGTAGTTTTACTGTGTGGCATTGCTGCTTTTTATTTTGTGAACAATTCGGCAATGCTTAGCAAAGCTGTTGATGCAAGTTTTAACGCAGATAAAGAATATTTTTCTTACAAAGTAAAGGGCTATTTAAATGATAGTATTACGCCTTATTTTTCTGTAGAAGAAAGTGGTTACTATGCTAAAAAAGGTGAAACGTATGATTTAGTTATAGGTGACGTGCACGTGTTTGACAACGTTGCTTATAATGATAAATTGAATAAAAAGTCTAAAATAACCAATGAAGATAGCGTGTCGCTTTACAACGAGTATTTTAATAATAATGAAAAAGACATTGTTTACGACACTCTATGTTTAATACGCGATATGAAGCCGAGTTTTGTAACTAGAATTAATTATAGTAAATCAACAAGTTACTATTTGTATTATGATAAAGACTTTTATATAGAATCGATGGGCGAGTTTTTTGATTTGTTTAAGGAGAACCTTGATGATCTAAAAGTAAAGCCACTTGAAGTTAAGGTTAAAGATGGAAAAGTGGTTGGGTTTTTTCTTAAAATTGAAGCTGTACAAGGGGAAAATAAGATAACTTCCGAATCAAAAATTAGCGTGAATTATGATAGATCTTTACAACCCTCAGTGCCTCAAAAGAAATATGAAGATGGGTATTATAAGAATTTAAATTTTAAGCACGAGCTAGATAATAAACTTGCCGATCCTTTTTCACAAAATGGAAGTGGTAATATATACAGTTTTAGTTACGATAAAGAAACCTTGTCTAGGTATTTTATTGTTAGCAATATAAAAACTGGAAACGTTGTAGAGAGTATTCCAGTACCTAGTAATTTCGGCGCAGACAATGTATTTGAATCGGAAAATGCTTTATACTTATCTTCACACATTAACAAGCAAATACTAAAATACGATTTTGTCACAAAAACATCTACCATATATAACTTTCCAAAAAGTGCAAACGTTTGCGCAATTATAGGTGATAAAATTTTAGTGCATTATGTTGACGAAGGATTTTACATTGGGCAGGACTTATCGTCGCTACAACCTACAGAAGAATATAACGCATACGGAATACGTAATATTTACTATAGAAATGGTACAACGTATGTCGCAAAAGGAGGGGGCGAGGATAGAGAGCTTGTAATATTAACCCCAACTGGCGAAAGTAATAAAAAATTATCTATTGGTTACAAAGATTGGTATTTTAATTCACAGGGTATAGTCGTAAGAAAGGATAAAAACAATGATTTAGGAACGCGCACTTTTATACAATACGATTTTGATTTAAATGTGAAAAAAGAATACGTAAGTAGGAATGAAGAGTCTTTTTTCTATGAAGAGACTGATGAGTTTCTCTTTTTTAGAGATTGTGTTTATGACAAAAAAGCCGATACCTACTACGGATTAAATATACATTTTAATTCTAAAGATATTATGATGTACGATGGAACGTTGTACGTTCGTGTAAATGGGGAGAAAATTTATACTTCCGCGGAATACACTTTTACTAATAACTTTCTCAAAGATGCAAACATAATTATCTAAAAGATAAAAAACCGACGGAAAGCTCCGTCGGTTTTTAATTTGAATAGTTAAAGGAAAACTCCACAAAATTTATATAGCCCTAAAGCGATTAAAATTAATGGAGCAATGAAGGAATATTTAGATAGTTTAGAAACTAAAGGAATATCAGGCAAAGATACTCCTATATAAATCATAATTCCATGAAAAATCGCTATGGTTATTGGAACGTAAAAGAAGTTTATTCCCATTAAGGAAAGAGAAAGGTTTGCCACTGCACCATCCAATCCTACTGCAAAACCCGATAATAAAGTTTGCTTAAGAAAATCTCCCTGCCTTTCAGCCTTTTTCTCTTTTTTTAATAGATTATAAAAACCTATACCTGCAAGAATAATTCCACCAAAGCCAGAAAAGTTTTCGGGAATATGTTGTGAGAAGAATAAAGCAAAGTAGTTGGCGATTATGCACATTATGTAAACTACTAGCGTTATTATAAACACGATGGGAAGTTTTTTCGGTTTCAACAATGAAAGTGAAAATCCGCAAACCATAGAGTCGATACTTACGGAAAAAGCGGTTAATAGTAAAAAGTATATCATATGTATGGAAAAGTCTTTGTACTATAGTATATTAGTTTAAAAAGAATTTTTGTTACCGAAAAAATTTAAATAAATTAGTGTAAAATTTCATTAATTTGGAAAAAAGATTAAAAGTGAATTGACAAAGGAGTTTATTTCGTGTAAAATACAATAGATATAGTATGAAAAGGAGTATTAGGCTCAAAAATGAGAACTGCAAAATCCTCTAAATTTATTTTTCTAATTATAACGATGGCACTTGCGCTAATCGCATGTTTTACGTGCTATTCGGGTTCTATTTTCGTAAAGGCTTCAAACCCTTCCGATGCAAACAAGTATTTTAATTCATCGTCAGATGTTGCGTTTAAGAACGACGGTGTAAGTGCTTCTCTTGAGAAAGAGGGAACGCTTTCTGTAAAAAATACTCTAGTATTAAATGCACTCGGAATAGAAGTTAAAACGGATAGCAATTTATCAAAACTTGGTTTTTCATTTGTAACTTCACACAGTTTTGCTAATGGTTATGCTTTGAAAGACGATGAAGGCAAAGAAGTTGTAATCGATGCTCTTACGCACAACCTATTAATAACTTTTAACGGTTCAAATCTTTCCGTTAAATTTAATGGCGAAAGTGCAACTGCTACTTTAACCGGTAATCTCGACCTTGTTTTTAAGGTTGTAGACAACGTTGTTTATGCGTACGTTGAAGGAGTGGAAGTTTATAGTGACAAAACACAATATTTGGTTAACAACCAATATGTTTGTGAAGCATATGATTTAACCTTTGTTGCTAGTGAACTTGTTCAAGGCGCTTCAGCTACCGAGTTAACCATTATGGCAATCGATCAAAACGTTAACGATTCTACGGGTGAATATAAACAGACTTTCACTCTTAAGGATGGAGAAATTGAAAAATTAGCTACTCCTTACGGTGTTGTTGAAAACAACGTTTCTGCTGATGGTGAAATAAACGTTAAGTTGCTTTACGTTAATACTTTCTCTTTAAAAGCTTACTCAATATTTGAAGAATTCAAATCTGCAGATTTAATGCTTTCTAAAGCGGATGCTACTGATAACGAAGTTACTCTTGGTAATGTTGTTAATCCAAAAACAGTGGTTTTCTCAAAAACCGGTGTTAAAACCTTAAATATTTCAACTAATCGTTCTTCATTTAATGGTAAAATTTTAGGAAGTTTTGAAGTTAACGTTTATAATGAAGATATAGTTGCTCCTGTTTACGACGTAAGTTTGGTAAACAGCGAAGCTTACCAATCTTACCTTGCTGCGGTTAATGCTGCTACCAAAACGGTTGACTCCTTAGGTAATGAAACGCATATCAAATTAGGCGATAAGTTCTACGTTCCATCACTTAGCGACTTTATTTCAGATAACTATTCTTCATATGGCAACTTAACTGCAACCGTTTGTTACAAAACGCCTTCCCAAGATTTGAATACAATTCAATCTTTTGAAATTCCAGTAGAAGAAGCTGGTGATTATGTTTTCTTTGTAGTTTTTGGCGATACTTTTGGTAACGTTATGGAACAAGATGATTTTTATACTATCGACGAAGAAGATGAAAATAAAATTGAGTTCGGCAAGTACGGCGATTTTGTTTTCAGCTTCCATATTGAAGACGACGCTGAATTTGATATCGACGGTTCAAAGAGACAGGGTAAAGGTTTCATTGGTGAATTTTATACCGCAACTAGCTTTAATATTATTGGAAGCAACTATTCTGCGCAATATGAACTCTTCTACAACGTTAATTCCAATGCAGTAGCAGAAGATGAAGGTTGGGAAAGAATTATTAGAGCATCTGAACTTACTGACGATTATTCTGATAAAACTTTCTCTTCAGACGATATTAAGAATATAGCATATGATGGCAAGTTGAGTTTTACACCTGATAGAGCGGGGGCTTACAAGATTGTTTGTACAATCGTTTCAGATAATGCTAGCCGTGTTGCTTCGGCAGAAACGGTAATTTACGTTTCGAAAACCGTTAAGGTTAAAAACTACGAGCCTTTAGAAACGAGAGAAATTTTTGCAATTGTTTTCCTTTCTGTTGGCGGGCTTTGTCTTGTAGGTATTATTGCTTTAATTTTCGTTAAACCGAAAGAAGAAACTACGGCAAAAGAATAATTAGTGTAAATTATTAAAAATGGGACTTCGGTTTAACGAAGTCCTTTTTTAACAGGTGTTTTTATGAAAACTTTCGTAGCTGAAAAAAATAAAAAACTCTCTAAGTTGGTTTTTTCATATTGTGATGATCTTTCTTTTTCCGCTTTTCAAAAGGCTTTGAGGAATAAAGACGTAAAGATTAATGGAAAGAGAATTTCTAGCGACGTTTTGCTTAACGAGGGCGATGTTGTAAGTATATATTACAACTCTAGTGATAATGTTTTTTTTACTATTTTATATAGCGACGAAAACGTAGTAGTGATAAATAAAAAAAGAGGTATTTCTTCTGAAAGCGTTTATGAAAGATTAAAGCAAAAATTTCCTACTGCGGGTTTTATTCATAGATTAGATAGAAACACTTCTGGCATAATGATTTTTTCTCTTTCCAAGCAAGCGGAAGAAGAGCTGC
Organism: Christensenellaceae bacterium; assembly: GCA_045639245.1. Classification (GTDB taxonomy): domain Bacteria; phylum Bacillota; class Clostridia; order Christensenellales; family Borkfalkiaceae; genus UBA1259. The sequence continues at coordinate 101,711 of JAZUCS010000016.1, forward strand.
TAAGAGGTTTTAAAAGTCACAATTTTACCAAGGAGTATTTGGCTGAGGTTGTTGGAATTCCTAAGCAAAAGGAAGCTATAATTGAAGGTTATTTGATTAAAGATGGAAAAAAAGCACTAGTTCAAATAGAAGATAAACCTTTTAGAGGTGCGGTTTATATTAAAACAGGATATAAGATTAAGGAAGTTAAGGATAAAACTTCCATATTAAATGTTACTTTATATACGGGGAAGACTCATCAAATAAGAGCTCATCTTGCTCATGTTGGACATCCTATAGTTGGTGATGGTAAGTATGGGAACGAAAAAATTAATAAAGAATTGAGGAAAAGCAAACAAGAATTAATTGCTTCGGGGCTGACATTACATTTTGATAAAAATCAGTTTTTAGCTTATTTAGATGGGAAGAAATTTAACGTATAGGAGCTTAATATGCCACAAGACGCATTTACGCTAAGATATTTATGTGAAGAACTGAATAGCGTTTTTAGCGGTGGAAAGGTTAATAAAATTATTCAACCAAATCAAGATACCGTTGTGCTAACGATATATACGGGTAGGGGGACTAAAAGGCTTTTACTTTCCGTTAATCCAGCTAATCCAAGAATAGGTGTTACAATGGATAATTATGAAAGTCCGTCGGTAGCTCCTAATTTTTGCATGCTTTTAAGGAAACACTTATTGTCAGCAACAATTGAACATATATCGCTTGTAGGCTTTGATAGAATAGTAATGGTTGAGTTGCAACCATCCGAAGAGTTTTTTGATTGTGAAAAACAAGTTTTATACGTTGAACTTATGGGCAGATATAGTAATATTATTCTAACGGAAAAGGAAAAGGTGCTCGGAGCGAATAGAGGTATTAATTTTTTTGATAACGGAGTTAGACCACTAATTTGTGGCAAACAATATGTATTACCACCAAATGGGGATAAAAAAGAACCTTGGGATAGTGAGCTTATTAATATATTTGACAAATCTTTACATGATATCAAAAATGCTATTTTATCTAATGTTCAAGGATTGGCGAAGTCTACAGTAGAAGAAATAATTTATGAATACACCAATAAAAACGAAAAGATTTTTGCAAATGAGCTTTTTAAGTTTCTCTTAGACTTTATAAATAATAGTTGTAAAAAACCATGTGTAAGTATAAAAAATGGTAAAATAAACGATGTTTTTGTTTTTCCATATAATAGTGAAGAAACGGAATTTATTTTCTTTGATACGCTGTATCAAGCGGAGGAATATTATTTTTCTAACAAGCTTCAGAATAAAAAGAGAGAGGAACTTTTTCAACGATTAAGTGCTGTTGTAAATACAGCAGAAAAGAAGCTGAAGAAAAGATTATTAGCAATATCCGCTCGTCAAAAAGAAGCGTTAAAGGCAGATGAAAATCAATTGATGGGTGAGTTGATTTTAGCTAATATATATAAAATAAAGCAGGGGGATGAAAAGGTTATACTTGAGAATTATTACAACCAAAGTTTGATTGAAATTGTTTTAGATAGAAATCTTTCACCCTCAAAAAATGCAGAAAATTACTATAAAAAGTATAATAAGCAAAAAAGGGCACTCGAAATGCTTCTTCCTCAAAAAGAGCAAGCAGAAAGCGAGCAACAGTATATTTTTAGCATTAAAGAAGAGCTGTCTCTTGCCGAAAACATAGAAGAACTTTTTTGTGTTAAAGAAGAACTTGTAGCTTGTGGTATATTAAAAGAACAAGGCTCGCCTAAAAAGAAGAAAAAGGAAGAAAAACCATATAGGCTTTATGAAATTGATGGTTTTACATTAAAGTTTGGTAGAAACAATATTGAAAATGATGAACTTACCCTTTCGGCAAAGAGTGATGATGTTTGGGTTCACTCAAAAGATTATCATTCATCACACGGTATAATTGAAAGGGGTGGCAGGGAAATTCCTTTTTACGTTATACAAAAAGCAGCTGAAATTTGCGCATATTATTCTAAAGCTCGAGAAGGTGGAAAAAGTGAAGTTGTTTACACTGAGCGTAAACATGTAAAAAAGCCTAAAAAAAGTAAGGCTGGATTTTTTATTTACACTGATTATAAAGCAATATCTGTTGTGCCAAACAAGAGTTGTGAATATTTAAAATAGAGCAAAAATCACGTTTTAGTGGCGTAAAAACCTTGCGTTTTGGCGTTTGTTATGATAAAATATGTTAGAATTTAGTAGGTATAGGAGAATACTATGAAATATACGTTTGAAAAAGCTGAAAAAAGCACTGTAAAAGTTATTATTGAACTTACCAAGGAAGAATGGGCAGATGCCAATGAGAAGGCATATGAAAAAACTAAGGGCAGGTATTCTATGCCTGGGTTTAGAAAGGGCAAAGTTCCCAAGAGAGTTTTAGAGGGGGCTTATGGAACTGGTCTTTTTTATGAAGAAGCAATTAACTATTCCTTCCCAAAATACTTTGGTGAGGTTTTAGATAAAGAACCTTCTATTGAAGCTATTGCTCAACCTGAGCTTGATATTAAGGATATTTCAGAAGACGGAATTACTATGATTGCTATAGTGCCCGTTAAGCCAGATGTTAAAATTGGTGCATATAAAGGCTTGACCTTTAAGAAAAAGACTTATAGGGTTAAAATTGATGACGTTAAGCAAGAACTTACTCGTTTACAAGAAAGAAATTCAAGACTTGTTGAAGTTGAAGACAGAGCCGTTGAAAATGGCGATACTGTTACTATAGACTATTCTGGTAGTGTTGATGGTGTTAAGTTTGAAGGTGGTACAGCTGAAAAGCAAACTCTCGTTATCGGTAGTAAAACCTTTATTCCTGGTTTTGAAGAACAGGTTGTTGGCATGAAAAAGGGGGAAGAAAAGAATATTTCCGTTAAGTTCCCTGAAGAATATCATGCAGAAAACTTAAAGGGTAAAGATGCTGTTTTTGCGATTAAACTTCATAAGATTGAGAAGAAGGAACTTCCTGAACTTAACGACGAATTTATTAAGGATGCTGTAGGAGCAGAAAATCTTGATGCTTATAAAGATGAAATTCGTGATCGCTTAAAGAAGCAAAATGCTGATAGAACCCAAAGAGAACTTGAAGATGCTATCGTGAAGACAATTACTGAAAGCACAGAGGTTGAAATTCCTGAAGCTATGATCGAAAATCAAATTGATCGTATGGTTCAAGAAATGGAATATAGACTTTCTTATCAAGGATTAAAGCTTCAAGATTACTTAAAATATCTTGGTAAGAGTATGGAAGATTATAGAGCAGAGTTTAAAGAACAAGCTGCTGATATCGTTAAATCACAACTCGTTATCGAAAAGATTATTGAAGATGAAAAAATTGAAGCTAGCGAGGAAGACGTTGAAGAGAGAGTTGCTGAAATGGCTGAAAAGCAAGGAAAACCAGCTCCTGACGTAAAAAAGAATATTAACGCTCGTCAGCTTGATTATATTAAAAACGAAATTATTATTAAAAAACTTTTTGAACTTCTCAAAAAAGAAAACGTTATTGAGTAATAAATAATAAATAAACGGATATAATTTACAAGGAGGTTAAAAATGGAAGTTAAAAACACTGTAGTTCCCTACGTTATTGAACAAACGGGCAAAGGTGAAAGAAGTTACGATATTTACTCGAGATTATTAGAAGATAGAATAATATTTTTAACCGGTGAAATTAACGACGCGGTTGCTGATACCGTGGTTGCCCAACTTATCTATTTAGAAGGAAAGGACCCTGATAAAGATATTTGTCTTTATATTAACAGTCCTGGTGGAAGCGTAAGTGCCGGTCTTGCAATTTACGATACAATGAATTATATCCGATGCGACGTTAGTACTATTTGTATTGGTCTTGCAGCTAGTATGGGTGCATTTTTACTTTCAAGTGGAACTAAGGGTAAAAGGTACGCGCTTCCTAATAGCGAAATTATGATTCATCAGCCCTTAGGTGGCGCACAAGGTCAAGCAAGTGATATTAAAATCCAAGCAGAGCATATCTTAAAAACAAAAAAACGCCTTAACACTATTCTTGCTAAAAATAGTGGTAAACCTTATGAACAACTTGAGAAAGACACCGATAGAGATAATTATCTTTCGGCAGAAGAAGCAAAAGAATACGGATTAATTGACGAAATTTTTGTGAAACGTCCGTAGGTTGTAGCGGAGGAATATGAAAGATAGCGAACAATTATTTTGTTCCTTTTGCGGAAAACCAAAGGAGCTTACTCGAAGGCTAATTGCGGGGCCAAACGGCATATATATATGCGATGAGTGCGTAGATGTTTGTCGTGAAGTTATGAACGAGGATGATGCGAAAGGCGAAAACAAGGGCGAGATTAAATTATTAAAGCCTGCGGAAATAAAATTAAAACTCGACGAATACATTATAGGGCAGGATGAGGCGAAAAAGGTTTTGTCAGTTGCGGTTTACAATCATTACAAGCGTATTAATTTTACTGGCAAAAAAGATGATGTTGAACTTGATAAAAGCAACATTTTACTTCTTGGTCCAACGGGTAGTGGTAAAACCTTACTAGCTAAAACTCTTGCAAAAATTTTAGATGTCCCTTTTGCTGTGGCAGACGCGACTACGCTCACTGAAGCGGGTTATGTGGGTGAAGACGTTGAAAATATTCTTTTAAAGCTTATCCAGAATGCAGATTATAATATAGAAAGAGCTCAAAAAGGTATTATTTATATCGACGAAATCGATAAAATTGCAAGAAAGAGTCAAAATGTTTCAATCACTCGTGATGTTTCTGGAGAAGGTGTTCAGCAAGCGCTTCTTAAGATTATAGAAAGTACTATTGCTAGCGTTCCCCCACAAGGTGGTAGAAAAAATCCCCAGCAGGAAATGATAAGGATTGATACCTCTAATATTTTGTTTATTTGTGGTGGAGCTTTTGTCGGTCTTGATGAGATTATTTCTAAAAGAAAGGAAAGTTCTTCACTTGGTTTTGGTGGGAACGTAAACAAAAAACTTTCAGATAAGCAAAAGGACTTATGCATTAGAGACGTTCAGCCTCAAGATTTAATCAAATACGGTTTAATACCTGAATTTGTAGGTAGAGTACCGATTACCGTAGGGCTTCATCCATTAGATGAAAAAGCATTGGTTAACATTATGACAGAACCTAAAAATGCTCTTGTTAAACAATATAAAAAGCTTATCGCAATGGATAATGTTGAATTGGAAATTACAGAAGAGGCTGTTTGTGCCGTTGCTAGAAAAGCTATTGAGCTTAAAACAGGTGCGAGAGGACTTAGAACAATATTTGAAAACCTTATGATTGATACTATGTATGACCTTCCCGATGGTAACGACATTCAAAAAGTTGTTGTAGATGAGGGTGTTGTTTTAAGGGGAGAGCGCCCAAAAATTGTAAAAAAACAAATAGCGTAAAAATAAAAAAAAGTTTAAAATAGTTAGAAAAAACATTTGACAATCTAGAAAAAATTGCTTATAATATGTAGGCTGTGTAATCTGGGTTGATACCGGAAGTTACTTAAACTGTGTAAAAACAGAAGATAATTTCGGTTGACAAGTGTGGAGGCAAGACCTCTGCGACTAACTTCAATAAGAATTAGTAAAGTCATTCGCAGCGACTTAAAAAGTTAAGTATCGGCGAATGATTTTTTTATTTACTGAATTCGACACACACGGCGGAGTTTACAGCACACACAGTAAAAGTTAGGTTAAAAGGAGAAAAAACAATGGCAAGTCAAAAAATCAGAATTAAACTCATGTCTTACGACGTGGAAATGCTCGACCAGGCTGCTGCAAAAATTGTAGAAACCATGCAAAAGTCTGGCGCAAAAATAAGTGGACCTATTCCACTACCTACCGAGAAGGAAATCGTAACGATTCTTCGTTCTCCCCACAAGTATAAAGATTCAAGAGAACAATTCGAAATTAGAACTCATAAAAGACTTATTGATATCTACTCGCCCAACGTGAAGCTTTTAGATAGCATTCATTTGCCTGCAGGTGTAGATATTAAAATCAAATTGTAAAAAAATAAAACATTATATATTATACGGAGGTGAACTTTATCTATGAATAAAGCAATCATTGGAAGAAAGCTCGGTATGACACAGCTTTTTTCAGCAGACGGCAAAGTTATTCCCGTAACGGTTATCGAGGCAGGCCCTTGTCCCGTTGTACAGGTTAAAACTTTGGAACGCGACGGTTATTCAGCAATTAAACTTGGATTTGACGAAGTTGCTGAAAAGGACGTAGAAAGATTTCTTAATAAACCTGAAGCAGGTTTGTTTAAGAAAACGGGTATTAAACCCGTAAGAGTTTTGAAGGAATTCAGAACTGAAGACGCAGAAACTCAGGCGGTAGGTAATGTAATTACTTGTGACCTTTTCACAGCAGGGGACAAGATTGATGTTACAGGTACTTCAAAAGGTCATGGTTTCTCTGGCGTTATTAAAAGATGGAACAATCACAGACTTAAAGAAACTCACGGTGTAGGCCCTGTACACAGAGAAGTTGGTTCACTTGGTGCAATCAGCTCACCCTCAAGAGTATTTAAGAATCACCACATGCCCGGTCAATATGGTCACGAAAAGGTAACTGTATTAAACCTCGAAGTAGTTAAAGTCGACAAGGAAAGGAACGTAATTCTCGTTAAGGGCGCAGTTCCCGGTCCCGTAAAAGGAATCGTTACCTTGAGAAACACTGTTAAAGCGTAAGGAGAAAGATCATGCCAAGTGTTAAATTATATGATATGAAGAAAAACGAAGTTGGTAATCTTGAACTTTCCGAAGTTTTATTCGGTGCTGAATATAACGAACCCGTTATTCATCAAGCAGTAGTTACCAGACTTTGCAATGAAAGACAAGGAACTAAGAGCACTCTTACTAGAAGTGAAGTAAGAGGCGGTGGTGCTAAACCTTGGAGACAAAAGGGTACTGGCAGAGCAAGACAAGGATCTATCAGAAGTCCTCAATGGATTAAAGGTGGCGTTGTATTCGCTCCCAAGCCTAGAGATTTCTCTAAGAAAATGAACGTTAAAGCAAAAGAAGTTGCACTTTTCTCAGCGCTTTCTCAAAAGGTTAGAGATGATGAAATTTTCTTCATTGATGAAATCAAATCTGCAGGAAAGACTAAGGAAATGGTTGCTTTCTTAAAAGCTTTCGGAATGGACAAGAGCGTACTTATCGTTATGGATAATAGCGACGAATTGGTATTAAGAGCTTGTGCAAACATCAAGGCTATTACTACTGTTTCAGCTAATATGCTCAGCACTTACGAAGTAGTTAGAAATGCTAAAATCGTAATGTCTAAGAAGGCTGTAGAACAAATCGAGGAGGCTTACGGAAAATAATGGCTGCACACGATATTATTATTAAACCGCTTCTTTCAGAAAAGAGCTATGCGGGTATTAAAGACAAAAAGTATTACTTTATAGTAAAAAAGAGTGCCAATAAAACGGAAATTAAACTTGCTGTTGAAGAAATCTTCGGCGTTAAAGTTGATAAGGTTACTACGGCTAACGTAAAAGGCAAACTCAAAAGACAGGGTAGATACGAAGGTTATACTCCCGACTACAAGAAGGCTGCCGTTTCTCTTAAGGAAGACAGCAAGTCGATTGAATTCTTCGATTCATTGTCCTAATTAAAAGCGGAGGAATAGAAAATGGCTATTAAGAGATATAAACCGACTTCGTCTGCTCGCCGTTTTATGACGGTAAGCGCGTTTGACGAAATTACGGCTAAAAAGCCCGAGAAATCTCTTCTCGAAGATCAGAGAAAGAGTGGCGGTAGAAACTCGCAAGGTAAAATAACCGTTCGTCATATCGGTGGCGGAAATAAGAGAAAATACCGTATTATAGATTTTAAGCGTGCTAAGGACGGTGTTCCTGCAACTGTTAAATCTATTGAATACGATCCTAATCGTAGCGCAAACATCGCACTTTTATATTATGCAGATGGTGCAAAGACTTATATCCTTGCTCCTGTAGGCTTAAAGGTTGGCGATAAGGTTCTTTCAGGTCCTACTGCAGATATCAAAGCAGGTAACGCACTTGCATTAAAGGATATCCCTGTAGGTACAATGGTTCACAACATTGAAATGCAACCAGGTAAAGGTGGACAAATTGCACGTGCAGCAGGTATGAGCGCACAAATTATGGCAAGAGATGAAAAGTATGTTACCATCAAGATGCCTAGTGGTGAAATGAGATATATACTCGCTGCTTGCAAGGCAACTGTTGGTCAGGTTGGTAATTTAGAACACGAAATTATCAGAATTGGTAAAGCTGGTAAGACTAGATATTTAGGTATCCGTCCTACCGTTCGTGGTGTAGTTATGAACCCCTGTGATCACCCCCACGGTGGTGGTGAAGGTAAGTCACCTGTTGGTATGCCTGGTCCTGTTACTCCTTGGGGTAAACCTGCTCTTGGTTATAAGACCAGAAAGCATAAGAAAGCGTCCAATAAACTTATCATTACAAGGATAAATTAAGGAGAGCAAGATGAGTAGAAGTGTTAAAAAAGGTCCTTATGTAGAACCTAAGCTCTTAAAGAGAGTAGAAGAATTAAATGAAAAGAACGAAAAGAAGGTCTTAAAGACTTGGTCAAGATCTTCTACGATATTTCCCCAGATGGTAGGACACACTATTGCTGTTTATGACGGCAGAAAACATGTTCCTGTATACGTTACTGAAGATATGGTTGGATGTAAGCTCGGTGAGTTTGCTCCCACTAGAACCTTTAAGGGACACGCAGGTTCTGAAAAGTCTACCGGAGGCAGATAGGAGGCTGAAAAATGGCTAAGAATTTAAGAGAAAAAACCGCAAGAATCGCGGAAACGAAAGATAGACGCCCCAAAGCGATTGCTAAACACGTTAGGATTTCTCCTTACAAAGTTAGAATCGTCCTAAACATTATTAGGGGAAAAAGTTACAGAGAAGCGCTTGCAATTTTGGAAAACACTCCCAAGGCTGCTTCTGAACCTATCAGAAAGGTTTTGATGAGTGCTGGTGCAAATGCAGAAAACAATCTTGGAATGAGCAAGGAAAACTTGTTTGTTGCAGCTTGTTTTGCTGATCAGGGCCCCACTCTTAAGAGGGTTCAACCCGTTTCCAAGGGCAGAGCATACAGAATTTTAAAGCGTACTAGCCACATTACCGTGGTTTTAGACGCGAAGGCATAGGAGGAGCAGTATGGGTCAAAAAGTTAATCCGCACGGTTTAAGAGTCGGAATCAATAAGGATTGGGATTCACATTGGTTTGTAGATAAAAAAGATTTTGCTGCAAATGTTAAAGAAGATAATCAAATCCGTAACTTATTAAAGAAAAAATATTATCAAGCTGCTATTTCTAAAATCGTTATTGAAAAAGTTGCTTCAAAAGTAATTATTAAAATTTATACCGCTCGCCCTGGTGTTTTAATCGGAAAACAGGGTAGTGAAATAGAAGTTATCAAAAAGTCAGTTGCTAAAATCTGTAAAGGCAAGCAAATTTCTGTAAATATTACTGAAGTTAAAAAGCCTGATTCTGATGCTCAACTTGTTGCAGAAGGTATTGCTGCTCAACTCGAAAAGCGTGTATCGTTTAGAAGAGCCATGAAGCAAGCTATTTCTAGAAGTATGAGAAGTGGCATTAAAGGTATTAAAGTATCTGTTAGCGGAAGACTTGATGGTGCTGAAATTGCACGTAGCGAGCATTATCACGAGGGCTCGATTCCCCTTCAGACCTTAAGAGCAGATATTGAATATGGTTTAGCTGAAGCGCATACTACCTTCGGTGTAATCGGTATTAAATGTTGGATCTATAAGGGCGAAATAATCGGCGCTCCAAAGAAGAAAACTGAAGGAGGCGAAGCTTAATTATGTTAATGCCTAAGAGAGTTAAGAGAAGAAGAGTGCATCGTGGCAGAATGACCGGTAAATGTACCAAAGGCAATACTATTGCTTACGGCGAGTACGGTTTAGTGGCTACCGAACCAGGTTGGATTAAATCAAACCAAATCGAAGCAGCCCGTGTTGCGATGACTAGATTTATTAAGCGTGGTGGTAAGGTTTGGATTGATATATTCCCCCACAAACCAGTAACAAAGAAGCCTGCTGATAGCCGTATGGGTAGCGGTAAGGGTTCTGTAGAATTTTGGGTTGCAGTTGTTAAACCCGGTAGAGTTCTTTTTGAAATGTCAGGCGTTTCAGAAGAAGTTGCAAAAGAAGCTATGCGTCTTGCTGGACACAAACTTCCTGTTAAAACAAAGTTTGTAAAGAAAGAAGCAGTAGCTGAAGAAATAATCGAAGAAGGCGGTGAAGGTTAATGAAAACTAAAGAACTTCACGAATTAACGGTAGAAGAATTAAACACTAAACTTAAAGAACTTTCTGAAGAATTGTTTAACCTTCGTTTCCGTCACGCAATAGGACAACTTGAAAATCCCGCATCAATCAAAACTTGCAAAAAGGATATTGCAAAGGTTAAAACTATTTTGAGAGAAAGGGAAATTAAGGCAAAGGCGTAGGGAGTAGAAAGATATGGAAAGAAATTTAAGAAAAGAAAGAGTTGGAATTATCGTTTCCGACAAGATGGATAAGACTGTAGTTGTTGCCATCGAAGAAAGATACAAACACCCTTTGTATAAAAAGACAGTAAAGAAAACACACAAATTTAAAGCACACGACGAGCTCAACGCATGTGGCGTAGGCGATAAAGTAAGAATCGTTGAAACCAGAAAACTTTCCAAAGATAAGAATTGGAGAGTTGCGGAAATCATCGAAAAGGCTAAGTAAGGAGGCGCACAATGATACAACCTTTTACAAGATTAAAAGCAGCGGACAACTCCGGGGCTAAAGAAATAATGTGTATTAAAGTGCTTGGCGGTTCTTTCAGAAGAAGTGGTAACATTGGTGACGTAATCGTAGCTAGTGTTAAAACTGCTACCCCTGGTGGCGCCGTTAAGAAAGGCGACGTTGTTAAAGCCGTTATCGTAAGATCTACTTCTGGTGTTAGAAGAAAAGACGGAACTTACGTTAGGTTTGACGAAAACGCAGCAGTAATTATCGACTCACAGAAACAGCCTAGGGGCACTCGTATTTTTGGGCCGATAGCAAGAGAACTTCGCGATAAAGATTATATGCGTATAATTTCGCTTGCACCCGAAGTGTTATAAGGAGAAAACTTATGAAAGTTAAAAAGAACGATACAGTTTTAGTTATAACGGGAAAGGACGCAGGCAAAACAGCAAAGGTTTTGGTTGCTCTTCCCAAGGCTAACAAAGTAGTAGTTGACGGCATTAACGTACAAAAAAAGCACAAGAAAGCAAGATCTGCTCAGGAAGTAAGCTCTATTGAGAATCAATCTGGTGCAATCGACGCATCAAACGTAATGGTAGTTTGTCCTACCTGTAATAAAGCTGTAAGAGTTGCTTACAAGGTTGAGGGAGATAAGAAGATTCGCGTTTGCAAAAAGTGCGGTGCTTTCCTAGATGCTACTAAAGAAGTTAAAGAAGTAAAAAAGACTGCTAAAAAGAAAACTAAAAAGGCTGCTGCGGAAGTTCCCGCAGAAGCAAACTAACGGAGGTAACTAATAATGGCTGATAAAACTCCGAATAGAATTAAAGTATTATATAAGGAAACTGTTATTCCTGCTTTAATTAAAAAATTTAATTACAAAAACGTTAATCAAGTTCCTAAACTTGTTAAAATCACTATTAACTCAGGTTTAGGCGACGTAAAAGACAACACCAAGAGTGTTCAAATTGCTCAAGAAGAATTAAAGCAAATCTCCGGGCAGAAACCTATTCTTACTCAAGCTAAAAAGTCAGTAGCTAATTTCAAGGTTAGAGAAGGACAAAGCGTTGGTATGAAGGTTACCTTAAGAGGAGAAAGAATGTACGAATTCTTTGATAAATTCGTTTCAATTGCGCTCCCTAGAGTGAGAGACTTTAGAGGTGTACCCACTAAGTCTTTTGATGGAAGAGGCAACTATGCTATGGGCGTTAAAGAACAACTTGTTTTCCCTGAAATTTCTTACGATCAAGTAGAAACCATCAGAGGATTCGATATTTGTATTACGACCACGGCTAAGACAGACGAAGAAGCAAGAGAATTGCTTGCGCTTCTCGGTATGCCTTTCGCTAACAAGTAAGGTTAAAGGAGAAATATAATGGCTAAAAAAGCAATGATTAATAAGCAGCAAAGACCTGCTAAGTTTTCCACCAGAGCCTATACGAGATGCAGTATCTGTGGTCGTCCACACGCTGTTCTCAGAAAATACGGAATTTGTCGTATTTGCTTTAGAAATCTCGCTTACAAGGGCGAAATTCCTGGAGTAAAGAAGGCAAGCTGGTAAAGGAGGAATTAAAAAATGACAGACGTTATTGCAGATATGCTTACAAGAATTAGAAATGCTATTTCTGCTAAGCATGAAACGGTTGAAATTCCCGCGTCAAACACCAAGAAGGCTATTGCTAACATTCTTTTAGAAGAAGGTTATATTGCTGGCGTTGAAATTATCGAAGGTGTTCAAGGGACAATAAAAATCACGTTAAAATACGACGGAAAGAACAAAGTTATTTCTGGACTTAAGAGAGTAAGCAAGCCTGGTCTTAGAATTTATGTTGGAGCAGAAGAAATTCCACAGGTTCTTGGTGGACTCGGAATTGCAATTCTTTCAACATCTAGAGGTATTATGACTGGTAAGGAAGCTAAAAAAGCTCATCAAGGCGGGGAAGTCCTCGCATACGTTTGGTAAAAGGAGGAGAAATTATGTCAAGAATAGGAAATGCGATTATAACTCTTCCTGCAGGCGTTACGTTTGAAGCTAAGGATAGCGTAATGACGGTAAAAGGACCTAAAGGAACTTTAACCCAAAGTTACGACACAGTTATTACCCCCGTTGTTGAGGGAAATACGATTAAGTTTGTTAGAGCAAACGAAGTAGCTACTACTAAAGCTAAACACGGCTTATATAGAGCGCTCGTTGCAAACATGGTAAAAGGCGTTACTGAAGGCTTTAAGAAAACACTTATCGTAAATGGTGTAGGTTGGAAGGTTGCTAAGCAGGGTAAAAAACTCGTTATGAACGTAGGATTTTCACATCCTGTAGAAATAGAAGAAATTGACGGCATCACTATTGAATGTCCTAGCGTTACAGAAATTGTTGTAAGTGGCATCGATAAAGAAAAAGTTGGTCAATTTTCAGCTGTAGTAAGAGGCGTTAGAGAACCTGAACCTTATCACGGATATGGTATTCGTTATAGTGACGAAGTTATCGAACGTAAGGTTGGTAAGGCTGCTGGTGGTAAAGGCTAAGATTTAAAATGCTTTTAGTGGGTGTGCTTGTTGTTTTGGCACATCTGCCGAGTGCATCTTATGATGCGAAAAGTTATTAAAGAGGAGTTATGAAATGATTAAACAAATCAACAAAAATAAAGATAGAATTAAGAGACATAAGAGAGTAAGAGCAAAGATTAAAGGAACTGCTGAAACTCCTAGACTCTCAGTTTATAGAACCTTAAATCATATTTACGTTCAGATTATAGACGACGTTAAGGGAAACACCTTGGTTACGGCGTCCACGCTTGATAAGGAAATTAAAACAACCTTAGAAGGCAAAGACAAGAAGGCACAAGCTTTTGCTGTAGGCGAACTTATTGCTAAAAAAGCAAAAGCAAAAAAGATAGAAGCTATTGTATTTGATAGAGGCGGATATCTTTACACAGGTCGTGTTCAGAGTTTAGCTGAAGGCGCAAGGAAGGGTGGCCTTCAATTCTAATAAATCAAGGAGAAAACAAAAATGGCAAGAGATAATAACAGAGCACCTAAACGTGTTGAAGAAAACGACGGATTAATTAAAAAGCTTATTTGTGTTAACCGTGTTACTAAGACCGTTAAAGGTGGTAGAAACATGAGATTTGCCGCACTCGTAGTTGTAGGAGACGGTAACGGCAAGATTGGCGTTGCAATGGGTAAAGCAAAGGAAGTTCCAGAAGCAATTGATAAGGCAACTGCAAGAGCTAAAAAAGGAATGTTCCGTGTATCATTACTTGGAACAAGTATTCCTCACCAAGTTATTGGTAAATTCGGCAGAGGTTCAGTTTTAATGATGCCTGCTGAAGAAGGTACTGGTGTTATTGCAGGTGGTCCTGTGCGTGCGGTAATGGAGGCAGTAGGTATTACTAATATCAGAACCAAATCTCACGGAACTAATAACCCAATTAACTGCGTTAAAGCTGCTATCGAAGGCTTAAAAGAACTCAGAACGGCTGAACAGGTTGCTGTAATTCGTGGCAAGTCTGTTGAAGAAATCAACGGTTAAGGAGGAACTATCAATGGCTAAAAAGAAAGTAACCGAAACCGCTAAGATTAAAGTAACACTCGTAAAGAGTACCATAGCGGTGCTTCCCCAACACAAAAAAATAGTTGCTGCGTTGGGACTCACTAAACCCAATTCTTTCAAGATTCACAATGAAACGCCGTCAATTATGGGTATGATTTCAAAGGTTAACTACCTTTTGAATGTTGAAAAGGTTGAAGGTTAAGACAGTAAATTAAGGAGTAACTAATATGAGATTAGGAAATTTAAGTCCCGCAGAAGGCGCAAAGACTGAATCTAAAAGACTCGGTAGAGGTATCGGTTCAGGTCTTGGCAAAACCAGTGGTAAGGGACATAAAGGACAGTGGGCAAGAAGCGGTGGCGGAGTTCGTCCCGGATTTGAAGGCGGTCAAATGCCTTTAATTAGACGTATTCCTAAGCGTGGCTTCAACAACCACTTTAGAAAAGAATATAGCATTGTAAATCTTTCGGTGCTCGAAGGTTTTGAAACTGGTTCTATCGTTGATATTGAAGTTCTCAACGAAAAAGGACTTATTAAACTCGTTAAGGGTAGTGTAGGTTTGAAGGTTCTCGGAAACGGAACTCTTACTAAAGCTTTGACCGTTAAAGCTACTTGTTTCTCTGCGTCTGCAAAAGAAGCAATTGAAAAAGCAGGCGGTAAGACTGAAGAAATCTAATTAACCCCTGACAGGAGGTCAAAATGTGGCAAACAATAGTAAATGCGTTTAAGATAAAAGAGGTACGTAAGAAAATAATTATTACTATCGCACTTTTATTCGTGTATAGACTTGGATGTTTTATCCCTGTTCCCGGTGTAAACCTTATGGCTGGCCTTGGAGAATATACTTTTTTACAAGTTATGTCAGCCGTATCAGGTGGAGCGCTCCAGTATGGTACGTTCTTTGCAATGGGTATCGGGCCATACATCAACGCATCGATTATTATTCAACTTTTAACGGTGGCTATACCTGCTTTAGAGAGATTATCTAAGCAAGGTGAAGAAGGAAGAAAGAGAATTAACGCTTATACAAGAATTCTTACATTACTTCTAGCTATCGTTCAATCAATTGGTATTATTTTTGCATTCAAGGATCAAACTACTGCGTCTGGCGTGCAGTCAATCGAATTTGCAAGAATTTTTGGCGATCAAGGATTTGGTCTTGTAATGAGCTACGTGTTCCTCGTAACCGTTTATACAGCGGGAGCGTCTTTCACGATGTGGCTTGGCGAAAGAATAACTGATTATGGTGTATCTAACGGTATTTCACTTTTAATTTTCGCTGGTATCCTTTCAACTGCAGGTACGTCAATTCTCGGTGTTATCAATGGTTTTGGTAATGCTGCGACTGCGGCTAGTTCTGCATGGACGTTGATTGGTTTTATTATTGCAGCCGTATTAATATTTGCTGCAATCGTTACCGTTGACAATGCGGAAAGAAAAATCCCCGTTCAATATGCTAAACAGGTTAAAGGAAGAAAAATGTACGGTGGTCAATCCACGCACATTCCGATTAAGGTTAACTCTTCTGGCGTTATGCCCTTAATCTTTGCGTACTCAATTCTTTCTTTCCCCGATTTATGTATTTCTTTATTGGGTGGAAATAGTGACAACTGGTGGTCAAAGAATGTAGGAACTGGAACTATTCCTTATATGGTACTACTTTGTGTATTGATTTTGTTCTTCTCTTACTTCTATAATCAAATGCAGTTTAATCCAGATGATATTAGCAAAAGCATTCAAGGAAATGGTGGCTTTATCCCAGGAACTAGACCTGGTAAACCTACTGCAGATTACCTTAAAAGAGTGTCTGGAAGAATTACGCTTTTCGGTGCAATTTATCTTGCAGTTGTAGCGCTTGTTCCTTCACTTATCTTCCAGTTTATTGGTGGAGCAACTCTAATTAACGTATTTAGCGCAACAGGACTTTTAATCGTAGTTTCCGTAGCCCTTGAATTTGAACAAGCTCTTCAATCACAAATCATGATGAAGAATTATAAGGGTTTCTTAAAATAACAATATGAAAATAGTATTACTCGGAGCGCCGGGAAGTGGCAAAGGAACGCAGGCGTCGTTAATTGCAAATAAATATAATTTACCCCACATATCTACGGGTGATATTTTTAGAAAAATAACTAATAGTGGTACTCCTCTTGGCAATAAGATAAAAGAACTTATTGACGGGGGGAATATGTGCCCGGATGAGCTCACGGTAGAAATTGTTAAGAAAAGACTTAGTGAGGATAATTGCGCAAATGGTTTTATTCTTGATGGGTTTCCACGAGATATAAATCAGGCAAAGGCTCTTGAGGAATTTTGTAAAGTTGATATTGTAATTGATTTATCAATTGATTTATCAAAAATTGAAAAGAGATTAACGGGAAGAAGGAATTGTGCGTTATGTCGTAAATCCTTCCACTTAGACCATTTAGATGATGTAAAAACCTGTCCTATTTGTGGAGGAGAACTCGTTATTAGAAAAGATGATAATTCTGAAGCGGTCAAAGAGCGTTTGAAAATTTTTAAAGAAGTTACTTCTCCATTAATTGAATACTACCAAGATAAAGGAATTCTTACCGTTATCAATGGAGATAATGATATTCAATCGGTGTTTGAAGAGATTGTAAAGATTCTTGGGCAATTATGATTACTATTAAAAATGAACAAGAAATCGCTTTAATGCGTGAAAGCGGAAAGCTAACTAAGGATGTTTTAGATTATCTAGGTTCTGTTATTAAAGTTGGGATGACTACTAAGGAACTAGATAGACTTGCTTACAATTACGTAACTAAGGCAGGAGGTTATCCATCTTTTTTAGGATACTCTGGTTATCCTGCGTCAACTTGTATTTCCATCGATCAAATGGTCGTTCATGGAATTCCGTCGGATGACGTGGTGATAAAAGAGGGACAAATTGTTAGCGTTGATTTCGGAGTCATCTATAATGGATGGCAAGGCGATGCGGCTAGAACGTTTATGATCGGCGAAGTTTCCGTAGAGAAAAAGAAGCTTGTAAAAATAACTGAAGAATGTTTTTTTAAGGCGATAGAAAATTTATATGACGGAACACCTCTAGGGAATATAGGCTACGCGGTACAAAGTCATGCCGAAGCTAATGGGTTTTCCGTTGTTAGAGCTCTAACAGGGCACGGTATTGGTAGAGAGATGCACGAAGATCCCTCTGTTCCGAATTATGGAAGAAGAGGTACGGGTATTCGCGTGAAAAAAGGTATGGTGCTTGCAATAGAGCCCATGATAAATGCGGGAACGCATCAAGTAAATTTCTTAAATGACGGTTGGAGTGTCGTTACTAAAGACGGTAGGCCTTCTGCTCATTATGAAAATACAGTGGCTATCACCGATAACGGTGTGGAAATATTAACACTTTAATGTAACGGGCTTGCCCGTAAAAATGTTGCTTAACAAGCAACCTACTCAAAAAAAGGAGGAATAGTTTGTGTCAAAAGAGGACGTAATTGAAACCGAAGGCGTTATAGTTGAAACATTACCAAACGCAATGTTTAAAGTAAAATTGTCTAACGGACATATTATAACGGCGCATATATCGGGAAAACTTCGCCAGCATTATATTAAAATTATAATTGGCGATAGCGTAAAACTTGAGATGAGCCCGTATGATTTAACCAAGGGTAGAATAACTTGGCGAAGCAAATCCTAACTCAAACAATTCCAAAAAAGGAGAGAAAAAAATGAAAGTAAGACCTTCAGTAAAACCTATGTGTGATAAATGCAAGGTAATTAAAAGAAATGGTAAAGTAATGGTAATTTGTTCTAAAAACAAAAACCATAAGCAAAGACAGGGTTAAACCCCACTTACCCTTTGGGTAAGAACGAAAACAACGGTTTAAGAGATTTTTAATCATTCCAAAAGAAAACTCTTAGGCATTTACATAAACAAAAATTTAAAAAAGGAAAATACGGAGGTATTTAATGGCACGTATAGCCGGCGTTGATTTGCCGAATAACAAAAGAGTCGAAATCGGTTTGACATACATCTACGGTATCGGACTTCCTACGGCAAAGAAAATCATCAGTGAAACGGGTGTAGACCCCGACGTAAGAGTTAAGGACTTGAGCGAAGGCGATATCGCTAAGCTCAGAGAGTATATTGAACACAACCTTCACGTAGAAGGTGACTTGAGATCCGAAGTAAGCCTTAATATTAAAAGACTTATTGAAATCGGATGCTTCAGAGGTGTTCGTCACAGAAAGAACCTTCCCGTTCGTGGACAGAGTTCCAAGAGAAACGCAAGGACTAGAAAGGGTCCTCGCCGTACCGTTGCTAAGAAGAAGACGGCAGGTAGATAAGGAGGTGTACTATAATGGCAGTAGCATAGAAAATCGTTAAAAAACGTAAAGACGTGAGAAAGGTTGACAAAGGACAAGTGCACATTCAAGCATCTTTCAACAACACTTTGGTAACCATCACAGACATGCAAGGTAACGCAGTTTCTTGGTCGAGTGCAGGTAGCCTCGGATTTAAGGGCTCAAGAAAATCTACTCCTTTTGCAGCTCAAATGGCAGCAGAAGCAGCTGGTAAGGTTGCAAGAGATCAAGGTATGCGTCAAGTAGAAGTTTATGTAAAGGGACCTGGTGCAGGTAGAGAATCTGCAATCAGAGCACTCGCAAATTGTGATATGGAAGTAACCCTTATTCAAGACGTTTCTCCAATTCCTCACAACGGATGCAGACCGCCCAAAAAACGTAGAGTATAAGGAGAAAAACAATGGCTAAATATACAGATTCTAAATGTCGTTTATGTAGACGTGAAGGCGCTAAGTTATTCTTAAAGGGCGAAAGATGCTATAAGGGTACTTGTGCTTTCGAAAGAAGACCAGTTGCTCCCGGTCAACACGGTATGAGCAGAAAGAAGGTTTCTGAATACGGTTTACAACTTCGCGAAAAGCAAAAATGTAAGAGAATTTACGGCGTACTCGAAGGTCAGTTCAGAAAATATTATGAAAGAGCTGATAGAATGAAGGGTATTACCGGTGAAAACATGCTCTCTCTTTTAGAAAGAAGACTTGATAATGTTATCTATAGAATGGGTATTGGTGCATCAAGATCACAAGCTCGTCAACTTGTAACTCACGCACATTTCACCGTAAATGGTAAAAACGTTAACATTGCTTCTTATATCGTTAAAGTTGGTGATGAAATTGCTGTTAAAGAAGGCAAGAAAGAAAACAAGTATTTTGCTGAAATTAAGCAAATGAAAGTTGGTGCTATGCCTAAATGGTTAGAATTCAATCCTGAAACGCTTTCAGGTAAAATCATCGCTCTTCCAACTAGAGAAGATATCGATATTACTATAAAAGAACACATGATTATCGAATTATATTCTAAATAATTAAAGTAACAAGCTAAAATAAAAATAAAATTTTCGGTGGGCTATCCGAAGGGGAAAAAGAAAATGATCCACGTTTTCTTTAAGAATTCTTCGGTTAAGCCTATACCGGAACTATTAGGAGGTAATTTCTTATGATGGAAATTGAAACGCCAAAAATAGAAGTGGAAGAAAACGAAAGCAGAAGTTACGCAAAGGTAGTAGTTGAACCTTTAGAAAAAGGTTTTGGATTGACTCTTGGAAACGCATTAAGAAGAATTTTACTTTCCTCGCTTCCAGGTGCCGCAATTACAAATATTAAATTTTCCGAAGAACTCGGTGTTAAGCATGAATTTTCAGCTATACAGGGTGTTAAGGAAGACGTAACTGAAATTATACTCAATTTAAAGTGTGTTGCTATTAAATCAACTTGCCTTGACAAAGATTATAAGAAAACTGTTAGACTTTACAAAGAAGGTCCTGCAGTGGTTAAGGCTGGCGACATTAGTTCAGATGCTGAAATTGATATTCTCAATCCTGATTTATACATCTGCACAATTGATGAGAACGCTAAAATCGACGTTGAACTCACTATTGGCAGAGGAAGAGGTTATCAAGGCGCAGATGAACACAAAACAGACGTTATTGATAATATAGCAATAGACAGTATTTTTACTCCCGTAAAAAAGGTTAGTTATAACGTAACGGCAACACGTGTAGGTCAGAGCGTTGACTTTGATAAACTCACTCTTGAAGTTTGGACTAATGGAGCTTTTTCGGGTAGGGACATTATTAGCCTTGCTGCTAAGATTATGGAAGAACACATTAAAATGTTCGTTTCATTATCAGATGTAGGCAATATAGGAATTTTGGTTCCCCCAGAAGAAGATAAGAAAACTAAGATTTTAGAGATGACCATTGAAGAAATGGATCTCACCGTACGTTCCTACAACTGCTTAAAGAGAGCAGGTATTCACACGGTTGAAGACTTAACCAAGAAAACAGAGGAAGATATGCTTAAAGTCCGTAACTTAGGTAAAAAATCTCTCGATGAAGTTATTTATAAACTTGAGAGCTACGGCTTAAAGTTAATGGACAAGGAGGACTAAACAATGGCAAGAAAATTAGGATTAAACGCTACTCAAAGAATGGCGCTTATTAAAAACCAAGCAACTGCTCTTTTATGGTATGGAAAGATTGAAACTACCGAAGCAAGAGCAAAGGAAGTTGCTAGTTATGTAGCAAAGATTATTACGCTTGCAGTTAACACTTACGATGACGTAGTTGAAACTGAAGTTACCGTTAAGGATGAAAAGGGTAAGGATGTTAAGAAAACCCTTATCAAAGATGGTGTTAAAAAACTTAATGCAAGAAGAAAAATTATTGCTATGGTAAATGATATGCAAGAAGTTAAGGGATTTAAGGAAAGTAAACCCGATTTCAAAAAGAGAACCTCAGAAGTTAAGAGCCCACTTATTGAAAAAATCTTTGACGAATATGCTAAAAAATATGCAGATCGTAAGGAAGAAAAAGGACAAGGTGGTGGATACACTAGAATTTACAAACTTGGACTTCGTAGGGGCGATGCAGCTGAAGTTGCTATCATCGAACTCGTTTAATAATTATTCGATAAATTAAAAGAACTTGGAATTTATTCCAAGTTCTTTTTGTTATTTTATGTAGTAAATATTAATACAACAACAAAAATTAACAAACATTGCATAGCATTATTTGTTAGATAGTATCACGCAATATAAATATAATAATATTAAGGACTCACTTCTCGTCCAATAGATAATCTACAGGAACGTCAAAAAAGCGTGCGATTTCTAGCAAAGTATCTAAATCGGGTTCTCTACTGCCCGTTTCCCAAAAACTAACAGTTTGATTGCATACAAATAAAATTTCACCAAATTTACGCTGAGAAAGACCTTTTTCAATTCTTAATTCTTTAAGTTTTTTACCAAAAGTATTATTTTTCATATAAAAAGATTATAACAAAGTGTAGGAAAACGCTTGACATCCTACAAAATGTAGGATATTATATGTGTATGTAATTGCTGAAAAATTATTTTGAAATTACAAAAGGAGAAGCAAAATGAAGAAAAATTTTAAAAAAGGCTTTACAATTGTTGAACTTGTAATCGTAATTGCTGTTATTGCCATTCTTTCGGCAGTTCTAATTCCGACATTTTCATCAGTAATCCGTAAGGCGAAAATGTCTAACGATACGCAGTTGATTAGAAACTTAAACATTTCTTTAAAGGCGGATGAGGCAATTAATGGAAAGCCCGAAACAATGCACGAGGCTTTGGAAATTACGGCTGGTGACGGATATGATGTGGCAAAAATTAACGCTAGTGCTGTTGGTAACGAAATTCTTTGGGATGGATTAAACAATGTTTTCTGTTATTTTAATGGCGAGAAAATTGAATATATTCCTGAAAATTCAGGCGTTGAAGAAACCCCAAGTAATTTAAATTATTGGGTAATATCAAACACTATTAGTGAAAAGTATTCTACATACTACACTGGTTCTGAAACCATTGTAAATACGAGCAAGGGGTTTGACGTAGGTAAAAGTGGCGTAACGGAAATTAATTACACTAATGAAGCAAGCGCACAAACTGTTGTTATACGTACTAACGGTGGAACTCTCAACGTTAACGCACCTAATGATACCGTTATTCATTACGGAGAAGCAAACGTTGTTGATATTAGCGCAGTAGCAAGTAATTCATATCATGAATTTGGTTCTGCCGTGTTTACTAAAATCGAAAAAGGTCGTTACGTTGTTGAAAATACTGGAGTAAGTAAAACAGTAGTTGTAACAGATGCTACAAACGTAACTATCGTAGACAGCTCTAATAAAATTGAAGCAAAATATGAAGTAAGCGACCAAATTGAAATTGAGAGTATTAAACAAGGCTCAACCTTATTTGCTGGCGGAAAAGGTACTGAAGCAGATCCTTATTTGATTGAAAATGCTTATCAAATCGCAAATGTTGGAAGTGTATATAATGAAGGATTTAAGTATTTCAGAGTTAAGGACGGAATTGAAACAATTGATTGTAACGGCTGGAAAGCAGTAGATTTTAACGGCAATTTTGATGGAAACGGCGTAAAACTTATTAATGTAACTGATCGTCTTTTCAACCGTGTTGGTAAAAATGAATCGGCAACTATCTTAATAAGAAATTTTGAAGTTACTATGAATTTTGTATCTAGCAGTCATGCCGCAATGATTAAGGAAATTGATAATTTTGGAACTACTACCTTTGAAAACGTTAAGATACACGGATATATTGAAGGTGAATCGAACGTAGCTTCATTATTCAGTTTTGGTACAAATAACGGACATGAAACTGGTTCAAATTATACGGTAGAACTAAAAAATGTTGTGTGTGATGCTACAATCGTTTGTACCACAGCAAATACAATAGGAACATTCGTTGCACACGCATATGCTGGCAATAATAACAAGTTGACCTTAAAAGTAGATGATAGCACCGCATATTTAGGAACTATTTATAGTGCTGGCGGAAAATGTAATGAATACGTTGCAATTGGTACTTATGAAATTGTAAAAGGTGAAGAAGTAATTACTCAATCGCAGATTAAAGTTGAAACTATTAAGAAGGTAAACGCAGTTAAGGGAGAAGCAGGTTGTACAGTTGAAGTTCAAAACAACGTAAGTAAAGTGGTTGTAGGAATTACTTCTCAGCTTACTGCTTATGATGAAAACAACGAAAAAATTGCAAAATTAGCGGGTATCACTATGACTCTTTCTACTACTGAAATAGTAGACGGTATAAACGGAACAATTAAAGTTCTTGATGTATTTAATTCAGCCGAAATAGTTAACAATGCAAGCGAATATAATGCAAGGATTGAAAATGGAGTATTAAAAGCATATATTGCTCAAAACTCAAACTATAAAACAGGTTATATTAGGCTTCAAGTTAATCAATATGATGCAAACGGCAACCTTGTTGCTTGTGGAACAATAAACCTAATTGAAATAAAATAAGTACATACCATTTAATAAAGATTTAATAGGCTGGGCATAAGCTATTAAATAAAAGAGGACGGAATTCTTTTTCATTCTTTTCCGTTCTCTTTTTTTATGCGAAAAATCTAATAAACAAATTCCATGTAGTTAAGGTTATAATAAACGAAAAGACTCAATAAAATATAGTATGCGTTTAACAGAACTTAAAGCCGGAGAGATTGCAAAAATTTTAAATATTTTTTTGCCCAATAAATTTAAAAAACGTCTTGCAGAACTTGGAATATTTGACGGAGTATCTATGCGAGTTGTATTGAAGAGTGTGAACAAAAAACCCTTAGTAATTTTTGTTAGGGGTGTTTTTTATGCATTGAGATTTAGTGATGCGAGCAATATTGAGGTGAAAAAACTATGAATAAGACAATTTGTTTAGTTGGCAACCCTAATTGTGGTAAAACAACACTTTTTAACTTGCTCACAGGATCAAGTCAAAAAGTGGGCAATTGGGCAGGTGTTACCGTTGATAAAGTAGATGGAAGTCTTAAATATAGCAAAGACGTAAAGGTTGTTGACCTGCCTGGTTTATATTCGCTAACTCCAACTTCATTAGATGAAAGAGTAGTGATAGAACATCTTAAGAATCTAACAAATAGTATAATTATTAACGTTTTAGATGGAACTAATTTAGAACGGAATCTTTATTTAACTCTCAATCTATTAAAATTAGGTATGCCTGTAATTGTTGCCGTAAATATGATAGATGAGTTAAAAAAAGAGAAAATAACTATAAATACAAAAAAACTTTCAGAATTCTTGGGTGTTCCAGTACTTGGTATTTCAGCAAAGAAGCATATAGGCATAAAAGAACTTGTCGATCTCGCCCTTTCTACCGATATAAATGGTAGTAAAAGTACGTTTGCAAACTTAACAGAAGAAAAAATTTATCCTTTTTTAGAAAAACATATTAATTTATTTATTGCCAATGCAAATTGCAAATTAAAGCAGCGCACAGAGAAAATTGATAAAGTTTTATCAAATGGTTTCTTTGGTGGAATAATTTTCATCGCTGTTATGAGTTTGGTTTATTTTTTATCCTTAAAGTTTGGTGGGTTAGCTGGGGATAAGCTAGTTGAATTAATAGTTAAATTTAGCAATTACACAGCTGAAATCATGCGTCGATGCGGATGTAATGAAGTGGCTGTTGATTTGCTTATTAACGGTGTTTTTAAGGGCGTAGGCACGGTTGTTTCCTTTCTGCCACATATAATTATTATGTTCTTTTTGATGACGTTTTTAGAAGAAAGTGGATATACTGCAAGAGTGGCACTGTTATTTGATAAACTTTTTTCATCGTTATCACTTAGTGGCAAATCGGCAATACCTTTCGTCCTGTCGTGTGGGTGTACCGTAGCGGGAATTGAAGCAAGCAGAACGATAGAGGGAAGTAAGGAAAGGGAATTGACAATAATGTTAACACCCTTTTTGCCCTGCGGAGCTAAGTCTGCCGTGTTCGGTTGGTTTGCGCACGTTTTTTTCGATGGAAGTGTTATTGTAGCGTTATCTTTATATTTCTTAAGTATTTTAGTTGTAATAATTATAGCTAAAATTTATACCTTGGTTAATAATACAAAAGAAGTAGCTCCTTTTGTATTAGAATTACCTATCATAAGATTTCCAACCATTACAAATGTTTTAAGCGTGATAATATTAAAAGTTAAAGAATTTCTAATTAAATCTGGAACTACAATATTTGCAGTGTCTGTAGGTGTATGGCTTCTTTCTAATTTTGGCTTTAGAGGGTACGTGTGTGGGGATATTTCCAATAGCTTTTTATATTATTTAGGTAATGGATTAAAATATTTATTTTATCCTTTAGGATTTGGTAATTGGCAAGCGTCTGTATCGATAATTACTGGCTCGCTAGCAAAAGAGGCAGTGGTGGAAACTTTGCAAATTTTACATGAATATCCACAAGTGCTTTTTGATAATGCCTTTTCAGTATATGCTTTTATGGCGTTTACTTTGCTTTCTCCACCTTGCTTGGCGTCTGTTTCAGTTGCTTATAGAGAATTAAAAAGTAAAAGAAAAGTCGCTTTTATGCTTTTATTGGAGATTTACGTGGCGTATGTTGTTGCTTTAATAATAAATACGATTGGAAAAGTTTTATCGTTAGATATAGGCTTGATTTTATCCTTGTTTATTGTTATAATAGTTTCAACGATATTTATTTTGAGTTTAAGAAACGTTATAAAGCGAAAATGCTGTGGGGCATGTGTTTCGTGTAAAAGGGTGAGCTGTGAAACAACAAAAAACGATGTATGATTTAATGAGAGAAGCTGACAATTGTGAAGAAGACGGCTTTTTTCCGGAAGATTGGATGGAGGAGAGGAAAAAGACTCAGAAAGAGGAGTATTTTGAGTTTTACGATGATATTAAGACCACTCCGAAAGATGATTGGTAATTTAATAAATAATTAAATTAAACGCTTCTAATATTTAGAAGCGTTTTTTATTGTGTAAACAATAAACCCCCAGATAGTCTGGGGGTCCAGTAAAGGTTTACCGTTGAGTAAAATCCTCCGTTTGTGTATAATAAAAGTTGCGACCTGCCAGTTGCAACTAAAAAACAAACGGAGGATTTATGAAAAAAGAAATTTTCACTGGAAATAGTTTAGCACATACAAAATGGAATTGCAAGTATCATATAGTATTTGCGCCAAAATATCGTCGAAAAGTATTTTTCGAGGATAAAAGGCAAGAGA
>JAZUCS010000017.1:0-79632 GCA_045639245.1 Christensenellaceae bacterium
TATGTTTTATGCTTTTAATAGTAATTATTTAATTACTGCATTATTTTTGAATATTTTGATTGTTTTTTATATCTAAAAATGTTAAAATAATTCAAGGAGATTATTTTTATGCAAAAATCTTTTAATATTCCCAATAATATTGGTTTTGAAGCTACTTATTATATAAATAAAGGAGATAATATAAGCATTGCAAAAATATTTCCACAGCATTCGCACGACGTTTTAGAGATATATTTTCACATTGATGGAAATGCATCATTCGTAGTTGAAAATGACGTTTACACACTATCTCCTTGTGATTGTATAATTGCAAGACCCAATGAGGTGCATAATTGTATTTTACACTCCGCCTCTCTTCATAAACACGCTTGTATTTGGATAAACTCGCCTAGTTGTTTTGCTATTTCACCTTTTTTAATGGATAGATACGATGGCAAAAATCTTATCTCGCCAAGCGAAGAGAATAAAAAGAATTTACTTTCTCTTTTCGATGAATTAGATTGTGTTGAAGACGATTTTAACCGTTATACAATAACTCTCAATATATTAAAGATTTTACACTCTTCTTTACACATCACTACTGAAAGCTTAGCCATTCCAGAAACGCTTAAAAATATACTTTCATATATCAGCGAAAACTTTACCAAAATACAAAACGTTAACGAAATTATTGACAAGTTTTATATAAGTAAAAGCACGCTTTTAAGGATGTTTAAGAAATATTTGAATACCACCCCAAAAATTCATCTTGAAACTAAAAAGTTAACCTATTCAAGACTACTGCTTAAAAGGGGTGAAAGCGTAGAAGATGCTTGTTTTTTATCAGGCTTCCCCGATTATTCTAACTATATCCGGCTATTTAAGAAAAAATTCAACGTTACACCTGGAAAATATAAATTAAAAAGTGTTACTATCTTTTAGGTAACACTTCTATTTTTTTTCTTGAGAAATTTTTTTGTTATAAAAAATTAAAAATATGGTAATTCCTATTGCTATTACACCTAGAATTTGTTGTGCATAAATTTTATAACCAAATATAAAAATATCAACCCCATTTAAATATTGTGTAAAGGGAGTAAATAAAAGTATGGTTAAAAAGCTAACTATCCCCGCAATTGAAGCTTTAAAGGCTAACGCAACCATTTGCTTATCCTTATCTACGTAATCGTAAATTATATTCATAACACCACTATTGATTCCTGCCATGCTTATATAATTACAAACCCAAAATGCAGAAACAATAATAATACTAGAAATTTTACCTATCATAAAACCCGAAACAACCTCAAAAATCAGGCTAACAATAGTAATAATAAAGCAAATGTTTAACATTTTTGAAAATGAATGTTTATCTGCATACCGACCAAAAGGAGTGGAGAAAACTGCCCTGATAATACTACAACAAGCAACTATTATTGAAATAACACCGGTATTTAACCCCATAGTGCTTCTTTGATAAATAGCATAAAAAGGAACTGTAATTGCATTTATTATAGCCCAAACGATGGGAATAACGATAACTCTTTTAAGTGTTTTATCCTTAACTATGTAAGTTAATTGTTCTTTTAATGACTCTTCGTGTTTGTCATTTTCCCTTTGTTCATGGGGTTTTTCCTTTGAAAATACAAGAGTGAGTGTATGCATAACCATAATAAAAAAAATTATTATACCACATAAAATAAACGCGGTGGTCTCTTCACCCCTTCCCTCAAAATAAGAAATAAGCCCACCATAAACGATAGTAAAAATCATTCCTCCGATTAGCGATACTATTTCCTTAATAGCAGTGAAGTTTCCTCTTTTTTTATCATAAACAAGCGCCATAAACCAATTTGTTTTAGGCGAATTAATTACGTTATGCGTTGCATGTGCAATAAACATTATTAACATAAAGAGCACAACTTTCGTTTTTTTCGAAAAGGAAAAAATTGGAACCAACCATATCAATGCAAAACAAATTTGTGAAATAATATGCATTATGGTAACTATAGGCTTTACCCTTTTTTGTTTAACTAATAGTATTGCAAAAATTTGAAATCCACACCCGAGCGAAACAAATCCTTCAACTATAGCGATTAATTCTTCACTAATCCCTATCGCTTTTCCCAAAACAGGAAGATAGGTAACGCTAACAGCAAGTGCAATAAAATATTCTAAAAGCGCTTCGATTATATATAAAATTCTACTTAATTTATACTTGTCTTTATCAATAGTTTTTGCCATACCATAATAATATCACTAAATAAATTGCCAATATAAGACAAAAAATCATCAAAAACATTCAAACTGTATCAAAACACGTAAAACTGCATTAAAAAAGATACGCTAATTATGTAACGTATCTTTTAATTTTTAAATATTATTTTGCATATTCAGTTGCACGCCATTCTCTAATAACGTTAACCTTAATTTGACCAGGATATTCCATTTCCTGTTCAATTTTCTTTGCAATTTCTTTAGCAAGGAATAAGGTTTCAGCATCGTTGATCTGTTCGGGTTTAACCATAACTCTAACTTCTCTACCTGCTTGAATTGCATAACACTTTTCAACGCCCTTAAATCCTGATGAAATTTCTTCAAGCTTTTGAAGACGTTTAATATAGTTAGTTGTAGTTTCCCTTCTTGCACCGGGTCGAGCGCCTGAAATAGCGTCTGCAGCAGCAACTAGAACTGCCTCTATAGTTTTAGGCTCAACGTCGCCATGGTGTGCGAGAATTGCATTTACTACGCTATGATTTTCCCTATACTTTTTAGCAAGGTCTGCACCAATTTGCATATGCGTACCTTCAACTTCATAGTCAACCGCTTTACCTAAGTCATGAAGCAAACCTGCACGTTTAGCCATAGCAGCATCAACACCAAGCTCCGTTGCCATAACGCCTGCAAGATGTGAAACTTCAATAGAGTGTTTTAATACGTTTTGACCATAGCTTGTACGAAATTTGAGTCTACCTAACGTTTTAACCAATTCTGGATGAAGCCCAAATATTCCACACTCAAACATTGCAGATTCACCGGCTTCTTTAATCTGTTGATCAAGTTCTTTTTTAACCTTTTCTACAGTTTCTTCAATTCTTGCGGGGTGAATTCTTCCATCTTGAATAAGACGCTCTAAAGCAATTTTAGCCGTTTCTCTTCTTACAGGATCAAAGCCTGAAACGATAACTATTTCCGGCGTATCATCAATAATAAGTTCAATACCAGTTGCGTTTTCTAGCGTTCTAATATTTCTGCCTTCTCTACCGATAATTCTTGCTTTCATATCATCGTTAGGAAGAGGCACAACGGAAACTGTAATTTCCGACGCTTGATCAGTAGAACATTTTTGGATTGCTAGACTTATAATTTCTTTAGCCTTTTTCTCCCCTTCTTCTTTTGCCTCTGCTTCAATTTTTCTAACTAAACCAGCCGCATCTTTCTTAGCGTCGTCTATAAAAGCATCTATAAGATGTTGTTTAGCTTCCTCTCTACTCATTTGAGAAACCTTTTCAAACTCCTCAATCATTTTATCATGTTGAGCGGAAATTTCATCAATTTTTTTATCAAGTTCAATTTCCCTAGTTTTTAAGGCGTTTTGCTGACGAGTAACATCGTCGTTCCTTTTTTGAAGATTTTCTTCTTTTTTATCAAGTGTTTCTTCTTTTTGATTGAGTCTGTTTTCCAGCCTCTGAAGTTCCGCGCGTTTTTCCTTACTATCGCGTTCGAAATCGCTACGGAGTTTCAACTCCTGTTCTTTAGCTTCTAAAATGGCTTCTTTTTTTATGGCTTTACTTTCAGCCACAGCCTCGGAAATAAGGCGATCTTTCATTTCCTTAAAAGTACCATATTTGTTTTTAAAATCTTTCTTCAATATTACGTAGGTTAAGACAAATGCAATAATTGCACCTATGGCAAATAAAATTATCCAACCTAAATCGAGAGTTAAATCAAAAAAACCGTCTAAGAACAGAGAGCCATAATTTACGTTTAGCATAATTTTGCCCTCCTGTTTTTATGCATTACGTGCAGTTAGCACGCTTTTTCCTAATTTAATAATACATCAAACCGGCAAAAAAGTCAATAGTTTCTTATACTTTTTGTGCTTTTTCACGGAAAACTTGCATGATTTTTTGCGTGATTTCTTCTGCAATTTCTAAATTGTTTTCTAGATAATCAACAGCCTTTTCTCTACCTTGTGCAATTTTTTCGCCATTGTATGAAAACCATGCTCCGCTTTTTTCTAACACGCCGTAATTTACACCCAGATCTACTAAACAGCTCCCTTTAGATATACCCTTTCCAAAAATAATATCAAACTCTGCCGTCTTAAATGGTGGAGCTACCTTGTTTTTAACAATTTTAGCTTTCGTATGAGCACCATATTGCCCTTCACTATTTTTAAGCGAATCACCCTTTCTAACGTCAATTCTAACGCTGGCATAAAATTTAAGCGCCTTACCACCCGCCGTAACTTCAGGATTACCAAACATAACGCCAACCTTTTCACGAAGCTGGTTAATAAAAATTATACAGGTTTTAGATTTATTAGTAATAGCAGTAAGTTTTCTCAAAGCTTGGCTCATAAGTCTAGCCTGAAGTCCAACATGCGAATCGCCCATATCTCCCTCTATTTCCGCTTTAGGAGTAAGCGCGGCTACCGAGTCAACAACGATAATATCAACAGCCTTACTTGAAACGAGAGAAGCAGTAATATCAAGTGCTTGTTCGCCAGTATCGGGTTGAGATACGTAAAGTTCATCAAGATTAACACCTAAGCTCTTAGCGTAAACGGGATCTAAAGCGTGCTCCGCATCAATAAACGCAGCGATTCCACCTGCCTTTTGTGTTTCAGCAATACAATGGAGTGCAACGGTCGTTTTACCTGAAGATTCTGGACCATAAATTTCAATAATTCTTCCTCTAGGAAGCCCACCAACACCTATAGCAAGATCCAATGAAAGACAACCCGTAGGTAAAACTTCAATATTTTCATCTCCTGCGTTTTGTCCAAGACGCATAATTGAACCTTTTCCGTATTGTTTTTCTATCTGAGCCATAACTCCATCTAACGCTTTTAATTTGTTTTCATCCATTTTCTTTTCCTCTTTATATATATTTATTTATAATTTTTTTAATTTTCTAATTGCTAAAAACATTGCTTTATTTATTGCTTTTTCGGTTATTTCGCGCCTACTACCCGAAAAATTTAGTCTATAAGTATGAATGCCATCTCTCATACCTATAGCAATAAAGCATAAACCAACAGGCTTTTCGCTATCATCACTTTTAGGCCCAGCAATCCCCGTAGTTGCAATTGCAATATCACAATCGGGCTCGCGCAAAAGACCGAGAGCCATTTGATAGGCAACAATTGAGCTAACTGCCCCCTCTCTTGCAAGATCTTCTGATTTAACGCCCAATCTTTTTATTTTACTTTTATTTGAATAACAAGTAATTCCCTCATGAAATATTTTTGATGCACCAGGATTTTCCACTATTCTAGCACCAATTTCTCCTGAGGTAAAAGATTCTGCAGTGGAAAGTTTTAAGTTCTTTAAGCTAAGAATATCAAACAGCCTTTCCGATAATGAAACGTCGTATTCAGCATAAATTTCCTCTTTAAGTTCTGAAACTACGTATCTTAAAACGGCAGCCCCTCCTGTTTCTTGATAATTTTCAAAAACAAAGTCAACCTTAACATCACCATATTTATTAGAGATTTCACAACTAAACTTGCAGTCTGAAACTTCTTTTGATTTTTCAATTACGTTAGAAAGTTTAGCTAAATCACCAACGTATTTTAAAGTAACGTGTTTTCTTTTTAAGTTAAATTTCTCTTCTAGATAAGGCACTAAATATTTATCGATGGTAACTGAAAGCTCTTTTATGCCTTCAGGCAACAAGGCTAACGTAAGTTCTTTATCATCAAACATAAAGCCTTGGAAAGCTCCGCTAACGTTGGGTATTAACGTTGCATCAATGGGAATATATGCGTAATCTTCTGGAAAAGCTTTCCCCTCAGTTTTAGATACAGCATCTAAGAACTTTTTTGCATTTTCATTTTCTACTAACGGTGAATCACAAAAATCGGAAATAACTTTTTTTATATTGAAAATGGCCTTTTCATTATGAATAACTATAATGTTATCGGCAACTTCTTTTAAGCTTTCAATACTTCTTTTGAACCCCAAGTCATCACTTAACGAAAGCATTTCCACCCAATCTAACGGAAAGCCGTTGGTGTGAAAAAGTGAAATTATTTTATTTATGTATTCCCCGTCAAAAGCGTTAAATGGAGAACGTAAAAGTATTAACGCCGTTTTCATTATCTTTCTTTAATAACCTCTTTGTTTTTAATCAAACATTCTACTCCTGAATAAACGGTTAAAAGAGTGGCAATTACTAGTAAAATGAAACCAACAAGTTTTAGGTATGAGTTATTAAATCCCATAAACACTAATATCCAAACGATTGCAACGTCGGTAAAAAAGGTTTTAAGTTTACCCGATTTATCTGCCGCTATAACCTTACCACTAGTTGAAGCAACAAGTCTAAACCCTGAAATAATAAGTTCTCTAGCTAAAATAAGTGCTACACAAATCGCCGGTAAATATATAGGAATATTAAAACATTCAAGAGCAAAAACAGATACGGAAGCCGGCGGTGCTAACAACAAAATTAGCGCTGTAGAAACTAAAACTTTATCTGCGATAGGATCTAAAAACTTACCAAATGCCGTTACGAGATTTCTTTTTCTTGCAATTGCACCATCTAAAAAATCGGTAAATGAAGCTAATGCAAAAACACCTGCCGCAATAATAAAATTATAAGGCAAAACTTTTAAGTAAAAAGCTAGCGCAAAAAGTGGTATCATAAAAATTCTTGAAAGTGTAATTTTGTTTGGTAAATTCATTGTCTTTCTCCGTATAAATCATAAGCGGAAGCTTTAATAATTTTAACTTTAACGTATTCTTGATATTCTACAGGTTCTGATGAAAAGAAATACACTTTTCCATCAATATCGGGAGCATTAAAATATGCTCTTCCATAATAAACTAATTTATCGTAATCAAACCCCTCTGCTAAAACGTTGAGAGTTTTACCTACAAATAGACTTTTATTATTTTTTGAGATCTTTTTTTGTATAGAATAAAGTTTTTTCAATCTGCCAGTTTTTACTTTTTCAGGCAAATGTCCCTCAAGCTTATCAGATGCCGTATCTTTTTCTCTACTATACTTAAAGAATCCCGCATTGTCTAGCTTTGCTTGTTCAAGAAAGGAAACTAGGTTATCAAACGCTTCTTCGCTTTCTTGGGGAAAACCAGTGATAAACGTGGATCTTAAAGCGATACCTTTTATTTTTTCTCTAAGTTTTGCGATTAAATTTAAGTACTCTTCCCTACTCCCTTTTCTTCCCATAAGTTTTAACACTTTATTATCAGCGTGTT
This sequence comes from Christensenellaceae bacterium, assembly GCA_045639245.1. Lineage (GTDB taxonomy): Bacteria > Bacillota > Clostridia > Christensenellales > Borkfalkiaceae > UBA1259. The sequence continues at coordinate 7,428 of JAZUCS010000017.1, forward strand.
GTAGGGGAATATCTAGATAAGGTATTATTTTTGGATTGCAACTTATTTCATTAATTAATTGATCGTCAATATTTTCAGGATAGCAATATAAAATCCTTATTTTACTAACGTTTTCTTGCGCTGAAAGCACCCTTATTAATTCAACAAGCGATGATTTTGGCTCAAGGTCGCTTCCGTATTTAGTAGTATCTTGTGCAACTAGAATTAATTCCTTAACCTCGCCAAGCCCTTTTACTTCTTCAATTAAATCACAAATTGGAACAGAGCGATATTTTCCCCTTATCTTAGGAATTAAGCAGTATGTGCAGTGATTATTGCAACCATCTGCAATCTTTAAATACGCATATCCGTTAGTAGTTAAAAACCTTTTTACACAGGGCTCACCACCGGGCTCACCAACAGCGTTTATCCTTTCTCCACCCAGCACGTTTTTAATTACTGACAGAATTTTATCATAATCTGAAATTCCTAAAAAGGCGTCTACCTCAGGAAGAGAAGTGAACAACTCGTCGATAAATTTTTGTGGTAAACAACCTGTAACTATCACTTTTTTACTAGGATAAAGTTTTTTTAGTTCTACCGCCAAAAGAATTTCTTCTATGGCTTCCTTTCTAGAGCTTTCCAAGAAAGCACAAGTGTTTATGATGATAACATCAGCATTTTCAGAATGGTCAGTAATATCATATTTACTTTTTAAGATGGCGAGCATTTTTTCGGTATCCACACGATTTTTATCACAACCGAGCGAAATAACACCCACCGTCATTTTCTTTTCTTTAGACATATTCACCATTTAGTAAGCATCAGATGCGGGTCCGAATCTCTGTTCAAATTCTTCTCTTGTAAGCAACACTCTTCTAGCTTTACTTCCTTCATTTTCTGAAACAAAACCCATTTGTTCCATTTTATCAACTAAGCCACCCGCTCTAGCATATCCTATTTGAAATCTTCTTTGTAATTGAGAAATCGACACCGTTCCAGAAGTTACGGCAAGCCAAAGAGCCTTTTTAAAGATTTCGCTAACTTCTTGCTCGCCTTCTTCCCCATCTCCATCAAAAGAACTTTCTTCCTTTCCTACGTTTGTGGATTTATCTAGGAAGTTTTTAAGATCATCATCAAAATAACCTTCATTATGCTCTTTAATGTAGTTGACAACATTAGTAATTTCACGGTCGGAAATAAACGCCCCTTGATATCTTTCACACTCAGGCATAGAGGAGTTTTTATATAGCATATCGCCGTTACCTAAAAGCTTTTCCGCACCTGCTTCACTTAAAATTGTTTGCGAATCGTTAAAATTCATAACTTTAAGAGCAATTCGAGAGGGTAGATTTGCCTTGATCGTACCCGTAATAATATCAACCGAAGGTCTTTGCGTAGCTAAAACCAAGTGAATACCCGCCGCCCTTGCTTTTTGAGCAATAGCACGTATTTTAGCTTCCATATCCTTTTTACACGTTTCCATAAGGTCGGCAAGTTCATCGATTACAACAACTATTCTCGGCATCTTAGCCACCGTTGGTCCGGCTATTCTCGTATTGTAGGCTTCAATATCCATAATAAGTTCAGGACATTCTGCAAACACTTTATATCTTCTTTCCATTTCCGCCTGAGCCCAAGAAAGTGCAGCGAGTGCTCTTTTCGGCTCGGTAATTATCTCGTCTATCATTAAGTGTGGAATATGCTCGTAAATTCTAAATCCTACACTCTTAGGATCAACAAGTATAAGCCTTAACTCTTCAGGGCTATAGCGCATTAAAAGTGAAACTATCATCACGTTTAAGCACACGCTCTTACCAGAACCAGTAGCCCCAGCTACCAAGTAATGAGGCCCTTTAGCAAGATTATCAGTTATAGCTTTACCAACAATATTTCTACCTATGGAGAATATAAGTTTGCCTGCACCAATTTTTTCATCTGCCGTTTCTTCCAAAATCTCTCTTAAACCAACAGAAGAAGGATGTTTGTTTGCAACTTCTATACCAACTGCATTCTTACCTGGAATAGGTGCTTCAATTCTAACCCCCGCTTTTGATGATAAACGCATTTTAAGGTCGTTATCATAGTTAAGAACTCTTTTTACGGAAATTCCCGGAGGCATTAAAATTTCATACCTAGTAATAGTAGGCCCTTGTATATAATCTTTTGGCTCAGCATTAATATGAAACTCTTCTAAAGTTTGCTTAATAATAGCCTTTCTTCCCTCGTGATCTTCAGAAGAAACGTCTAATGCTTGCTCGTTACGATTTAACATATCAAGTGGTGGCTTATTATAAACCCTATTGATAGGTACGGGGGGTTTCTCTAAAGTTTCTTTAATGCTTTCCGTGTTTTTATTTTCCTCTACGTTAAACCCACCACGTCTTGCTGTGAAAGGTACGTTACCATCGGCATTAACTCTACTAGTAAAAGCAGTACGTTCTTCATTAGTTGAATATTTATCTTCCTGCTCTTCAAAAAACAAGCTTCTTCTCCTATCGCTAAGAGGTAGATTTGTTGAGGTGGGCTCATCATCAATTTCTTCTAAAATAGCAGGGATTTCGCTCCCAGTATTTTTTTCTTCTATTTGATTGGTTGCGAATGGAGATTCAACTGTTTGCTCTAATCCTTCTTGTTCATCACTAATTTCGTTATACGGACGGAAAACTTCTCCATTTCTTTCCACACTAGCTATTCCGCTATCCGAAGCGTTTGCATATCTTTCCAAAAAACTTTCAGCATGCATTTCCGCCTCGGTAAGTTTCCCTTCGTGCTCATACATAGGGATTTCGGCAATTTCGCTTTGTGTAGTCTGATTAGACAAGTTTTTAACCGGAGGAATTGCTTCTGAAACGGAAGTACCATAATATGAATTTTTTATAGTTGCATCAAAATCCAATTTTGCTGGAGTTTTAATATATTCTATTTTCTTTTTCATTTCGTCAGCATAGGCTTCGGAATAAACGCCTTGAGTTTTACCAACTCCTAAACCATTATCAGAAAACTCTAGTTTAAGCTGAGTTTCGGATTTAGCAATTTCTTTTTTAGTTTTAAAAGCAAAATCACTTTCGTTGTTGATAAATAATTTTTGATTGGGCTTAAAGGTTTCAAATGAAACGTCTTTAACGGGATATTCCATTTCCCCTACAATTTCCACGTTTGAATCGCCCTCGGTACTTTCAACAACAGTACTTCTAAACTTTCGTGGAGTTCTCTGTGCGACAACCGACTTTCCGTTAATCAAGTCAAAAACAAGAACGGCAATTAAACTTACTATAGCTAAACCCGCCATAACGGAAGTACCGGTAACTGTTAAAAGCGACACTATCGGATAGGCTATAACTCCAATAACGATACCACCACCTGAGGCGGATAATACCCCGTTAGCACCAAGCGAATAGGATAATGATAAATATTCAGCATAACTACTAGCCTTGCCATTCATTGAAATCACGTGCGCTAAGAGGGCGGATAAAATGCACACACCACTAATTATAGCAACCGTTTTACGACGCATAGGAATCGTTTTATCAGTTATAAGTTTAACCCCGAATATGAACGCGTAAGCAACTACAGCGTATGCAAAATACCCGAACATGCCAAACAAGAAGGCATTCACGTATTGGCCTGGAGTAAAAAACACCTTTTCTCTCGTTATAAGACAAACAAGACAAAGTGTAGAAAATAAAACCGTAACTACACCAAAAGTTTCTTTAGTAAATATTGCAGAACTTTCTCCGCTTTTTTTAGTAACTTGATTTTTGCTCAAAATACACCTCTTTAGGTCTTTATTAAATTATACCAAATAACATTCTTCTTTACAAGGTTTTAAATAAATTTTTTTATTATATTTTAAAATATAATATTATATTATCTAAATAAATAAAATAAATAAAACAAGCACCGACGCAAAAAAGCGTCGGTGCAGATATTTAACTATTTTTATTTCTTTTTATAAATCAACCTTCCGCAAGATGCACACTCAATAATCTCACCACTTTTCAATTTAGACACTTCAGAAAGAGATAACTCCATTTTACAGTAGCCACATACGTTATTATCCTTACCATGCTCTTCCACTTCAAATAATACGGGGTAAATTTTGTTTTCCCTTTTTCTCGTATACTTGTCCATTAAAGCGGAATCAACGGATTTCTTCAAACTGCTAAGCTCTTTTTCTATCTCTTCATTTTTTTCCTTAAAAGAAGCCTTAAATTCATTATATTTAGTAGCGTTTTCCTTATATTTTTCTTGTTCTTCTTTAGTTCTTTTTCTAATTAACGCATACTCTTTACCTATTTGAGAAATTTCCTCTTCAAGGTTTTTTACAGTGGCAGCAGTTGCTTTTATTCTTGCAATGAGTTCTTCAGCTTTTTTTATTATAAAATTAGCTCCAGTTGTATCTTCAATACTGTCAAGCGCTTTAGTAAACTCTTCCTTTTGTTCTTCAAGTTTTGCTTTAGTGCTTTTAAGTTTTTCATAAGCACTTAATAAATCGGCAGCTTTATCGTCAAGCTTATTTACAGTAGTTTCAACACCGTTAAGATATTTTTTAGCTTCTACAGCTTTTTTTCTTTCTTCGCTTTTTGCAAGCTCCATTTCAATTTCACGAAGCTTTGCATCAGCTTGTTGATATTTTAATAAATTCTCTATCATACAAGTTATCTCCTTAACTTTTTTGTCTTTTTATAAAAATCTTTTATCCTCAAAATAAAAGGTTTCAACCTTATTGTTTAACGCTTTTTTCACCTTTTGATAATACTTCTCAAACCCGTAATTTTCCGAAGCATAATGTGGAATAATTACGATACTTTTTCCCCTACAAACAAGCTCGGCTATAACGTGATGCGGCATATCGGAAGTAACTATCACGCTTGCCGATACTTCTCCAGACAAAACTGCCTTTTCCGCATAAGAAGCCCCACCTCCACAAAAACTTGCAACGCTTGTTATTGTAGTAGTTTTTTTTCCATAAACGATAATTTTAGCGGTTTTTAATTTGTTTTTTGCATTTTTTATAAACTCGTTTAAGGTTATAGGTTCAATTGAAAACTCTCTACCATAACCATTAATTTCATCAATCGGTTTAATTATACGATGCTTTTTTGCTCCAAGCACTTCTGAAAGGCTTGCGTCTATACCGCCACAAACAACGTCTAAATTTAGATGCATTGAAATTACGCTAATGCCCTTACTAATAGCTTTAATTAGAGCAGAAGTTTTCACATCGTCTATAGAAAGAGATGTAATTGGTTTATAAATAGCGGGATGATGGGTAATTATAGCATCACACTTATATTTTTTTGCTACGTCAACTGCTTTTTCAGATAATTCAAGTGTAAAAAGCGCCCTTTTAATGTTAGGACCGCACTTAACAATTATTCCACTATTATCGTAATCACCTTTTGAAACAAGTTCGTGTGAGAGCGCCAATGGAGCAAATTCATTTAACACATCAAAAAAAGCATTTACGTTTAACATATTTTTTGTATCTCCTTAAGCTGTGATAAAAGCTCTTGCCTACTTTCATTAGAAAGCCCCTCACGGCTTAAATAGTTATTTATTTCTTTTAGTTTTTCTTCCCATTTTTCAATAAATGAATCAGGCCGTTCAAAAAGGTTGGTCCTTCCAAAAAAAATCTCTTCCTTCGTGAGTTGGTCTTTTCCCTTTTCCACTAAGATTAAGTCGTAAAATTTACCATCCGACTTAAAGGTAAAATCGGATAAAATTTTATAACCTTTTTCCACTAAAAAAACCCTTAATTTATCTGAGTTTTTCATTGGTTGCAACACCATCTTTTCAGGAAGCGTGGAAGCACTTTTTAATATACTTAAAATTTCCTCCCCTCCCATACCTGCAATTAATGCACAATCAACTAAAGGAAGCTTTTCAAAACCGTTTGACACAACTCCGAAAGCTCTGCCTTCTTTAACGTATTTTTCAAGCAATAGTTCGGCTTTGGCAAGGCATTTTTTTGAAATGTCTGAAAAAAATACTTTTTCCGCCTTACCACTTTTGACAACAGCCATAGATATATATCCATGATCGCAACCAATATCCGCAAACGTTTGGCAGTTTGGAATTATATCAAATATTTGTTGTAATCGATGTGTCATTATTCTAAAAAGTCCTTCAAACGTTTAGAACGACTTGGGTGGCGAAGTTTTCTTAACGCCTTTGCTTCTATCTGACGAATACGTTCACGAGTTACGTTAAATTCTTTACCAACTTCCTCAAGAGTTCTAGGTCTACCATCGTCTAATCCGTAACGAAGTCTTAAAACCTTTTCCTCTCTTGGAGTAAGAGTATCTAATACGCCTAAAAGTTGCTCTTTAAGCATTGTAAATGAAACGGCGTCGGTAGGAGCTGTACTTCCTTCATCTTCAATAAAATCAGAAAGATGGCTATCTTCTTCCTCACCTATAGGTGTTTCAAGTGAAACGGGGTCTTGAGCAATTTTTTGAATTTCTCTTACCTTTTCTTCACTAACTCCCATTTCTTCAGCTATTTCCGCTGCCGTAGGTTCTCTTCCAAACTCTTGAAGAAGCCTTCTCGACACTCTTACGAGTTTGTTTATAGTTTCAACCATATGAACAGGAATTCTAATTGTTCTCGCTTGGTCGGCAATTGCTCTAGTAATAGCCTGCCTTATCCACCAAGTTGCATAGGTGGAGAACTTAAACCCCTTTTGATAGTCGAATTTTTCAACCGCTTTTATAAGCCCAAGATTACCTTCCTGAATAAGGTCTAAAAATTGCATGCGTCTACCCATATATCTTTTTGCAATAGAAACAACAAGTCTAAGATTGGCTTCAGATAACAACCTTTTTGCAGACTCATTACCTTCCATCATTTGCTTAGCAAGCTCGGTTTCTTCCTCCGCCGAAAGAAGTGGAACTTTTCCAATGTCTTTTAGATACATTTTAACAGGGTCATCCATCGCTATATCTAACTGACTGAAAAGATCCTTTTCTCTTTCAAACTCGTTTACTACGGAAATTCCTTCCTTTTCTAGCATACGGTAAATTTCTTCCAATTGTGAAGGTGTAGTCGGTTGTTTATCAAGCTTATCAAAAAGTTGAGAAGAAGTTATATTTCCCGCCTTTTTATAATCGGAAATAATATCTAGAACAATGGCTGTAAGTTCATTGTTCATAACGGCTATTTCTCCTGATTCTAAGTCATTTTCAATTAACGTCTTTATATCTTTTTCGTCCATTTTATCCTCCAAGTTAAGCTTTTTGCATTAACGGTTTTTCTGATTTTTTTCAACTAGTAAACGATTCATTTCGGCAGCTATACTCTGTCGTTTCGAACTTTCAGTTGCCAAAGAAAATTCTTTCGTTAGTCTTTCAATTTTTTTATCTATTGAATTAAGCGCTAAAGTCCTTAAGCAATCGGCAAAATACATGCTTTGGTCGTAACGTTTATTCTCATCCGTCTCCATTCCTGCTATTAAAGAAAGCTCTGTTTCTTCCTCGAGAAAGATCTCGTAAAGGTCGGTAAAATTAATTTTTCGCCCTTCCTTTTTGCAATTAACAACGTAATCTTGTATTGCCTTATGAATGGGCAAAACAAACTCTATTTCTTCTATATTTGCCTCTAAAGCATACGGCTTCGAGAACAAAAAAGAACACAATAAAAATCTAGATGCAATAAGCGTTTTATCACCCGTTCGCTCGTTAAACTCCGGTAACGGCTCTGTTTTTTCCTTTTCAGTTTCTTCTACGGCATAGAGCTCTCTCCTGAGCGATTCATACGTCATCCCCGTTAAATCTCTAACCATTTTTAACAAATCTTCCTGTTCTGTTGGAGACGAACTTTCCTTTATAACTGTTATTGCGTTGGAAATAAACTTTCTCTTACCATCAGTGGTATTTACATCAAAAGTCTTTCTTAAAATATCAATCTTAAAATCTATTAAGGGTTTTGCTTGTAAAAGCAACTGGGAATATCCCTCTTGCCCCATTGTTCTAACAACGTCGTCAGGGTCCATTCCATCTGGCATTGAAACAACTTTAACTTCAAGCCCCTCTTCTTTTAATATCTCAAGTCCTCTAATGCTAGCCTTTTGACCTGCAAAATCCCCATCATAACTGATGTAAATTTTTTCCGCATACCGTTTTAAAATTCTTGCTTGATCCTTCGTTAGCGACGTTCCCATACTAGCAACTACATTCTTAAATCCCGCTTGAACGAGTGACACAACGTCTAGATGACCTTCTACAATAATAACGCTATCAAGTCCCTTTTCGTTTTTGAGCTTTTTTAAATTATTAATATTAAATAACGTATTACCCTTTGAAAAAGCTATCGTTTCTTTGGTATTTTTATACTTTGCAAAATCAGTTTTTTCTAACAATCTGCCAACGAAAGCTATTACCTGATTAAATTGATTGATCATTGGAATAATTAATCGTCCCGCAAGAGCATCAACGCACCTTCCATTTTTAACGTCAACAACACCTGCCATCGCCATATCATCTTGCGAATATCCTAAAGAAACTAAATGTTTAGGTAATGAATCATAATCAAGTGAAGCGCCAATACCAAACTTAATAACAGTATCATCTGAGAACTTACGTTTAATTATGTATTCTTTATGTTTTTGCGCCTTATCACTTCTAAGATTATTAACGTAAAATTTGGCTGTATCATGTAATATGGAAAGGGCGATTTCTTTTTGGCGTTTTTGCTCCTTAACCTTTTCATCATCGTAGTTAATCTCTGGAAGTGGCACATGTGCACGCTCAGCCAAAAACTTAATGGCGTCTGCAAAATCTAACGATTCAATTTCACGAATAAAAGTAATTACGTCTCCACTTTTATGACAACCGAAGCAATAATAAAATTGGTTTTGAGCGTTAACGGAAAAAGATGCCGTCTTTTCGTGATGAAAAGGGCATTTCCCCCAAAAACTAGAACCTCGTTGTTCTAATCTAACGTATTTGCCAACAACGTCGACAATATCATTTTTTAATTTAAGTTCATCTAAGAACTTTTGATCAAAACCTCTCATTTACACTTCCGTAATAATAATTTAAATTTAGAGTTTCCACTTGTCGGGAACAAATAGCCCCGTAAACAAATTAACAACGTAACTGTCTGACATGGATGATAAATAATCACAAACTACAGTATCAATATCCGTTTGATTAAGTTGATTATAATTAAATTCCGGCATTAATTTAGGATTTTCCTTAAAATACGAATACAAAGCAGAAATCATCCTATCAGCCTTAACTTCCTCTTTTTTGAACGTTTGATCATTATATACTCGTTCAAATAAAAAACTACGCAGTTCTGCAGTAGCTTCAGCAACGTCTTTTTCCATTTCTACAGTATTTTTTCCGTCGCTCGCGCGATAAATGGAATACACCATCGCATTTATACGCTCAGAAGAACTTTTTCCTAAAACTTTTATAGCCCTTTTAGGAAGATCGTTAAAGGTTATAAAGCCACCGTCAATAGCATCGTCGATATCGTGATTAATATAGGCAATTCTATCCGCAAGGCTAACGGATTTCCCTTCTAAAGTGGAAGCATTACAATTCATCTTGTGGTTAATAATTCCGTCCACAACTTCCCTAGTAAGATTTAACCCTTGCCCATCTTTTTCAAGAAAATCAACCACTCTACCAGATTGAATGTTGTGCATAAATCCGTTAGGATTTAATCTATTTAAAATTCTTTCACCTGAATGGCCGAAAGGCGTGTGCCCTAAATCGTGCCCTAAGGCGATAGCTTCAGTAAGGTCTTCATTAAGAGATAGCGCCCTTGCAATAGATCTAGCAATTTGAGAAACGGAAAGAGTGTGAGTTAACCTTGTCCTATAATGGTCACCTTCAGGCGAGAAGAAAACTTGAGTTTTATTTTTAAGTCGACGAAAGGCTTTACAATGAATAATCCTATCCCTATCACGCTGAAATTCCGTACGCATAGGACAAGGCTCTTCCTCCCTCAATCTCCCAACGGTGTCTTCAGACCTTTTAGCAAAAGGAGATAAAAAAGTTTTTTCTATCTTTGAAGTTTTATCTTTCAACGTTTTTCTCCATTTAAATATTTATTATCATATAATAATACTACTTTAATATTAAAAATCCTTTTTTTTACACAATTTATTTTGTTTTTATTTTAGTATTTTTAATTCTTTTGCATATAACAGTAAAAAATCCGCAAAAATTTCTATTTTTTGCGGATTCTATTTATTTTAGTAATATTTTCCTTAAAAACTGACCAGTATAACTGTTTCCCACTTTAGCAACATCTTCGGGTGAGCCTTCGGCAACAACCATACCTCCGCCACTTCCTCCTTCAGGACCTAAGTCAACAACGTAATCGGCAAGCTTAATCACATCTAAATTATGTTCAATAATCAATATTGTGTTACCAGAAAGCTGTAACCTTTGCAAAACTTCGCAAAGTTTTTGCACATCGTATGAATGTAATCCTGTAGTCGGCTCATCTAAAATATATAACGTTTTTCCTGTTGCTCGTTTACTTAGCTCCGTTGCTAGCTTAACTCTTTGCGCTTCACCACCAGAAAGAGTTGTGGAACTTTGTCCCAATTTAATGTAGCCTAAGCCAACGTCTTGTAAAGTTTTTATCTTGTTATAAATACTAGTAATATTTTTAAAAAACTCGCAAGCTGCATCAACGGTCATTTCTAAAACGTCACTAATATTTTTTCCCTTATATTTTACTTGAAGAGTTTCTCTATTATATCTTTTCCCCTTACATGCTTCGCAAGGAACGTACATGTCAGGCAAGAAATGCATTTCTATCTTAATAGTTCCATCTCCTTCACAATGCTCGCATCTTCCACCAGAAACGTTAAAAGAGAATCTTCCAGCTTTATAACCACGTTCCTTCGCATCTAACGTGGAAGCAAATAAATCTCTTATATGGGAAAATACTCCAGTATAAGTAGCAGGGTTACTTCTAGGAGTTTTTCCTATCGGTGCTTGATCAATGGCAATAACCTTATCAAAAAACTCAATTCCTTCTATTTTGTCCACGTTGCCATCACGCAATTTCGCTCGATTGAGCCTTGAAGCAAGTGCAGGAAATATTATTTCGTTTACAAGCGAACTCTTTCCACTTCCAGAAACACCGGTTATCGCAGTTATGAGTCCAACAGGAATTTTAACCTCAACGTTTTTAAGGTTATTTTGTTTTGCTCCGATTACTTTTAACCATCTCCCATCCGGAACTTTTCTACTGTTGGGAATTGGTATATTTCTTTTCCCTGAAAGATATTCTCCAGTGATGGAACGAGGTTCAGCAATAACGTCTTCAATGCTTCCACACGCCACTATTTCACCCCCATGAACGCCTGCCTTAGGCCCTATATCTACTATATAATCTGCAGAGCGAATAGTATCTTCATCGTGTTCGACAACGATTAAGGTGTTTCCTAAATCTCTCAACTTTTTAAGAGTTTTTAAGAGCTTTTCATTATCTCTTTGATGTAAACCAATACTTGGTTCGTCTAGAATATATAAAACGCCCGTCAAACCACTACCTATTTGAGTTGCAAGACGAATTCTCTGCGCCTCTCCACCTGAAAGCGTTACGGCGCTTCTCGAAAGAGTTAAATACCCTAAACCAACGTCTTTTAAGAAGTTAAGGCGCATATTAATTTCCTTAATAATAGGCTTTGAGATAATTTCAGCGGTTTTTGAAAAGGTTAAATTGTTAATAAAATCGCTGAGCTCCAAAACGCCCATATCGGTTAGTTCAGAAATATTTTTTCCACCAATAGTAACTGCAAGAGCCTCTTTCCTTAATCTTTTTCCCTTACATGTTTCGCAATGAGAAACAACCATGTATCTTTCAATTTCCATTTTTGTATAATCACTAGTTGTTTCCTTATATCTCCTTTCAAGATTAGGAATTATTCCTTCCCAAGCAGAATAATAACTACCACTAAAAGTTTTAGTGTTGTAGTTCATTTTTATTTTCTCTCCACCATTACCATAAAGCAAAATATTATAAATATCCTTCGGCAAATCTTTTACAGGTGTATCTAAACTAAATCCGTAATGTTCTGCAAGCGAATTGAAATTCATTTCCGCCATTTTTCCGCTATCTAAATTCCAACCTGTAACCATCATCGCGCCCTGTCTTATGCTCCACTCTGAGTTCTTAACAACTAACGCTTCATCAATCGTATTTTTAAACCCTAATCCATGACAATCGGGACACGCACCGAAAGGGTTATTGAAGGAAAATAATCGTGGCTCAATTTCTTCAATACTTATCCCGCAGTAAGGACAGGAATATTTAGTAGAATATAGCGTGCTTTCTCCATCAATAACGTCAACAACTACAAGCCCATCTGCAAGTTTAAGAGCAGTTTCAAGCGAATCTGTTAATCTTTTTTCAATGCCTTCTTTTACTATTAATCTATCAACAACAACATTTATATTGTGTTTTACGTTTTTATCTAAATTAATTTCTTCGTCAAGATTATACATTACACCGTCGATCATAACTCTTGCATAACCACTCTTTTTATACGAAGCTAATTCTTTTTTATATTCTCCTTTTTTACCTCTAACAATCGGTGCGCTAATTAAAATTTTACTACCTTCTTTTAAAGATAGAACTTGCTCACAAATATTATCTACCGTTTGGCGAGAAATTTCTCTTCCACACTTAGGACAATGTGGCACACCAACTCTTGCAAACAACAACCTAAAATAATCGTAAATTTCCGTTACCGTACCAACGGTAGAACGAGGATTGTGCGAAGTAGTTTTCTGGTCTATAGAAATTGCTGGTGAAAGCCCTTCAATAGAATCTACGTCTGGTTTTTCCATTTGTCCTAAAAACATTCTCGCATAACTTGACAAACTTTCTACGTAACGGCGTTGTCCTTCAGCATATATAGTTTCAAACGCCAAAGTACTTTTACCACTACCTGAAAGACCTGTAAAAACCACAAGTTTATCTCTCGGTATAGTTAATTGTATATTTTTTAAATTGTTTTCTCTAGCACCCTTTATAATTATATTTTCTTTCATTTTACTTTCTCATTTTAATTTTTAATTTTGCAATAGTATCCCTTATCTCAATACACCTTTCGAAATCAAGGTTTGCAGAAGCAATTTTCATTAATGCCTTTAATTTTTCAATTTCACTAGGAATATCAGCTTTTTTAATATCTTTAGTACGGTCCATTTTTTTAGTAATCTCAAGAGTATTTACAACCGCTTTCTTTATAGTTGCTGGCGTAATGCCCTGAGCTTTATTATAATCTCTTTGAATTTTTCGTCTTCTCTCCGTTTCATCAATAGCTCTTTTCATACTGCCCGTAACGGTATCGGCATACATAATAACTCTGCCGTCAACATTTCTCGCAGCCCTTCCAATAGTTTGAATTAATGAAGTTTCACTTCTCAAAAAACCTTCTTTATCAGCATCCATTATGGCAACTAGCGTCACTTCAGGAATATCTAATCCTTCTCTTAATAGATTAATTCCACAAAGCACGTCAAATTCACCGTTTCTTAACCCACCAACAATTTCTATGCGCTCCATAGTATCTATATCACTATGCATATATTTTACCCTAATACCATTATCACGCAAATATTCAGTTAAGCTTTCAGCCATTTTCTTAGTTAAGGTTGTAATTAGTACACGCCCTTCTCTTTTTACCGTTTTGTTTATTTCGACAAGTAAATCATCTATTTGATTTTTTGTAGGACGTATGGATATTTCAGGATCAATTAATCCTGTTGGACGTATAAGTTGTTCAACAACTTGTCCTGCCTGAGCTAATTCGTATTTAGCGGGCGTTGCAGAAACACATATCAACTGTCCTATTCTATTATCAAACTCTTCAAAAGTAAGCGGTCTATTATCAAAAGCAGACTTCAATCTAAAACCATACTCAACTAGGCTACTCTTTCTTGAACGATCTCCGTTGTACATTGCGCCGATTTGTGGGATAGTCATATGCGATTCATCTATAAAGGTAATAAAATCTTTAGGAAAATAATCGAGCAAAGTAAACGGTGGCTCACCTATTTTTCTGCCATCGAAGTATCTACTATAATTTTCTATTCCTTTGCAAAAACCTATTTCTTTTATCATTTCAATATCGTAATCAGTTCTTTGCAAAAGCCTTTGCGCCTCTAAAAGCTTACCGTTTTCTTTTAATAATAAAACTTCCTGCTCTTTATCTCTTTCAATTATAGCAAGTGCTTTCGACAGTTTTTCTTCAGGAGCAACATAATGACTTGCAGGAAAAATTACTGCATGCTTCAATTCGGATACAACTCTACCTGTAACGAATTCCGTTTCGCAAACCCTCTCCACCTCATCACCGAAAAATTCTACTCTAATAACTATTTCTGTGTTAGACGAGGGAAAAATATCAACTGTATCACCCTTTACTCTGAAAGATGAACGGGAAAAATCCACGTCCCTTCTAACGTATTGAATGGCAACTAGTTTTCTTATTAACTCATCTCTACTAATATTATCATTTGGTCTTATCGAAACGGCAAGCCTATAATAATCCTCAGGAGCGCCAAGCCCATAAATGCACGAAACTGAGGCTACTACTATAGTATCTCTGCGTTCTGCAAGAGAACAAGTAGCCGAGTGGCGTAATTTGTCAATCTCATCGTTTATCGAAAGGTCCTTTTCAATGTAAGTATCGGTAGACGGTATATACGCTTCCGGTTGATAGTAGTCGTAATAGGAAACAAAAAATTCCACCCTATTCTCTGGAAAGAATTCGCGAAATTCGTTGCAAAGTTGCGCTGCAAGCGTTTTATTGTGCGCGATAACTAGAGCAGGACGATTCATCCTCTCTATTACGTTTGCCATTGTGAACGTTTTTCCAGATCCCGTTACACCCAACAAAACTTGTGTGCGAAGGCCATCTTCCAACCCTTCAACAAGTTTCTTGATAGCTTCTGGTTGATCTCCCGTAGGCTTATATTTAGAACAAAGCTTAAAATTCTTTTGCATATTGTTTCCTTTTTTTTATTATACCACACCTTAGCATAAAAATAATAAAGTATTTAAATGTTTAACTTTTTTTTTATTCTAAACATATAATACATTAACACTAAGGAGGTTTTTTATGTGTTCATTTTTTGGCGATAAGAACTGCCATAATAGATGCAATAATTGTAATACGGTAGTAATCCGTGGACCACAAGGTCCTACTGGCGCTACTGGTGCAAGAGGTCCTATCGGTCCACAAGGTCCTGTTGGTCCTGCTGGTCCTATTGGTCCTACTGGTGCTACTGGCGCTACTGGCGCTACTGGTGCTGTCGGTCCTATTGGCCCACAAGGTCCTATTGGTCCTGCTGGTCCCATTGGTCCTACCGGTGAAACAGGTGCTACTGGTGCAAGAGGTCCTATTGGTCCACGAGGTCCTATTGGTCCTACAGGTGCTACTGGTGCTGTGGGTCCTGTTGGCCCACAAGGTCCTGTCGGTCCTGCCGGTCCTATTGGTCCTACTGGTGCTACTGGCGCTACTGGCGCTATCGGTCCTATTGGCCCACAAGGTCCTGTCGGTCCTGCCGGCACTAATAATGCTATTTATGCAGGAGAAAGCACGGCTGAAGTTGCAAGCGATGAGATAATTCCCATTACTTTTATAAATGAAACGGCAAATTCAACTATGAGTGTTACCGATAATGCCGTTGTTGTAAGCGAAGTCGGAACTTATTTAGTTTCATTTTACACAGCTGGCTCTGTTCCCACAAACGAATTTATAACTTCATTATATCTTAATGGAACTCCTATTACAGGAGAAACAATCGTTCAATCAAACAGTGCTGGTGCGGCTAGTAAAACGATTTTATTAACGCTGAGTGCGGGTGACGAATTATCTTTATACAACACTTCTGCTACTGAAGCTACTTTATCATCAGCATCTTTAACAGTTCTTAAGCTTGATTAATTTTCTTCTTATCTAGTAATATTCAGCCGTCAGGAATACTGACGGCTGAAAGCTTTACTTTTATTGCGCTTTTTTAATGATATATTCCCCTTTTTCATCTACTAAAACGGATATAGTTTTATCCCTGTCCGTTCTATAAAGATTATAGTTTGAATTTACTTCTTCTAATCTTAACAAAACTTCGGTAGATGGATGTGCTAATCCATTACCACCACCAACGGAAATAATAGCGTTTTGAGGGGAAAGTAATTGTAAAAATTCGCTTGAATTTGACCTTTTATCTCCGTGTGCGGATACTTTGTAAAAATCTATATTAGATAAGCTGAAGTTATCATCCATAAGATAAGAATGATAAAGTCTTACCTTGTAGTTATCTATAACCATTTTTTCTTGAGTTTCGCTGGCGTCGCCTCCGAATATAAATTTCACCCCAAGAAATTCTAAGTAAATTATCGGCGACATGTCGTCGCAAAAAAGAGAATTCGGTGTTTTATTAGATATAAAATCTATATAGCTTTGATTATTAGAATTCAACGTTGGGGAAAGAAACATCAATGTATAATCATTACCTGAAAGATTAATAAAAGTTTTGCTAATTACTCTTTCTATACCCTTTTGAGTAGCTACTTGAATAATAGAATAAAACTCTGGATACACACTTGTATTTATAATTTTAGGAACAAAAATCTTTTCCACCGAAAAATTTTCTAAAATACTTAAAGCATTACCATAATGTTCTGAGTCAGGATGCGAGAGAATAAAATAATTAATTTTACTAGTATATCTACTAATCAAAGAAAAAATTTTTTGCTCGTTACTCTCAGATTTTGTTCCCGTATCTATTAAAACAGTTTTTCCATCCGGCAATTTTATAAAAGTTGCATCCCCTTCTCCAACGTCTATATAATTAACTTCTAACGGAGAAAAAGAATTGCCATTGCTTTCATTTTGCGTATTATTGCAACCACCTACAAATATTAATAGTATAAAAATTAATAAAAATATAATTAAATTACTTTTTCTTTTGTAAGCATTAAACATAAAAAACTATTTTTTCCTTTTTAGTTTTTCAATGTCTTTTTTAATTTGTGGCATATTTTCAATAGCGCATCTATACCCAATGTCATACATTTCAGCCCCATTAGCAAAAGATAATGGAGAAAACCCAGTAAGGTCTGGATGTAAAACTATGTTCGAATATTTATACCCCTTTTCATATGGATCTTCTATTTTAGATTTATAAGTTGGAAATAATTTTGATAATATATTGTTTTTCCCTTCTCGTTTTACTGAAATATCTACTCCAATAACATAATCAGAGCCCATTTCTTTAACTACGTCGGCGGGGAGCGCATTTGTAAAAGCGCCGTCAACGTATTCTCTTTTATCAATTTCAACCGACTTAAAAAATGGTGGATAACTGCTTGATGCGGAAAGCGCTTTTGCAACACTTCCCGATTTGAAAACCATTTCGTTTCCACTTTCTAAATCTGTTGCAATGGCTGCAAAAGGTTTTTTAAGTTCTTCTATGTTAAGAGAGCCAATATTTCTATCAATAACTCCAAACAATCCCGAAGTGTCCATTTTAATCATAAAAAAGTTTTTAATTTCATTAACTTTAACACGTCGTAAAAGCTCAAAAATCTCTGTAGAAGTATAACCGTTTGCAACAAACGCTCCTATAATACTCCCAATTGAAGTTCCCGCAATATAGTCAAACTCTATTCCGTTTTGCTCAAGCGCAGAAAGCACGCCAAGTTCGGCAAAGCCCTTCGCTCCACCCGAACCTAATGCCAACCCTATTTTTATTGACTTTGGTTTTTTCCTAAAAAATAACGAAAATATGTTCATATATTAAATATTAACCTTTCATCTCATCTTTCGTTTTTATACACGAAATTTTGATTATAAAAATTATAAACAATACTAAAGCAAGAGCAAAAAGCACGTAAAGTACAAGGTCTAAACTCACACCAATAAGTGCACATACAACCGACAAAATAAGAATAAGTGCCCCTGCGATAAAGTTACCAATAAGGATAGAAGCCAACGTATTTTTAAAGTTTAACCCAAAAAACACAGCTATTGCCGTTCCTGTCCACACCCCAGTCATAGGAAGTGGAATTGCAACAAATATAAATACGCCGAGCGTTTTAATAAACTCAATGTTTTTAGTAGACTTGTTGTTTCTCTGTCTTTGAACAAGAGTTTCGTTTGCTTTTTTTTCAAAATAGCCTTCTATCTTACAAGCAAATCCATTAATACACTTTATTCTCTTGAGTAGTGTTAATATAGGTTTTAGTAAGAAATATATGGGAATAAAAACAATGGTAGACCCAATATATGCAAGAATAAAGGAAAGAGCCCAATGAATTCCTGCACTTTGTGCAAAAACTATGCCACCTTTTAATTCAATTAAAGGCACTAATGACATAATCACCGTTGCTACATAATCGTTTCCTATAAGATTTGAGAAAAACTCCGTCATTTTTTACTCCATTTTTCTTGAAATTTTTACCATAAGTAGTATAATATATACAATATAAAAAAGCAAGTAAAACTTTTACAAAGCATTTTGGAGAAAACAATGGGTTTACAAAAATTGCTATCAGTAATGCGCAAAGGCGTGGAAAAATACAAAATGATAAAAGACGGCGATAAAATTGCCGTAGGAATCTCCGGTGGAAAGGATAGCCTCGCCCTACTTAAACTTCTTGCAGAATTTAGGCGTTTTTCACCATATAAATATGACCTTTTAGCGATAACAGTAGACCTTAATTTTAAAAACAACCCAGCAGATTTTACCCCTATTAAAAATATGTGTGATGAGCTCGGTGTAGAATATATCGTTGAAAAAACTGATATAGGCGAAATTGTTTTCGACGTACGAAAGGAAACTAATCCTTGCTCGTTGTGTTCAAAAATGCGAAAGGGTGCTTTATACGACGTTGCCGTTAAACACGGTTGCAATAAGGTTGCCATAGGCCATCATGCTGATGATTTGATAGATACTTTTATGCTTTCTCTAATGTATGAAGGTAGACTTTCCACCTTTGCTCCAAAAAGTTACCTTTCACGCATGAACCTAACGTTGATTAGACCTATGATTATGTTAGAGGAAATTCATATTACTTCATTTTCTAAAAGTTTACCCGTTGTTAAAAGCTGTTGTCCCGCAAATAAAAATACTAAAAGAGAATATGCTAAGGATATTATATCAATGATAGGTAAGGACGTTAAAAATATTAGAGAAATGATTTATACCGCCCTAACCCACCCAGAAAGATATAACCTTTTCGATAAATTTGAAAAAGAAATAGAAGAATTTTAAAAAGCTTGACTTTTTTATATGTCAAGTTTTTTTAATATTAAACCAATTGAAAAAAATTATAATTTACGAAATAATAACCATGCTACGCAAATAAATAATTTTTGAAGTGGACGAACAAAAGGAATATTTTTTTCCTTTTTTAGTCATGCTTCCATAGAAAAAAGGAACTTGGATATGTTGTCCAAGTTCTTTTTTTATGGAAATTGAAATTATATATTTATTTTGATTTGATAGAAAACTAGATTAATTTATTTGACATTAAAATAAATTAATATTACAATATAGATGTTGTAATTACAACAAGTGGAGTGAAATATGGAGAGATTTGAGTTGTTTACAGTATTAGTTGCAAATGCGAGCAGATATATTCATAAAATTAAAAGCGAAGAAATGCTGGAATTTAATCTAAAAAGTTCACATGTTTCTTGTTTATATTATCTATATAAAGTAAAGTCTCTTACAGCAAAAGAAATTTGTGATATGTGCGGAGAAGATAAAGCGAATATATCACGAACTATTAGATTTTTGGAAAGTAAAGGCTACATATATTGCCCGACGATGAACGCAAGAAGATACCAAAGCACGTTTTTTCTAACAGAAAAAGGGATTCAAGTTGGGGAAAATATTACAAAAAAAATTGATAAAGTATTATTTAATGCAAGCAAAGGGCTGACGGAGGAAAATAGAAAAATTTTTTATCAAAGTCTATCTTTGATTTGCAAAAACCTAGAACAAATCTGCTCAAATTATAAAGATTAAAATTGAGAGAAACAAAAAGTAAAGAACAAAATAAAAATTATAAGGAGAGGATAAAACTATGATAAAACTTATGATAGATTCTGCTGCTGATATCAGCAAACAAGAAGCGGAAAAATTAGGATTAATACTGCTTCCCATGATTATCACGATCGATGATGAAGAATATTATGATGGTGTAAATTTGTTACCAAATGAATTTTATGAAAAACTTATTGAGTCTTCTTCTTTTCCCAAAACGACTCTTATAAATGCGTTTAGATGGGAAGAAGCATATACAAACCACCTTGGCATTAATGATGAGATTATTGTAATTACGCTTTCGTCAAAACTTTCGGGAACTTATCAAAGTGCAAATCAAGCAGCGGAAAAGTTTGATGGTCGAGTTCACGTTGTAGATAGCTTAAATGCCGCTATTGGCGAACGTCTATTATGCCTATACGCCTTACGATTAATTAAAGAAGGAGTTTCAGCGAAAAAAATCGTATCTTTACTTGAAGAAAAAAAGACAAAACTAAAAGTTATTGCAATGCTTGGGACACTTGAGTACTTGAAGAAAGGTGGTAGAATTTCAAGCACAGTTGCTTTCGCTGGTGAGCTTCTTTCATTGAAACCTGTTGTTGGAATTGTCAATGGCGAAGTTAAACTGATGGGCAAAGCTATGGGTTCGAAAAAGAGTTATAACCTATTAAATAAGCTTATTCAAGAATCTAATGGAATAGATTTTTCAATGCCACTTGGTACATTATGGTCAGGGTTAGGTACTGAAACGTTGGAAAAATATATAAAGGATAGCGCTACACTTTGGCAAGACAATATTGGTGATTTGCAAAAATATCAATTAGGAGCAACGATAGGAGCCCACATTGGACCTAATGCAATCGGGGTTGCTTTTTTTGAAAAATAAACTTTATAACTTTTCCAAAACAGACTTCTCAGCATTTAATATAAAGTCAAGAAAAGAATACTAAAAATATAAAAAACGGCATCTCCCACACAACATTTCTATAAAAAGAGTGTAAATGAAAAGCAATCTTAGGGATTTAGTAAATAAAAAAAGTGTAGCACACTATATTTTGCAAGCAAAGTCGTGTGTTTTGAAAAGCAAAAAAATTAAAGGATAGCAAAATTTTGCTATCCTTTTACATTTTCCAAAAATCCCTACTAGGGAAAGTGATTAATCGCACTTTTTCTTTGTGTATCGATATTCAATATTTTATTAAAACACCTTTTTTATTCTCTTATTTTTTCAAAACCACCGTATTTTTTTACAAACCATTCTACGTAAGGCCAAATTTTAGGAAAGTCGTCTAACCCAATAAATTCCAATTTTTCCTCCCCCAATTTAAGCTCAATGGTCCAAGCGTTTTCAAGACACGGCTTTGTATTTCTATCATATTTTTGAAGCCAGTTAATAAAGCAAAAGTTTTCCAATGCATTTATAATTTCTTCTTTACTCGGTTCTAAATCTAAACCTTTCCCACTATTAGACTTTAAGATAATGCCATCGTTAAAAAAAATACTTAATTTTTTTATTCCACAAAAGGAATTACCAAACCTAAAATCAAATTGCTTAATGGTTTGTAATTTGATATTAAACTCGCTTGCCCTCTTCATGTTTTTTACCCTTTCTTTTATAGGAGCATCGCTCATATTACAAAAAAGCGAGTAATAATTAATTATTTTATTTGTTTTTATTATACAAGAAGAATCGCAGAAAACTTTTTCTCTTGCGCTATATCTTATTTGTACTAAGTAAACATCTTCAATATTTTTATTCAACAAATCTATCGCATAGGAAAGGTTTGCATTTATTTCCTTTACGTCTTTATTGATACATTGGGTTTTGTTATAATAAATTTCAAAATCTTTTTTCCTTCTTTTGTCAAAATAAAGCTCAAATTCTTGTATCGTTTCTTGTTGTAATCCACTATATATAAAATATAATGCACCTAGCGTTTTATAATTTAAAATTAGCTCATCTTTTAAGATTTTAACGCAATCAGGAAATGTTACCTTACGGCTTTCTATATCAACTGAAATTTCCTTACCACTTGTAAAACATATTTTCGCTTGTGTTTCTAATATATTAAATTTTAGATATTTTAGGAAACAAATTACATTTGTTTTAAGGGCGTTTCCATTATTCTCTAAAAGAATTTTTTCACTATTTTTCATAAAATTATCTTAAATCACTTTTTTGCAATGTTTAATTAAAACTTATTTTTAAAAGTACTGTTTAATTTATGCTTTCCTTTTTTAAGTTTAATATTATGCGTAAAGATTTAATTTACACTATAGTTATAAGTTATTTTATATGAACCCGTGTCTGGTTCCCAATATACACCTTTACTAATAGCGTCCCATTGAGTTTTATTTCCACAATATTTAATACTTGTTATCGCCTTACACTGATCGAACGCATGAACGCCTATTCTTGTTACACTATTAGGTATTACTACACTTGTTAATGAATCGCAACTATAGAACGCTCCAGCACCTATACTTGTTACACCTTCGGGCACGTTAAATGAAGTTGCCGTTTTACCCAGTGCATACCGAATTAAAGTCTTTCCGTCTTTAGAGTATAAATTACCGTCTATAGATTTGAGTAAAGGATTATTTTCTTCAACGGTTATATTTTTTAATGAATTACAAGCTTGAAATACGTCTTCTCCAAAACTTATTACGCTTTTTGGAATTACAATGTTTTCTAATGATTTGCACGCATAAAAAGCTTCATTACCTAAACTTTTTACGCCGTTTCCTATTACAATGTTTGTTAATGACGAGCAATAAGCAAACGCTCTCCAACCTATACTTTTTACGCTATTACCTATTACAAGGTTTTTCAACGCAGAACAATTGTAAAATGCAGAATTATCAATACTTTCTACGCCATCTCCTATTACTACACTCGTTAATGAAGAGCATCCACTAAACACTTTATTATACATATTTATTACACTATCAGGAATTTCTATGCTTGTTAATGATTGACAATAAGCGAAAGCATAACTGCCTATAATGCTTACACTATTAGGGATTACTACGGTACTTAAAGTATTACAATATTCAAACGCTCCTACACCTATTGCAGTTACTCCATAAGGTATATTAAACGAAGTTTCCGTTTTGCTCATTAAGTATTGAATTAGCGTTTTTCCATCCTTAGTGTATATATTACCGTCTATCGTTTTATAGCTAGTATTGTTTTCATTAATAACTGCACCTGTTAACGCAGTACAATTCTGGAACGCGCCTATCCCTATACTTTCTACTCCTTCTCCTATTACTATGTTTGTTAGCGACAGGCATCCATAAAACGCATATTCACCTACACTACTTACATTATTAGGTATTATTACGCTTGTTAACGACAAGCATTTATAAAACGCATATTCACCTATGCTTTCTACATCTTCACCTATTTCCACACTTGTTAACGAGTTGCATCCTGAAAACGTAGACCCCCCTATGCTTTTTACGCTATCTGGAATTACTATACTTGTTAATGAGTTGCAATCTGAAAACACACTATGTCCTATGCTTGTTACGCTTTTTGGTATATCTATACTTGTTAGAGAACGGCAACCACGAAAAGCCTCAACGTCTATACTTTCTACACTATCGGGTATTTCTATGTTTGTTAATGCAGTACAATAAGAGAACGTCCCTTTGGCTATGTTTGTCACACTATTAGGCATTACTACGCTTTTTAAT
The DNA here is from genome assembly GCA_045639245.1 of Christensenellaceae bacterium. GTDB lineage: Bacteria > Bacillota > Clostridia > Christensenellales > Borkfalkiaceae > UBA1259. The sequence continues at coordinate 31,148 of JAZUCS010000017.1, forward strand.
GAATCGCAACTGCTGAATGCATATTCACCTATGTTCGTTACACTGTCTGGTATTTCTACACTTGTTAGTGAAGTACAAGCACAAAACATACTATCGCCTATGTTTTCTACGCCTTCTGGTATCTCTATACTTGTTAGTGAATAGCAACCACGAAAAGCTTCAACGCCTATACTCGTTATACTGTCTGGTATTTCTATACTTGTTAACGCAGCACACCAAGAGAACGTCCCTTCACCTATACTTGTTACACTATTTGGAATTTCTATACTTGTTAGTGAGGAGCAAGAACGGAAAGCGCCTTCACCTATACTTGTTACACTATTTGGAATTTCTATACTAGTTATCCAATCACAATCATCAAATGCATCATCACCTATACTTGTTACTTTTTTACCTCTGTGATATTCAGGTATTACAACCTTGGTTTGTTCCGGCTCAATAAAAATATATGAACGACAATTACTAACTTCATACTCCCTATTATTGTTTATTAATTTATAGCTCAAACATTTATTGTTTACATCTCGTGTAGAACAACTTGTAAGGCATACGAAAACGCCAATTATTGCAAAAATAATAAGAGCAATGAGAATAATTAAACCACGTTTTTTCATAATCTATCCTATAATAAATTTAAAAAAATTGTAGCATAATAGATATGCAAAGTCAAGTAGGAACTAAAAACGATCTCACCTAATATATAAATATTAAAAAGCGAGATAAAAATCTCGCCTTTTTTCTTATTTTACTTAAAGTATTTAACTGCAGATTTAAACATCTTAATATCGTAATCGCCAAGGACGTTCTTATATAAGCCGTTGCCTACACGCTCACTGTGCCCCATCTTACCAAACACTCTACCATCTGGACTAGTAATACCTTCGATAGCCATAACAGAATCGTTAGGGTTAAATTGAATATCGCTAGTTGCGTTTCCAGATAAATCAACGTATTGAGTTGCAATTTGTCCGTTTTTGATAAGTTCTGCAACAACCTTATCGTTTGCAATAAACTTACCTTCGCCGTGAGAAATAGGAACGGAAACAATATCTCCAACATTCATATCGCTAAGCCAAGGCGACATGTTAGAAGCAATTCTCGTTCTAACAATCTTTGACTGGTGGCGAGCAATAGTATTAAAAGAAAGGGTTGGACAATTTCCGTCGGTGTCGATAATTTTACCATAAGGAACAAGCCCAAGTTTAATAAGTGCTTGGAAACCGTTACAAATACCACACATTAAACCGTCACGTTTATCTAATAATTCACTTACACCTTCTTTAACTTCTGCATTTCTAAAGAAAGCAGTTATAAACTTACCACTTCCATCAGGCTCGTCACCACCAGAGAAACCACCTGGAATGAATATCATTTGAGCAGATTTAAGCTCTTCGGTAAATTCTTTAATACTGTCTGTTAAAAGTTTTTGATTTAGGTTTTTAACAACGATAATTTTTGCATTTGCTCCCGCCAACTCCATAGCCTTTGCACTATCAAATTCACAGTTAGTACCAGGGAATGCGGGAATAATTACTTTAGGCTTAGAAACCTTAAAGCTTGTAGTATATCTTTCTTTAGCGTTAAATGAAATGTTTTCGATTTGTTTCTTTTCCTGCTTTGCATTTAAGGGATAAACACCTTCTAGCTTGTTTTCATATAAATCATTAAGGGTTTCAAAATCAATAGCGATATTGCCGTAAACGATTTGTTGCTTTTCAGTAATTTCGCCAAGTAAAATTTCATCCAACTCTACGTCAGTTTCTACTATAAATGCACCGTAGTTATAACCGAATATCTCTTCTAATGAAAGGTTTTGTTCATACTTGAATCCGAACCCGTTACCGATAGCCATTTTATAAATAGCTTCTGCAACACCACCATACGTTGGTGTGTAACAAGCTTTAATTTTACCTTGCTTATTAAGGTTAGAAATCTTATCAAAAATCTTAATTAAGCACTCGGTTTTTGGAAGCTTATTCTCATCATAGCAAGGCTTAATTAGATAAACTTTGCTATTTGCACTCTTAAATTCAGGAGAAACAATATCTTTCGTTTTAGCCATAGTAACGGCAAAAGATACGAGTGTTGGTGGAACGTTAATATCTTCAAAAGTACCACTCATAGAGTCTTTACCACCAATAGAACCAATTTTTAATTCCATTTGTGCCTTAAACGCACCAAGTAACGCAGACAAGGGTTTCCCCCACCTATGTTCATCCTTACCCACTCTTTCAAAATATTCTTGGAAGGTAAGATATACGTCGTTAAAATCAGCACCTGTTGCAATAAGTTTACATACCGATTCAATTACTGCTAAATAAGCACCGTGATAAGGACTTTTTTCAGTAATGAAAGGATTATAACCCCAACTCATAAGTGAGCAATCGTCAGTATACTTCTTTTCCATAGAAACTTTATGTACCATTGCTTGAATAGGTGTTTTTTGATTTTTACCACCGAAAGGCATTAACACTGTGCCTGCACCGATAGTAGAGTCAAAACGCTCTGACAAGCCACGCTTTGAACATACGTTAAGATCACTTACGAGTTCTTTATATCCTTGTTCAAAAGATGCAGGGATTTGTTTGTCAAAATTCTCCACCTTGCTAGCTTTTGCGTTTACGTGCTTTTCTGCACCGTTAGAATTTAAGAACTCTCTCTTAATATCAACAATTTTTTTACCATTCCAAGTCATAGTTAGTCTTGGATCAGCCTTAACTGTAGCAACGGGAGTAGCGCTTAAGTTTTCCTTTTGGGCAAGGGCGATAAACTCTAATACGTCTTTACTTTCAACAACTACAGCCATTCTTTCTTGTGATTCGGAAATGGCAAGTTCCGTTCCATCTAGCCCTTCATACTTTTTGGGAACTGCGTTAAGATCAATATCAAGTCCGTCGGCAAGTTCACCTATAGCAACAGACACGCCACCTGCGCCAAAGTCATTACATCTCTTAATCATTTTAGATGCCACAGGATTTCTAAATAGTCTTTGAAGTTTTCTTTCTTCAGGCGCATTGCCCTTTTGAACTTCTGCACCACAAGTAGTTAAAGATTCTGCGGTATGCGATTTTGAAGAACCCGTTGCACCTCCACAACCATCTCTACCCGTTGCGCCACCTAAAAGGATAACTATATCCCCTGCTTGAGGACGTTCTCGGCGAACGTTTTCTTCAGGAGCAGCCGCAATAACTGCACCGATTTCCATACGTTTAGCAACGTAGCCACTGTGATAAAGCTCATCAACCATACCCGTTGCAAGACCAATTTGGTTGCCGTAAGAAGAATATCCTGCAGCTGCAGTAGTAACGATTTTCCTTTGAGGAAGTTTACCCTTTAACGTTTCCGACATAGGAACGGTTGGGTCACCTGCACCAGTTACGCGCATTGCTGCGTAAACGTAACTTCTACCTGAAAGTGGGTCTCTAATTGCACCACCTATACACGTTGCTGCACCACCAAAAGGTTCTATTTCGGTGGGATGGTTATGTGTTTCGTTCTTAAAAAGAAGTAGCCATGGCTCTTTCTTTCCATCTGCCTCCACTTCAATTTTAACCGTACACGCATTAATTTCTTCCGATTCATCAAGTTTATTAAGCATACCGTTTTGCTTTAGATATTTAACTGCAACGGTTGCTAAATCCATAAGACAAATGGGTTTATTTCGATTAAGTGCTTTTCTTAAAGCAATATATTCTTCATAAGTTTTTTGCAACAAGTCATCTTCAAAAGTTGCGTTATCAATAATAGTTAAAAAGGTTGTATGCCTACAGTGATCAGACCAGTAGGTGTCAATCATTCTTATTTCAGTAATAGTGGGGTTTCTATTTTCCCTTTTAAAATACTCTTGACAGAAAATAATATCGCCAAGGTCCATTGCTAAACCATAAGATTTTATAAAATCCTTAAGCCCTTCTTCATCTAAATCAATAAATCCATTTAACGTAGCAACTTCTTCAGGAATATCAAATTGCATTGCAAGAGTTTCAGGAAGAGATAAACTTGCTTCTCTTGATTCAACAGGATTGATAACATATTTTTTAATTTTTATAAAATCTTCTTGGGTAATATCGCCATAAAATGCATAAATCTTAGCTGTTTTAACTATTGGTCTTTCACCTTGAGAAATAATTTGAATACATTGGGAAGCACTGTCTGCCCTTTGATCAAACTGTCCTGGAAGTGGCTCTACTGCAAAAACTTTTGCTCCGTCAAAAGTTACTTCGCCATAAGTTAAATCAAGTTGAGGTTCGGAAAAAACCGTTTTAACAGCGTAGTCAAAAAGTTCTTTTTCTATATTTTCTGCATCGTAACGATTAAGCACCCTAACTTTAGTAAGCCCCTCAATCTTAAGCAAGCTCTTTGCGTCTGCAAAAAGCGCGTTAGCTTCGTGTGTTAAACCTTCTTTTTTTTCAACGAATACTCTATAAACCATATTACTCACCTGCCTTTAATGCTTTTGCCCCTATATCGCGTCGATATGTTGCCCCTTCAAAAGAAATCTTTTCCACGTCGATATAAGATTTTTCTATTGCTTTTTCTAAAGTTTCGGCAATGTTTGTTACGCCCAAAACTCTACCACCATTAGTTTTTAAGATATCATCTTCCTTTTTAGCCCCCGCAACAAACACCCTATTTTTAACATCTTCAGCAATAGTTATTGCAAATCCCTTTTGGTAGGAAGTGGGATATCCTTTGCTTGCCATAATAACGCAACAAGCATGTTTATCATAAAATTCAACGGGGGTTTTATTTAACGTACCATTAGTAGTTGCCATCATAACAGTTAAAAGATCTGACTTTAATAATGGAAGAACTACTTGCGTTTCAGGATCTCCAAAACGACAGTTATATTCAATTACCTTAGCCCCCTTTTCAGTAAGCATAAGCCCAAAATATAAACAACCTTTGAAAGTTCTACCCTCCCTGTTCATAGCGTCGATTGTGGGAAGGAATATTTTTTCCATACATTCGTTAGCAATCTCTTTGGTGTAGTAAGGGTTAGGAGCAACCGTGCCCATACCACCCGTATTTAGCCCTGTGTCGCCATCGCCAATTCTCTTATGATCCATTGAGGAAACCATAGGAACTACCACGTTGCCATCAGTAAAAGCCAAAACGGAAACTTCCGGTCCTGTTAAAAATTCCTCTATAACTATTTTATCGCCTGATTTACCAAATGCCTTATCCTCCATAATTGATTTAACGGCAGAATAAGCTTCTTCTCTTGTCATTGCAATAATAACACCTTTACCAAGTGCAAGTCCATCCGCTTTAATAACGGTTGGAATTGGAGCTTTTTCTAGGTAAGAAAGAGCATCTTTTGCATTATCAAACACTTCATATTGAGCAGTAGGAATGCCGTATTTTTTCATTAAATTTTTTGAAAAAACCTTGCTTCCTTCAATAATAGCTGCGTTTGCCTTAGGACCAAAACAAGCAATTCCCTTTTCGTTAAGAGCATCAACCATTCCTAAAACCAACGGATCGTCTGGAGCGACAATCGCGTAATCTATTTTATTTTCTACTGCAAAGTCGGTTACACCCTTTATATCAGTTGCTGAAATATTAACGCAAACAGCCTCTTCCATACCGCCGTTTCCAGGGAGAGCATAAACAACTTCTACTTCTTTATTCTCCTTAATTTTCTTAATGATGGCATGTTCTCTACCACCACTACCAACTACTAAAACTTTCATGTTATCGTCCTTAAATTCCTTAAATGTTAGTTAATAATCTAAAAATAAATCTATAAGAAGTTAGAACGCTATTTTTGTTCTAACTTCTATTTTTTAGTGATGGAACAATCTCATTCCTGTAAACGCCATAACCATATTATATTTATCGGCCCTTTCGATAACTAAATCATCTCTAACAGAACCACCAGGTTGCGCGACGTACTTAACGCCACTTGCCTTTGCCCTATCGATATTATCAAAGAAGGGGAAGAATGCATCAGAGCCTAAAGAAACTCCTTCTTTAGTGGCAAGATATGCCTTTGCTTCTTCATCGGTCAAAGGTTCAGGGCGAGAAGTAAAGTATTTTTGCCATACGCCCTCTGCCGTAACGTCTTCTTCATTTTTGTTAATATATCCATCAATAACGTTATCTCTATCAGGGCGCTTAATATCTGCACGGAAAGGAAGGTTAAGCACCTTTTCATGCTGGCGCAAGAACCAAGTATCGGCCTTAGTGCCTGCAAGCCTTGTACAATGAATTCTAGATTGTTGACCCGCACCAACCCCTATAGCTTGTCCGTCAAACGCATAGCATACGGAATTAGATTGGGTGTATTTTAACGTAATTAAAGAGATAATTAAATCTCTAACAGCACTTTCAGGAAGCTCTTGATTAGCAGTAACAATTTGTGAAAGCAATTCTCTATTGATTTTAAAATTATTTCTGCCTTGCTCAAAGGTAATACCAAAAACGTCTTTAGTTTCTTGAACTTCAGGAACGTATTTTTCGTCAATTTCAACAATATTGTAAGAACCCTTTCTTTTTGCTTTAAGAATTTCTAACGCCTCCTCAGTATAACCAGGAGCAATAACGCCGTCTGAAACTTCTCTTGCAATCATCTTTGCAGTTACCGTATCGCAAACGTCAGATAGAGCAACCCAATCGCCAAAAGAACACATCCTATCCGTTCCTCTTGCTCTTGCATATGCGAGCGCTAATGGAGATTGATCTAATCCCACAACATCGTCTACAAAGCAAGCCTTTTTCAATTCTTCACTCATTGGAACGCCAACCGCAGCCGACGTGGGACTAACGTGTTTAAAAGACGTTGCAGCAGGTAAGCCTAAAGCTTGTTTTAATTCTTTAACCAACTGCCAGCTGTTAAAAGCATCTAAAAAATTTATGTATCCCGGTCTGCCGTTCAAAATTTTTATGGGAAGGTCATCCCCGTTTTTCATATAAATTTTAGCAGGCTTTTGGTTGGGATTACAACCGTATTTTAATTCAAATTCTTTCATCTTCAACTCCAAAATTAAGTAATTTTTGCCTATTTGTTTTTGTTGATAATTCTATCTATTTTTTCGCCGTTTTCAAGGTTTGTGTAACGCACGAAAAGTGAAATTTTATTGTCTTTATCTAAAGCGTTCCAAAGCTTAGAAGTAAAATCATCAATATCATTTTCAGTAGCTATTCTTTCGGGCTCACCTTGGAAAGTAGGAATTGGATTCCCATCGCAAACATAAGTGTGTATGAAATGCCCAAGCCCATTTAATGGAGCATAATCGAAGGTATATCTATTGCATGCCGATCCTTTTTCATCTGCGCTCTTTAATATGCTCATTTTATAGGCAAAATCCCCATTATTAAATATAATTATTCCGCTAATTCTAGGTGTTAAGTTAGGAGCATCGGGTTCAAACTCTCTCGTTTTAAGAGCACAAGAGAAACATTTTCCTTCTTTTAATCCTTCATAAATAGTATCCGTTTGATCTCCATTAGTAACTATAAGCTTGTTTTCATATTCTCTAACTGCAGCGTAGATAATTAAACTAGGATCTTCCACCTTACTAACGTCAAATGGTTCAGTGTATAAAACCCCGTCTTTATAATTGAAAATTCTATTTCTACTATTTGCGCTTCTACCCATAATAAAATAAGCTGAAACGGCATTTTTACCATCTGGTGTTTTACCAATAATTATTCCTCTACCAACATAAGAATTACCTTCTATAACTTCTCTAACGTCGTTAATTTTATAAATATTCATTTTATTTCTCCAAAGTGATTTTTTTGCTAACTTCTTCGACTGCAAGGGGAAGTAAAATCCATTCCGCTTCTTGCATTACCCTTTTTTGCAAAATTTCAGGCGTATCACCATCTTTAACATCTACGGCTTTTTGCATAATAATTTCGCCACCATCAGGAATTTCGTTTACAAAATGTACGGTTGCACCTGTAACCTTTACGCCCTTTTTAAGTGCTTCTTCGTGAACTTTCATTCCGTAAAAGCCTTTACCACAAAAAGAAGGTATTAAGGAAGGATGTACGTTTATAATTTTCTTATCATACTCTTTAGTAAAGTCTTCAGACAATATAGACATAAACCCTGCAAGAACTATTAATTCTATTCCCCTTTCCTTAAGGGCTAATTTGATAGCTTGCTCGAAAGCTTTCTGGCTTCCCATTTCTTTTTTTGTAATAACAAGACTTTCAACACTATTTTTTTTAGCACGCTCTAGCGCGTAAGCTGAAGGACTATTTGAAATAACAAGCGAAATTTTACCACTTTTAATTATACCGTTTTTTTCCGCATCGAGTAGAGCTTGTAAATTAGTTCCACCTCCCGAAACGAATACGGCTATATTTGCTTTTTTTTCCATTTTACTTTATTATAATTTTTTCTTCCGCCTTAATAATCTTACCGATAACGTAAGCATCCTCCCCACAAGCTGTAAGAATATCAACTGCTTTTTTCGCATCTTCTTTTGCAACAACAATGCTCATACCAACGCCCATATTGTAGGTGTTGAACATGTCTCTCTCACAAATATTGCCCCTCTTTGCCAAAAGCTTAAAAATGGGAAGAATTTTTACGCTATTCTTTTCAATTTCAGCACAAAGCCCATCGGGAATACTTCTAGGAATGTTTTCATAAAAACCACCACCAGTAATATGCGAAATACCTTTAACTTTAACCTCTTCTAATAGTTTAAGAACAGGTTTTACATAAATTTTAGTGGGAGTTAAAAGCGTTTCGCCAATACTTTTCCCACCTAATTCTTCACAAGGCGAGGTAATATCTGCATTTTCAACGTCAAAAACTTTTCTAACCAAAGAAAACCCGTTAGAATGGACGCCACTTGAAGCAAGCGCAATAATAACGTCCCCCTCTTGCATTGTTTTATTATCAATAATTTTACTCTTGTCAACGATACCGGTAGAATATCCTGCAAGGTCGTACTCATCTATTGGATAAAAACCAGGCATTTCTGCCGTTTCGCCGCCAATAAGCGCGCAACCTGCTTGAACACACCCCTCGGCAACACCTTTAACGATATTGGCAATTTTTTCGGGAAAGTTTTTTCCACAAGCAATATAATCTAAAAAAATCAAAGGCTTAGCACCAGCGCAAATAATATCGTTAACGCACATTGCAACACAGTCGATACCAACAGTGTCGTGCTTGTTTAGAAGAAAGGCAAGCTTAAGCTTCGTGCCAACTCCATCAGTTCCACTAACCAATACTGGTTTTTCTATCCCCGTCATATCAAGTTCAAATAATCCACCGAAACCACCAACGTCTGAACATACGCCTTTAATCATAGTTCTTTTAACGTGCTGTTTCATAAGTTCAACTGATTTATATCCAGCGGTAATATCTACGCCCGCTTCAGCATATACGTCTGATTTAGAAAAATTTTCCATTTGTTTTCTCCTTTTATTACTCCTTTCCTTCCCAACAATAAGTACAGAGTTTACATTTTTCAATTCCAATAGCTTCAACCAAACCTTCAATGCTTTGGAATTCTAACGAAGCGAGATTCCATTTTTTTCTCATCGCTTCTTTCATCTTTTTATGTCGCTCTGAATTAACGTCTGCATATTCATCAATATGTTTTAAGCCTTCTTCCCCCTCAAGCTCCAATATAGTAACGTGAGTTATTAAGTCCATATCGCTTGTTTGACGAGAAAAATTAAGATATTTACACCCATACATTATTGGTGGACAAGCAGAACGAATGTGAACGTTTTTAGCCCCATTTTCGTACAAGAATTCTACCGTCTCTTTAATTTGTGTTCCGCGAACGATAGAATCATCCACAAATAAAAGGTCTTTCCCATTAATAAGTTCTTTTACGGGAACGAGCTTTAATTTTGCAATTTTTTTTCTTTCCTTTTGACTTGAAGGCATGAAACTTCTACTCCAAGTAGGAGTATATTTAATAAATGGACGAGCAAATCTTATTCCGCTTTTCATTGCGTAACCAATTGCGTGAGGAGTACCTGAATCAGGAACACCTGCAACACAATCTACATTGGGCGCACAACCATTTTTCACATCGTTTAAGTAAAGATTCACACCGTTATGATACCGCATTTCTTCTACGTTCACGCCTTCATAAGTAGAGGTAGGATAACCATAATAACTCCATAGGAAAGAACATATGCACATCTTTTTTTCAGCTTCTTTTAAAACAGTAAGTTTCTCTCCGTCGAGTTCTACTATCTCAGCAGGACCAAGTTCATATTCATCCTTATATCCAAGCTTTTGGTAAGCAAATGATTCAAAAGAAACAGCTTGCCCTTCAGCACTTTTACCTATGTGAATAGGAAGTCTACCCACCTTGTCCCTTGCAACGATAATATTACCGTTATCCTTTAAGATTACGAGAGTAATTGTCCCTTTAATCTTTTCAAAAGCGTATTCGATACCCTCCTTAAAAGAGGACTTTTGGTTTATGTAGGCGGCAATAAGTTCAGTACTATTAATCCCACCACCAGATTGACCACCAAATTGAGCTTCGTGTTTATCAAAATACTCTTCAATAAGTTCACTTGCGTTATTTATAATCCCAACAAAACATATTGCATAACGTCCCAATTTCGAGTGAACAATCAGTGGTTGCGGGTCTGAATCGTTTATACAACCAATTGCAGACGTCCCTTTCATAGTTTCAAAAATGTTTTCAAACTTTGTTCTGAAAGGAGCATTGTTCAAATTATGAATTTTTCTCTGTAAACCGATATCACTATTAAAAGCAGCAAGTCCCCCACTTTTCGTACCGAGATGCGAATGATAATCCGTACCTAAAAACACATCTAAAAGCACATCCTTTTTCTTTCGCCCAGCAACTCCAAAAAATCCGCCCATTTTTTCTCCTTAAATATTTGTAGCTTTAATTTTATTATGCAAAAAAGAGTTTTGAAAGAGTCATTGGATCAACGTACTTACCATCCTTGTAAACTCTCATATTACCTGAAGAAATTTCGTCAATAAGCATAACGTTACCATCTTTATCATAACCAAATTCAAACTTAATATCGTAAAGAATAAGCCCCTTTTCCTTTAAGTCGTCTGCAACGATTTTAGTTATCTTTTGTGTCATTTCCTTTATGTCGTCATATTGCTTTGCCGTCATAACACCAAGATCAACAAGTCCATCTTTAGTAACTAATGGATCGCCTTTTTCATCGTTTTTGAAAGTTGTTTCAACATATGCGGGAAGGTCTGCTCCTTCTTGTATATAATCGCTGTATCTTCTATAAAAACTACCAACAGCCTTATGACGACAAATAACTTCCAAACCCTTACCAAATACCTTTGCAGGAAGAACTTCCATAGTCGTTTCCTTAAGGTTTGCAGAAACAAACTGCGTTCTAATACCAGCAGCGTTTACCTTTTCAAAGAAATATATGGACATACGTAGGTTTACGTCACCAACGCCGTCTATAGTAAGCCCTACTGAATTTTCGCCTGGGTCGAACACGCCGTCTTTACCAGTGCAATCATCCTTAAATTTAAGCAAATAATTGCCGTTTTCGAGTTCATAAACGTTTTTAGTTTTTCCAGTGTAAACAAGTTTCATAAATTTATCTCCTTATGCGTTAAACTTATCGCAAATATTTTTATCTTTTTCCAGCACCTTTTCTTTATCAGCCTTTCTTTTTTCTTTAAGTTTTTCAGCAAGCATGCTATCGCTTAAGGCAAGAATTTGGCAGGCTAATAGCGCAGCGTTTGCACCACCGTTAATTGCAACAGTTGCAACGGGAATACCCGTGGGCATTTGAACTGTTGCGAGAAGGGCATCCATACCGTCGAGAACAGGACCTTTACAAGGAATTCCAATTACTGGAAGTGTGGTGTTAGAAGCAACTACTCCAGCAAGATGAGCGGCCATCCCTGCGGCACAAATCAAAACACCAAAGCCCTTTTCTTCTGCCAATGAAGAAAATTCGTGCGCTTCGTTCGGCGTTCTGTGTGCAGAGTAAACATGTACTTCATGTGGCACACCAAAGTTTTTTAATACTTCAACTGCTTTTTCAATAATGGGAAGATCGCTATCGCTACCCATTACAATACCAACTTTTTTCATACTATTCTCCTTAAAAAAATTAAAAAAGGCGCGCTTAAACTGCAATACAGAATAAGTACGCCCAGACGGTCGGCAAAAAGGCTTCTCCCGCTCCCCTGTAGTAACCTACTTTTCCGTCAGTTACGAGAGATTTAATTATATAAAATATTGTAACAAATACAGCGAATTTTGTCAACGGAAAATATAAATGATTTAGCTTTTACACACATCAAAATCGTCTGTCCAAAAAAAAGATAAAACGCAATGCTTATTAGCTTTGCGTTTTTAACGTTTTATCTTAAAATAAACCAGTAATTTTTCCTTTTTCATCCACGTCGATTTTTTCGGCTGCAGGAACTTTTGGAAGTCCTGGCATTGTCATAATTTCGCCCGTTAATACTACGATAAAGCCTGCGCCTGCAGAAACTTTTACGTTTTTAACTGTTACGATAAACCCTTCGGGAGCGCCTAATAGCGCAGGATTATCCGAAAAAGAATATTGTGTTTTTGCAACGCATATAGGACACGAACTAAAACCTAATGCTTCTAACTTTTCTATCTGTTTTTTAGCTGACGGTAAAATTGAAACACCTTTTCCACCGTAAATTTTTGTAACTACAGCCTGAATTTTTTCTACGATAGTTGCATTGTCTTGATAACAGAAGGTAAAATTGCCCTTTTCTTTTTCACAAAGTCTTACAACTTCTTTTGCAAGAGCCTCGCCACCTTTTCCTCCCTCTGCCCAAACAGTAGATAGAACGGTATTTACGCCAAGCTCTTTACATTTTTTAATTATAAATTCTATTTCATTATCGGTATCCGTTGGGAAACGATTAACTGCAACTACGCAAGGGAGTTTATATACTTCTTTAATGTTATTAACATGGCGAAGTAAGTTTGGAACACCTCTTTCCAAAGCACTCAAATCTTCTGAATTTAATTCAGTTTTTGCAAGACCCCCGTGCATTTTTAACGCCCTAACCGTTGCAACAACAACTACTGCATCAGGAGTTAGTCCTGCCATACGGCATTTAATATCAAGGAATTTTTCCGCCCCTAAATCCGCACCAAAACCTGCTTCTGTAACAGTGTAATCCCCTAATTTTAGAGCCGTTTTAGTTGCGACAACGGAGTTGCATCCGTGTGCGATATTTGCAAAAGGTCCTCCATGAACTAAAGCAGGAGTTCCTTCTAAAGTTTGAACTAAATTTGGCTTTATAGCATCCTTTAATAGAGCCGTCATTGCGCCCTGCGCCTTTAGCATACCTGCAGTAACGGGCTTATCGTCGTAAGTATAGCCTACAATAATTTTGGAAAGTCTTTCCTTTAAGTCGGTTATAGAATTAGAAAGACACAAAACCGCCATAATTTCGGAAGCTACCGTAATATCAAATCCGTCCTCTCTCGGCGTGCCGTTAGCTTTTCCACCAAGACCGTCAACAACGAAACGAAGTTGACGATCGTTCATATCAACGCATCTTTTCCAAGTTATTTTCTTTACATCAATACCAAGAGCATTCCCCTGTTGAATATGGTTATCGAGCATTGCAGCAAGAAGATTGTTCGCAGCGCCTATTGCGTGAAAATCGCCAGTGAAATGAAGATTTATATCTTCCATAGGAACTACTTGAGCGTATCCACCGCCTGCAGCACCTCCTTTAACCCCGAAAACTGGTCCAAGAGAAGGCTCTCTTAACGCCACAATAACTTTTTTGCCTATTCTTTTAAGCCCATCGGCAAGCCCTATAGTTGTAGTGGTTTTTCCCTCGCCTGCCGGAGTAGGAGTTATAGCTGTTACCAATATCAATTTGCCATCTTTTTTATTAGTTTCAGATAGCACCGATAAATCGATTTTCGCTTTATATTTCCCGTATTTCTCCAAAAATTTTTCATCAATTTCAGCAGTCTTTGCTATCTCGCCGATTTCTCGCATCTCACATTTTTGAGCAATTTCAATATCGGTCATCTTTCTTCCCCCGTATATAAACCTAAATGGTTTTACTATCTTTAATGTACCTTTTTTATTTTTTAATCTGTTTAGCGCGTTTTTTCACCCTTTCTCTTTCGCTTTTTTCAGCTAGTTCCATATCTTCAATACAAGCAATAACTGAAATGCCGGTAAGTTCTTCTAGTTCTTTTTTGCTTCTAACGGAAGTGTCGCTTATTTCTTTTATGAAAAGATAGCCTATTATTAATACTGCACCAACAAAAGCACCAAGTAGGATAAACTTACCAAAGTTGCTTTTTACAGTAACCGTAGCTTTATTTTCCACTTCCTTTAACGTTGCGTCCTTAGCAACGGAAATTTCAGGTTTAGGAAAATTAAGTTTTGCACTTTCGATAACTGCATCTAATTTAGCAACTGCCGCTTCTTCTGTAAAATCGGTGTACGACAGTGAAAAAATAAGACTCTTTTCTCCATATTGAGCCGATATTGACGAAGCAACAATCTTCCCTTCTCCCTTATATATATCGTTTGCATCTGCAACGAATAATGGCGACTGAATTTTATCAACGGCGTTAGGTAAATATTTTTGCGCTAAAAGTAAATCGTTACCAGCACTATTTGTATTCTCACTATATTTAGCAACAAACATAACTCTAACGGTAGCAGTATAAGTAGGTTTTGCACGCATAAAAGCAATTCCCAACCCAGCCAAAGTTCCTAGAACAATAATTAATATTACTAAAAATAAATTTTTTACAATTACTCGAAGAAACTGAAAACTATTATTTTCTTCAGTTGCCATAACGTTATTGTTTTGCATGACTGTCCTCCTGTTTTTCAATAAAGCTCAAAACGTTTACTCCTGTTATAGCCTCAAACTCTGCTTTATCTTTAACGGTTTTATCCAAATATGTTTTTAAATAAACCAAACAAATTGCTATTGCAATTCCTAAGAAAAGGAAAATAATAAGGTCTTTAATCAACGAATTATTGGGTTCCACGGAAACTCCTTCAACATCTCTTACCAGCTCGTAAATATACGTGTTAACGCCTTCAAAATAACTTCTTCCTTCGATATCAATGGAAACAGCAAATATTCTGGTCATTTCTCTCGCTTTTTGTGGATCATCAGTAGTAACGGATATCACAAACAAATAAGATTCTTCCACTTCCTTGTCGTGAACCAATAAATCTGAAGAAAGATCATCTTGATTAAAATAAACACGATTGCCTACATTTTCAGGAATATAACCCGCATCGTAATCTCCCTTTTTAACACTTTCGATGAAATTATCGATAGAAAGATTGCTTTCCAAGTATTTACTATAATAGTATTCCGCTCTGTCAAGAACAACTCCACTCGTGCAAAAATCCACCATTGTATCAACGTAAACACTCATTAAGTTCAAAGCCATGTTAGCGTTATCGCTTTCCTTCGCATCTTCGTAATTAGCTATATAGTTAACAACCTCGCTAGCAGTAAAGGTAGGAGTTTGTAATTTATTATAAACTACACCTCCTCCTAAAGAAAGGCAAATTATTAAAACAATAAGCAATACGTTTTCTTTAAGATTAAACAGAATTTCCATTAATATATTACGTTGCACTATCGTCGTTTCGGATGTTTCCATATCTTTTTCTCCCAAGTTTTTATCTTTTCAGTTAATTGTTTTTATCTATTTTATAAGTAGGAACCAACTCTTTTACAAGTTCTTTCATACGATCAGATTCCTTGTATGCTTCAACATAAAGTTCGTTAATCTTTGTGAATAAATTTTCCTCGTCAAAAACAAGTGGTTTACCAATTGAAATCATATCGTTTGCCGTCTTTTCCAGTCCCTCTTCAGCCATAAGTCTTTCTTCATAAAGCTTTTCGCCAGGTCTTAATCCCGTTACGACAATATCAATATCTTTAAAAGGCTCAAGTCCTGAAAGCTTAATCATATTAAGAGCAAGGTCATATATTTTAACAGGTTCACCCATGTCTAAAACGAAAATTTCTCCGCCCTTTGCATAAGCCCCTGCCTGAAGGACTAAACTAACGGCTTCTGGAATGGTCATAAAATATCTAACGATATCCTTATGAGTAACAGTTACAGGTCCACCCTCGGCAATTTGTTTAGCAAACAAAGGAACTACAGAACCATTTGAACCGAGCACGTTACCAAATCTAACGGCAACGTATTCTGTAGAATATTTTTTGTCCATAGTTTGAATTATCATTTCACAAATACGTTTAGTTGCTCCCATGATATTAGTAGGATTAACCGCTTTGTCAGTACTTATTAGAATAAATCTTTCACTATTGAATCTACCTGCAGCATCAGCCACCTTAAACGTACCACTTACGTTGTTTTTAACCGCTTCGTTAGGACTTGTTTCCATTAAAGGAACATGTTTATGGGCAGCAGCGTGGAAAACTATTTGCGGTCTATACTGTTCGAAAACTTTATCTATTTTCTTACTATCACGAACTGATGCAATTAGCGTAACAAGATTTAACGAATCTTTATATTTTCTTTTTAAGTACTGTTCAATTTCGTAGGCGTTGTTTTCATAAACGTCTAAAATAATTAATTGTTTGGGCTTTTTTTGAGCAATTTGGCGACATAATTCACTACCAATAGATCCACCGCCACCCGTTACGAGCACTACCTTATCGGTAATATACCCCATAACTTCGCCAAGATTGGTCTGAACTTGATCTCTACCTAAAAGGTCGGAAATACTTACTTCCTTAACGTCTTTTACAGAAACTTGTCCTTTCACTAATTGATACGAGCCGGGAATACTTTTTACCTTACAACCCGTTTCATTGCATCTTAAAACAATACTTCTTAAATCTTTCTTAGAAAGCGAAGGAATAGCAATAATAATTTCATCTGGCATGAACTTTTTAACAGCCTCTTCGATTCTGGAAATTTTACCAAAAACCTTCACGCCATCTATATTCATTCCAAGCTTTTCAGGATCATCATCTAAAATACATAACGGAATGTAATTTATTTTATTAGAAAGTCTCATTTCGTGAATAAGTTGATAACCTGCCTCTCCTGCCCCGATAATGATTACTCTTGTTCCCTTTTTGCGTTCTACTTGTTTGTGGTAAACTGCAAATAAATATAACAAAATTCTATACAAATATTTGGCTCCAGCTGACAAACATAAATGTATTAAAACAAAAATAACAACTGTACCAAATTCCACTGGCGTATCAAAGAAAGAAATCACTATAAAATATACGAATAACACAAATTCGGCAAGCACCATTAAAATGGCGTCGCCTATAGTTAAAAAGCGTAAAATTTTAGTGTAAAAGCCGAATAGCGCATTTATCGCAACACACAAAACGACAGCGCCTATTAAGAAAAACCAACCAGAATACAAGAAGGTATTAAAGTCTTCTTTTAATAATAACAATGAAAGTAGCCAAGCAACGCATACAAAAATCGAGTCCAAGAATATTAAAGCTAATTTCCTCAAAACCCTATAAATCAAAATCTTTCTCCTATAAATGTAAACTTTTTTTTACCACGTCAGCCAACATATCCTCATCTAGTCCGTTATATTTTAATTGATTGTTAATTGTTCCGTGAGCAATGAATTCATCTTTCACACCCAAAGACAAAATGTTTTTATTTTTCTCGTTATAAAAGGTTGAAACTAATGCTCCAAAACCACCTATAACGCTATTTTCTTCAATAGTTATTATTTTATCGCAAGTCAAATTTTTTAAAAACTCTTCGTCAAGTGGTTTAATTGCTCTTGCATTAACCACTTTAACTCGATTATCCAAGTTTTTAGCAACTAACTCCGAAACACGCAAACACTCTCCACCAACGGCAAGTATTGCAACTTCCTCTCCGTCTACAATCGTTTGCCATTTATTAAAATCACCTTTACTTTCAAACTCAAAGTCGGCTTGGTTTTTTGGATAACGAATAGCTACGGGAGAGTTTAGCAATAACGCATAGTCAATAGCTCTATGCAATTCTTCAACGCTAGCCGGTGCAAGCACTGTCATATTAGGCATATGAGTTAGATAACTTAAATCAAAAACACCTTGATGCGTTTTCCCATCTTCCCCAACCAATCCAGCTCTATCAATCAAAAAGACAACCGGTAAGTTTTGAATACATACGTCGTGCAAAATTTGGTCATATGCCCTTTGTAAAAAGGTGGAATATATAGCAACGAAAGGCTTTAATCCGCCGCGAGCCATTCCTGCGGAAAAAGTAACGGCGTATTCTTCAGCAATACCAACGTGAAAAAAATTTTTAGGGTGTCGTTCTTCAACGTACTTTAATCCTGTCCCATCTTTCATCCCAGCCGTTATTGCTACAACTTTAGGATTGTTTTCAATAATTGAATCGAGCTTTCGACCTACGTCATGCGAGAAGCTTTTTCTCTTTTTATCACTACCCCCTGAAAGGCCATGATAGTAATCTGAACGATCTTCAGCAGCTTTAAGCCCCTTGCCTTTTGTAGTGTGTATGTGTAAAAAGATTGCCTTATTATTGGGCGTTTGCCTAATTTCAGTGAGAATTTTAACAAGTTTTTTTATATCGTTACCATCATTAACTTCCACATACTTAAAGCCAAACTGTTCAAGATAATTGCGCTTATTAAAAACTCTTTTAATAAAATCCCTTAACGCTACAAGCGCCTTCGTTACGAAAGAGTTTTTAAACACTTTCTTTATAGCCTTTTTACTATAAATATATCCTTTTTTCGTAGTGTTGTTAGAAATAAACCTATAAAATCCATTTTTATTTTTTGAAATAGACATTCCATTATCATTTAATATCACAACGAAGTTTTTAGGTTTTTCTTGCTTTGCAAATAACGCTTCTAAGTTTAAGCCGTTAACAAACGCGCCATCGCCAACAACGTTTACAACGAAATAATCTTCCTTTAATTTATCTCGCGCCATACAAAAACCAAGCCCTGCTGAAATAGCTGTGCCAGCGTGGCCCGTGTTAAAACAATCGTACTCGCTTTCTTCATAATCAGGAAAGCCTGATATCCCACCATCGGTACGCATATTCTTAAATTGATTAGCCCTACCAGACAATATTTTATGTGCGTAACATTGATGACCAACGTCAAAAATAAGTTTATCGTTTGGAAAATCGAAAGCGTAATGCAAAGCAACCGTAGTTTCTATAATTCCAAGGTTGGAAGAAAGATGTCCGCCGTTTTTTTCTGTAACGGCAATAATTTCTTCACGGAGCTCATCTGAAAGAATTTTTAATTGTTTTATATCAAGCGTTTTAACGTCTGAACTTTTTTCTATTTTAGATAAAAAGGACATACTTTCCCCATTCTCACACTAATTCAATATAATTGTACTATATCTATTATACTTTTGTCAACCTATAAATTTGCGAATGCCAAAGGAAAAAAACAACTTTTTGACAAATACTTACAAAATGTAAAAAACCTTTTCTTGACAACGTT
This sequence comes from Christensenellaceae bacterium, assembly GCA_045639245.1. Taxonomy (GTDB): domain Bacteria; phylum Bacillota; class Clostridia; order Christensenellales; family Borkfalkiaceae; genus UBA1259. Next base: position 50,585 of record JAZUCS010000017.1, read on the forward strand.
ACGTTTTGATTGTAAAATTAATTGTACGGAGATTTATATGCTTAAAGGTAAAATTTTAAAAAATTTTTGTTTGCTTGTTTTGCAAATCGGTGTAAACATACAAAAAGGTCAAGGTTTAGAAATCGCCTGCCCTGTAGAAAAAAGAGAAATTGCAGAAGAATTAACAAAAACAGCCTATCTTTTAGGCGCAAAAAAAGTGAATATTCGATGGGAAGATGAAAAAATTAGTTTACTTTCATACCGTTACGCATCTACCGAAGCTTTGTGCGAAGTTCCCAAATGGTTTGTTGATAGCAAAAACTATCTAGTTAAGGAAAACTACTGCTATGTAGCTATATCAGCAGAAAACCCTTTGGCGTTTAAAGATATTCCTGCAGATAAACTTTCGGCAGTATCTAAAATTAAATCCACCCTTTTAAAAAAGTTTTCTGATGCAGTTATGGGTAACGAAATTAGATGGTGTGTCGTTTCCGTCCCCACAAAGGAATGGGCAAAACAAGTTTTTCCCAATTCTAAAAATCCTATTAAAGACCTTTCTTGTGCAATAGAACACACTATGCGTTTAGATAAGCTCGACCCTGTACAAGAATGGAATAATCACATTGAAACGCTTAATAGACGAGCTAATTTTTTAAACGAAAAAAACTTTGATTATCTAAGGTTTTATTCAAAATCTGGCACAGATTTAAGGGTAGGATTAGCAAAAAACCATTTATGGCTTTCTGCAAAAGAGCGTGCTAAAGATGGTGTTCAATTTATTGCCAACATGCCAACCGAAGAAATTTTTACAGCTCCCCATAAATATGGCACGGATGGAATAGTAAAATCTGCAATGCCACTTTGCTATAATGGTAATATTATTGATGATTTTTCTATAACTTTTAAGCAAGGTAAAGTGGTTGATTATTCGGCAAAAGTGGGATATCAAACACTTAAGAGCATTATTGAAACTGATGCAGGCACTAAAAGACTTGGCGAAGTCGCATTAATCGGAAAAAGCTCCCCTATTGCAGAACTAAATTGTCTTTTCTATAATACGTTGTTTGATGAAAATGCAAGTTGCCACCTTGCGCTCGGCAAGGCGTATCCCACAACCGTTTACTCGGGACAACAACTTAGCAAAAAAGAGTTGTCCGACCTAGGCTTAAACGATTCGATAGAACACGTTGACTTTATGATTGGAACTAAAGACCTTTGCGTTTATGGTTGTTATGAAAATAAAAATAACGAAACCCCAATATTAATTGACGGAGATTTTGTTATATAAATATAAGGAGTATTATCATGGATATTCAAAAGAAAAAAGAGCTTATAAGAGCAGTAAAATTCTTTTTATTTTCAGTAAGTGCCGGCGTTATACAAATTACTTCATTTGCACTGCTAGATTGGTTATTGCCAGACAAGAGTTATTACGTTTTGAAATCGTATATAGCACTCACTCTTTCCGTTTTATGGAACTTTACCTTTAACAGAAAATTTACCTTTAAATCTGCTTCGAACATACCTATTGCAATGCTTAAAACTCTAGGTTATTACGTGGTTTTTGCACCACTTTCTATTCACCTTGGCGATATTTATTTAGTTCAAACACTGGGTTGGAATCAAATTTTAATACAAGCAATAACTATGGTTGTTAATTTTATTACCGAATTTTTATTCCAACGCTTTTTCGTGTTTGGAAAAAGCCTTGACACTGCAGTGAAAAAAGATGAAACGGCTGAAATTAATAAAAACGACGAAACGGAAAAAATTAAATAAAAACTTTTTCAACAAATTTAAGCACCCGACGGCGAACTTGCCGTCGGGTGTTGTGTTGTTATTTAGTTTTTCTAGTGGTTTGTTGTCTTACTTCTCTAGTATTTTTTGTTTAGCCTTCTTTGCTGTTTTTTGATAAACTCCTTCAAAAACATTTAACTTGTTATTATGTGTTTCTGTTAAACCAACAAACTGCTCTCTGTCAACAAACTGCCTTAAAAATAGATAATTTTTACGATTTCCTTTTAATATAAGTATTTTCCTCCGTCCTTCAAATAAATCATTAGAATGCATATAAATATTTTTATCATTAATCAAATTACCATTTTTATCGTGCAATAAGCTTATTTTATTATCTCTTAAATCCCCACTCTTAGTTATTATATAGATATCATAAAATCTAATATAGCTATAGGAACCCGTGTAAGTTGTATAAGGACTAGTTCGAATTATATTGCGTGAAGGACGATACCTCGCTTGAGCATAATAAATATGCGTGCTTTCATTTAAAGGATAGGTTTTAAAAAACGGAAAAAATTTAAATGCATATATTTTGTTGTTTCTTATAAATAAAAATTGTTCTGATCCATTTCTAAAAAGCTCTATCACACACGCAATAGAAATTATTAAGCATAATAACAACTTTTCTATACTGTTAGGAAGAATTACGGCTGGTAAAAAGATGATAATAAATGCCACTGGATGAGCCAACGAAATAGGTCCTGTCAAAAACTTGATTTTCTTCATGTTAAGCACCTACCACGTATAATTTTAATAAACTATTTAATAACATGTTATCCCTCTTAATTTGATTATATCTTAAACAACTTCTTTCGTCAATAGGTAAAACCTCACCCGACGGCGAACCCGCCCTCGGGTGTATTCTATTGTTTATTAGTTTTAAGCTGGTTGCCAGCCCATTTTTTGACCTGAAAGAATATGTATGTGCAAGTGAAACACAGTTTGCCCTGCATCATCGCCTTGGTTAATTACTAAACGATAGCCATTTTCTAAACCTAACTCTTTTTCTAGAGTTGGAATTTTTTTAAGGCAATATTTAACTTGCTCTGCCATCTTTTCATCCATTTCTGCTAAAAGCTTAAAGTGGCTTTTGGGAATACAGAGGAAATGATTTTTTGCCTTTGGGTCGATATCCTTAATGATAATCATATTATCATCTTCATACATCTTGGTTGCAGGGATCTCCCCTTTAATAATTTTACAAAATAAACAGTTATCCATATGTTATTCTCCTTTATATATTTCGGCAAAAGCACCACCCTCGTGTGGCGTTAAAACCTTAACTTTTACTATATCTCCCTTAATATTTCCCTTAACGTAGAGCCTTATGTAATTCTCAGAATACCCTACGGTTACCCCGTCATAAGACTCTTCTGGAAGAAAGGATAAAATTTTACCCTCTTGCTTTTTTATAAACGCAAGTTTATTTTTTAACTTTACGTTAAGCAGTTTAATAAGCCTTTCTCTCTTAACTTCAATGGGCAAATCTTTTAGTTTGTAAGAAGCAGTGCCCTCTCTTGGACTATAGGTAAAGGGATGAATATCTGAAAACTCCGCTTTTTCTATTAATTCTAAGGTCTTATTAAAATCTTCCTCCGTTTCGGTAGGAAAGCCTGCAATAATATCGGTAGTAATCCCTGCGTTAGGGAAATACTCTCTAATAAGGTTTACCCTTTCGATAAACTCTTCTGCAGTATATTTTCTATTCATACTTTTTAGCACTGCATTAGAGCCAGACTGCAACGACAAGTGAAAATGTGGAGCAAAATCTTTTAAACCTTTTAGAGCCGATAAAAGTTCTTTATCTACAACGTTATTCTCTATTGACCCAAGCCTAATTCTCTTTTGGACGCCTTTAAGTTTTTCAATAAGTCCACTAAGTTTTATTCCGTTATACTCGTATGCCGAAATATTTATGCCGTTAAGTATAACTTCCTTAGAGGAAACGCTTTCTATTTCCCTTAAAATACTTTCGGGATTTCTGCTTCTAACCCTACCCCTTAAATATGGAATTATACAATAAGAGCAAAAGTTATTGCACCCATCTTCTATCTTAACGTACGCTCTAGTACGCAAAGTGCTAACGGGCAAAAGTTCTTCAAACTCACTTTTTTCAGGAGCAATACAAGTTCCTTCTTTTTGAAGCATATCTAAAATTTCATTTTTAGAGAAAACTCCTGTAATTAACGAACCTTTTGCCTTTGAAATAAAAGATTGAGGGTTTTTTTGCGTAGCGCATCCGGTAAAAATAATTTTAGCTTTTTCGTTAAGTTTTTTTATTCTGCTCGCCATCTGGCGAGATTTTTTTTCCGCCTCGGCTGTTACTGCACAAGTGTTAACGATATAAAGGTCGGCAGGAACAAGTTTATCACTAACTTGGTATCCCGCTTTTTTTAACCCTGTAATCAATGAATCTGATTCGCACTCGTTAACTTTACAGCCAAGAGTAAAAACAACTGCTTTTTTCATTTTTTATTTTGTGAATACAATAGCACTCCACTCGCCTTTAATTTTTTGCTCTATAAACTTAAAACCATTTTCAACGTAAGCCTTTTTAACCTTGTCTATTCTATCGGTTAAAATCCCACTTAGAATAATTATGCCATTTTCTTTAAGATTTCCGCCAATATACGGAGCAAAGGCAATTAGTACTTCAGCCATAATATTGCAAACTATTATTTCGCCCTTTACCGTATTGTCGTCTAATAAATTTTTAAGTAATGCTTTACCATTTTTAACGTTGTTAACTTGCATATTATGCTCAGTAGAAAGAATTGCGCACTCATCGATATCGGTCATAACAACTTCTTTTGCGCCAAGTTTACTTGCTACTATACCTAAAATCCCACTGCCACAACCTACGTCTAAAACTGTGTCGTCACTCTTAACGTATTTTTGCAAAAACTCCACGCACATAGAGGTCGTTTCGTGCTCTCCCGTTCCAAAAGCCATATTAGAATCCATAATAACGGGAATTTCAGCCCCCTTTTTTTGATATTCAATCCAACCGGGAACGATAACGATTTTACCTAGATTAATGGGCTTGAAATTATTTTTCCACTCTTCGCGCCATTTATCTCCATCAATAATTTGCTTTTTAATTGATAGTTCTCCAACGCCAAAAGGGCAATTTTCCTTTAATGCTAAAAGCTCCTTTGCAATATCGACAATCTTGTATTCTTGATCTAATCTGATATAGGCTTTGACTACAACGTCGCCCCTATCTTGCAAAACCTTTTCATCTATGTAGTCCCAAGTTTTGCCTGACTTTTCAAGATCAATAACGTCAGTAAAATCAAAAACAGAAACACCTTCTTCAGTATAATTATACATTATGTCGCAAACAAGTTCTGAAGCTTCGTGAGTGGTATTAACGGTTATCTCAAAATATTTCATAACTATTTTTTGTATGGGTTTTTACCATACATACTTTCCATATCTTCTTTATATTGTTTCATTTTAGGGCTATGCTTAATTTCCAAATGCGCCTCTAAGGACTCTAACGCTCTCTTTTGTTCTTTGCTAACCTTGGTGGGGACTTCAACTACAACTTGCAAATAAAGATCTCCCGTACCCCTTGCAGTTTTAATACCCTTACCCCTAATAAAAAATGTTTTTCCACTTTGAGTTCCTTCAGGAATGGTATATTCTAATGTTTCATCTATCAAAGGAATGGTAACCTTTCCGCCTAAAACGGCTGTAGTAAAACTAATTGGAACTTCAACGTAAAGGTCAAAGTTCTTTCTTCTTAAAAGTTTGTTCGGTTCAACCTTAATTACTACGATAAGATCGCCTGCTGGCCCACCATTTTTGCTTGCAGAACCAAAACCAACTTTTCTTAAATAACTTCCCGTATCCGCTCCAGCAGGAATATCAAGTGTAACTTTAGTATTAGCCCTATTATACCCCTTGCCTTTACACTCTGGACACTGCTCTAATATTTTCTTACCAGTTCCACGACATTCATCACAAGCACGAACAGATACTTGTCTAAAAAATCCATTTCCCGTAGTGTATTGAATTTGTCCAGTTCCGCCACACTTGTCACAAGTTTTGTATGCAGAACCGTTTTTTGCCCCCGTGCCATTACATTTTGCACAAGGCTCTTCCCTATTGTATACAATTTCCCTTCTACAACCTTTTGCCGCATCTAAAAATGAAAGGGAAAGCTCTAAAGTAATATCTTCACCTTTAGTTTTTGTTTGAGCATTTCTTTTACTACCACCAAAACCACCGAAAATATCACCAAAAATATCTTCAAATCCCGAAAAGCCAGAAAATCCACCAGCGCCACCAAAGCCACCCATGTTTCCATTTGGGTCGCCAAAAGTATCGTAGTTTTTTCTCTTCTTTTCATCAGATAAAACTTCGTGCGCTTCGTTAATTTCCTTAAACTTTTCCGCCGCCTTTTCATCTCCTGGATGAAGGTCTGGATGGTATTTTTTTACAAGCGTTCTATACGCTTTCTTAATATCCTCTTGAGAAGCGTTTTTATCCACTCCAAGAGTTTCATAATAATTTTTTGCCATAATTTTTCCTTAACGCCTATTCTAGATTAGTAGTTTTTTTTAAAGCCTTCTTCTCTTCCTTTGCCTTCTTTGAAAGATCGTACCTCCAAATACCAACTGCAACGGAAATAGTACTAAACGTATCTGAAATGGTCCCCAATAGGTAGGAAATGCTACCAACAAGATAACTTATGCTGTTAGATAGCCATAAACTCATGTAAATAAATGAGAGAATTCTATATTTCGTTTGATTTTTTGTTAGATATGCAAAAATACCTATATATCCAGCTAAAATAGAGAATACGTCTTGCCAATATTTAAATGTAGTAATTGCAACAATCGTTTGTAATACAACAAATAAAATCACCCAAAAATTACTTTTTGCCCACTTGCTTTTATTTCTTTGCATATATATAAGCATTCTTATGACTATAAGAACGCAAGTGAGTGCTGCGGTGAAATTTCCATTCAGTGCAAAGTATAACACCCATGAAACATTGGCAATGGTGGCTATCACCATCATCGTGCCGTGTTTTTTTACTTGGTACTCAGTAACCTTACAAAGAATCGCTATAACACCAAAGGCATTTAGTATTACTAAATACCAAATGCCAAGCGTATTATTTAAACTTTGTACCATAGTGTCAGATAATTCTTGCATTGAGAATAACATTAAACTATTCATAATTCAAGTTAAAAATTTCTTCAGTATATTATTTATTATTGATGAAATTCCGTATCTCCACCGTTTTGAGAATTAGCACCTGCTTCACCATTTTGATTTGCTTGTTGATAAATTTTAGAAAAAATACCTTGTGATGCTTCTGAAAGCTTTTCCGTTGCCTTAACAATTCTATCGTTATCGTTAGAATCAAGTTCAGTTCTTGCTTCTTTAAGTTCCTCTTCAAGTTTTGCCTTGTCTTCTTCTGAAACTTTATCGCCAAGCTCTTTTAACGATTTTTCTATAGTGAAAATGAGTCCATCAAGCTTGTTACGATTTTCAACCGCTTCCTTACGCTTTTTATCTTCTTCTTCAAATTGTTTTGCTTCATTAATGGCTTTATCAATATCTGCGTCTGAAAGATTTGTTGAAGAAGTAATGGTAATGTTTTGTGATTTACCTGTGCCCATATCTTTAGCTGAAACGTTTACAATACCGTTTGCGTCGATATCAAAGGTAACTTCTATTTGAGGAATAGCTCTTGGTGCAGGAGCAATACCATTAAGTTCAAATCTGCCTAAAGGCTTATTATCTTTTGCAAATTCTCTTTCACCCTGTAAAATATGGATATCCACTTGTGTTTGATTATCAGCAGCGGTTAAGAATACTTGTGATTTCTTTACGGGAATAGTAGTATTTCTTTCAATAAGTTTTGTACATACTCCACCGAGAGTTTCAATACCAAGTGATAAAGGAGTAACGTCTAATAATAAAACGTCTTTAACCTCACCTGATAATACACCACCTTGAATAGCCGCACCAATTGCAACACATTCATCAGGATTTATTCCCTTGAAAGGCTCTTTGCCGGTAACCTTTCTAACTTCCTCTATTACCGCAGGAATTCTAGTTGAGCCACCTACCAAAACAACCTTATCTACTTCTGAATAGGAAAGCTTTGCATCTTCCATAGCCTTTTTCATAGGGATGATAGTTGCTTCAACTAAATCACGAGTTAAAGCGTCAAATTTCTGACGAGTTAAATCAATATCCAAATGTTTAGGACCTGTTGCATCCGCCGTAATAAAAGGAATATTAATATTGGTAGTAGTCATGCCGGAAAGTTCAATTTTAGCCTTTTCAGCCATTTCTTTTAGCCTTTGCATTGCGAGTTTATCTTTAGAAAGGTCAATACCTTCTTTTGCCTTAAACTCAGAAACGAGATAATCTATAATTTTATTATCAAAATCGTCTCCACCTAATTTACAATTACCATTGGTAGCTAAAACTTCAAAAACACCGTCGCCAATTTCCATGATTGACACGTCAAAAGTACCACCACCCAGGTCGTATATAATAACCTTTTGAGTTTTACCCTCTTTATCAAGCCCATAAGAAAGAGCTGCTGCGGTAGGTTCGTTTATAATACGCAAAACATTTAAGCCAGCAATTTTGCCAGCATCTTTAGTTGCCTGACGTTGGCTATCTGAAAAATATGCAGGACAAGTAATAACTGCATCAGTTACCGTTCCGCCAAGATAACTTTCTGCGTCTTTTTTAAGTTTAGATAAAATCATTGCGGAAATTTCTTGGGGAGTGTACCCCTTCCCATCAATGTCCACCTTATAATTTTCACCCATGTGTCTTTTAATAGAAGCAACTGTTCTATCAGCGTTTGCAACTGCTTGACGCTTTGCAACTTGACCAACGAGTCTTGATCCGTCCTTTTGAAATGCTACAACAGAAGGTGTCGTTCTTGATCCTTCTGCATTTGCTATAACTACCGGTTCTCCGTTTTCCATAATTGCCACACAAGAGTTTGTAGTTCCTAAGTCAATTCCTATAGTTTTCATAATATATTTCTCCTTGAATATTTTTTTAATTTTTAGGCTATTTTAACTGCCTTTTATTTAATAACGCTAACTTTAGCGTATCTTATTATTTTATCCTTCATGCGATATCCTTTCTGAAGCACTTGCTTTACTGTATCAACTTCGTCTCCTTCTTCAGCAGGTGACATCATAACAGCCTCCGCTTCGTTAGGATTAAAAGGTTGACCTAAAGGATTAATTTCTTCAATCGACATAGAAGAAAGCGTTTCGTTAAATTTTTTCTTTATGTTTTTTATCCCTTCCTCTGTCTTTTCATCAAGCCCTAGTGAAAGCGCCCATTCAAGATTATCTCCTACTGGTAAAATCTTGAGCACTACACTTGAAATTCCTTCATTAAAGGCTTCTTGCCACATTTTTGCGTTGCGTTTTTTATAATTATCAAACTCGGCAACACTACGCATCCATTTGTTTTTATATTCTTCTGCTTCTGCTTTTAATTTTTCTAATTCCTCGTTTTGAAGTTGATTAATAACTTCATCTACTTTAGCGGTTTTCTTTTTAGTTTCCTTTTCTGCCATTATCTACCTCTATTTTTTATTATTAAGTATTTCTTCTAAAATGTTTCCTACGCCCTCTAAAACGGAAACAACTTTTTGATAATCCATTCTAAGTGGACCAATAACCCCGTAGGTACCTAACTTAACTCCACCTGCTGAATAAGTTGCAGTAACTAATGAACAATCTTCAGGTAAATCCTTCTCTTCTTCGCCACCAATTTTTATGTTTATTTCAATACTATCGTCATCTTTTGACAGCAAGTCGTAAAGTTTATCTTTACTAGTTACTACTGACAAGAAATTTTTAACCTTTTCACCATCATTGTTATATTCGGAATGGTTAAGAATTTTTCCTTCGCCTGCAATTTTAACTTTTACCCTATCCTTTTCCATATATTCTTCGATGGCTGAAATTACTCTTTCAAAAATCTCTCTGTACGCTTCAAATTCTCCGGCTATCTCTTCTTCTATTCCCGCAATGTCTTTAAGACTTTTTCCTACGAGCATTTTAGAAATAATTTCTTTTGCATCATCAAGCTCACTATCGCTAATTTTTTCAGGAATATCAATAAATTTATCACGTATGAGCATACTTTCTGTAACAATAAGCAACAGCGCCTGCGTGGGCTTAAACTTGAAAATATCAATCTTTAATATCTTTTCGTCATCCCTATAAGAAGTAACTGCTACTGAAGTATAGTCGGTAAGCTCACTTACAACTTTAACGGTGTTTTGCACTACCGATTCAAGATTGTTCGCTCTATCCTTAAAAGCCTCCTTAATAGCTACAATTTCCTCTCCGGTAAGATTGCCCCTATCCATCAACTCGGAAACATAAAGTTTATAAGCTTCTATAGAAGGAACTCTTCCCGACGAAGTGTGTAGTTGGTTTAAATACCCTAACTCTTCTAAGCCAGCAAGTTCACTCCTTACCGTTGCCGAACTAATATCCTTCATATATTTTTCAGTTATGCTTTTGCTGGATACCGGTTGCGCCGTAGTTATATAATCATCTATAACGTACCCTAAAATCTTTCTTTTTCTTTCCGAAAGTTTCATCTTCCCTTTCCTTTAGCACTTTTAACTTACCATTGTTAGCACTCTTTTTGCTTAACTGCTAATTTTTCTTAATTGTACACCTTATTACATCAGTTGTCAACCCTTTTAGGGCAAATTTTTAAACTTTTTTTCTTTTAAAATTTGTGATAAAAATATATGCCGAATATGCTCTAGTATTCTACACATAATTAACTTATGTACCCATATCATAACCAAATAAAAAAACGGATAAAAGAAGGAAAACTTGTGGAAATTTTATGGCTTGAAGAAAAGGATTTTTTATTTGCCTTTATCTTCTGCGATAAACCTTTTTTTCGCCCAATTAGACACCATGCGCTTCCCAAATATTATAAGATTTTACAAGAAAATATAAATATAATAAAGAAAAAGACCGATTGAAAAAAAATCAATCGGTCTAAATTCTAAATAAAAAATTATCATATTATAAAACTTTAGATAAAAACTCTTTTAATCTTTCGTTTTTGGGATTCTCAAAAAACTCTTCTGGTGGTGCTTCCTCTTTAATAACACCTTCGTCAATAAAGATAACTCTGTTTGCAACTGATTTTGCAAAGCCCATTTCGTGAGTTACAATAACCATAGTCATGCCTTCTTTAGCAAGGTCAGTCATAACTTGCAAAACTTCTCCAACCATTTCGGGGTCTAAAGCTGAAGTGGGCTCGTCAAAAAGCATAACGTCTGGCTCCATTGCAAGCGCACGAACTATTGCAACACGCTGTTTCATACCACCAGATAATGCCGAAGGATAATCGTTTGCCCTATCTTTTAAGCCAACTTTATCTAAAAGCGCAAGCGCTTTTTCTTCTGCCTCTTCCTTAGAAATTTTTTTGAGTTTAATAGGCGCAAGCGTTATGTTGTTTAGAATAGTCAAATTAGCAAAAAGATTAAACTGTTGAAATACCATGCCGGTTTTTTGACGATGTATGTTAAGGTTTTTATTAATTTTATTCTTAGGTTCGTTACCGTTATAAATATACTCGCCGTTAAAAAGTATTTCGCCTGCAGTAGGAGTTTCTAAAAGATTTAAGCATCTTAAAAAAGTGGATTTTCCACAACCTGAAGGGCCTACAACGGCAACAACGTCGCCTTTGTATATTTTAATCTTTATACCGTTTAGCACTTGATTTTCCTTAAAGTATTTACAAAGACCCTTTACATCAACTACAACTTCGCTTGAAGCGTCAATTTCTTTAACTACAATATCGTTATTGTCTATCACTTTTTGCAAGCCTCCTTTCTAAAACTTTGAGAAGCTGTGTTAGCCCAACTACTATTAATAAATAAAGCATGGCAGAAACAATATAAGGCATAAATGGGTCTAACGTTCTTGCCGTAATATTTGCTGCGACCTTAGTTATATCAATAACACCAATAGTGCCGACTATAGAAGTTTCTTTTATTAATGCAATAAATTCGTTAAAAAGTGCAGGTAGCGCCCTTCTAAAACCTTGTGGCAGAACAATATTCATCATTATTTGCATTTTCGTAAGACCTAATGAAGCACCTGCCTCTAGTTGCCCGTCATCAACAGACTCTAGTCCCCCACGGATTATCTCAGCAACATATGCTCCAGAGTTTATACCAAAAGTTATTATTGCAATAGGAAGAGTAGGAAGCGCAACAAGAACGATAAAATACATTATCAACAATTGTACATATACAGGCGTGCCTCTAAACACGGTCAAATATAAATCACATATCTTAGAAGCAATTTTAAAGTTGCCAAATTTTTTACTAACATATTTAATTAATGCAACTAAAATACCGATTAAAACACCTATTAATATAGCACCTATTGATATTAAAATGGTTTTGCCTATACCGTCAACATACCACGTCCAACGGTCGGCTTTTATTAGAGTATCATAAAACATATTATATCCTTTTCACAGCAAAAGGCAGGCCTTAACCGACCTACCTTTCAGATTCTTTTATTCGTTTATATTAGCCTACAAGACTTAAAGCAGGAAGCTTATCTAATACTACGAAGTCAATCTTACTGGTTTTAAGTGCAGCGTATGCTACAGGGCCACTATCATATTCAACCATGGTAGCCCCGGTATCCTTAAGTACACCTTCATTAATAGCTTCTTCAATTAAGAAAGCACCGGTAGTTCCCTTTTGTACACCGATTTTCTTTCCAGCAAGCTGTTCTAACTTAGTATAAGCTTGGCTTTCGGTAGAAATAATGTATTGCATTGAACTAAAGTATGGATTAGAGAAATCTAAGGTTTCTTGTCTTTCTTCATTAATAGTAATACCTGCAGCACCTACAGCATTATCTTCAGTAGCCACTTTACCACAAATGCCGTCAAAGAGCATATCAGTAATTTCTAGCTTCATATTAAGCTTTTCACACACAAGCGCCATAAGATACATATCTACACCAATTACGTTGTTGTTATCATCAACGAATTCGTATGGAGCAAAACCTGATTCGGTGTAAACCTTTAACGTTCCTTCAGTATTGTCATCAAGATTTGGTTGTTCGATAGTTACTGTAGGAGTTTCTTCTTTATAAATAGAAGTATAATATGAAACTGCTTTTTCAATATCGGTTTCAGAAATAACTTCGTTCATAGCGTTAAGAATTTCCGTTTTCTTAGTAGAATTCTTACCAACAGCAAAACCATATTCTTCAACTTCAACACCTTCTACTGCGTTTGCAACGTATTTTTCGCTACCACCACAAGCTGTTAAGCTTACACATAAAGTAAACATTGCTACGCAAGCTAAAATTATGCTTATAATCTTTTTCATTTTATTTTTCTCCTTTTTACGACAAATTATTTTTTGCCCTTTCTTAATTACAAGGCTTATTATAAACTTTTTTTTCTTCTCTGTCAATCATTTTATGCATAAAATTTAAATATTTTTCAACTTTTTATTCGATTTTATATAAAATATGAATATTTTAATGAATAAATATTAAAATTATTCTTTTTTATACTTTTGAAAGAACTTTTCTTACCTGTTCGATTTGCTCTTGGACACGAGACACTGCCGTGCCCCCTTTAGAAGTTCGTTTATTTACACATGTTTCTAGAGAAATTTCCGTATAAACATCGTTTTCAAAAAGTGGAGAAATTTGTTTATACTCTTCTATGGTTAGATCTTCTAAGGTAATATTTTTTTCAGAACATTTTCTAACCGTTTCGCCAACTATTTTATATGCTGAACGGAAAGGAATTCCCTTTTTAACGAGATAGTCGGCAAGATCTGTTGCATTGATAAAGCCTTTCTTTCCCGCTAAAAGCATATTTTCCCTTTTAGCTTTAAGGGTTTTAATCATAGGAATAAAAACCTCAATACAAAGCTTAACAGTATCAATAGTATCAAACAAACCCTCCTTATCTTCTTGCATATCCTTATTGTAAGCAAGTGGCAAGCCCTTAAGCACGGTTAAAATACCCATTAAATTACCATACACCCTACCCGTTTTACCACGTACAAGTTCTGCCATGTCGGGATTTTTCTTTTGTGGCATAATTGAAGAGCCCGTAGTAAACATATCGGATAATTCAACAAACTTAAATTCCCAACTAGACCAAAGAACCAACTCTTCGGAAAATCTTGAAAGATGCATCATAAGAAGAGAACTTGCAGAAATAAATTCAACTATAAAATCCCTATCCGAAACGCCATCCATAGCGTTTATAGTAACTGCAGAAAAACCTAATAGTTCAGCTTCGTAATCTCTATCTGTTTGATAAGTAGTGCCAGCTAAAGCACAACTACCAATGGGCGAAACATTTACACGTTTTAAACAATCGTTTAATCTACCAATATCCCTTAAAAGCATATTCGCATAAGCCATAAGATGAAAACCGAACGTAACAGGCTGAGCCCTTTGCAAATGAGTGTAACCAGGCATTATAGCATCTTTATACTCTTCAGCTTTATCGGCAACAGCTACAACCAACGCCTTTAACAGCTCTACAATTTCAACAATTTCATCTCTAAGGTATAACCTAACATCTAACGCTACTTGATCGTTACGGCTTCTCGCCGTGTGAAGCTTCTTTCCAACTTCCCCTATTCTAGAAGTAAGTTCCGCTTCAACAAACATATGAATGTCTTCAGCTTTTTGATCTATTATAAGCGAACCGTTTTCTATATCTAAAAGTATTTCATTTAATCCTTTCACGATAAGCTCAGCATCTTGTTTACTTATAATGTTCTTAAATGCAAGCATTTTTGCGTGAGCAATACTGCCTTCAATATCGTTTTTATAAAACCTTTGATCAAACTTGATTGAAGAATTAAGTTCGTCTGCTTTTAAATCGGTAATACCGTCGGTACAACCCATCCACATTTTTTTCATAATCATCACCTTAAAAAATTGCCGTGCTTTTTGTTAACACGGCAATTTATTTCTTATTTGTTTTTCTTGTTAGCAATAGCCTGAACTTTAATAGGTAAGCCGTAAAGATTGATAAATCCTTCTGCATCATGTTGATCATAATCGCTTTCACCAAAGGAAGCAAGATCTTCGATATAAAGAGAATTTTCAGACCAAACGCCAGCGTTAATCATATTACCTTTATAGAGTTTTAATCTTACTTTACCGTTTACCGTTTCTTGCGTTTTATCAACAAATGCTGAAAGCGCTTCTCTTAATGGAGTAAACCACAAGCCGTTATAAACCAACTCACCAAAAGTGATGGCAATTTTTTGTTTTTCGTGCATAGTCATTTTATCAAGACAAATCGTTTCTAAGACAGTGTGCGCTTTGTATAAAATTGCACCACCAGGAGTTTCATAAACGCCACGACTCTTCATGCCAACTAAACGATTTTCAACAATGTCTAACAACCCAATACCGTTTGCCCCACCAAGTTCGTTGAGTTTTAAAATTATTTCTTTTGCGCTCATCTTTTGTCCGTCAAGCGCAACGGGCGCACCCTTCTTAAATTCAATTTCAACGTACGTAGGTTTATCAGGAGCTTTAATAGGAGAAACACCCATCTCTAAGAAACCTTCTTTTTCGTACATAGGTTCATTGCCAGGATCTTCTAAATCTAAACCTTCGTGCGATAAGTGCCATAAGTTTTTGTCTTTTGAATAATTGGTTTCTCTATTTATTTTCAAAGGAATATTATGCGCTTCTGCATATTCAATTTCCTCTTCTCTAGACTTAATATCCCATTCTCTCCAAGGAGCTATTATTGGCATTTCAGGAGCAAAATGTTTGATTGCTAGTTCAAAACGAACTTGGTCGTTTCCCTTACCAGTACAGCCGTGAACTATTGCATCTGCATTTTCTTTTATTGCAATATCAACGAGTGCTTTAGCTATACAAGGACGAGCGTGACTAGTGCCGAGAAGATATTCCTCGTAAAGCGCACCTGCCTTTACACAAGGAATTATATAGTTATCAACGTAATCATCAGTAAGATCTAAAACGTATAATTTCGAAGCACCTGTAGCGAGCGCCTTTTCGTTTAATCCTTCTAGCTCATCACTTTGACCAACGTTGCCAGCAACAGCTACCACTTCACAATTGTTATAATTTTCCTTAAGCCAAGGAATTATAATAGATGTATCAAGACCACCTGAATATGCAAGTACAACTTTTTTTATATTTTTCTTATCCATTTTATTTACATCCTTTCTTCAAATTTCTGAACACATTATATAACTATAAAAAAGAAGTGTCAACCATTTAACACTTCTTTTTGATAAAAAAATTAAACTTTTTTTAAAATTTTCATTGTCAAGTGAATATTTTAACTATTTCTGAATAATTTTATGAATATATTTATTTTTTATTCTATTGTTTTACCCGTTGTGCTCACCATCATTAATAAAGAGTATTCCTAAACAACCTTCTCCACAATGACTTGTAATAGTGCCTCCTGCACGGGTAACGTAAACGTTTTCAAATCCACGCTCTAAAAGTATATTTTTAGCACACTCAACAATCTCATCATCTGCAGTCGTATAAGTAACAAAGGCGTGTTTTAGATCAGGATTATTAAATTCTTCTAAAACGTCAGTACAATAGCTTTCAACAACATGCTTAAACTTTCCTCTATACTTTTTACCAGAAACAAGTTTGCCTTCCTTTACTATAATTTGAGGACAAATTTTAAGAATGTTTGCTCCTAAATATGAAAGCATACTACATCTTCCACCCTTATAAAGATAATCAACACGCTTAAGTTCAAAGCTAGCTTGAACGTAAGGCACTCTTTCTAAAACAGCTTCGTATACGCGTTTTGCAGGTTCACCACGATCGATTAGTTCTCTAGCATAAATCACAAGTAATGCAATACCCGTTGAAAGTGATTTACTATCTATTACGTAAACATTTTTAAACCCTTCCGCAGAAATCACCGCATTAGAATAAGCTGAAGAAAGATTGGAAGAAAGTGAAATGTGTATAATGGCATCATTATCTTTTAATAACTCTGCAAAATGTTCGTCGTATTGAGATCTATTTATAGCTCCCGTTTTAGGCAATATTTTGTTTTGATTAACAAATTCTATAATCTCATCACAAGTAACTTCCCCGTCCAAATAATTTTTGTCCCCCAAAAGAACGGAAAAAGGCACGGTTTTAACGTTAAATTCATTTAAAAGTTCTTTAGTTAAATCAACAGTCGTTTCACAAGAAAGAGCGATTTTCATTTTATTACCTACCAATTTAATTTTTACAAAAATATTTTATTATATCCAACTAGAAAACTCAACCTACTTTAAAAAATAATAATCTACACTTTGTTTTTAGGTAGTAGAGAAAAATTTTTTAACTCTACCATCGGTAGAAACGTTGCTTTTTTGACAATTTTATGATAAAATCATATATAGTTATGGATATAAAACAGAATCTCGCAAAAAATCTTACTGCGTGCAGAAAAGCTTTCGGTTTAACGCAAGTAGAATTAGCAGAAAAACTTAATTACTCAGATAAAGCTGTTTCTAAATGGGAAAGGGGCGATTCCGTGCCCGATCTTACCGTATTAAAACAAATTGCAGACTTTTATGGTATAACTATAGACAAACTAATTTCGGAAAATAAAAATATTCGCCCTAACGTTATAAAAAATCTTGGCAAAAAAAGAATCTTTACTCTCCTTTTTTCTTTGGGTGTCGTTTGGATTTGTGCCGTTCTTTGCCACACAATATTATCAATATTAGAAATTTCTTTTGATGCCAAGTGGCTTACTTACATTTATGCTGTTCCTGTTAACGCCATAATCTTAATAATCTTTTCCTCTATGTGGAAATTGGATGTATTAAATTCCATTAGTATTTCATTTTTGGTATGGTCCATTCTACTAGGCGTGTTTTTAACTCTACTAAATACGCTAACTAGTATATCGACCAACTTATGGCAAATTTTCCTAATAGGCATTCCCGCACAATTAGTTATAATATTTATATTCGTATTAAAGCATTTAAGAAAAAAATAAATAAACATAAAAACACGCATTAACCGCTCTTCCCATAGGGATTTTAACTAAACAATTTATTAAACTCGACTTTTCATAAGTCGAGTTTTCTTTTGCCCACATAAAACAACTTGAATTATTTTAGTTTTTTTGATATAATATAAATACTTTCAAATTTTAGGAGTTTTTACAATGGAAAAGGTGACTTATTTTGACGTGGAATATGCAAATAATAAAAATAAATCTATTTGTCAAATTGGTATAATGTGTGAAAATTTTTTAGATGGAGAGCCTTATTATCCTGAAAGAGATATTTATATCAACCCCGAAGATGGTTTTGATGATTTTTGTATCAAAATTCACGGAATCACCAAAGATACCGTAAAAAATGAGCCTGCATTTCCAACTGTTTGGAAAGAAATAGAAAAGTATTTTACAAACGCAGTAATTATTGGGCATAACGTTGCTGGAGCAGACTTGGACGCATTGGTTAAAGCATTAAAACGTTATAATCTTGATATTCCTGAGTTGTATTATATTTGTACATTAGATTTGGCTCGTCAATATGTTCCTTCTTATGCTGTTGCAGATTACAGTATGTCTACATTATGCGAGTATTTCGGTGTTGATATTGACTCGGAACATAATGCCTTTGATGATGCTTGTGCTTGTGCTGATTTATTCAAGGCTATTATAGAAGAATATGCTATCAATGTTGAAGATATAAAAATTAAAAAGTACAATCCTTGCGTAGAGAAGGAATTTTCTCAATTTGTAGCAAGTCCTGTTATAAGAAAGGCTATTAGCGAATTTTACGGTGTTATTCGTGGTTTTTCTATTGATAATGAAATATCATCAGAAGAGTTTGACTTCATTAAAAATTGGAAAAAAGATTTTGCTATTTATGATAGTCAAAAGGATATTGCAGATATTATTTCCGTGTTAAATAAAATTATCGCAGACGGAACTATAACTATTGAAGAGATTGTTGAGTTACAAGGTGTAGTAAAAGCATATTTAGATGTTGTATCAACTTCGCCGATTACATTAGCAACTCAAATTTTGGACGGTATTTTAAGAGGAATTACTGTTGACGGGCAAATAACTGAAAGTGAGTGTAAAAATTTACGTCAATGGTTATATGATAATATTTATCTTTCAGACCATTTTCCTTTTAATAAGGCAATGGAAGTGTTAGATAAAGTTCTTGAAGATTCTATAATCACAAGAGAAGAAGCAGAGTATATAACCGATATGATAAATGAAATGTTAAACCCTGTTGATTGCTTGAAAGAAGAAATTAATTCGGTAGACGGAAAACACGTTTGTTTAAGTGGGAACTTTGCTTATGGTCAAAAATCTGACGTTGAGAAATATATTATTTCAAAAGGTGGCATTATAGACTCATCTATTAAAAAATCTACTGATATTTTAATGATTGGAAATTGTGAGTGCCAAGCATATTCTAATGGAACATACGGAACAAAAGTAAAAAAAGCAATAGAGTTTAACGAAAAAGGTTGTCATGTAAAAATCATAAAAGAATCTGATTTTTTCTCAACTATTAAGTAATTAAATTGTAGCACACTATACTTTGCAAGCAAAGTCGTGTGTTTTGCGAAGCAAAAAAAGTAAAGAGTAGCAAAATTTTGCTACTCTTTTATAATGTCTTAAAAAATCCCTATGGGACACGCCCATACACTGCGTGTTTTTTTATAAGATAAACGTTTATTTATACACTTTTATTTTTTGTATTTTTCAATACCGTCTTTAAATAAATCATTTCCATAAGCGTCGTATGTAACTATAGCAAAGAAATCTTCAACTTCTAAGCGATAAATTGCTTCTGCACCTAAATCTTCATAACAAACGAGATCGCACTTCTTTATGGTTTCAGATATTGAAGCTGCCGCCCCACCGATTGCAGAAAGATAAACTGCTCCGTAGGTTACAAGGCTTTGCCTATAAGCTTCACTTCTTGGCCCTTTACCAATCATAAGTTTTAGTCCTTGCTGTAATAATGCTTCAGAATAAGGATCCATACGATAACTCGAAGTAGGACCTGCCGAGCCTATTGCTCTACCAGGTTTTGCAGGAGTAGGCCCAACGTAATAAATTGCACCGCCTTTAACGTCAATAGGTAGTGGTTTGTTATTTTCTAAAAGTTCAACCAATCTCTTGTGCGCAGCATCACGACCTGTATAAATTACGCCAGAGATTTCCACCTTATCCCCTGCTTTTAATTGTTTGATAGCTTCTTCAGAAAGGGGAAGCTGTAGTTTTTTAATTTTTTCCATATTTCCCTCCCACTAAATTATAACCGATTTATGCCTTGAAGCGTGACACTGAATATTAACAGCCACCGGCAAGCTTGCTATATGGCAAGGATGAGCGTTTACTTTAACAGCAAGACAAGTAGTCGTTCCTCCTAGCCCCATAGGACCAACGCCTGTATCGTTAATTTCTTTAAGAAGTTCTTTTTCTAATTTATCTAAAATAGGATCGGTATTAATATCGTCAATTTCACGCATTAATGCTTGTTTAGCAAGTAAAGCACACTTTTCAAAATTTCCACCAACACCTACGCCAACAATAATGGGGGGACAAGGCTTACCACCACCAGCCGTAACAACGTCTAAAACAACCTTTTTAATACCATCTACCCCATCTGCAGGAATAAGCATTTTAACCACGCTCATATTTTCACTTCCGCCACCTTTTGGTGCAACGTCAAGCTTAATTTTATCACCCGGAACCATCGTTACGTGTACGATCGCAGGAGTATTATTTTTAGTGTTAACTCTATCTAAAGGATGCTTAACTACAGATTTTCTCAAATACCCTTTAGTGTAAGCAGCTGCTACACCAGTATTAATAGCCCTATATAAATCGCCATTAATATGAACGTCGTAACCTATTTCAGCAAAAACAACTGCCACACCTGTATCTTGACAAATAGGTAAATGTTTTTCACGAGCTAATTCATCATTTTCGATAATTCTTCTAATAATTTCCTTGCCTAATTCTGATTGCTCCGTTTGTTCAGCTTTTTTTAAACAAAAAAGCACGTTTTCAGGAATATTATCACAAGCAGAAATAAATAATTTTTCCACCTGTTCGCTAATTTCTTTTTCAAAAATCTCTCTCATTGTTGCCTCCTTTTTTCCTTGTTGGTTAATAATAATTATACTATTTTTTTCTCTTGTTGTCAATAAACACAATAACGTATAATTAAAAAGACTGCATATCAATGCAGTCATTTTAAACCATTATTAATTATCGGGATTTGGAGGAAGTTTTTTTAGTAAATTTTTCTTTTCTTCAATTTGTCTATCAAGAGAAAGTATTTTTAAATATTCTACCGTAACGATCCTAATCGAAACTATAACCTTTAATACAAGAAAAACCACTACGCCTATGCAAGCACCAAGAAGCGCCCACGTTGAACACACGTTAAACCGTGTAGGCATACCCCATATGCCGTAAACAACTTTTTCTATGCTCTGAACCCCTTCTTTGACAACTACAACTTTCTCATTTGTCCAAGAATCAATAAAGCCCCAGATAAAAAAGCCTAAAAAAACAATCAAAAAGAAAATGCTAGGTAATTTGGGATAAAGCTTTAATACCTTTTCTTGTTTATCGGCGTTTAACTGAGCCGTCATTTTTTTTGTTTCTAAAACTCTTATTTTTGTCCTAATATCCTTCTCCATATTCTATCTCCACCCTTACGCTCTTTCGTCAAATTTTTTAAATTATACACCAATGAATAAATCATTGTCAAATTTATCGCAATATCTTAAATATCTAAAAAACATTTTTCCTAAAATTAATTAAACATTACCATATTATGTTTTTTCTTTCACGTTTTCTTTTTCATCAGTTTTTTTCAACAAGAGTTTTCTAAAATCCACCTTTAGTTCAGTAATAAGCACTGAAGTGAATATCACTATAAATCCAAGTAAAAGTATAAGCGTTAACTTTTCTCTTCCAAACAAAATGGAAAAAAGTGCCCCAAAAACAGATTCTAAACTTAAAATAATAGTCGCCTGCCCAGCATGAGCGTACTTTTGCCCAAGAATCTGAGCAAATTGCGCATATACCGTACATGCAAAGGTTAAATACAAAACGTTAAATAAATGTTGTTTTTTGAAAACGTACTTTTCCACCCCATGAACGGGAAGTTCAAAAATAAAAGAAACGGCAAGCAATATTACACCAACGGTTAAGAGTTGAATAAAAAGAAGCTGAAAAGTATCGTCGTTATTTTCTTGAAACCTATCATTAAAAACGATTTGTAACGAAAAGAATATTGCACTAGTTACCGTTAAAAAACAGCCTATAAATTCATTACCACTTTCTTTACCATTAGAAAAGGCAATAAGAGATAATCCTAAAACGCATAGCCCCATAGAAATAATGTTATATGACTTTGGTTTTAATTTGTAAAAAATCCAAAAAATAAATGGACAAAACACGCAGTATAGCGAAGTTAAAAAGGCATTAGTGCCGGGTGAAGTTTTTGCCAAACCGTAAGTTTGCGTAAGATATGCTGCAGCAACACAAACACCAACAATCAGCCCCCTTTTTAATGCACCTTTATTAATTTTAATTATTCTTTTTATAAAAATTAACCCGATAATTAGAGAAGCAAGTAGAAATCTAAGCCCGATAACGTACATGGGTGGATATTCTGAAATAGTTTCTTTTAAAATGAAAAAAGAAGTGCCCCAAACAATGGTTGCGGAGAATATTAAAAGCTGACCTATTACGTTGAGTTTTGCTTGTTTTTTCATAAAACACCGAAAAACGAATAATAATTTTTTTAATTATTTTAACATAATTTATGTTTAAACGCAAACGATAAATAGTAAAAATAAATCTTAACGTATCGCTTGTAAGTATAAATAGTAAATTTTAATTTTTTTACAAAAATAGTAAAAAATACTTGTAAATTCTTTTACTATTTGTTAGAATAATATAGCAATTTAAATAGGGGCATCGCCAAGCGGTAAGGCTACGGACTCTGACTCCGTCATTCGGAGGTTCAAATCCTTCTGCCCCTGCCAACAAAAAGAGAACTTTTGTCTACCAAAAGTTCCTTTTTGTTTATCCAAGGCTATGCCTTGACTCATTTACGATAGTGTGATATAATAAACTCACCGATAAATAGAAATTTGATTAAATTCAAATGTCAAAGTGTTTTGGAGGAAGGAAAACACTATGCAATATGCTGTTAAAGAGTTAATGTTTTTGGTAGAGAAATATAATTTGAAATTCGCAGAGCAAACATTCAAGAGCACTCCATTTGGTAATTGGGTAACAAAAACTTATAGTTTTTATAATGATTGTGGCTGCTTTACAATATCTGAATTGTTGCAAAGAGATGATATATATTTTTATTTTTCTGATGTTTTTTCAACTACTTACCCTGATTTAAAACAAAGACAGTTGAATGTTTGGGATAATAACGCAATATTGGAAAAACATCAAAGATGGATATTTGGTCTTAAAAATCCATTCTTTTGGTACAGTAAGAAAAAATATATGAAAGCATTAGCTGAAATTATCCAGACAAAAATTAGCAAAAACAAGGAGTTTTTTGGTATAAACGTATAAACTCTAATTTATCGCGCAGCTTTCTGGTGTACTTTTAGTCGTTCTTCCCCCACTTTACGCACCTTTTGGTCGTTCTTAGGCAAATAAAAAAGTCGAGCAAAATGCTTGGCTTTTTTTATTTGCTTGTGGGTATGCAAGGATTTGAAGCAAGCAATTTAGCAAAAGTACTCGCATTTCCATACCAATAATAAAGCGAAAGCAAGATGGTGCTTTTAGAGAAATTATTTACATGCTCGATATTTTATGCTATACTAATCATAGAAAGGTGGTATCAAACATGAATCTTTGGCAAAAATTTGAAAAAAGAAAAAGTGAATGCAAAAGCCTTGGTATATCACTCCATTTTCAAAACGGTATAGAGCCAGAATTGAGAACAATTTTTATTGCTTTCACAAAATGGTTACGATTGAATTACATATTCCCCATCCATATTAATGTGCACGTAATTAATGCGAAAAAATACGCTTGATAAATGGAAATTTAGCTTACGGCAGTTTTAGATGGTTCCTAAAGAGAACGCCAATGATTCGTATCGCAGCCTCAATTGAAGAAAAGTTGCTTTCCGAATACACAAGAGAAGAAATATATGAGCAAATCCTATCTTCTTTGGTTCATGAGATTACACATTATTATCAGTGGACGCTTAAATTGGAACAAAACAACGCTACAAGCGAGCGTCAAGCAAATTATTTTCGATACAGAATCATAGATAAGTATATTGAAGAAATGGCACGGAAAACTCGCTTGAGTTTTGATGGATTAAAATAATGTATCATTCATTTCGGTTGCCAAACACAAAAAACAAAATCCAACCAAAACGGTTGGTTTTTGTTTTAGATTATTTTAATAATATTTTGTAAAATATAACTATAAAAAGTGAGTAAAAACAAACTTGAAAACGTCTAATAAATAGAAAGAGTTTATAAAGGAGAAAAAATGAAGGAACTTGATAAGCAATTATATAAATTGTTTTTTTGTGGAGAAGACTTTGCTGTTAAAGAAGTTGTCCTTCGCTTTCGTGAAGAACTCATACTATTTGTAAATTGTTATTTAAATGATATAAATCAAGCGGAAGACATAGTGAGTGATACGTTTGTTAAAATTATCTTAAAGAAGCCTAAGCTAAAAAATGAAAAACATTTTAAAACATATATCTATCAAATAGCAAAAAATTTAGCGTTAGATTACATAAGACGAAAGAAAAAAGAAGAAGAATTTTGCAAAAACTATCAAGCGCCGTTAAATGAAGAGCTTTTTGAAATAGAAAAAAAAGAAAAACTTTGCAAAGCAATTTCAAAACTCAAAAAAGAATATCGATTAATTATATATTTAAGGTACTATAATGATTTCACAATAGAAGAAATATCAAAAATAGTTAGAAAGAACAAAAAATATGTTTATAACATTGTAAATCGAGCAAAAATGGAACTGAAAAATACTTTAAAGGAGGATGAATGGGTATGAAGGATATACATCAATTTACGAATGACGTTCTAAAAAAAGTAAATTCATGCAAGAAGAAAAAGAAAATAAAAAAACTCACACTTACTTGCGTTATAAGCTTTTTGCTTGTTTTTTTAACTGTATATTCCAACCTTTTACCACTACCAAAATTCGATATGTTAAAATCCGTATACGAATCATACAAAGGTATTTATGCTAGCGAAGAAGAAAACACATTTTTTTCTTTTGCAAATAACTCTAGCGCCATTTTGTCAATAAATTCTGTTCCATATAAGTTAGAGCCTATTAACAATACTAAAAAAGAGTTTAATTTTAACGCTACCAAAATAGCAAACAATAACAGTGCGATAGATATAGCGACAAGTACTTATTCCACGCAAGAAACGTTTGATGAAATTAATCAGAATGAAGAGTACGCAGAAACAACAGAAATCAAAGTGGTTTTTCGTGAAGGCGGTGCGACTATAATAGGAAACTTTCTTGGCAACACCATTTCGATAGACGTTGAAATAATCAAAAACAGTACTATGGAGCAAGGAATTTGGAAATGCTTTGATAAAAACAATCCCAACTCCTCTTCGATAGAATCGTATATAATTGTTAACGATAATGGCGAAACGTTTTACGTGAGCGACAGAAGTAATTGTTATGAATTGATGTATATTTCAGTATATGGTAATGAATATACAATCCTTCTTGACAATTACGGAATGCCTTCTGAATTTATAACAGTTGAAAGACTTAAACAAGAAGAATATGGATTTAATGCCATAAAACTAGTTTCGCACATCGGCAACGTTGATAGATATTTTAAACTTTTAAATAAAGAAAACACGTTAAATTTTAATGGTGGTGAATTTAATGCAAAATACGTAAAGGCGAAAAAATCAGTTGAATATCTGGGAAAATTCGATATGGCAAAATACTTGCCTATTAGATGGAGTTTATTGGTAGAAGAAGAACATCAAAATAAACTTATCGATACTTTTGCAAATATTAATTTACATTCAGACGGAACAGTTGAATTAAAAATTACTGAAAAAAGCAACGAAAAAAATTATAAAGGAAATTGGTTTGCAACCGATATATATTTAATAGTAGTACTAGAAGCACCTTCTATTTTTGGTAAAACGTTTGTAATTAATAATAGTGATGGAGGAAAAAGCTTAAGTGAAAGAGCAAAATCAAACGTAACTATGATTGATTCGTTTAAAACAGGTTATCATGATTTTGATTATTATATTTGTAAAATGTATTACACAATTTACTGGGGAAGCGATTTTACAGAAGATAAAGTAAATAACGTTTTATCGTATGAAGAAGAGTACGTTCTTAACGGTTATTATTTCAAATGGTATTACGACAGATCATTGCCCTTTAACTATGATACGGAAATTCTTCCACAAAGTGGAAACATAAAAATAATAATTCATAAAAACTATACCATAGACGTCATATATGGCAATAGAACCGTAAAGAGCAATTGTGTTATAAAAGGTACAGAAATAACGCCAAGCACAAAAATCTTGATAAAAATAAACGAGGTTAAAACCATCAACGTAGGCTATTTATATCTTATAAATGGTGAGCTACGCGTACAAACTACAACTTATTCTGGTAAATATGGTAAAATACCAAACCATTATATAGCATTTACTAAAAGTTAAACAAAAGCCAACCAAAAGAAGGTTGGTTTTTGTTTTTAATTATTGTTATTTGCAAATCAAGTTAATATGTGGTATAATTAAACAGTATTAAATAAAGTGGCTGGGTCAAAATGGAAAAAATAGAAAGTTTTAAAATAAATCACCTTAATCTTTATTCAGGACTATACTTAAGTAGAAAAGACGTTTGTAACGGACAAACGGCAACCACCTTCGATTTGCGTTTAACTGCTCCCAATAGAGAAACCCCTATGGATATAGGCGCAATGCATACCATAGAACATTTAGGCGCAACTTTTTTTAGAAATAGCCAAATAAAAGAACAAGTAGTTTATTTTGGACCTATGGGTTGCAGAACGGGTTTTTATCTAGTTTTATTTAACGAGTGGTCGGCTGAAGCCATTTTCCCTTACGCTTTAGCGTTTTGCGACTTCGTTATAAATTTTGAAGGTCAAATTCCCGGTGCAACACCTATTGAGTGTGGAAATTATTCCGAACAAAACCTATCTCTCGCTAAAGAATATATAAAAAAATATAAAGATGATTTAATAAATTATAAAAGATTTATCTACCCAGAATAAATGCTAGCATACTAAAAATTAATATCCTTATTGCAAATAAAAAAGGACGGCTTACCGCTCTTCTCATAAGGATTTAAATTAAATAATTTGTAAAACTCGACTTATGAAAAGTCGAGTTTTCTTTTAACCACAAAAACTACTTGATAAAAATTTTTCTTTATGCTATAATAATTTTGCCAAACTAACTAAATAAATGCAAATATTGGTGTAATTTTCTTGTTTATAGGAATAATTATATCCTATTTTTACCACAATAGTATTATTGAATTTGATAAAATGCAGATTCTACTTGTGCTATTGTGGTTACACCATTTTGCGTAAAGTTAGTTTGGCGACTATCGGAGTCTGCGTTTTTGTGCGTCGACTTCGGTTGGCGCACTTTTTTTATAGGAGAAAATATATGAGAAGGGCTATCTTAAAAACTTTGTCTTTACTTCTAGCTGTGGTTACAGTTTTCACATATTGCTTAGGCTGTAATTACGAAGTCAATAACAACGAATATCCACCAACAACACACGTTTGTGTTTATAATAAAAAAGTTACCACTGAAAACTACAAATCAAATGATGCAACCTGCTTAAAAAAAGCAAAATATTTTTATTCTTGTGAATGTGGGAATAAGGGTAATAATAAATATGAATATGGCAAAGTTGTAGACCATTTTTATGAAAATGGGAAATGTATCTGGTGTAAAAAAACACAAGAACCAATTGAACCGAGCACACCAAATACTCCGAGTACACCTACAACACCTAGCCAGCCATCAAGCACTAATATTAACGTATATATAACGCCAACAGGCAAACGATATCATTATTCAAAAAGTTGTGCTGGCAAAAATGCTACTCTAACAACAAAAGATAAAGCGTTAAAGCAAGGGCTAACTGCTTGTAAAAAATGCGGTTAAATTTGCAACTGATTTATTTTTATAGGACTTTTGTAAACAAAAAAAATATAATCAACAATGGACTAACCCTGCGTAGTGAAATGGAGCAGACTACGAACTTAAGGTTAGGCAAATAATTATCGATTTGCAAACAAAAAAGGACGGCTTTAGTGAGTTCCTATAAGGGAATTTTAATTTAAGATTTTATAAAACTCGACTTGTGAAAAGTCGAGTTTTCTTTTATCCACATACAACAACTTGATTTTTAATTTTTTATTTGATATAATAGATTTGATAATATATAAAAAGTTGTGGAGAAAATATGTCCTATCAGTCTACCTTGAATGAATATCTTCAAGTAATCGTTGGAAAAAAATTAGAAAACTTGTCCCTTGCTTGTGAAATGATGATGTTTTCTTTTGAGGACTATGCTTTTCACACATTAGGCTTAACAAGAATTATAAAAGATAATGATATCCTTGTAACGACTCTTGATTATCAAAATTGGGATAGAAAAAATGATGAGAATAACGACGAATCGTATTTTGTAAAAAAATACCGCGATAAGATTGAAGGTGGTGTTGTAATTTCGGCAAGTGTTACACCTTTATACGATGTTGAAATTGTTTTGGATAATGGTATAAAAATCGAAGTATTCGTTAAAAACGGTTATCACCATTTTGATGATGAAAATGAACAGTGGGTATTTTTTAGAGTAGATGACCATTCTTACCCTTTTATTAGTGTGTGGAGTAAATCTGTAGATATAGCAAAAAACTGGTAAGTTTTTAATTATAATCTGTTATTTCTTTTGCGGATAATTTCTATAAGGTGTAGCACACTATACTTTGCGAGCAAAGTCGTGTGTTTTTGCAAAGCAAAAAATAAATATCCACCAGCCTAGCTGGTGGTTTTTCTTTTTCGGGCAATTAGCCCTAAACTATTCTGGCTTACGCACAAGTGCGTATTTATACGACCTGCCAGTCCTGCACCTTTTACTTGCTACCCGTAAACGGGTCTTTG
>JAZUCS010000018.1:0-2290 GCA_045639245.1 Christensenellaceae bacterium
GATTTGCTTCGGCTTTTTCTTTATCATACTCAATCCATATACGATTAACACCACCATGCAAACGCTGATATTCAGTATACTCGTTTGTTTTGGAGTCCTTAACGTAAATTGTGGTTGTGTAAGATTGATCCATATCAAAAAGATTAACACCTAGGTCATCATCAATAAATCCGAATACGTAAATCAAAAAGCTTCCTGCCACAAGACACATTGTTATAACAAATATTAAGGCGATGGATAAAATGGTTTTTAACAGCTTTTGCTTTGTAGTTTTAGACTTTTGATGTTTCTTTTTTATATTGCCTGTGTTTTCTTCTGCCTCATCACTTAAATTAACAAAACTGTTAAGATCAATTTGATTTTCATTACTGAAAAGATCGTCAGAGTTTGTTGACGAAGAAGACGAGATATCATCATCACTAAAAAACGGACTTTGGTATTCATCCTTCATAACTTATACTCCTCCTTAAAAATACATAATAAAATTTATTATCTGCAAACTAACCCATAGTACAGCATTTACATTCTATCATATTTATCTCAAAAAAGCGAGTTACAATTTTTTAACCAAATGTAACTTTTTAAAATAAAAAGTGTTTTTTTGTTAATACTATACTTAATATTGGGGTGATTTTATGAAAAAGAGCATTAAAACAATTATTCTTTGCATAGCTTTTGCATTTGCCATAAGCAGTATGATTTTTACGTTTTTTTTAGAACCCGCCTACGCCGAAGAAAAAACACCAAAAGAACAAAAATATTTTTTAGGTGAATATAATGGTAATCTTGCAATATTTAGTCAAAAAGAAAGTTCCCCCATCGAAATACTTGATATTAAACTCGACTCCCTACCCGAACGAGATATTAAAAGAATTAAAAACGGTATAGAATCTAATGATTTAAATGAAATTATTTCAATAATCGAAGATTATGAATAAAAAAACGGTTGCCTTTTTAGACAACCGTTAAAAATTATTACTTTCTACCAATGTAAGCGGAAGGATCGGTAAATCTGCCGTTTTTGCGAACCTCAAAATGAAGATGTTTACCTGTTGAACGACCTGTTGATCCAACTGTGCCTATAGTTTCTCCTCTTGCTACTACGTCACCTTTTTTTACATAAAGAGCACTACAGTGTGCATAAAGTGTTTCATAAGTTTCCGAATGCTTAATAATAATTTTATAACCATAGCCTGATGTATCCCATCCGGAATAGGTTACGGTACCTGCAGAAGCTGCATAAATAGGGGTGCCTGCAGGAGCAACGATATCCATTCCCTTGTGACCGCGTCCATCTCCTACATAAGAACTTACGTATGAACGTTCTACACGTTTTACAGGCCAAAGCATTTCTGTATCTCCGCCTTTATCAGCCGCAATAACACGCTTTGTGCCAACTTGAACCTTCTCAGCTGATGGATTTGCCAAAACCTTACTACTAATTTCAGTTCTTTTTATTTCCTCACCATCAACACTGTAAACCTTATAGGTAACTTCTTTAACACCTTTTTTACCTGCTTCAACTATCTGTCTTGTTCCAACAGAAAGATTTGCATTTTCTTTTTCAATAGTTTTAAAAGCTATATTTTCTTGTTCTGTTACAGTAGTTACAGAACCAATTGAAAGCTTGTTGTTTGAAGAACTTAAATAATTATCTACAGATAAAAGCTTTAAATATTCAGATTTAGTAATGTAAACCTTTTTAATGCTTACTTCGCTAGAAAACTCTACATTATCAATGCCGTTTTGCTGTTTATAATTTAAAAGATAGTCGTTAAGCTTATTTTTAATTTCTTCTTCAGTAGAACCAAAAGCAGAAACATTACCATCAACACTAAGAATGTTTGTTGAAACTATATTTTCTGAATGGTTAATAATAGAATCTGCAAGTTCATTTGATGAAACTAGATTTGACTCACCAACAAAGGTTGGTGCAAGTTCAGTTTTAATTAAATGAGAGTTGCAATCAGGATTATTAAGCTTATTTGCTGCAAAAATCTCGGCTTCAGCAACAACTGAAGGCTCTTTAACCATTGCGATTACGGTACCGTTATAAGTAACGGCATATGCAGAAGTAGCGCCGGTTGCAACTGCAACAGAAACGGTGCAAGAAATTACCAAAAGAACGGTTATAATTGCCGCTAAAACGCGTGGCGATCTTTTAAGATATCTTACAAAGCTATTTAAAACAAGGGGAATAACCTTTTTGCAGAATTTATTAGCAATATCAAAAAAACGTATTGAATATTTTTTTACAAGCTTAGCTAATTTTTTTGCTACTGCTTTTAAC
>JAZUCS010000019.1:0-21130 GCA_045639245.1 Christensenellaceae bacterium
ATATACGTGCTTTTACCAGCCATATTTGGTCCCGTTATTATAAGCGTACGATTTTCATCTTTATCTAATTTTACGTTGTTGGAAATAAATCGCCCCTTTGAAACGGCTTCAACAACAGGGTGTCTTCCGTCTATAATCTCATAAGATTCCCCCAAATTTTTAATTTGAGGTTTAACGTAAGCACGTTCCCTCGCTACGGTGGCAAAACAAACGAGCACGTCTAATTCAGCAAGTGAATTGGAGGTTTTTTGAATATCGGCAATCCTTTTTGAAAGGGTCTTTTTAATTTCGTTAAATATTGAATTTTCTAGGTTTTCAGCTGATTCTTCTGCACCTAAAAGCTTTGCTTCTAGCTCTTTTAATTCGTCGGTTATAAATCTTTCGGCACCTACTAGTGTTTGACGTCTTATATAATCAAACGGAACTTTATCGAGGAAAGAATTTGTTATCTCGATATTGTAGCCGAAAACTCTATTGTAGGAGATTTTAAGATTTTTAATCCCCGTGCGTTCACGCTCTTTTGTTTGAAGCATTGCGATGGCGTTTTTGCCGTGTTCGCATAAATAACGATATTCGTCTAACTCCTTGTTGTAACCACTTTTAATTATCCTAGCTTTTTTATTTTTCTTTTGAGCGTCTCCAATTTTTTCCCCTCTTTCTTCGTTTTCGTCATAGATTGCGTTTTGAAGAAGTTTAACTACGTCTGAAAAATCAGGAAAGGAATCTGCTAAGTCGTTTATGTATTTTGACTTTAAGCCTGAAAGCCTAAATTTGAGCGTTGGAAGTATTTCAAGCGACCTACAAAGTGCAATGCAATCAATTGGAACAAGGTTGCCGTTAGAAATTTTTCCAGAAAGTCTACCAACGTCTTTAACGACGGCTAAAAGCTCTGAAAGGCTTTGCCTTATTAAAGTGTCGTTGTATAGGTCTGAAACAGCAGAAAGTCGATATTCGATTTCCTCCCTATTAATAAGTGGGGATAAAATCCAACTCTGAAGCTTTCTGGCACCCATACTTGTTTTAGTTTTATCCAAAAGCCACAATAGCGTTCCGTGCTTTTTGCCGTCTCTATTCGTCCTTAAAAGCTCTAAATTTCTAACAGCGTTAAAGTCAAGCATTAGACATTTTTTCTCATTTTCGTTAACTAGAGAATTTATGTTTTCTAGTGCGATTTTTTGGGTTTCTTTTAAGTATGAAACAAGTCCACCAGATGCGCAGACAGGTGAATTTGACTCAAGCGCAAGCGATGAAAGGGAAGATAGTTTTAATTGGTTTTTTAGGGTGTTTTCTGCTGAAAAAAAGCTAAACTCACTTTCTGCAAAGCATTGTGGATACGGTAGAACTTTTTTGGTGACAAGTGGTGAATTTGTTAGAATATTAAAAGCTTCAATACTTGCAATTATCTCGGCAGGATTAATTTTGACAAGTAAATTAAAAAGTTCATCAAGACTACTGCTTAAGTCTTTAACAAAGAATTCGCCCGTGGTGATATCAGCCCAAGATAAAGCATAATTTTTTCCATCGGAATACACGCTTGCTATAAAATTATTTTTCTTATCGTCCATATAATCGCTGTTGGTAACGGTGCCTGCAGTGATTATTCTTATTACGTCTCTTTTTACAAGTTCTTTTTTGTTTGGGGCAGAAAGTTGTTCGCAGATTGCAACCTTTTCCCCCATTGAAACAAGCTTGTCTATATACATGTCTGCGGCGTGGTAAGGAATGCCACACATTGGTGCACGCTCCTTAAGTCCGCAATCACGACCTGTTAATGTCAACTCTAAAAGAGACGAAGCCTTAATTGCATCGTCAAAAAACATCTCGTAAAAATCGCCTAACCTATAAAAAATTATGCAATCTTTATGCTGTTCTTTAAGTTTTAGATAATGCTCCATCATTGGTGAAAGACCCATTTTTATCTCTCCTCGACCACTTCTACTACTTTGCCAAGTAGTGACATTCCACCCGTTTCGGTAATATTAACTTTAACAAATTTGCCAATAAGTCCTACATCGCTATCAAAATAAGCCATTCTGCCATAAGTATCTCTTCCTAAATATTTGCCACGCTTTTCATCAAAAGCTTCGCACAAAATTTCCACTGTTTTGCCAAGGTATTTTTTTGACTCCTCACGATTAAATTCGTTTTGATAGTTAATAAGGGTGGTTATGCGCTTTTTTGAAACGCTCTCTTTAATTTGTCCATCCATTTTAGCGGCAGGAGTGCCCTCTCTAGGCGAATAAACAAACGTGAATGCACCTGAAAAACCAACTTTTTTTGCTAAATCTAAAGTGTCGTTAAAGTCCTCTTCCGTCTCTGTTGGGAAGCCAACCATGATATCTGTAGTAATTGCAACGTCAGGAATGTATCTCCTTAAGAGTTCAACCTTTTCTAAGTAATCTTCCCTCGTGTATTTTCTATTCATAAGCTTTAAGATTCTATTTGAACCTGCTTGAACAGGCAAATGCACCTTTTTGCACACCTTTTTGCTCTCAGCTAGTGTCCTTATTAAATCTTCATTAAAATCCTTGGGGTGATTTGTCATAAATGCGAGACGAAAATCGCCTCCAAGAGCAGAAATTTTAGATATTAACGAGGCAAAATTTACGCCCTCTAAATCTTTTCCGTATGAGTTAACGTTTTGTCCTAAAAGGGTGATTTCCTTGTATCCCTCTTTAATTAATTCCTTGCACTCTGCAACGATATCCTCCTCTTTCCTACTGCGTTCTCTTCCTCTAACATAAGGAACGATACAGTATGAGCAGAAATTGTTGCAACCGTAAGTGATGTTAACCCAAGCATTTGGGAAACTTGTTCTAAATTTAGGTGTGCGTTCAACGATTTTTCCTTCCTTTTCCCAAACGTCGATAATAGATTTTTTTGAGGCTTGTTTTCTTAATAGAAGATTTTCAAAATCATCAAGATTATGCGTGCCAAAAATTATATCTACAAAGGGAAAAGATTTGTGAAATTTCTCTGCAAAACCATTTTGCTGGGTCATACAACCACCAACGGCAATGATAAGATTTTTATTGGCTTTTTTTAGTTTTTTAAGCGCACCAATATTGCCTTCTGCGTGATTTTCAGCGTTTTCTCTTATACAACAAGTGTTGAAAACAATAACATCTGCTTCTTCATCGTTTTCAGTTTTTACGTAGGACAACTTAGATAAAATACCGGCAATTTTCTCCGATTCGTGCAGATTCATTTGGCAACCATAGGTTACGATTTTGTATTTCTTTATTTTTTCCATATTTTATATAATAACTTATATTAACAACTTTGTCAAATTTATAGAGAATAATAGATAAAGTAATTTTACATACTAGGTTTTATGAAGAAAACT
This sequence comes from Christensenellaceae bacterium, assembly GCA_045639245.1. Taxonomy (GTDB): domain Bacteria; phylum Bacillota; class Clostridia; order Christensenellales; family Borkfalkiaceae; genus UBA1259. The sequence goes on from JAZUCS010000019.1 coordinate 3,347, forward strand.
TTAAAGATATTTTTGTTTATTTTCCTTTCCTTTTTAATAATTATCGTTGGTTTTTTAATTTATTGCACCACGCTTTGTAGTGGCGAGACGCTTGACGAGGGGAAACTTGTAAACGTCGATAAGCGTATCACCTTTTTATATGCTAACGGTGAAATTATACAAGAAGAAGTCGCTGGAGTTGAGGTTGTTGAAGAAAACAATATTCCTTCACACGTTAAAAATGCGTTTATTGCAATTGAGGATAAACGGTTTTACAAGCATCACGGCGTTGATGTTAAAGGACTTCTTAGAGCCACCGCAAAGAATGTTGCAACATTTTCATTTAAGGAAGGCGCATCAACAATTTCTCAGCAACTTATAAAAAACACTCACCTATCAAACGAGAAAACTTTAAGAAGAAAAGTGTCCGAAATTAAGCTCTCGCTAGACCTTGAGAAAAAATATTCTAAAGAGGAAATACTGGAAAAATATCTTAACACAATCTATTTTGGCTCTGGAAAATATGGTATAAGTGAAGCGTCAAAATATTTCTTTTCTAAAACGCCGAACGATTTAACTATTAATGAAGGTGCAATTTTAGCATCAGTTATAAAGGCGCCCTCTATTTATTCTCCAATCAAAAATCAAACAAAGTGTTTGGAAAGAAAAAACGCTATACTTAAGGAGATGCTTGAACAAAATTATATCACACATAATCAGTATGAAAACAATGTGAAATTACCTTGCGAAATCAACATTTGCAACGACGGGTATTCTCACATGGATTTAATTAAAAACGATTTAAATGAGATACTAGAAGACACCCCCTATTACACTGATAAAATAGTTGTTAAAACAAGCTTAGTTCCCCACCTTCAAAAAAAATTAGAAGAAAAAACACTAGCTATAAAAGATAGATATTCTGCAGTATTATTAAACAAGAATAACGATATTGAGGCATTTGTATGTTCAGACATAATTGAAAAAAGACAAGTTGGCTCAACAATTAAGCCGATTGCTGTGTATGCGCCAGCTATTGAAAGCGACCTAGTATACACTGTTACAAAAATTTTAGACGATAAAACGAATTTTAACGGTTATACGCCTTCAAATTATGGTGATAAATATTACGGGCAAATATCAGTAAAAGAATCGCTAGAAAAAAGTTTAAACACTTGTGCTGTAAAAATATTAAATGAGGTTGGAGTGCAAAAAGCAATTGATACTTTAAAAAAAATGAGTTTTCCTATAACTGATAACGACAATTCTCTTGCCCTCGCGCTCGGCGCAACTGAGAATGGTGCGACCTTAACAGATATAACTTCTTGTTATAACGTATTCTTAAATAATGGAGAAATTAGTAAATGCAGTGTAATTAATAAAATTATTGCAAACGGCAAATTGATTTATGAAAAACAAGGCAAAAGTAAGCGTGTTTTTAGCGAAGAAACTACAACGTTAATGAATGATATGCTGTTATCAACTGCAAAGAAAGGTACTGCAAAAAAACTTTCGGCGCTACCCTTTCCTCTATATTCTAAAACGGGAACAGTCGGTAATGAAAAAGGAAATACTGACGCATATTCAATATCTTACAATAGCGAGCACGTTTTAGGAGTTTGGCTAGGAAATAAAAAAGGCGAATATTTAGTAAATACAATTACCGGAGGAGGTTTGCCAACGGAAATTGCAAAAGAAATTTGGCTTGATGTTTACAGTGGCAGAAGTGCACCTAAAGAAATTGAAAAATCAGACAAGGTTTGCGAGGCGTATATTGACAAAATTTCCTACGATAAAGAAAATATAGTTGTTTTAGCCGATAAAAACGCCCCTGAAAGATATAAAATTAAGGCGTTGTTCAAAGTAAACGCTATGCCAAAAGAAACTTCTTTTAGGTTTTCTTTCCCCTCTATTCAGAATGTAAAAATTGAGATTGTAGATGATTGTACTAAAATATCCTATTCTGCAGACGAGTGGGTAAAAATATGCATTTATAGAGATGACGGAAAGAGCAAAAAGTTAATATTTGACAGCAAAAATGATTGTAATGTAGACTGCTTTATAGACTCAGACGTAGAGAGCGAAACTGAGTATTTATATTCAATCATTCCATATTTTGAAAACGGAAGAGAAGTATTTTATGGAGAAGAAATTTCTCTTACAAAAATAAAAACGCCACCAAAAATTGGTGGCGATGATTGGTGGCTTAAAAGCGATGATTTTGGTTAAACCAAAAAAATTAACTATAGTGAATAATGTTCAATATTGTCTAAAACCTCTGAAATTAATCCTTCAACGTCAAGTTTAGCTTCTGCCCTTTTTACCTTTTCAAGGTTGGGTTTTATCGAGGGATATTTTGGAAGGAAAACCGTGCAACAATCTTCGTATGGCAATATTGAGGTTTCATAAGTATCAATTTTCTTCGAAATATCAATAATGTCAATCTTATCGAAAGCAATCAATGGTCTTAGAACGGGCAAATCTTCTATGACGGAGTTTGAAGAAGTTATACTTTCAATTGTTTGACTTGCAACCTGTCCAAGGCTTTCTCCTGTTACAATTGTTTGTGCTCCAATTTTTTTACTTAATCTTTCTGCAATACGCATCATAAACCTGCGCATTAAGGTTATCATATATTCTTCAGGGCAATTTTTATGAATTTCCTCTTGAATGCGTGTAAAGGAAGCAACGTAAAGATTTATTCCTCCGTTATACTCCCCAATTCTTTTAGTCAGCTCCATAACTTTTTCCTTTGCCGCTTCACCGGTATAAGGAAAACTATGAAAATGTAGACAGTCCAATTTCATTCCACGTTTCATTGTTAAGTATCCGGCAACAGGACTGTCAATGCCTCCTGAAATTAGAAGTAGTCCTTTACCAGCAGAACCGACAGGCATTCCACTCATGCAAGGAACAACGTCTGTATAAATAAAAGTTTTTTTATCTTCCCTTATATCAATATTAACGATAAACGAGGGTTCTTTAATATCTACAGAAATATTTTTGCCAAAAAAAGCTAACAAACGCCCACCGATAAGCCTTGAAACCTCGACAGAGTTTGGAGTAAAGAATTTGTCAGCCCTGTTTGTTTCCACCTTAAAGGTGCCTTTTTTGTCCTTACACAAAATTTTGCACCCTTCAAAAATCTTTTCAATGTCACTATCAACGACAAAAGCTCTACTATAGTTATGAATGCCTGCAATTTTATGGAGTTTTTCAGTAATAAGTGGATAATCTTCTTCATTAAAGTCTTCGATAAGATATCTACTGTGAAGCGTTGTAAAGGTAAGGTTAATGCCTTTTAGGGAACGCTTAATGTTTTCCTTTAGCATTTTTTCAAAATATCCACGATTTTTGCCCTTAAGGTGTATCTCACAATATCTTATAATTATAGCTTCTTTCATTATTTTAATATTCCTTTTAGTTTTTCAGCCGTTTTATTGAGGATAAATATGGCTGTTTTTATTTCTTCTAGTGTATTTTCGTGTGAAAAACTAATTCTTAAAACCCCGTCTAAAACATGTTTATCGTAGCCACAGGCTTCTATCACTCTGCTAAATCTGTTTTTTGAAGAACAAGCTGAACCGTTACCGACAATCACGCCCTCTTCCTCTAGAAGATGCATAACAACCTCACCCCTAAGCCCTAAAGCTGAAACCGTTAAAATGTACGGGCTAGAATTTTCGCCAGAAATAATCTTGAAAAGATTTTTATTGAGCCCTTTAGCAAATTCATTTTTAAGCTCATTGGCGCGTGAAAAGTTGTTTTTTATGTTTTTATAATGTTTGTTAGCAGAGTATTCAAACACCTTTATGCCGAATAAGTTTTCCGTGCCACTTCTAAGTCCTGCCTCTTGTCCACCACCATAAATAAGTGGAGAAAGGTTTAATTTTTTCTTCTTGATTAATGCGCCCGTACCTTTAAGTGCGTTAATTTTGTGTGCGCTTATTGAATACAGGTCGATATCGTTTGAAAGAATATAAGGAATTTTCCCAAACGCTTGAACACCGTCAACGTGAAAAACAATTTTAGGATTGATTTTTTTAACGTTTCTAGCAATTTCGTTTACGTTATTTATTGCGCCCGTTTCATTATTAACGTGAATAATCGATACAAAATCTACTCTATTGTTTTCCACAAACGAATACAGTTTTTCAACGTTTACTGAGCCATCACTTTTTAGGTCTACAAATTCTACTGTATTGCCTCTGTTTTTTTGCTCTAAAATACTTTTATATATAGCCGAGTGTTCACCTTTATCGGTAACAAATACGCCCCTTTTAACGGCGCAAAAAACGGCTTGATTATCACTTTCTGTGCCACAAGAAGTAAAAACGCATTCATATTCTGATGAGGCAGAAAGATTTTTTAAGATGCTTTCTTTTGCTTTTTTAATTTCATTAGCAGAAGAAAGCCCAACCCTATATAACGCCGAAGGGTTATAAAAGCTTTCATTATTGAATTTTTCAGCCTCTTTAAGCACCATTGCGTCGGGCTTAGTGGTGGCAGCGTTATCTAAATAAATCATATTTTCTTAAGTTCCTCATCAAGGATAGTTTTATTGCAAGCAGAAATCACTAAGGAGATAAAACGTTTGCTACATTCCATTATAACTAGATATTTTTCTTGATTTCTAGTTAGCACTGCATAATAGAAATCTTTATTTTTACTAGGCACGTTGTTAGAGGTCATAATATATTTTTTAACGTCTGGCATAACTTCAATTTTAGAATAGGAATCGGTTCCATATACGCCTAATTTATCTAAATCAATGCACCTAAACGATATGCCTTTTTTACGTTTTTTGCCCTTAATAACTTTAGAAATATTAACGTCTCCCGTTAAAAATCTATAATCATATTCAACGTAAAAAGAGTCTCTTGCCATTCCTAGAAAAATTCCACCCAAAAGTAATAATATGTTCGGAAGCAGTCCAAACAATAAAAAAGCAAGTGAAAAAAGCTCGAACATAGAAAAAGTAACCAATAAAAACCAAAGGAGACAGCAAACGTAAGCAAAAATGCTTAATACATTAAACAAACCATACTTTTTATTGGCAGAATCTAAATTTATTATTTCTACAGTTTCTTCTAATAAAATTTCTCTCATTCTCTCACCTATTTCAGTTTGACTATAGTAACGCCGTTTTCACCCTCTCCATATTTTCCAGGTCGAAAATCTAAAACGTTTTTATCCGTTTTTAGATAATTTCTAACGGCTTTTAGCAATTTCCCTTCACCTATTCCGTGAATAATTTTAACTTCTTCAAGATTGCAAACTATTGCGCTATCTATAAAGTTTCTAACGTCTTCAACACCTTCTAGAGTAGTTTTGCCAACTATATTAATTTCAGGCTTTAACATAAATGTGGAAACTGAACGGGTGGCAGTAACCTTTTCTTGTTTTTGTTTTGGAAGACTTGCGTTATAAATATCGCTGCTTTTAACTACCGTTTTAATATCGCCAATTAAAACTTCTGCTTCTTTTAAGTTCTTTTTAACAGAAATAATTTTTGCGCTCCCACCTAACGATTTTACGTATACTATAAAGCCGGGTTTTAGGTTTTGTGGGTTAGCCTTTATCATTTCGTAAGGTTCGGATGCATCAGGCTGTAGATATCTACTGTTTTTTAACCTATTTTTTAATTCAGAAGCACGGAAAAGTTCTCTACTTTCTAGGTCAACCTTCTTTAAGATACCCTTTAATTCGTCTATAATTTCTTCAGCCTCTGCAAGCTTATCAGCAACTATACGCTTAGTTTCCTGTTTTGCAGTTGAATATATACTTTCTCTCTTTTCGGAAATTTTTTCTTTTTCCGATATGATTTCTTGTAATTCCCTTTCCTTTTCTTTCTTTAATTTTTCAAGTTCAGCAGAAAGTCTTTCAGCTTCTCTTCTGCTTTCTTCTGCTTTTTTTAGAACCTTTTCGAAGCCGATTTTATCATCGGACAATAGTCCTATTGCTTCATTAATTAATAAAGGGTCAAGTCCTAGGGTCTTTGCGATTTCAATAGCGTTCGAGCTACCTGGAATACCTATATTAATTTTATATAATGGTTTTAAGGTTTGCGCATCGAATTCCATTGAAGCGTTAATAATCCTACCGTCATCCATAGCAAACTCTTTAAGCTTAGAATAGTGTGTCGTAATAATACCAAAACAGCTTTTAGATAGAAGCCTTTTTATTATAGCCAATGCTAGAGCGCTTCCCTCCTCAGGATCAGTTCCTGCACCAATTTCATCAAGAAGAACAAGACTTCTATCGTCAATATTATCCATAATATGGATAAGGTTTTTTACATGGGATGAAAAGGTAGACAAATCTTGTTCTATACTCTGCTCGTCTCCAATATCCGAATATACGCCGTTAAAGGTGGAAATTTTAGTACCTTTTTCTGCAGGAATAAAAATTCCACACATTGACATTATGGCAAAAAGCCCAACCATTTTTAAGGTAACTGTTTTACCACCGGTGTTTGGACCCGTTACAAGCAAAAAGTTATGACCACTACCAATGGTTAAGGATACTGGAACAACCTTTTCCATTGAAATTAAGGGGTGCCTACCTGAAATAATTTCCATTTCCCCTTTTTCATTCATTAAGGGACGAACGGATTTTGTCTTAAAGGCATATTCTGCCCTTGCAAAAAAGGAATCAATTTCTGTAATATTTTCCTTATTATATCTAATGGCGTCAGTCATAAAGGAAATTTTCTGCGATAAATCGGCTAAAATTTTGTGAATTTCCTCGGCTTCATCAAACATTGCCCTTTTAAGGTCGTTATTAAGCTCGATAACGTATTCAGGCTCAATAAAAACGGTAGAGCCGGATGAAGACTGGTCGTGAATAAAACCTTTAATCTGACTTCGATATTCACTCTTAACGGGAATAACGTACCTATTTTGCCTCATCGTAACAACGGAATCTTGCAAGAATTTAGAAAGATTCCCTCGCATAAACGAATTTAACTTATCTCTAATTTTTGCATTGATATCCCTTATGCTTTTTCTAATAGAATAAAGCTTGGGCGAGGCGTTATCGCTAATTTCATCTTCTGAGATAATTTTTGAAGCTATTTCCTTTTCAAACTCTTGATTTACAAACAATCTAGAAGCAATTTCCTTTATATTAACAACGTCATCAGCATTAACTTGAGATATGGACGTTTTTAACAATCTTGCACTTTTCAGGTTTTCTGCAACTCTTAAAATTTCTGCATTATTTAAAATGCCACCTTTATCCACCCTAGAAAGTTCGTCAGTCGCATCGGAAAAATAATAAACTTTGCTTACACTGTAATCGTACAAAAGCTTATACGCTTCTTCCGTTTTATCAAGCAAATTGTTTACTTCTGTAAATAAAGACGAGGGCGAAAGATTTTTTAACAAATCTTTCGTCCACTCCAAAACGGAAAAATTACTTATGGTTTCTGTAATTTTATCAAATTCAAGAGATTTTAACGTCTTTTTATCAAACATTTAGCGAAGTTCTGCTCCCGTATTTTCTTTTAATTTTTCTAGAATATTTTTAATAGCGTTATCAACTTCCTCAACACTCAAGGTGCGTTCTAGTGAAACAAACACAAGGTTGAACGCCATACTTTTTTTGCCTTCAGCAATTCTATCACCCTTATAGAAGTCAAATAGTTTTACACTTTCAAGATATTCGCCACCTGCATTCTTTATAGTGTTTTCAATATCGGCATATTCAACCGAATCGTCAATTAATAGCGCTATATCTCTTTCTATAATTGGATATTTAGAAATGGGCTTAAACACAATTTTATCTTCAAGCAATGCTTTTATTTCATCATAATAAAGCTCACCAGCAAAGACTGGCTTATCCACATCAAACTTAGCCATCAACACTGGATTCATTTGCCCTAAATACCCTGCCTTAATGCCGTTAATATAAACGTCAGCAGACCTTGTTGGGTGGAGGAATTTTTCCTTACTTCTTCTATACTCAACCTTTACACCGTTAAAAAATGTATCAAATATTCCCTCGTAAACGCCTTTAATTGTGTAATAATCTTCATTTTCACCAAAAAGAGCGATAGAAACAACTGCTTTTTCAACAGGAATCTTAGATAATACACTCTCAGCAGTATTGTAGACTTTTGCGAGTTCAAAGAGTCTTCCGTCAAAGTTTTTTCTTGTAACGTTATTTGCAACGGACTTTATTATTGAAGGAAGCAACGTCGTTCTCATAACGGCTAAATCTTCGCTTATTGGATTGAGAATTTTAATAGGTTTAATACCCTCTGGAACTTCTATACCAAAGATTTCATAGTCCTTTTCAGGCACGAAAGAATAAGTGATAGCTTCATTAAAGCCAATACCAGTTAAGTACGCTTTGAAATTTTCAATCTTTTGCTGTTCTTCATTTCTTCCACCATTGGTGATTGAAGAGGTCTTTAATAGTGTTGAAGTTATGTTATCGTAGCCGTATTCTCTAATAATTTCCTCAGCTATATCAGGATAGCTTTCCATATCTTCTCTAAAGAGAGGAACGGTAACCTCAATATCATCACCAGAGAGAACTACCTTAAAGTATAGCCTTTCAAGAATCTCTTTAATTGAATCAGCTGGAACGTCGATACCTAATACACCGTTAATTTTAGTAACCGTAGTTTTGATAACGTTTTCTTTAATATTAGCTTCGGTTAAATCGTAACCATCTGAAGCAATTTTTCCACAATCGAGTTCATCAATTAAATGAAGTGCACGATTTAGTCCAATATCTACCGAATAGAAGTCAACGCCTTTTTCGTATCTTGAAGAGGAATCGCTCTTCTGCCCTAACGCTCTAGACGTCTTTCTAACGTTGTCACGAGCAAATCTTGCACACTCGAAAACTACGTCTTTAGTAGTATCCTTAATTTCACTGTTAAGTCCACCCATTATGCCAGCTAAAGCAACGGGCTTAGTGGCATCACAAATAACGAGGTTATTCTCGGTAAGCGAAAATTCTTTCTCATCAAGCGTAACGATTTTCTCACCGTTATTTGCCCTTCTAACGTTAATTTCAGTGCCATCTAAATCGCTCAAGTCAAAAGCGTGCATAGGTTGACCGATTTCAAGAAGAACAAAGTTCGTTATATCTACGATATTGCTAATTGAACGGAGTCCCATGGAAAAAAGTCTTCTCTTAATCCATCTTGGAGAATCCTTAATTTCAACGTCTTTAACTAAGTGTGCTTTATATCTTGGGCACAAATCATAAGCAGAGTTAGTAACTTTAACAACCTCTTTAGTGGAAAGATTTGAAGTTTTATAAGATAAATCAGGCATCTTAAAGGGTTTACCTAAAACTGCAGCAACTTCCCTAGCAAGTCCAAGTATTGACTGACAGTCGGGACGGTTTGCTGTAACGTTTATATCGAAAATAACGTCTTCAATTTCAAGTAAATCTTTAACTTCTTCTCCAAGAGGGAACTTTTCATCAAGAATTAAGATGCCGTGAACTGATGCCCCTTCGTACCAATCATCGGTAATTCCGAGCTCTTCCCCACTGCAGAACATTCCAAAGGAAGGTAAACCTCTAAGTTCACCGTTATAAATATGTTCACCGTTAAAAAGGGTTGAACCGTCTAGCGCAACGGGAACAACAGCACCGACAAAAATATTTGTTGCGGCAGTAATAATTTGTAGCTTGCCGTATTTTCCTGCATCGACCTGAGTAACGGAAAGTTTATCAGCGTTAGGATGCTTAGAAATTTCTAATATTTTTGCAGTAACGATTTTATCAATTTTTTCACCAAAGCAAATTTTTTCTTCTACCTCAAAACCACATGAAAAAAGTTTTGCTTCAAGTTCTTCTACGGAAACGTCTATATCAACATAATCTTTAAGCCATGATAAGGGTAATTTCATTTTTATTATCTCCTATTGAACTGTCCTAAGAATTTAACGTTATTTTCAAACAACGTTCTAATGTCGGAAATGCCGTATTTAATCATAGTTATTCTCTCAATGCCAAGACCAAAAGCAAGACCAGAGTAAACCTCAGAATCAATACCACTCATTTCTAAAACCTTTTTGTTAACAACGCCGGCACCGAGTATTTCTATCCAACCCGTACCCTTGCAAAGACTACAACCCTTTCCGTGACATTTGCAACAAGTTACGTCAACCTCAACACTAGGTTCGGTAAATGGGAAATATGATGGACGAAAACGAGTTTTAGTTTCCTCGTCAAATATAACTTTAACGAACTCATCTAAAAGTCCTTTAAGGTCGCAAAGTGAAACTCCTTTATCAACAACTAAGCCCTCGATTTGATGGAACATTGGAGAATGAGAAGCATCGTCGTCTGCTCTATAAACTCTACCAGGACTTAAGATTTTTATAGGAGGTTGTTTTTTCTCCATCGTTCTAACCTGCCCTGGAGAAGTATGTGGACGGAGGAGAATATTCTCAGTAAAATAGAATGTGTCCTGCATATCTCTTGCAGGGTGGTCTTTAGGAATATTAAGAGCTTGGAAACAGTAGTAATCGGTGTCGATTTCCGGACCCTCAAAAATTTCAAATCCCATTCCTGTAAATGCGTCGATAATTTTATTTTTAACGATATTTAAAGGATGTAATCCACCCACTGTGGGTTTTTTCCCAGGAAGCGTAATATCAAGTGCCTCGCTTTCAAACCTTTCAGCAAGTTCTTTTTCCTTTAATTCGTTTTCCTTTTCAGTAAAATAAGCTGAAACTTCTTCTTTTAAGTCGTTAACCATTTTACCAAAAGCAGCTTTTTGGTCGTTTGGAACGTCTTTCATTCCACGGAGAAGTGACGTAACTTCACCGTTTTTACCGATAAATTTTGCCTTTAATTCACCGATATTTTTAAGTTGAGTAATTTTAGCGAGCTCCTCTTTAGCCCTTGCTCTAAGTTCATTAAATTTTTCCTGCATATTTCCTCCAAAAAAATAAAAAACGCCCTAAAAATAGGGCGTTAAATAAACGCGTTACCACCTAATTCACCTAACGAAAAGTTCGTTAAGCCTCCACATCTTATAACGGAGATTAACCGTCCTAACTTACAACTATTTCAGCAAGGCACTCCAAAGTGAATAACAGATTAAAGTTGTAAAAACCTTTCAGCTAACGGTTTTTTCTCTGAAAACAACCCTTTTAAACCCGTCTCTCTTCATCATCGCTTTAATATTTTAATATATTATAGAACTTTTATATAAAAAAGTCAACGAAAAAGAGGACTGTTTTTTTAGCCTAATACGTTATTCCCCAAATAAATATCAGGTACCTTGCCAACTAAAATCGTTTCGCTTACCAACACTTCAGTAGAATATTTATTAACTGTCCTATTCAACGGAAGGTTAATAGCTATTTCACTAACTATTTGCACGCTAATTCTATGGAGTGTTTGGTTTATTCCACAAGAGGTAAAATTGCTAATAAAATCACACGTTACGTTTTCAACGCTTAAAAGCTTAAAATCTACTTCTTTTCCATATCCGGAAAGAAGAGAAAAACCAGTAAAAACTACCCACGGAATTTTTACACCTTTCTTTAGTTCATCCCTTAACCTTTCGTTGCTTTCTTTGACAATTCCTCTTGATAAAGAATTGATTTTACTAGAGTTTGCAGAAATTAAAACTATATCGCCGTTATCATTTTTATCAATGTTAACAAACTGAGAATAATCATCCGTGTGTGAAATTGAGTTTATTACGGAAAGATTAATACTTTTAACGTTAATCGAGCGAATCTTTTCAGTACACACGCTTTGAACGTGTGGAGCAATGACTCCAAAATAATATAAAACTATAGCAGTTGAGATAAAAACAACTAATAAAAAATGAAAAAAACGCTTAAAATTAATTTTGCGTTTTTTCCTTTTGTAATATATGTATTCGTTTGAACATTCTATCATACATAAAGAATATTCATAAGTTATACTTTTTATACTATTGGTGAAGTTTTACAATTTTTCCGGTCACTCTAGATTCTTCAGCAGCAAGAGCCATTAAGTGGCTTTCAACCGATGCTTCAAGCGTGGTTTCAGCCTTAGTGCCATTCTTTATGATATCGCAAAGACTGTTAATTAATACAACGTCTCCACCACCGTGTCCAAAGCCGTCCTTAGTAAACTGAGCAATAAGCTCTTTTACGTTATAAACGATTGGGTCGTTTCCATACACGAAAACAGTTATATCGCCGTGGTCATCATACCTAATTTCACCAAGAGTACCGTGAAGGGTTATGCGACGCCCCATTTCCCCTGTAAACGCGCTCATTGTGTGCGTTACGCTTACACCGTTTTCAAACATAAAGAGTGATTGCTGATAATCCACTACGTTATTGTCGCAATTATAAACGCATCTACCATACTGATTGGATTTATATGACTCTCTAATGTTTTCTTCTTTTAATGGAATTTGTTTGCAAACAACGTTGAAAGGCCATTCGTCTTCAATACAATCCATCTTTTTCCACATTTCAATATAAATGCGTTCAGCACTATAAGGACAAGTATCTCTGTCTTTACACTCAAAACATCTGTCAGCAGTTCCTTCGGGTTTATGCTCTTTGTTAAAATAAGAGAGTTCGCCTTGAGAAATAACTTGTTTACATTTTGAGCCGATATAGTACTGCATAAGGTCAAAGTCGTGACAGCATTTTTGCATAATCATCGGTGAAGTTTCATCATCCCTTCTCCAATTGCCTCTTACAAAAGAATGTGCTTGGTGCCACCACTTTACTTGTTCAGTCCAATCAAGGTGGCGAAGCTCACCAATAATTTTAGAATCAAGTAATTCCTTAATCTTAATAAAGGCTGGAGAATATCTTAAAACGTGGCAAATTACTACGTTTTTGCCATATTTCTTTTGTGTCTCTAAAAGGTCAACAAGCTCTGATTTTAAGGGCGAAATGGGTTTTTCCATAAGTATTTCATAGCCGAGCTCTAACGCTTTTTTACACATTCTAACGTGGTCTCTATCCTGGGTTGCGATAACCAAAATATCACTGCGTTTTTCCTTGAAAAATTCGTTTTCATCGGTAAAGCAAAGATTTTTATCAATGCCCCATTCTTTAGAAAAACGTTCGAGCGCACCTTCGTAAACGTCGCATAGTGAAACAATTTTGAATTGATTTTTCTTTTCAAACATTCTTGTTCCGTAAACGCTTGCTCCTCTTGACCCACATCCAATAATTGATACGGTAAACACTTTGTCCATAATCTCACCTCGTAAATTTTTTATTTGTAATTAATCGAACCAGTCAACGACGTTTCTCGTTCCGTCATAAACTTTGTCCCAATCAAACCGCAAATACTCCTTACCGTTCTCCAAAACAAACTCCTCTGGATTTGCGTTTTTATCATAATTCTTTATGCCGTAAAAGGTTTTATTTTCATCAGCAAGTTTAAATATCTCGTTAATTTCTAAAAGTTCCTCATCAGAAAGTATGTCAGGCTTTATCGAAGCCAATACCGTCATTCCTGTTATTGCGCACATTCTAAGAAAATCAAGATTTTCTCTCGCCTTTGTTTTCTCAGTAAATGCAGCACAATCGGGGTCGACGTTATAGAATGCAACGTTTAAAGGAAGTCTCATAACGGAATTAATTCCATCTCGCCTTGTCCACTCAAAAGTATTGCCACTATTATCGTTTCCAACTCTATAGATGGAGTGAATGCCAGCCGTTAAATGGCTTATCGTATTGCAACCAATAACGTCTTTATCTCCAAAGCCTTCTTGAATAGTTTTATATAAATTCTTAATTACCGTAGCAGAAGTCTTGGTTTTGTCGTAAAAGTTTCTATCAGATTTAAATAGGTTTATAGAGTTTTTATCTGCACTTAATCCAAAACCGTTAATATCGAACACGGTAAAGTCGTGTTTTAGCAAATCGAAACCCCAATCAGAAAACCTTTTAGCGTCTTCGTACACAAGCTTCAAGGTAAAAGGATGCGAAGGGTCTAAGACAACTGCCCCATCATCCTTTTTCTCTAAAATGGCGTCATCTGGGCATTTAAGCTTAGTTAATAACGGTCTAAACCAAACGCCTGCCTTTGCGCCTTTAGAATGAATCATTTCGGCAAGTTTATCCATACCGTAGAATTTATCATTGCATTTATCCCAAGGGCCACCTATATATTCGCCAATCATAGAGTTGTCTTTGGAAAATGCACGATAACTTTGCCATCCATCGTCAACAATCATATATGGGGCATTTTTTGTGCCCTTACACAATTTCATTAGATAATCTGTTTCTTTCTCTACAATTTCGTGAGAAATTTGACCGTAAGCCCAGTACCAATTATTAACACCGAAAATCGGGCTCTTAATATCAACGGGATTATCACACATAAGACAGGCAAACTTTTTTGCAACCTTATAAGCATCTGCCTCTTTACTTCCAAAAAGTTCAACAACTTCTAAAGCAAGCAATTCTTCTTTTAAGTCAACGCCAGAATTTCCCGAACAAAGGTTTACAAATAAAGTTATGCCGTGAGTATCGACCTGCCAAAAAGCAAAGGAATTTGCGCCTGTTTTTACTCCGTAACAAGCCATCGTATTATCTGCATAAAGATAAGTAAACCAAGGCAATACTCTGTTTGCCATAACGGAACGCCATTCTAAATATGCACCGTTTAATCCTGCCCTTTCCCATTGGTCACCGTAAACTTTTTCAACGAAATTAAGTTCACCTCGCCAACGGAGCTTTAAATATTTAACGGGGCTACCAGATGGGTAAACAACAAGCTTCCCAACGCCATTTTGCACGTTGTAATCATACTTAACGGGACAAGAATCCTGCTCAGTTTCTTCAAATCTGAAAGGGGTTTCTTCAGTTGCACCAATAACTTTATCAGGCTTTCTCAATAAAGAAAAAAATTTCATAAGCGTATACCTCATAATAACGATAATGAAAAATCTTTTGAGAGTTTCATTAATAATCTTTTATAGTATAATACACTTATGAAATTAATTCAAGCAATTAAAGCAAATAAAAGTTAAGAATTTAATTTTTCTTCGACTTTGACTTAAAAATAAGTGCAAAAATATAACCGAAAATTATAGCAGCAGTAATACCCATACCTGCAGAAGTTATACCACCGGTTATAGCCATTAAAAGCGATTCCTTCGCCCCTTCCATTGCGCCTTTTGCTAAAAGATATCCAAAGCCACATATAGGTACAGTTGCTCCTGTCCCACCAAAATCTACAATATATTGATAAACGCCTATAGCTTGCAATAAAACGCCTGCAAGCAGAAAATATACTAAAATTTTTCCTGCAGTTATTTTAGTGTAATTTATTAATAACTGAGCTATCACACATATAGCACCACCCACCACGAAAGCTTTAACAAAAGTTAATAATATATCCATACTCCTCCTAACATTCTATACTTACTGCGTGTGCAATCCCAGGTATACTTTCTCCTTGCTGAGTTGATAATGATGAAAGTAGTGCCCCTGTAGACATTATTAATATTCTTTTAAGTTTCTTCTTAAGCAGTCTCTCGTAAATATACGAGCAAAACACCAGAGAACTACATCCTGCACCACTTCCTCCTTGATATTCCTTTTCACATAGATTATAAACAAGCTCGCCACAATCGACGTGTTGCCTTTCAATATCAAAGCCCTTCTCGTATATTAAGTCCTTTAATATCCTAGAACCCAACGTGCCTAAATCTCCTGAAATAATTAAATCGTAATCGTCTGGCGTTAGTCCGGTTTCCTTAAAATGCGTAAACAAAGTATCTGCGCCGGCAGGTGCCATTGCTGCGCCCATATTGTTTGCGTCAATTACGCCAAAGTCATTAATTCTACCTATCGTTGCCATTGTAATCTTAGGGCCCTTTCCTACGCTTGAAATAACAAGCGAGCCTGCACCCGTCACAGTCCACTGCGCTTGAGGTGGTCTAGTACACCCCAACTCTAAAGGATAGCGATATTGCCTTTCGGCTGAAGAAAAATGGCTACTCGTTGCACAAACTACGTTGTTAAAATGCCTTGCATCAATCAGCGTCGCACCAACCGTTAGGGCTTCAGTAAAGGTAGCACAAGCATTGTACAGCCCTAGATATCCACAATTAAAATTTCTTGACGCAAAAGTTGAAGATATAATCTGGTCAAGAAGGTCACCAGCCAGTATCACGTCAATTTCATTCTCACTTTTTTTAGCATTTTTTATACTGTTTTTTATTGCTGTATATAGTATTTTACTCTCAGCTTTTTCAAAAGTGTCTTCTCCAAACATATCGTCAGATAGCCTAGTTTCTATAAATTTACCAATACTGCCGGCACTTTCTTTGGGACCTGCAATTGACGATGCACTTATTATTGTTGGCTTATTCTTAAAAAAAATCGTTCTCATTTAAAGTTATTTTGAGTAAAACTGTTAACATTATTCAAAAAAATTATAGCAAAAACCCACGGAATATTCCGTGGGTATGATCTACTGTTAACCCAAACTATTACATAACTAGCGAATAAGCACCTACGATGCCTGCATCGTTAAATAGAGTTGCCGTAACTATTTTTGGGAAAGAAACACCTTTATATCCGTAAAAATTACTCTCACAACACTCAGTAAGCTTATTTATTAAATAGTCTCCTTGAGCCGATATTCCACCACCTATAACAAATATTTCGGGGCGAAAAATATTATTTAAGCTCATTATTGAATGAGAGAAGTAATTTATATATCTATATAAAACTTCATTTGCTGTTTTATCGCCACGTTTTGCTTGATTGAAAACTGTTTTTCCGTCAACAAGTTCAATATTATTAGATACCTCCTGCCACATAGTTGAGTTTAAATTATTTAGCATTGCCCGTTTCGTATCCCTTATAAGGGCAGATGCTGATATATATTGTTCAATACATCCTCTTCTGCCACAAGCACAAGGCTCACCGTCGAAAATAAGAGTGCAGTGTCCAAGTTCAGCCCCTGTAGAATTACCACCTTCAAAAAGTTTACCGTCGATAACAACTCCACCTCCAACACCCGTGCCAATCGTAAGCATAACAGCATTAGAATAACCCTTTGCAGAACCGAATTTAACCTCAGCTAATGTAGCAACGTTTGCATCATTACTTATCTTTATGTTAGTCTTAAAATGTTTTAATAATTCCTTTTTAAGTGGGGCATTATCAAGGTTGAGATTACAAGAAGATAATACAACTCCATTTGCATCAATTACTCCAGGGCAACCAATACCTATTCCAGAAATTTCCTCTAATCCAACACTCGACTTTTTTAATAAAGCTTTAATTGAATCTACAAGATTAATAATCAAACCGTTAAAATCTTTTGGTGTACTGAACACAATCTTGTCCAAAATTTCACCATTAGAATCGACGAGCCCAATTTTTACACTCATTCCCCCAACGTCTACACCTATACCACGCATATACTTCTCACTTTTATATGTTTTATTCATATATGTTTAATTATATATCAACTTGCTTTTTTAGTCAAGTATATAGCCTGTTGCGTAGATTATACACTCCATAGCGAAACTTTTTTCCTATCGAAAAATACAATGATTTAGAAAAAAAATAAATTTTTAAAAAATTTTTAAAAAACCACTTAAAAACACTTGCCTTTTTCTTTTTAATTTGTTATATTATATCAGCAACGGCAAGCAAGACGGAAGCTTAGCTCAGCTGGGAGAGCATCTGCCTTACAAGCAGAGGGTCATAGGTTCGATCCCTATAGTTTCCACCAAATGCTTGCCGTTGAATATGGATGCGGGAATGGCTCAGTGGTAGAGCGTTGCCTTGCCAAGGCAAATGTCGCGAGTTCGAATCTCGTTTCCCGCTCCATTTTTTT
>JAZUCS010000020.1:0-21468 GCA_045639245.1 Christensenellaceae bacterium
CATTGTCAAAGGCTTGTGTTTTTTGTCCACACCACAAGGTGAATATAGGTTTAAAATTATCGACTTCTGTAAATACTCCGCACGCTTTCCCGTTATAAGAAAAATATATTTCATCCATACACTGTTCAATAATTGCGTGTAACTCTTTAGCCGTTATTTTAGCATCCATATTTTTCTCCCTTTTTCTACGCCTTTAAAGAAAGGTTTTGAGCAATTTCTCACGGTTCGCTCACGCTTCGATTGATTTCATTCCTCGTGGTTCGTTCGAGGTTCGATTCTTTTTTGACTTCTTATTACATTTAAACTGCTTTAGCTCTTTCTTGGTAAGTGGCCTTCCTAATTTCCTATGAAGTGCAATTGCTCCTGCTGCATCAAAATCAGAAACGTATTCTGATGGGAGTTCTTTGTTGGGATTGCGTTCAGCTTCAAGCCTAAAAAGTTGCTCCTTTAGTTCTTCACGATACAGTAGCATATCCTCATAAGTCATCGGCTTTTCATTTCTCAGTTTTACTTCTGCCATAAAATCAGCCCCACGCGCTACCACTTATTTGAGGAAATTCGCCTCTTTTGATAAGGCGCGTAACCTGCGCCCAAGCTTGCCCTTTGTAACGACTATCAACATCTTCAGCATCTTTGATAAGAGCGCGTTTAAAATCTTTCAAACCCACTTGTACGATGCCAAAGTTATTGCGATCGCCTTCAGGATAAAACTTGTACTGTACGTATTCATCTGTAAGTTCTAAAAGTTCAAGAGTGAGCATTTAATAAATTCCTTTTGTATTACTTTTGAATTTCAAACTGCTTGCTTTCCTCATCAGTTAATTTTCGCCCCAACTTTAAAGAAAGCTTAATAGCTTCCTGAATGTCATAACCCAAAGGATTATACTTTGGCAATTTAACAGTCAGCAAGCTACTCTCTGGAAGCTCATTAAAATTTATATATTTAATCAGGCTATAATCTCCTGATTCTGCTAAAGTATTAAGAAATGCTAAACAGGCTTTATGTTCATTATCCGCGTGTTCCAAAAAGTCATATTGACCGCGTTCCATATAATACAGATCATAACCATTTTCAGCTTCTTTAATGACGTAGCCATCGTATCCACTTACGCACGCACATCCTAAAATACACCAAGAATAGGGATTTATGTTTTCCTTTATCAAAATGTACTTTAACTCCTCGAAAGTCATATTTGAGCTTCTGCCTTCTAGCTTCTGTTTAGCTTCAAATTGTTCTGCAAACTCTTTTAATTCCAGTCTTAATCTGCGATCAGCTTCCACAAATGGAGCTTCATGCTCTTCTATTCTGTGCCTACGCCTTTCATCATCCCAATAATAGGGATTACCGCCCTCGCAATGTCTTTTGCACAAATGGTCGCAAGCTGTGTCTAAGCTTCCTAAATGCTCATTGAAATACCTTTTCCCGTTTATTATCTCGGAAAAAAAATACCCTACTACAACTTTCTTAATTGCAAGCCCATTTTGGCAATTTATATCGCCCTCTAAATCAAGATCATAACTGGCAGGGTCAGCGCCTTTCATTTTTAATATTTGTTTAAGTTGTTCAATGCCCATAAACTCTCCATTTTTCGCGTTCGTTTCGCGTTCAACTCGAAAAATCACTCATTCCTCGTCAACTAATTCAAATAGTTCTGGTGGATATAAGTAGTCATCTTCTGAATCATCCACGACACGATACCAGCCTTTTTCAACGGAAAGTACTTCATAGATTTTATCGTGAGTAAGCATTAAAAATTCTGTTTCGCCTTTCCACTTGGCTTTAAATCTATCGCTCATTTATAAGACCTCTCTCCATACTCAAAATAAGCTTTTCTCGGAGTTCGCTCGGAGTTCAAATAGGATTTTTTTCTTGGTTCGTTCTTGGTTCAATTACATAAACCATCTTCCTCGAAACTCGAAAGTTCTCTTTGTTCCCTCTTTGTTCGATTGGTTTCAACAGAACCAAATATCCAAGATTCCACATAATTCTGCAAGGCTCTTTCCATCGAAGAAAGCTTCGTTCATTACTGTGTCTACATCGTGATAAGTTTCGACTTTATCACCGTACCACATATCAAAGTCGGGAATCCCGTCAGCCATAGAAACACATTCAACTCCACATTTTTTCCCGTTATATTCAAAAGTAATAGGATTTACACATTCATCGATAACAACCCTTAAATCATTTGCATTCATAACGCATTACCTTTTTTCTTGCGTTCCCCTTGCGTTAAACACAAAGAAGAATCATTCAGTACCTTTAGAAATAAGTTCTCTAAGGTTTTCTTCGCTCACATACCAGGACTTACCTACCTTCACAGCTTTAAGCTTTCCGGTATTGATATAGTTATAAAGAGTTCTTCTTGTCACCTTCAAAATATCTGCAACATCATTGATTGTATATACCTTTACTTCCGTGCTCATGCTCATTCCCCTTTCACCGCTTCTTCAAGCAAGCTATGGATGTATTCATTCAGACTTTTACCACTAGCAGCCGCACCCTTTTTCAATTTGTCGTGAATACTCGGTTGCACTAAAAGAGACAAACGACGACTTTTAGTTTCTACAAATCTATAATCAACCTTGTACCCTTCAGGAATAACCTCTGAGGTCTTTTTTTCTACTACCGGTTGTTCTACTACTTCGGGTTCCTCTACTGTGCTTATAAATTGCATTGCCGGATTAATATTGTTCTTAAAGCTCTTCTTTACCATTCTTATTCATCTCCCAAAATTTCTTCTATTAAAGCTTCATAATCTGCCGCCACATTGCTTTTTGGTGCATAATCGAAAATGTTTTGTTTTACTGCCTGAGCTTCTTTTATTGCCGTTCCTTCTCTTACTTTAGCCTTGTATAACTTGGTTTTTAATTGGTGGGCAGTTTCCTCTATCATCTCCGCTACTTCCCTGCTGATTATGGATCTTGCACTATATCTAGTCAGCACAATTCCGCTAATGGAGAGATTGCGGTTGCAGTACTTCTTAACAGTTTCTATCGTGCTGTGAAGCTGAGATATTCCCTGCAAGCTAAACACATCAGCTTGTGCCGGAATAAGTGCCTTGTCTGCCACAGTAAGTGCGTTTACATTAAGAATTCCAAGTGCGGGAGGTGTATCTATCACGCAATAGTCATAATCACCTTGTAGCTCCTCTAGCGCTTCTCTCAGACGGTACTCTTTGCCTGTTGCCGTTATGATTGCATCCGCACCAGCTAACGCAGGAGAACTTGCTATAACGTCCCCTTCTGCCGTATGCTGTAATTCATTCTTAACAGTCTCCGGTCTTTGCAGTACGCCTAAAACTCCATCCCCCTTTGTGTCTGCTCCTAAAGCATAACTAAGGTTGCCCTGTGCATCTAAATCAACAAATAACACGGAATACCCCTTGCGCCTAAATCCTGCGCCAAGTGCTAAGGCGGTAGTACTTTTACCTACTCCGCCCTTTTGATTTACTACCGCATATGTCTTCACGGTTTCATCCCCCTTTATCACACATTATTATCATATACTAGTATCATACAATAACATATTATCATCATATATTACTGTATTATGTTATTATCATATATTGATGTATTACATCATCTAAAAGATAGCATTACTGATTGCTTCACTGCATCCATTCTTCGCTTTATCCAAAGCGTGGTTGTATATCATCGTTGTAGTTATGTTTGCATGTCTCGCAAATTGCTGTACCTCTGCAATATCCCTACCAGCTAACAACGAAAGAGTTACCGCAGTATGTCTTAAGCTATGAGCAGTTAATCTGGAATTATCATATCCTGCTCCTTGAAGTCTTGTTTTGACTATGCCGCTTACTGTACGAGTACTTAATCTTTCACCCTTGCTGTTATTACTCAAAGAAGAGAACAACGGCGCATCTTCATTCGCAGGGCCCTTTACCTTCAGGTATGCTCTTATTGCTTTCTCTACCGGCGCAGCTATTTTGATATACTCCGTTTTTTCTGCACGTCCTTTACCTTGTAAATAAAGAACTGTAGAATCCCCCGCAGTTCTAAGATCTCCTACATCCGCCCTGCTAACTTCTATAGTTCTCAATCCACCAGTTACCATAAGCGTTAAAATAGCAAAGTCTCTTAATCCCTGCTCGCTATCTCTATCCACGCTTTCAAGTACGCTCTTTACCTGTCCGCTTGTAAGATAATCCTTTTTATGGTCTCTATCAATCTTTGCACCCTTCAGCTTGTCGGCCACATTCGGATATAACCCCTCTTGTTCCGTCCATCTGAAAAATATCTTAGCTGCCGTTATGTAATTTTGTATGGTGGTAGGCTTTAATCCACTAGCCTTCAATTCTTCCCTAAAGGCTATTACATCTTCCCTCTGCGGTCTTATAATACCGTTAAAAGAAAAGTAATTTATGAGCTGTCTAACCGCTCTTGTATAAGTTTCTACGGTCTTAGGGCTTGCATCAAGATAAGCTATGAATCTATCCATCAAGTCAGCATTAACGTGTTGTACTACGGTTAAACTGCCATTATTCAGTACTTCTATATTGCTCATTTTGAAGCCCCCTCTTTTGTCATATATTATTATCATACATTAGTATCATACTGTAATATGTTAGTATCATATATTATTGTATGATGTTATTATCATACATCTTTGACATATAAAACTCTTAAGCTTATTATACGCTGATATATTCCTAATTTCAATACATATTTTCATATAAATGTACAATAAACGGATAAAAAAGAGGGTACCCTTTCGGATACCCTATACTGTATTTTACAATTTCACGTAACGCTGTTGTCCTGACTCTGTTTTGTCCACCTTTTCAAGCAAGCCACTTCCATTCATGCTTATCCATTTTTTAAAAGCCATTCCTAAATCCATCCTCTCCGTCACAGATAAATGTTCCCAGATTTGAGGATGAACAAGATCTCCAAAAACAAAAGTTTCCCCTTTAGAAATGTACGGTAATACTAGAACAGCTGCACTAATTAAATTTGTTTGCATAATTTATATGCTCCTTTCTAAATTTTCGAGGTCTATTTTTTAAACCCCCTTATTATATATTTCGTATTTAGTGCCATTTTTGAATAATGGAACTTTTAATCTTTCAATTAACTTGCCATACTACACTACTCTTACCATACCTTTGCCACACTTTTGTATAACCATTTCTGCAAGAAAAAAGCCTATAAAAAAGGGCGTCCAATATATGGACCCCCTTAATTACAATGTATGATACTCTTATCATATATCTTTATCATATAAAACTATTAAGTTTTCGGTATTGAGTTTTTAATTTATTCATTTTATTTTCTATTCGACTTTTTACGCACGCGTTTCTATTCTGGTGCAACCGGAATTTGAGAAACGCATAAGTGCGCCTTGCAAAAAATTGCAAGGAAGATTTGCTGATCTTTATTTTATCCGTGTAAAAAAGTAAAAACACCGCCAGCCCAACCTATGGGGCATACAACGGTGTTCAGCAGGGAAACCCTTACTCTCCGTACTATTCGACGCAATCCACCAAAATCCTGCACCCTCTTATTTTCGTACTACTTTTACCCCAGTTTTACCATAGTATTTAAAGTTTAGGGTAGGGGGCTACGCGTGCCCTGTATATTTTTTTAAGGTGTCCACTTCGGTATCCATCCACCATCTCTAAAAACTAACCCTGGGGGGATGAAATGCCCCGCCATAAAAAAAGACCTGCCTTTTGAGGCAGATCTTTTTATTCGTTGCTTTGTTTTAGTAATACTTTCAATTGCTCCACTCTTTTTTCATGAGCATCAACAGCTGCCTTTATTCTTCGTTCACTATCAGTTCCCTTTTCCCTTTCTAAAGCTGCTTTCAATTTTTCAAGTCGTCCTTTAGTTTCTTCAAGCTCCATATTCAACGGTTTATTTTCTAAAAGACCTAATCCATATATCGCTTTCAGATCAGCTTCAGCATTTCTGGAAAAGAGTTTCTCGGAAGTCATCAAACCTATTGCTTCGCACGCCTTTAAAAAAAGAGTGTTGATATCTTCTCCTGCTTTCAATCCCTTCAATATTTCCACTTTGAGCTGTCCAGCAAGCCTTTTATTCTCCTGATACTCCCTATAAATCTGTAAATTACGCTCTTTTTCAGCTTGTCTGGCATCTACATCCCTTTGTAATTTTTGCACGCTCCCTACGCCCTCAAATTTCGTTTCTGGGCGTTTTTCTTGTTCGCCTATACATTTACCCTCGTTTTGATTTTGAACGTCGCTACGGGCTAAATTTGGAGCTTGTTTCTCGTTTTTTTCTTTTTGTATTTCCTCAACTATTGAAAATGGAGTTATGTCGTCCAAACTTTTCAGTATTCCATCTATATCAGGCTTCATTTTTTTCTACCACCCTTTAAAATGGGAGTAACAATTCAATACTCCCTTTTCTTAGTATTTTTTATGAGGCCCTGCTTTAGGGCGTTACTTAAGATAGCTACCACCACACGACCACCACGGATTTTTAAAGCAAATTTGCTTCTTAATCTTCTTTGAAATAATTGAACATTGGATAATACTTGAACCCTAAAACGTCACCTGTTTTCCCGTTCCTGTTTTTTAAGATTACAAGCTCTACTTCCCTAGGATCTTTTCTTTTTGCTTCATTGGCATCAAATTTATCTTTTCCTGCGCCTTTCATTTGCAAGCCAAGCAGCACATCACATGAATATTCAATAGCTCCGGATTCCTTAAAGGCTTCCATACCTACTTCTTTTTTGTAGTTCTCTCTGTTGAAACTGGATATTGCAATAACAGGTGTCTTATAGTCCCTAGAAATGCGCTTCAGCTCTAAAACTGCCTTATCCGTGTTCTGCTTATCCGTGGCCCTGTCGTTATAAGGTGCTAAGATCTGCAAATAGTCCACCACCACCACAGGAGAATTCCCTGTAATGGCAATATGTCTTTCTATTGCTTCCCTTATTTGAATTACCCCTATATCGCCTATACCTTCATGTATGTAAATGTTGCTGGCGAAAGATCCATACTTCGCAATGGCTCCCTTTATGAGTTCCTTCTCAGTAGTGCTATAGTGGACGTACCTTTTACCCGTGGTTATTCCTCTGGATGTTTTCGCATCTTTTACGCTGCCACCATTCTCTAATACGCTTTGCAAGGTCAATCTACTAATACTTTTCGCCATGATTTCACTACGTGCCATTTCAAGAGAAAAAATAAGTATATCTTTTCCTGCTTCCGCAATCTGGTCCGCCATCTGAGTTATCAGCGTGGTTTTTCCAAGTGAGCTTATAGCACCTACCGCATAAAGACCTTCATACAATCCACCATCGAGAACTTGATCCAATTTCTCAAATCCTGTTGATATCGCGGAAGTATTAACGCTATCTTTAATTCCATTTACAAATTCCTCTAAATAAAAAGCCACAGCATACTCTTTCATGTACGCTTCTTTTTTAGCATTAATCGCATTGCTTACTTCTTGGATAAATAATTCCCTATTTTCCATTAGAGCTTCATTAGCATCTTTTGCTTTTCCATAAATGTCATACCGGTAAAAAGAAATATTAAGCTTGCGTAATTCACCTGCTAGTTCATCTTCAGCTTTCTTACCACGTTCATCATTATCTAATGCGAGAATGAGATTTTGAGAAGGCTTCTTTTCTTCAAGCATCTTTACAAGCTTCTTAGAGTTTGAAGTACTGCCAAGTGCCACCGCAGTACCACCAGCTTCGATAATGCTAAGGGCATCAAGTTCACCTTCTACAATGAAAATAGGAGCTTCAGCTTGTGTTAGTGTTTTAGATAAATAGATTTCACTAGAACCTTGTTTTCTATACCGGTTATCCTTATCAGCTAAAGAATCAGTATTTCTGACAACGTAACTATCTTTCCCTGTTGGAATAATAGCAGCTTTCCATGGCTTACCAAAAATACCTTTAGTGTAATTATCATCAAAGCCAAGCATATACTCAGCTATAACAGCATCACTTAATCCTCTTTTTTTGAAGTAGTCAGTTTTGCTAATATTTCTTGCGCACTCTGCAAAATAGCTCATATGGTTTTCCTTCTTTTCTCTTTGTTCCCTCATTGTTCGTTCACTTTTGGTATACTTTTGGTCAACCGTTTTCCAGTCATCATTATCTACTATCAGACCATAATAATCATATAAGGATTCAAAGGCTTCTTTGTAGTCGCTGATGTTATTATGTATTTTCCACAAACCTATTACATCTTCGTCAATGTCACACACAAAACATTTATATCTCTTTGCTCCATTGCCTTTAGAAAAATATGGAGAAATTCCATCTCCACTGCTTCCACTTCCGTTTCCACAATGGGGGCAGATATAAGTTTGTTTGCCCATAATTACCTTTGCTTTTTGTAAAAAGTCAGGCTCTCTATTTTTAACTTCTTCTCTAGCTGCTACTCTATCCATAATAGCTATCCTTTCTATCCGCCTTTAGAGATTAATATATTAGTTTTCAAGATATTACCAACATCTCTACTTTTTATGATCATATCGCGTTTTGGGAGTTTTGCATATCGTGAACACCAACAAAATTTTTATGTTTTCTTCAGTCTTTGCTTTCCTCATTTGCAAGCCATCTTTCTTAGCCTTTAAAAAAGAATCTGAAGATCGCGGATTCTCTCTGGAATTATTATATCAGGGACTGCTCCCGCCGTTTAAAGGGAGCATGTCCATTAAACGTATTAAACGTATTAAACGTATTAGGATTTTTGACCCCTCTCAAACCCTTGCCCCGCCTGCGTTTGAAAAAAATTCTGCGACAGTAACTTCCCCCTTTTGCGACAGTAACTTCCCCCTTTTTGGGGTATCAGATTATAATATACTACTATCACATACACATATCATATATTTCTATCATATAACCACATCATATAGTGGTGTATTATCATCATATACACATATCATATAAGAGTATAAGTTATTTTTTGCGACAGTAACTTCCCCCTTTTTATTGTGTATTACACAACACACAATACACATTTAATAAATCACATAAACTTTACCAATTTCGTATTTTTCATAACATAAACTGATAGTATAATATTGATATAGCCCTCTGTTTCCACAATTGTTTCAGGGAGGGTTATACCACGCTGATTTTTTAGTGTGTCTATGTCTTACTCCACGCGCGCTGTACTTGGTCGGGTATGGCGCGCAAGTCCTTTTATATTCAAATACCTATTACATACTTCGCTACTTGACTTCTAAGGTGAGTAGCTTTTTTATTGCCTTTTTGCATACTGATTTCTATATTTTTTATTAAAGGACAAAAATAAAAAGAGCAGTAACAAATGCTCACGGTGAAGGATTCGATTCATCCGTGGCTACTGCTACCACGCCTACACTTACGCGTCGTGATAGAGATGTTACTGCTCTAATATAGATAAGTAGAACCGAGTGCAACCACAGTAGTTTACGATACTAATGGTGCTACAATTATTGGAGCTACACGTTCTCGTTCCAACAATGACGGTACTGCTTATATTGCACATATTATAATACGAAAATGAGACCAAATACAGCTTTATAAAAAGCGCCCATCTCTTTCTACCATTACCACCTATGGTTCGTTTTCGACAGATAACAACGATAAAGGTGGGGTTGCTTCTGTGATCGTGCAAACCAAATCAAAGGTTTTTATGTATTATTTTTACTTAAACCATTTTATGATTTGCCAAATTGCTGGCCCTAAGAAAACTATCAATCCCAAATAAGGATTAACTTCCATTGCAAGCCATGCTGATATGTAAAGGAATAATCCTATTTGTACTATTGCTGCCATCATAGAAAGGCTATTTTTAGGATACTTGACGAAAAGATAAAGAAGAACGCCATATATCATAAATTTAGGCACATAATCAATAATACAAGCAACAGTAAAAAAGAACAGAATAATTCCTAATATGCTTGGAAGTGGCTCTGGCAATTCATCCAACCAATATTCAAACATATCTATTCCCCTTTTTACAAGTCGTTTCACTTCATCCATAAGCTTACTTCTACTTCTACTTCCATCCGTGCTTGGCATTAAATCTATGGTCCGGAAACCACAAAATATTTATAATTGGGGTTTTCATCTAAAATATTGGTAACTAGTAAAATAAATTTTTCATAAAAATCTACTGCTTCATAGCAGAAATAATTACGGCATCCGTTTATTTCAATCCTACTATTCTGATCTTGTGATTTCAGGTTCTTGCAGATTTCATCAATTTCTTCTAAAACCTTTCTTGCTATTAAAATCTCAAAATAGTTCTCTCCCCAATGTTCTAAGGAATCATATATATTGATTTCCTTATCATAATATTTATCAAATATCCATTCCAATAAGTATGCAGAATCATCTTCATCAATGTTAATGAAAAGGTTTTCTTTATCAACAAGAGCAACACCATCAAAAGTAGATGACTTATTAGTTAAACCATACCAGGTATTACTACCATTGAATGTCCCAATAGAGATTTCAGCCATTTAATCACTCCTACGGTGAACGATTCGTTCCCCCTTTTTATTTCAGCCAGTTCTTTAGCTTATTGATTTCATCCTCATACTGCTTCTTATCAAAAGCTAATGATTCTAAATAAACCGGATATTCTTTGTCGGCAGACCAATCAAGGATAATCCATTTAACATAGTCTTTGGACTCCTCTATGGCAATATCAAGTGGATCACATTGTGGCTCTCCACAACGGCAGCCTAAGACAGTCGCTATCTTATTAGGATGTTCTTTGTAATATTTGGTTAGTTCATTATATAGATATAAAGCTGATACAGGGGCAAAAAAATGAGGAGTTTCTTTATTATAGGTGGTTTCTATATCACGGATAATATCAACAAGACTTCTACCGTTAATATAAATATCAATAGCTTCTTGTGTAAGGTTATACTTATATTCATAAGTTACTTTTTTAAAAAGAATCTTATCCATAGTTACCTCATAAAAAATATTAATTTAAGGTTTTCGATAAGGACATTCTTCCTTATTCTCGATTATTTCTACTGGTTTAAATTTAGGGTACGGATACTTTTGGCAGCTGCATTTATTATAGTGATTGCTCCATACGGTACCATCATTTTGAAAGATACAGCCTTTACATTGTTTGCAAGTATCAAATTGGGAGTTATCCGTCAAAGTTTCTTCATCCCAACGTTCCTGTAATGTTTTTCTTCTTCGTGTCATATTTCCACCTATACTGCGTTATATTATTGTGATTAGGGACGTTGTATGGGGTAGCATTTCGCTACCCCATCATTCATTTAAAGTTTTTTGAATGTAGGTGTTGTAAGGTCGCTATTTATTCCCTTAGAGGATAATGATTAGAGGTATTTTAAAAGTTGTGGTTATTTAGATTTACTTGTTTCCTTTATCTTTTATAGTTTTTGGGGACATTACTCAAACTTAATCTTGGGTAAGCTGTTAACAATTTTTCTTGTTTCAAGGCTAACAGTGATAATTGAAAGTAATAATTCTAAAATATATTTAGGATCATTATGTTCTGTAGCCCAATCGTTAGGATTGTTTTCAATTAAACTAGCCTTGTCTACTTTAATTTGATAACGTTCCATAATCCATTCAATAGCACTACGACCATTAACAATATACTCATATGCTTCTAAAGGAATGTTTTTGATGGTTATGTTGTCGTT
The DNA here is from genome assembly GCA_045639245.1 of Christensenellaceae bacterium. Lineage (GTDB taxonomy): Bacteria > Bacillota > Clostridia > Christensenellales > Borkfalkiaceae > UBA1259. The sequence continues at coordinate 11,635 of JAZUCS010000020.1, forward strand.
ATAAATAATGACACTCTTATCCTGCTTGCTTTTGAATTTCATCTTACTAACAGTACAGTCGCTTGTGTCACCTTCTACGACCACATCAACAGGTGCAGAACGCTTTTCATAATTAAGATGCAAGTCGGCAAGTTTTCTACCAGCTTCCATAAAAGTTTTAAAATCAGCAGCATTATCAACCAATGGTAAACGCGGAAGCATTTTCTTCAAATCAGCAGCAAACTGATTTCTGTAATCTTCACTATGAAGTAAGCCGTAAACGTAATAGAAAATATCCTCTTTGATAATAGCATTGGTTTTATATTTTTCTTTAGCTTCTTGAAGGATATAATCAGTAATGCCATGATGACGAGTATATTCTATGGGCTTGCCTTCTTTAGTTGCCTCAAATAAATCTGGCATGGTATTAGTATCCGACTTATTTTCCTTATACCAGTAAAGTGGGAAACATTGAGTTCCTGCATCAAGGCAGTTTAAGTCTGTAATACTATTAGAAATTGTAACTGTATTATTCTTTGTTCCACCTAAACCACTAACGCAAATTATATAATTTTCTTCTTCTACATCTGGAAAAAATTCTTTAAATTGACCTTTTCTGTGAATAAGTTCATCTCTCCAAACCATATTTATTTTGTTAAATGGTCTATATGTAGCAACTAGTTTGCGAATTTCGGTGTTTATTTTCACCTTGGACTTCCATTTAGCAACCAAACTACTACTCCACGAAATTAACATTGCATCTTTTTCCAATGCTTTTTCATCAGTTATTGATTTAACCTGTTCGTTATATATACCAATCATCCTGTGTATATTATTCGTACAGCGAGTTTGATTATAATTATAAGTCCATGCATCTCTATTGGTGTTTACGCCTAATGAATAAACATTAAAAAAGCTTTTCGACTTTTCATCAAATTTTGTTTGCGGTTCTAAGTTTATAAATTTGCTATAAACATCGCTTCGTTGAGTAAGCCAATCGCCATGAATATTAGACTGTAAAGTTTTCTGAACAAATCCTTTTGACATAATAGATTTTTGTTTTGTAATAGCATTTAGCTTTTCTTCTCTTGTTAAGTAATCCTCTACCTCTCTATAATAAATTATTGCTTTTTCGTTTTTTGCCTTTGGATTTTTTACTAAGATAGTGATTGCTATTGGAGCCCTACTACCACTGCCAAAAATTTTGCCACCTTCACGACGTGAAGTTTCACCAGATGTGCGCTGATTTCCTTTAAGGTTATAAATGTAAATGCTACTGAATTCTTCTTCAAAACATTTTCGTAATCCATCCATTGCATTTCCATCTAGCCATCCGGCATTTGTAACAAATCCAATGACTCCGCCCATATCGTCTAAGATATCACTTGCATATCGAAAAGCTTTTATATAACTATCATATAAGCCTTTTTTATTAGCTGCCATAGATTTTGCTGCGTATGTATCTGCTATTTTTAGTTCTAATTTTGGATAACTTTCATTCTGCGCATCGTCATTCTGCGTTTTTTGACCAATAGAATATGGCGGATTACCTATAATTACTCTCATTGGGACTTTGCTCTGCGCAATTACACGCTCCGAGTTTTTGGGGAATACATCAGCAAATTTTAATTTTTCAACATCATTATCCCTATCTTCATACATTTGAAAGGTGTCGGTCAAGCATATTCCTTCAAAAGGAGTGTACTCTCCCTTCCCTTGCATAACAGCATCATGAAAAGCGTTTTCGATATTGATTGATGCAATATAATAAGCCAGCAAAACAATCTCGTTAGCATGAAGTTCCTTTAGATATTTGCGCTCCAAATCTTTCTTGTCGATAAGTCCGCTTTGTATTAGGCGAGTTATAAAAGTACCAGTACCGGTAAACGGATCGATAATGTGAATGTTCTCGTCACTAATACTACGTTTAAACTCTTTTCTGAGTACGTCAGCGACACTTTGGTTGATGAAGTCTACTACCTCTATCGGAGTATACACTATGCCTAGCTTTTCAACAGTCTTAGCCAATGCCTTTTTGAAGAATTTATCATAAAGTTCCACAATGACTTTCTGTTTTCCGGCAGCATTATCAATACCCTCGCAACGCTCTTTAACACTTTTATAGAAACGTTCCATTACTTCTTTCTGCTCTTTATCGTATGCGTCATCCTGCATAAGGTCTAACAAGTTCTTCATCGATTTAGATACAGGGTTGCTTTCAACAAATGAGTAGTTTTCAAAAAGTGCGTCAAATACAGGTTTAGCTATAAAATGCTGAGCCAACATTTCAATAGCAGCTTCTTCCGTAATATTGGGATTTATATTTTTATGGAGACCGTCCATATACATATCAAAGCCTGTCTTGTAATCATCATTTTCAGCAATAGATCTTTGAATGCGGCTAATATGCTTTTGTGCAATTTTAGCTATGTCATCCGCCCATTGTTCCCAATAGCGTTTAGTACCTACTTTAAGAACCATTTTTGCATAGATAGCTTTTCGTACTTCATCATCGAACAACAATATTTGCGTAGGATTAATAGGAAGTTCTGGTGGCAATTCTCCACCAGGATAAGTACCGTCACCACCACCTACAACAGCAGTACCGCCACCTGTAGGTGTATTATCGTTAAGTTCTAGTTTATTAACGAATGCATTAAAACGGTCATCATGAGCACGCAGTGCATTTAAAACAGTCCAAATAACCGCATAGTCATCATTCTTGTCTAATATTTCATTAGGATCGCCTTCATCTGGAATAACAACAGGTATGATGATATAACCATATTTTTTACCGGGTGCTTTTCTCATAACACGTCCAACGGATTGAACAACATCTACTTGGCTATTACGTTTTGACAAGAAAATAACAGCATCAAGAGAAGGAACATCTACACCTTCAGAAAGACAGCGAACATTAGTCAAAATACGGCACTCATTACCATCTGTGGGAGCATTTCTAAGCCAATTTACTAGTTCATTACGTTCATTGGCGTTCATACCGCCATCAATATGACGTGCAGTAGCGATAACTGTATCTTCCTGTGCATCCTCTTGGTAATTTTCTTGAATGGACTTACCAAACTCTGTAAAGCTCTTTGCTATTGTCTTGGATACCTTAATTTTAGAGCAGAAAGCTACGGCCCTATGCATCAGCGCAGGGTCTACAGATTTAACAATATCAGGGTCAGGAACTACGCGCTTAGACAAAGCATTAATAACACCTACTAGTTTTACTGCTTCATCCGCATTGATTTCCTGATTAGGATCTTGAACAGCTTGGAGTAAGTCAACAGGGAGATTAGTGTTTGCGCGGACAGTCAATATAAGTACTTTGTAGTCAGAGAGCAAATCCTTTTCAACTGCTTCACCAAAACCTATACGGTAAATCTCTTCGCCATAAAGATCAGGATTATCCATCGAACAAAGAACCACAGAATTTTCTTCTGCTTTTTTCTTTGCATTATCGGCATAAAGGCGAGGTGTAGCAGTCATATACAGTCTACGCTTACCAGCTACATTGTTATTGTTATGCACTTTAGTAAAAGAGCTTTCATCTTTGCCACCAATAATAGTACCAGTAGTTCTATGTGCTTCATCACAAATAATAAAGTCAAAGGTGAAATCATAATCTTTAGGTATTGCTTCATTAAACAAAGCCTGTTCTTTATCTTCCTCTATCTTTTCACCACGCAAAAATCTTTGTGCTTTACCAATAACATCAATGGATTGGTATGTTGAATAGACTACTATAAGACCTTCTTTGCCTTCCATTTGTTTTTTAGCATTAACAAGCTGTTGCGCCACACTTCTATAATTAGTACTTGCCGGCATAGCTAAATCAACAGGATTATCAACATCATCATTATCTTTCAATCTGGATGCAGTACTATCACTACATACACAGATAGGATATATATCATGCTTAGCGCAACTTTGCCATTCGTTCAAAGTTTGGTTAATTAATGCAATAGAAGGTACAAGCACTAAAATAAGTCCCTTATGGTTAGTTTCTTGCTCAACCAAACACAAGGAAGTATATGTTTTACCGGTACCACAAGCCATGATAAATTTACCTCTATCATGGTCTTTGTAATACTTAGCTGCATTTTCGAGAGCTCTTTCCTGATGCGGTTTTGGCGATATATCCCTCTTATTAATTGCAGCTACGCCATGCATACCAATATCCAATTGGTTCCAGTCTACTGTCTGATCCTCTGCTACTTCCCAAGGATTTATAATATATGCTGGTGGATTTTGGTTTTCAAATGTTTCTTTTGCATTTTTACCCCATTTGTTATTGGTAGCAAACCAAAGACGACTGCTAAAACCTTGTTTTTCCATGTCATCATCAACAAATTGGCGAGAAGAGGTAGAAAGAAATGTATCAACAGCAGCTTTATTTATTACTGTATCATCTGCATAACACTTACACTGAATAGCCCAGTATTGACCATCATTAGTTAAAGCTACAAGGTCAATACCCGTATCAGATCCACCAAACTCTTTACGGTACGGGAATTCATTCCAGAGCCATACTTCCTTCAGTAAAATATTATATTTTTTAGAGGTTTTCAGGTAATTACGAATCAATCGCTCAAATCTGTTTCCTTTATCACGTTCTGTATAAGATTGTTTGCGTATATCTTCGATGATTGTCCAAAATGTACGATGAGTGTAAAATTCTTCATTTTTCACGTCTGTAACTTTTTCTAAATGGGTGTTGCTTTCCATCTTGATGTACCTTTCTTTCACGCCAAAAAATCCGCATCCTACAAGGGAGCAGATTGATGGCAACTATTTACAGACAAATTTCGACAAGGTTTGTTATTTTCCTTTAGCCACAAAATAAAAAAGGAGCGTCTAGTTTAGACACTCCTTCTAAATTATGCATCCCCATATTCGCCACAGATTCGGCTTGTGAGAGCTTTTTTATTGCTTATGATACCAATACTACTAGTCATCAATTTTAAGACTGATATAAGCCAATTTAAGCCATTATAACTGAATCACTAATTACACCCATTATTGTATCCAAGGCGTATCCATACCAATAAAAAAGAAACATTGATTTATGACAGGAGCGCATCCCTGTCCACCGCTACCAACAACGGAGTGGCTCAAAAAGGTGCTGTTAGTGGCAAAAATGTTGGAGCCACCGCACTGTGCGCAACCAATAAATCTAATGTTCCTAAAACAAACGACTCCGCAAACGTCCGCGCCGACCAAGCAAAATACAATAGCAGAGCCAAAAGAAAAACAACCATTACATCATTCTGGTTGATAGTTTCCATGGTACTCTTTATATTAAAAGTGCCACAGAAAGAACCAAAGCTATGAAAGCCGCAAAAGACGCTCCCGTTAATAAATAATTAACGGAAACGCCCCCGTAGGCAGCAGATGGCAACTACTGCCTACACCTTGAATTATACAACTAATTCCAAATACTGACAATAGATAGGAGCGCACAATACACAACAAGCAATACACAACAAGCAATACACAATACAGCTGTTTTAAGGTCGTGTTTTACGATCTTAGCTCAATACCATTTCGGTATCCAGTTTACAAACAAAAGAGCTATCGCACTAAATTGGTGCGTCAGTTCAATGTCTTAGCTCAAGTACCGTTTTGTCGTTTAGTATGCACCCCAAAACAGGGCATCGTCCTAAAAAAGAAGGGTGGTGAATCGCCACCCTTCCCAAAAGCTCAAGTACCGTTTTGGTACTCCAGCCTAACTCAACGCCGTTTTGTCGTTTAGGTTACAGCTTTTTCATTATCATATACGCAAATCATACATAGATAGCATACAATAACATATGATATAAATATATGATATTACTAATGTCATAAAATAATAGCTGACATCCTAAAATGGAACGTCAGCTATTTTCGTATGTTCTTTTATTCTTCTTTATTGCTAGCGAAGTCTACAAGCAAAATAGTAACATCTTTTTCATTACCGGTATTACGCTCCTTAGCCATTGACATTATGGCAGATTCAGCAGCTTCTTTTGTATCGTGGTAGCTTTTGATGTAATCATCTTTTGTGCAGCTTCCTTCTAATCCATCCCAAAGTACAGTAGTAGCTTCCCAAAGCTTAACTTCAGAAGTGTTTCCCTCTTTAAAGATAGGTTCTATCATACCAAAAGATACGTGCTTACTGTTAGCTCCATAAACCTTTTTAGCCTTTAGTAAAAGCTTGTCAATCCGTTTCATCTTGCTGTTGTTTACCCCCATTTTTCTTTTTAGAGGAAGAAGGTTTTTTCTTCTTTGCTTCTTTGAGTCTATTTTCTCTTAAAGCTACAGCTTCTTTGCGATCAAGAGGATTTTTTAATTTAAAGGCAACAATAGTATTTTCCCAGTACGTATAATCTTCTACCAGTAATGCAGAATCTTTATCCAGTAAGACTTCCCCACCAGAAGAAGGATAGCAATAATCCCATTTTTCTAGGACACCTTGGTCTATGAGAATTTCTAATGCCTTTTCAAATGGTTCTTTAATACGTTCAACCCAAGATGTTCTATTTGCTTTACATTTTTCTATAGTTGGAAGTGATGTTACTCCTAGAAGAGTTTTTACTTTGAGAAGCTCTGAAGTACCTTTCATCTCGTTATTAATAATGCTATATTGTTCTACTATCTTTAGCCCTATGCAGTAGGAATTGCTATTCCTTTCATCAAGGCTAAGAAGAGAAAGAGAGAAAAAGTTGATGGCACACTTCCCTAAGTATTCTGCGAAATCTTGTCCAAGGCGGATGTTTATGTATCCACCCTTTATTCCTTTTGATTGAACAAGCCTTATATCATCAAAAGAACTAGGCTTTCCGTTAATCTTTTCATCCCAAGTAGCAGACATTTCATAGAGAATATTCAAGTCTTTATTTACTTTTTTTCTCACGTCTCTAAGAACGTTAGATATTCTCAAAGCTTCTTTTTCTATTTCCTCTGGGGTAGTGCCAGGTCTTTCTTGAACATCATAACCGCAAAGACTAGCGTAGTTTTTTAGAGGAATGGAAACTAAAGTGTCGTTTATATTCCCTTTTGAATTAGTTTGCGTAAAAAGAGCAATACTAAGCCTTAAAAGTTTATCAGTACTAACGCTTATCGCTCCTTTTAAGCTTTCAAAATTTCTTATTGTAAGAACAACATCGCCCAACGCTATAGCTCCTGTTTTAGTTACTTCGTCAAGATTAATTTCTGCTTTAACTGCATTCATGAGCTTGCCAGTTGGTTTACTACGGAAGGTAGGGATTAAATCCTTATTTCCTATAGTTGGGTTATTGTCGTTTAATTGTACTAAGGGAGTTGTAATGTTTTCTTGCAGGGCATTTTTCTTTGCTCTGGTTTGAACCATAGATTATTCCCCCTTCGGTGATGCACACAAAATATCAATAAGTACAGGAATCTCCCCTTTAAAAGCCTTAAAGCCTGCTAGCAATGTGTTTACGGCCTTGATGTTTTCTTCGGGGATTTTTACTTTGCTCAATTCGATTGGCATAAAGTACTCTTTCATTATCTCCAGTTTCTTTTCACGCATAAAATCTTTTCCGGATATTTCGTATGATGTATTGGAGATAGATTTATATAGGCGTTTGCATATGAAATTGAAAGTGGTTACTTTTTCTTCAATATCGTTAAGCTTCATTTTAACTATGTCAAAGCCATCAATTTTATATTTAGAAGCCATCATGTCTAAAAGCTTATTGTAAGCAACTACTCTTTTATATCCTTGTAAGAAAGATTCTCTTGCCCCATATATATCACCAACAGTATGTTCATAAAATTCACTATCAGAGAAGAATGCACTTAGCATAAATGGAGATAGCTCAGCGTAAATTTCATCTATTGACGGAAATTCAAAATGACCATTTGTATCTGTAAGAAATTGGTCGTTGGTATATGGCAATGGTTGATATATAGCTAAGCCATTATGAAGGGCCCTATAGTTGCCGTCCCAAATCATTAAAGGATCATCAAAGTTTTCTTCTTTGAATCCTGCAAAACTACATCCATAAATGTCTTTCCAGCTTATTAAAGGATTACCCCAAGCTTTGATACCTAATGCACCAACATCTTCAAAATGTTGCTTGATGTAGAAAAGAATTACGCTATATAATTCAGGGTATTCTTCCATAAAGGTTTCTAAGGTTTTTATAGCTTCGTCTGAATCGCTACTAAAAAGACCTTCATAATAGTTATGAACAAAATCCCCTTCTGTAAGCAACTGCCATTTATCTAAAGCTACTGGATCATCATAGTATTGCCATTCAAACAGATAAGGAGCTAACGATTCTTTCGCATTTACAGAGCCGTTTTTTATGTAATGTTTTTTCATTACATATTCATTTATTCCTATTTCTTCATCCCAATATTCTAGTCTTATTTCATCAAGAAGGGGTTTTACGCTTTCTAACCATTCTTCTTCAGTTAAAGCATCAAAAGTTCTTCCATCCGGCAGAATATAAGTACCGTTTTCCCAAATGCGATTATATGATTTTAAAATACGCTCTGAAGTAATGGCTTTCCCTTGTAATTCTCTTTTTAAAGGTTTTAATAGGTTCTTGTTGCTTTTAGGGTCTTTATCATACTCACTTATAGCAAAATCTATGGCAAAACCAAAAAGCTCACAAACACTTACTTCCGGAGTTCCGCTAAAGAAAGGTTCTTTGACTTTATTCTTTTGATATTCTATTTGCTCTTTAGTCACGATAAGTGGTAGTTGGTCCAAATAGTAATGTACTTTTTCGGTAGCATCTGCACAAAGCAAATATTTAAGCATAAGTTCAAGGTTACATTTGGCTTGTTGTTTACAAGAAGAGGCATGCTGTATTTGACTGTGCAGCCATGACTCTACCCTCATATAACAATTAAGAGTTTCTTCCCCTTTTTCCGAACCAATTGTATTAATCATATTTTGTAAATCTCTACCAGTTAGTAAAGGTTTCGGATAAGGGTCGCCCTGTATCTTCATTGCGAACAGGTAAAGCGTATTATATACCCACAAACGCCCTACTTCTGAACCAGTCCACTTCTTTTTCTTTAAGAGTTTTGCTATGTTCTCATTCATCCTGCATTCCTGCTTTCTATTATTCTTTCCATTTCATCAAGCTTTGTTTTCAGCTCTATCTGTTCATAAGCCTTCAAGATATTGTTCAAAACTATGCATTCCTTGTTTGCTTGTTCCACAGATACATCTCCAAGCCGTACTCTGTTGAGAAGGTCTCCTAAAGCGTTGAGAACAGCTTTAGAATCCATTTCTTCGTTTAACTTATAGGGAGATATGCTTCCGCCATATTCTTCTTTAAGAAGAGCCGTATATTTTAGCTTGTAGTCTAAGAGTTTTTCTGGGGATACCTTGGATAGGTCAGCCTTTTTTAAAGCCTTCTCAATCGATTCTAGCGTGCCCCCTAAGCTCTTTATTCTTGCTTCTTTAGTCATATGGTAGGATTCGTATAATTCATTGAGCTGCTCCTGTTTGATAGTTGCAACGGCAGTTTCCAGTTCTTTCGCCCATTTTGAACAGGTCGCTTTGCTTATCTTCAGCATTTTGGAAATTTCGTTAAAGCTTTTGCCTTCAGCTCTTAATTTTATAAATTCAGTTTTTACTTCTTGTGGTTTCATGTGTACCCTCTTCCAGAAAACAAAATATATTCTATCGCAAGTGTTCCAAGTCCATCTTCTTATATTAAAGTACGTAGTACTGCTTTAGTCAGCTATTAAATCTTCTTATAGTTCTACCCTTTATGAATTTCATATATCCGTCAGTAAACTTCTTTTTAACGGCAGATATTTACCTACTTTCTACTTCCGCTAATGTATATTTGCAGAAGTAAAGGTTTTATATATAAATCA
>JAZUCS010000021.1:0-4126 GCA_045639245.1 Christensenellaceae bacterium
ATCTAATACTTATTTTTATTCCGCTTATTATTCCAAAAATCAGGCTCGATTTTTCTATTCCGTTTCTAATTGGCTTTTACACACTTTTGGAATAGTTTAAGTATTCGATTGTGTCAATTTTATGCTTTTTTAGGGGTGTTATTCCGCATCAATTCTACATCGTGTTAATACATATCCAAAACTCGACGAAATGCCGTGTTTTCGGTACTATTTTTAGCCCAATCTCGTGTTTATACTAAACCATGTCCAAGTTAGGAGGGCTCCGTTATATCCGTTTAACTATGAGCAGATTTTATTAAATTTTTATCGTTTTGACTCTATCTAATACTTATTTTTATTCCGCTTATTATTCCAAAAAATAGGGTCTTTTTTTCTATTCCGTTTCAAAATGACTTTTACACGCTTTTGGAATAGTTTAAGTATTCGATTGTGTCAATTTTGCCCTTTTTTAGGGGTGTTATTCCGCATCAATTCCGCATCGTGTTAATACATATCCAAAACTCGATAGATTGCGGTGTTTAAGATACTACTTTTAGCCCAAAATCGTGTTGATACTAAACCATGTCCAAGTTAGGAGGGGCTTGTTATATCCATTTAACTAAGGAACCAGAAATTAAGTTGTAAATTACATGTTAAACGGATGTATCAACGTTTAGCCGAGCAACGTTTGTTGCGAACGCCGGCGAGTTTATCTCGACATATCCGTTTAACCAAGCAAGCGATTCAAAAAGTCAAATATATTTTACTATAAAAGGAAGAACAAGTCAAACTTTAATATAACAAAAATTAAATTTTACAAGATAAAAACTGTATATAGGGAGATAAAAACGGGTATTATCTTCGAGAAGGGTAACGCAGAAAACGGAAAAAAGCATAAAATATAGTGTACCCAAATACGGAGAGACGATGATAAAACGAGGAGAAATATATTACGCCGATTTAAGCCCGGTAGTCGGCAGTGAACAAGGCGGAATACGCCCCATACTAATAGTGCAAAACGATACCGGAAACAAATATAGCCCCACGGTGATAGCGGCAGCAATAACGAGCAAGCTTAACAAAGCAAAATTGCCCACGCATATAGAGTTATGTGAGGGCGAGTGTGGGCTATCAAAAAATTCAGTGATACTTTTAGAGCAAATCCGCACGCTTGATAAACGGCGTTTAAGGGAAAAACTAGGCGAACTCCCCACCCCCACTATGAACAAAGTAAACACTGCCCTACTCATAAGCCTTGGTTTTAACACCTACGAAAAAACTACCGTTTAGCAAATAAAAGCAACTTGCTTATTTATGATAAACACCCCGAACTATAAATATTCGGGGTGTTTTTTATTACCACTTATTATCTTTGTAAAACTAAATGCTCGTTAGTAATTTGATAAGTACTAGAAGAATAAAAGTAATTATTTTCACTAAAAGAATAAAAAACGTCATTAACTAACGTTGAATAATTAGTAATATTGGAGCATCTTTGAAAAAGCCCCGTTTCCTTATTATAAACGCAACCCACAAAGAAGATAAATTCTTCATTTTCTTCTAAAAAATTGTAGACGTGCGTATCAGTTTGATAACTTTTAACGAAAGTTAAATTACTATCGTATTGAAGGGCATTATTCTTATTGTTTTCTTGATAAACCACTACCACACCTTTAGAATTAAAATACCAGTTTTTATTTCCGATAAATAACTCCCCTTCTTCACCGTTAGCAGTGAGTTTAACGATAGACTTTCCATCCTCACCAACCTTAACTGCGAAAGTTTGACCTTGATTATAATAAATATTACCTAAACCGTAAGCGTTATAGTTTTGAGCTGTTTGAAGATTATCTAAATCACCACCGATAAAAAACCCTTCGTTTTCAAATTGAACTAAAAGCTGTTCACCTATCACTGCTCTAACCGTTGGAATTACGTTAAACTGATGGGTTTTCGTCTTTTTTGTAACGAAATCATACTCAAGTATTTGTTTGTGTTCTGCAAGAGTAATGTATAGTTTGTCGTTAGCAGAAAACACGTTATCACCAGTAAATTCCTTTATACTATCAACTGGAATACTATCTAATACGTCACCTGTTTTAACGTCACGTACTAAAAGTTTCCTATCCAGCGTGCTATCGTCAATTTTCAAAAATCTTCCGCTACCATCTTTTAGTAAAGGTAAAGATAAATTACTATAAAAAGACTTTTCCAAATTCACCTCCTCATAAAAGCCGTACTCATATTTGATTTGGGAATCAGTAGGGAATAAAATAGTGTCGTAATCGTACCGAACGGAAGCATTTAAAATTGCCGTAATACCAGAATTTCTATACTTGAAAGAAAACACAATTTCCGTAATTTTTTCTTTTGAAACCTTAACAACAATTGGAAAAACTTTTAAAATTTTTATTTCTACGTTGTATTCATCTTTACAAAATTTCTTAAGGTCGTTATAGAACCTCTTACGATAATTTAAGTGATATTCGGTAAAGCCGTCCTTTCCCTTTTTCGTCGTAAAATAAGGGAACTTTTCTTTCAATAAACAAATAGCGTCGTATCCAATATCCTTCTCCCTGTCCCTAGAATTATCATTATAAATTTCGACAGATTCTTGTGAGGTTATTTCTACTTTTCTACTAGTTTCATCACTATATATAACGTTATCAAAAACGCTTTGTTCGCCTATTATTAAATCGTAACCATCGCCATTTTTCGCATAATAATTTTCTTCTTTAGTAGCATTTAGCAAAACCTCATCTCCAAACTTACGTACCTCTCCAAGAAAATTTACGTGAACTCTTTCCGCTTCAATGCTGTTTTCATAAGCATTAAAAAGAATACTATTAAACACAGCGTTAAGTATTAATACAAGGGCTAATGACGACATTATAAACACAAACAAAAGTATAATTATTAATTCCCTTCTTTTAGTCTGCTTTTTGCTGGGTAAATTTTTAACAATCATAATTAATCCTCCTATTAAAAAAATAAAACGAAAATATCCTTGTTTCCTTCAATCAAATTGACTTTTCAATGCGCCTTTTCTCCCCCTGTTTACATAAATTATATGTGTATTGCGCATATTTGTCAATGTGTAAAAAACATTTTGTTACAATAAAGGTATTAATTAAGGCACAAAAATGTTATATAAGTAAATCTTACGCCAAAGCAAAAAAGGCTATTGATAGAATTTTTGAAAAGTATTTAAAAAGAAAAAACAACTTGCACATTCAAGTTGTTTTTTTGTTTTTGCTACAATTTTAATAACTCTACCCTATTTAATCAATAAATTTAATAGTTTTGCTCTTGTCTTTTCTCGTTTTTGCTCTTAAGGGCGCATCAGAATAGCCGAGCGCTACTGCGAGGGCAACTCTTTCACCCTTTTCTGCACCAACTACTTGCAATAATTTATCTAGTTTTATCCAACCGATAATAATACTTTCAACGCCGATAGCTTTTGCCCCAAGCGTGAGATAAGCAATAAGTTCACCAACGTCGTACTTAACGAAATAATCAAGAGAAAATCTCTTTTTAACGTCTTCTTTAAGGTTTTCAGCGTCTTTTTCAGTAACTACGATTACTGCTTTAGCCTTTTTTAGGAAGGCGTTTCTGCCACCCTCGGTAAGCCCTTCAACAACGTCTTGCACCTTTTCGCCACGAGCAACGTACATTTTCCAAGGCTGAGAATTACACGCAGAAGGCGCAAACCTAGCAAGATCAACAATCTGTTCAATCTTTTCTCTTTCTAAGGGCAAATCGTTAAAATCACGGCAGGACTGTCTTTCTTTTACCAACTTTTCAAAATCTAAAAACTCCATAATTAACACCATCCTTACTTATACGTATTCTGATAGTTAGTATAAAATAATACTTGCATTTTGTCAATGGCAATTTAGGAATTAAGTTCAAACATTTTTTCCTTATTATATCTTTCAACCGCCTTTAAGTACTTTTCAGAAAGTTCTAGCGAATAGCGTTGTTTTTCCTCGTAGGAAAGAGTATCAAAATATTCCCTATCGGTAAGTCTGCCAAGAGCGTCTGGCACTTCGCCCTCCGTTGAAAGAAGCTTTTTTACCCTATTATAAAACTCTTCCCCGTCCTCTTTAGGTTTTTTAATATTTTCAGCCACCCTCAAAGTATAATA
>JAZUCS010000022.1:0-90954 GCA_045639245.1 Christensenellaceae bacterium
CAAAATTTTTAAAATGTAAAAAAAGTTTAAAATTTTTGTTGACAAATGAAAAAATTTATTTTATACTTTTATTCCATTTCGAAAAATATCGAAAAATGTTTTTTTGTTTTTTCAAAAATTTTTTTTGTAAAATCTATCTGAGTTTTTTCAAGTTGGTTTTTGAAATTTATAAAAATTATTTTGGAATATTTTTTGAGAAAAAAAATTTAATAGAAGGATTAAAGGAGCAAAATGAAATGGCGTGTTAGAATTTTAATTTCGCTCGTACTCATTCCGCTAATGCTTTTATCCCTCGTTACTTCATCTCTCTTATTTAAGGGCGTTGTTGCAGATGGCATCGACTATAAGCAAAAGATAGTTGCCGTAGTTTATGATAACTCGGGTTCGATGTCAACGGATAACAGAGACGACTATGCACATTATGCAATGCAGGGTTTGATGTCTGTGCTAGACTCAAAAGATACGTTAGTTGTTTTTCCTCTCAACACCACCTATGGAGAAAGTGTTAAGGTTAATCTTGCCGCCGCAGATAGGAATGGTGAGGTTGCCTCAATTATCTCACATAAAGCTTTTAGGTCATCAGGGTCAACACCACCTAAAGCGATAGGTAGAGCTGTTACGTGGCTTTCGGAACAAGGCTTAAATCAAGACGAGGTTTTAGAAGGTAAAGAGTTTTGGTTGGTAATTTTATCAGACGGTGAGTTTGATGGAAGTAAGACGACGAGTGAACTTATAAGAGAAAACATTTCAGGCTACGTTGGGCTTCAAACCGTTTATTTCGGAATGTGCGCAAGTGACTCCATGAGAATCGATGATCTCGTAGCAGAGAACTCTGCAGTTTCGGCTTATTACACTTCTACATCAGCAGAGATAATACAAGCTATGCAAGACATTACCAATAGGACCACCGGAAGATACACGATGACAAAGGGCATTGTAAACAATGGTTCACAAATGGAGATAGACCTATCAACTTGTGGGTTCTCTGTAGTAAGTGTTGCAGTTCTTGCCCAGGGTAGTGGACAGAGTGTTGAGTTAACTTCGGTGGAAAGTTCTGGAGCAGAGGTTGAAATTCAAAGACCTTGTTCAATAAGTTCGCTTGAAGTAATGATGTCAGGATATTCGGCAATGATATCACCAAAGAATGATGCGGGATATTTGAACGGAGAGAAGTTAACCTTAAATTTTGGCTCAGCACCTGAAAGTATAACAATATTATTAGAGCCTGCGATTGCGTTGGAATCAACTTTGCAACATTACGGCGACAATGGTTGGGTAGACGTTACTGAAGAAGTTGTGAACACAACTCTTAAAAAGGGTGCACAGTTAAGAACCAAGTATAGACTTATCGACAAGATGACAGGAAAGAACTTAACGGACATATTAAACGACGTAACAGCAACTGTCTCGTATAACGGAAAGATAAGTTCTTACGAGCAAGGGTTTGTGCTTGAAACGGGAAAGAAGGAAGTTGCCTTATCGGTAACGGTTAACATAAGTGGAGCTAAGTACACATTATATAACTCGTGGCTTTGTGACATTGATGAAAATCCAACTAACTTCAGGATTGAGAGTAATACCACCAAGGGTTACAATGGTAATCCACAAAAGGTTAAAACTGACTATACTATATATTATGACAACGCGAAGGTTGCCAAATCGGATTTTGAAGGAGTTGCGCCCAAATTAAGTTGGCAAGTGTTATCGATAACAGACCCAGCCGGTAATTCCATTGAAGCAGATAGCGCTGTGGTTAATTCGGATGGAACTATTTCGGTAGTATACTCAACTAAGCAAGGCGAGTATGGAGCTTATAGTTCAAAGCTAAAGGTTATATGTTTAGAGAATAAGCGTTCGAGGACGTGCACGGAAGAAGTTAGATACTTCCCAACTACATTATCTATCGAAAGTGGAGCTAACAAAGAAATTAAGCTGTCGTTAAACAGGCTAGTGAGCAATACCGATAAGTTTGAATTTAATTTATCTTCAGGTGGAGCTCCAATAAGTTTTGAATCTGGTGTCGTAGGATATAAGTTGACTATAGCAGGTGTGGACGTAACTTCAATGGTAACGTTAAATGGAAGCACTCTTTCTTTTATGCCAGATAGCACAACTATAACCGGTTCACTTAAAAACATTGGTCAAAAAGACGTAGTTTTAGAAGTTTGGTCAAGTGAGGACCCTTCTGTTAAGACTACTTTAAAGTTAACGTTTGAAATACTCAACTCCGTTTATGAGGTACAAACGATTGCTGACAACACTACTGTTGATATATACGACCTTAAAAACTGTCAAGCTAAGATATATTATAAACTAAGTATTGATGGAGAATGGTTAAACGAGCAGCAATTAACACAAGCGTTACAAGATAAAACAATTTCGGTAGATACTCATCCTTTTGGTTGGATATTTTTAATGCCTACAAAGGTTGACGTTAGTGTTCAAACTTTTAATGGAGATGCTGTTTTATGTGTTTCCGTTGGGTCAGGTTGGTTTTCACCGCTAGATAATCTCTTTGCATCATTTATAATGACGGGAGAGAAGCAGATAACCGTTAGATATGGTAATGCTGAAGGTGAGGGGATATTTAATCTTACAGAGGTAGACTTTACTTCAAGGTTATGGAGATGGGTAGTAATCGTTATAACGGTATATATCATCTTACATATTGTATTGTGGATTATAGGCTTTGCAGTAGCAAAGAGCTTGCCAAAGGGCGTAATGGTAAAAATGGTGCTCAATCAAGATTTGCCAACGCAGGCGGTAAGTGCAAACACCAAGAGTGTTAATATGACCACAAAAGAAAAAGTAAAATGGCATTTTAAGAGATTTATTCCCTTTAAGGAATTTATGAATCAAGATCCCGTTGTTTTATATGGTATTAAGTTATGTGTAACAAACGATAGGGAGCGCCGTATGGTTTTAGGTAGAGCGATGTCTGAAGTAAACGTTGTTGCCGACGACGAAGATATGACCTATCTTAACTATATAGAATTCAAGAAGAAATGGAGAAATTACGTTAAGGGCAACAAAAAACCCAAACTCGCAAGTTTTTCCACAAAGAAATTTAATTATCTTTTAGAAGATAAAGATAAGGAACATAAGGCAGGAAAGGCTCTTGGTGTTAACGAAAACTGTTACGCCACGAGGGGAAAGAAAGGATTTGATACGATCATGTTCTTTATACAAACAAAATAAAAATTATAAAAAATTAATCATTAGATAAAATAAGGAGAAAAATTATGAAAAATATACTTTTAATCGGTGTTGGTGGTACCGGAAGTAAAACGGTTGATACCTTATTCCAAAAAGTTAAAGAACTTGGTCGTCAAAATGATAACAACATTTCTGCAATAGTATTTGATACTGATGCGGGCGACATTAAAAAGATTGAATGTGCAGTTCCTATCCCAATGGCTGATAATGCAAGCGTAGGTACTATTTGTGATAGAATTGGTACTGAATACATAAAGGAATGGTTCCCTTGTGGAGATAAAGCAATTCGTTCACAAGAAATGTTTAGGGGTGCTTCACAATGGAGAAAGAAATCTTATCTTGCATTCTTAAATCTTATGAATAAACCAAAATTCCGTTCTGCCTTCGTTTCTACTTTAGAAAAAATGACTCTTGATCCCAGTGCTCCTTGTGAAGTTTATATTATTTCTTCAGTTGCAGGTGGTACCGGTTCTGGTTCATTTATTCCAATTGCACTTTTTGCTAAGAGATATCTTCGTAAAAACTTAGGAAAGAGTCCAATTATTAATGCTATGATTGCTCTTCCTGATATTTATTCTGAAAGCCAAACTCCTGAAAACAATACCAAAATTTATGCAAATGCATATGCTATTTTCCGTGAATTAAATGCTATTAACCTAGTCTCAAGGGGATACAACAAAGGCGATCAATTAAAGAAGAAAACACCTATTAAGTTTAGAATAGGTAATAGTAACGAACCTAACGTTGGTGTTTTATTCGACTCAATGGATAAGTCTTTCTGGACGCCTGAAGCTGCTCCATTTACTCAGGTATTTGTACTTGATAAAATTCCAAACGTTACTTCAGTAACTGCGCATAATATCGTTCTTGCTAACTCGCTTTACAGCCTTATTTGTACCGACATTGGCGACAAGTTTGATAGTGAAATTTCTAACCACGAACTTTTACACTCTCAAAACAATGGTAGTGGCGCTATTTATGCAGGTATTTCTACTTCTGAAATTCGTTTCCCCAAAGAAACTATTTTAGACTATGTAGCTCATAAAAAGACAGTTATGTCTTGTGAAGGCGAATGGCTCACTCTCCATAACGCTGTTGAAGCTAAAATTCGTGAAAACGAACTTAGAGAAAAGGAAATGGGTAGAGCTTATACTATGGGTGATGCAGGTTATGCAAACATCGTATTAGAAGAGCTTGAAAACGACATTGAAAATAACGACGGAAAAATTAACGATATCGTTGAAAGAGGTACTTGTGTTTACGATGAAAACGGCGTAAAAGATACTACTACAAATACTGCAGAAGCTTATTTCGACAAAATCAATAGGACGATAGGTAAAAAAATTCCTAACACCTTAATCAAGAGAGAAAATATTGAAAAAGCCTTTGCTGAAGCTGAAATTATTGACGTTGAATCAGTTTGTGATCTCGCTTTAGAATCTAAAAAAGAATTGTTAGGTTACTTTACTGAATGTATTGAATCAATTAAGAGAATGAAAACTTCTTTAAGCGATGCAATCATTAGTCTTGATAAGAAAAAGGATTTTACTGCGAATAAAGATCTTTCTTTAGTAAACGGCGTATTGATGAGCAATGGTAAGTATTTACATCCAGTTGCAGCAATGGTTCAACTTGCTAGACTTAAAGTTAAACTCTCTGCAGCTCTTAAGAAAGAGGATGCTGATTTTGCTGAAATGCTTAAAAAGCGTGAAGTTTCAGACATTCCGGTTAAGTTCTTAAGCTTAGATGCTGATTTTACCGAGTCAACTGAAGATGGCGAAACCAAGAAAAAGAAGATAAACTTTAAGAAGAGTGCATACGTTGCTATGAGAGAACAACGTTTTGCAAATATCTGTTCTAACCCTGATGAATATAAAGAAGCTGGTAAGACTGATAAAAATGCAGATGCATATGCTCTTAAAGTCGACGCAGTTGCTATTCTTGAAAGCATTAAGAGCGCAGCTGTTAAAGAACTTAGATTTTTAATTCTTTCTAGTGTTTCAAGAGCTGTTGACGTTCTTATGGCTAAATATCGCGCGTTCTTTGTAAGATTTGATAAAGAAAAAGTAAATCTTATCGAAGCAACTAAAGACGTGTTAAGAAAAGATTGTGGGGTTATCGATAGTGTAATCAATATTTACTCTTCAAAAGAAGATAAGGAAAAGATCTTAAACGAAGTATTAGAAGCTTCTGGTCCTGCAACCGATAAGGAAATTGCTGAAACAGATGATGTAGTAGGTAAGGGTGTGTTTGCAAACGTATTTGCTTCTGCTTGTGCTGAAACAAATCAAGGACAAGACTTCAATGATAAAGATGCTGGTGCAATTAGATCATTGTTCTCTAACATGATTGAAGCTTATAAGAAGACCATATTAGTTAGTGATGCTTTTGCTGAAATTAATAACTATAACGTAGTTGAAGCTATTAAGGCTTCATGTGGCGAAAATTCTGATAGACTCAAAGACAGACTTAGAAACTTCTTCTCAACTGCTTGCGAAACAGCTAAACCTTCAATTAAAATCGATAACAGAGAAGACCTTGGCGACGTAGTTGCTCCTTCAAACGTAACCGTATTTATGATGAGTGTTAACACCGGAAGATACATTAAGAGAAATGCAGACGCTTTTGATATTAGACTTCCCGCAGATCAAAGCAAAGAGGGTAAGATTATCGAAGCTTGTGCAGAACAGTTCATTAGAGCATACTCTGGCGATGACACTGCAAGAGTAGCAGTTGTTTCTACTATGCCTGATAACGTGTTATACTGTACCGGCGAAATTATGGATATTTCACCCTTAAGAGTTGCTAAATTTAACGAACTTGGTGAAGATAATCTCTACTTTACGCACTATCAAAAGGCTATCTACAATTGGAAGCACTATGAAACTGAAATGTGGAACCCACACCTTGGCAACAATCTCCACTTGCGTGGATATCTCCCTTACATGAACGAAAAAATGGAGAAAATCTACGACGATAAGATGATTAAAGCGTTGTTCTATGGCTTCTGGTTTAACAACCTTATTTCAGCTCCTAGAGTTGGTAGAAAAACAACTAAAAACGTATTCTATCACATTGATGGTGAAGGCAGAAAGATTGCTATCAAAACTCAAGATGGTATGGATATTAATCTTGAAAATGCTGCTCAACTCATTAAGTGGTTAAGAAACCAAGACGACTTAATTCAAGAATGGAGCAAAAAGTTCGATGATGAAATTAACGCACTAAAGAACACTCTTCCCAACATTCCTAGCGATTCTCAATATCATAAGTTGGAACAAAAGATTACTGCTTGTCAGTTCATGGATCTTCTCAATATGACATTATTTAAGGAAGATAGCTATATCGGTAGTGGTGAAGGCAAGATATTAGGTATTCCTTCTAAGAAGAAAGGCCCAAGCATTATTGAATTTGCTTACCTCGTTAAAACTAGTGAAGAATCACTCCGTGACTGTGATGATGCTGAAAGAATTATTGCAGTTGCTTATGACGTATTCCTTGATATCTGTAAATTCCGTGCAAATCCTGAACTCTTCCTTGATAGATTTATTAAGATCTATAGATGGGAGCTTTCTAAAGTGTTTGAAGGAATCCTTTCAACAAAAATGGTTCTTTCTGAGGAACATAATTGCAAGTCATATATTGAACAATTTGCTGCATGGTTTAACAGCTCTAAGGTATTCCAAGACATTTCAGATGCACTTCCTTTAGATGATAGTGGAAATCTTAACATAAGCGATAAGTTCGACTATGAAGAAGCTGGAAACGTTATGGAAAAGATAAACAAAATTATGAACGGAAAAGTTCTTCCTGTAGTTGAAGCTGCTGCAAAAGTTGAAACTAGCGAAGAAGTTAGTGAAGAAGTTGCAGTAACGGTTGCTGAAGAGGAAGAAATTCAGCTTGAAGACAAGCCCCAAGAAGTTAAAAGGGGTAGAGGCAGACCTTCAAAAAAATAATTTCTATTAAAGAAATAAATGCAAAAATTTAAGTTGTTCGCCGTCACTAGCAATGGTGACGGCGGAAAGAACTTAAAAAAGGAAAATAAAGTCATGAAAACCAAAGTTATCAATATAGGAATAGGAGGATTCGGTTGTAAAGTTGCCGAAGGCGTTTCACAAAAGATGAAAGAAAGCGGAACGTCTGCTTTTTTCATAGCTATTGATTCCGATTATCGTGATATTGAAAGCATTATTTGTGACTGTAAAATGAGTTTAACCGCTTCTGAAAGATTTTCCGACACTCTTTTAAGATTGGAAGCTGAAAACGTAAGGATATTTTCAGATGAAATTTCAGAGCTTGGATACGTTAAAACTCTTTCTATGGATACAGGTTCAAATTCGTGGCGCATAAAGGCAATGGCATCCTTCATTGCCTTTATGAACGACGAGAAAAGTAGGTCAGACACCCTTAAAGATTTAGACAAAATTGAAATAGATTTTGAAAGTCAACTAGTTTTTAACGTTATGGTGTCGCTTGCAGGAGGCACAGGTAGCGCGCTTGCTCTTCCAGTGGCCTTATACCTTAAAAAATATTTTAAGGAAAAATGTTCTAAGTTATACTTCAATTTGTACGGCGTTTGTCCCGACGTTTTTACTGAAGGAATGATTTTAGAACTTAAAACTAAATCATATGCAAACGCTTTTGCCTTTTTAACGGAATTAAATACCGTCAATACCGTTGCTTTACGAAAGGGAGAATCTAATATTAAAATAGGTGCTGAGAATAGCCACGTTGGAATTTTGTTTGATGGCGCTGATAAAAATTACCATCTAAAAGAGAGCGCTCCTTTTAATAAAGCTTATTTGTTTGATAGAATGTCTGGTGTTTTTTCGACTGAATTTCATCAAAATCTCTTGGTTGATTACATATATAATTTATCTTCTGGATTATCTACTTTTAGCCAAAAAGAAGGTCTTAAAAATCTTGCATTTATTAACGCTTATAGTGTGGCTGAAATATCACTCGACATTGAAAATATTATTGATTACGTGGCAAAATATTGTGTAAACGATAGCTTAAACGTTGAATGGATTAAACCGTTTAAGGAGATTGAAAATTCACAAAGTTTTGAGTTTAGCGTTAAACCTAAAGCCCACAAAGCTGATGAAATTGAGGATTATTGCAATAAAATTAATAATTATCTTGATAATCTCGAAGTTGGTAAAGAGGAAAAAACTGCATATATATTAGGTAGGTTAAGCGATAGCGAATATGCTCAAACCATTGAAGACGATTACTGGCTAATTAATTATTTAACTAATATTTCAAATGGTGTTGAGGAAAGACTTTCTTCTAAAGATTATAATCTTTTACAGCATTTTTCAATTGAAGAAAATAGTGCCGAAAAAAAATCAAAAAAGCAAAAACTTGAAGAGTTAAAATATAAGGCTGAAGAATATTTACAATTATTAAATAGCTATTATTTTTCCGCCAAAGATTTTGTTGAAAATGAAAATTTTAACAAGTTATTTTTAAGCGGTGAACAAGATAATGCGTTTAACTTAATAAGTAGCGTTATTATCGAGGATGATAAATACATTCATCCCACTCTAGCACTTATTAGGTTATCAAAACTATATCTTCAACTTAAAAGAAGGGTTAAAAGTTATTGCAAATTAGAAGAGGCTGATTTTAAAAAGGCTAATGAAAGGGATGAAATTCCTGAAAAGCTTTTACAATTAAACAACCCCGTTAAGGAAGCGTTTGGTTATGGTGCTCTTAATGAAGACAGATTTATAAGAGTAATTGCTAAAAGACAAAAAATCGCTGACTTAAAGCAACTTTCTGCAAGAGAAAAAGGACGTTTAGTAAAAGAAAATAAAAAATACGTTTTATCAAGTGAAAAGGATAGCTCTTCTATTAAAGCAGACTTTATAGACGTTGTGGAAAACATAACAAACGAATTTAAGGGTTATTATTTTAAGGCTTTAGCCCAAATCACTTCACAACTTATCTTAAGTTACAGAAAAATTTTTAAGGAAGTATCTCTTCTTCAATATCGTATTAAAAGTGACGTGGAAGTTAGTAGTAAAGAAAAAGTGACGCACGGCGTGTACTACGGTATAAAAACAAACCAACAAGAAAGAGCAGAGGCATTAAAAGCATATAAAGACGAAGAACTTTCTAATGGACGATTATATTGGGATGATTCTTTAGGAAAACGTGTGTCAGAATACGTTTTTACAAACTATAATACTCCACAAACAGATAGTATTAAACCTGCAGAAGAACTTATTTGCAATATTATTATTGATAAAAAAGGAAGTATTAGAACTTCAGATTTCTATAAAAAACTAACTGAGGAAAACGTGCTTGTGGACTCTGTTGAAAAAGTAAAAGCTGGTAAAAATAAAACATATCTTAAAACAGCGTTAATGACAGAGCCTAGTTTATTAACTTTTAATAAATGCGAGCAAATTGAAAACAAAACGCTTTTTATTTCTCCTGATGTAGCCAATTACATTTTTGAACAAAAGAAAGAATTAGGGTTAAGGGCTAACACTCCTATCGAAGCTATAGACGAGTTTTTAGTTGACGTTGAAGAATACGAAACGGAAATTAAGTTAATTGATACTATTCCTGACAAAAAAGCTTACGTTGTTTCTGAAAAGAGTGGGATTAAAATTTCCACCCTTAGTAAGATGAACGGAGATGCAGAAATATCAATTTACAAAAACGAATACGTCAAGGCTATGGAAAACTTTGTTAAATATGAAACTCCTATGTGGAATCCACACGTATTTGATTTAAAAAGTGGTATTGACTTGATAGAACTTAAGTGATAAAATATAAGATGGCTTATATGCCACGTTTAAGGGAAAAATTATGGTAACGTACGTAATAAACACGTCGGAAAACAAAACCTTCGACAGCGACCAGTTGTTTAGACTTGTTGGATATAATAAAATTCAATGGCTTAATTGTAGATTAAACAGGGTCGAAGATTGTGTTGACTTTATTAAGAACAAACAGGGTGCGATTGAAGCTGAAGAGTTTCGAATTGCTGTCCTTATAGACTTTTTAGGTTACGATCGCATTCGTACGCCTTATGGAAGAAAGGGATATGGTAAAGATGAAGGTGTAGAATGTAGTCTTTATCTTCCGTACATAGAAGCCTATCTTAAAGATAGACTCTTATACGTTTTAGAAAAGCAGGAGTATTATCCTGCTGAGTGTGACGTTTTCTATATTAAAAGCGGTAACTTTGAAGTTATTGAAAACATTGATAATCTTGAGGAACAGGTTAATCAAATTGTTTCTCCTGTAGAAAATAGTTTTGTAGAAATAAGAAAGAGTTACGTTTTAGAAGATAAGCGCGTTTATATAGACGACGAAGGAAAAATTTATTCCGAAGAAGACTATTTAGATGCTAAAGAAGAGATTGACGAACTTAATAAGCTTTTAATTGAAGCGGAAAGCAAGAAAAGTAAGGCGGAAATTCTAGAAAAGCTTCAAGCAAAAATTGATTTTGTTGATAACGTTCGCCCTAACGTAAAAGTTGTTAGAACGGTTAGAGAAGAACCTGTTTATACTCAATTTAGTCTTTATTGTACAAAAACTCTAAGTCTTGAATACAACGTTGTCGATTTTCCTTATGGATTGGTGGAAAGCGAAGGAAATTCAGCTTCACAAAGGGAATTTTTTAAGGCGTTTTGTGAAAGAGCTGGTAAGAGTAGAAGAATTCGCCGTCATTTTTATCACACCAGTGTTGGTGGAAGTATTGCGAGAGCAGCTTTTGATAACCTTGCTTTATCTCTTCATCTTATAAGCCTATACGAAAGAGAAGATTTTTTACCGGAAGAAGGGGATATTGAAATTGGCGGAGTTGATACTGAAGGCTTAAAGAATTTATTGATTAAAGCTTGGAATAAAATTGTTTGTGCTAGAAAAATTGCAAAAGAAAATAAATCGTTATACTATTCGTTAAAACTCGTTGCTCAAAAGGAAATGAATGTTGAAATTAAAGACGAAGAAACGGATGAAGAAGCGCTTAGAAGAGTTCGTGCAAGTATAACTGTTGACAATTCAACAATAAAAAAATCTGTTGATCTTCAATATAAGCAAATCATGAATATGGGTAAGGATAACGATCAAGGATTTGTTGATGGTGATAAGGAGGAATTTAATAAGATTTTATCCGAATACCTTAAACGTCGTGACGAAATGAGCGAAAGGGATGTGGACGCAAGATTTAACGAGTTGATGAGATCAGGTTCACTTGATACCACTAGTCAATGCCCTTCCAAGCAAGAGTTTGATTTTATTATCGGCGAAAAACACGATGAAATTTCTAAACTTATGGGCAAAACGCTTCAAGCAGAATATACTGTTGAGAAGTTTGATAATGAGCAAAAGGCTGCGGAAAAATATTACGAAGATTATTTAGCTGCTAAAAAAATACTTAATCGCAACATTGGCGGAGATATTTTATTTTTGTTATTGACGGTAGCTATAATGATAGTTCCTTATATAATCTTAAAGTCAATCGTTGGCTTTACTGTTGGTACGGTTATTGCGTACATTATATCGGCGAGTGTTTTTGCTGGTCTTTTCATACTTTCTTTGTTCTTAACGTTACTACCTTGGATGCAAAAGATGAAGACGGCTAAACGTCAAATGCTTGAGTGTTATAAAGACTGTCTTGCAAAGCGAAGAGTAGGATTAAAAGAATTAAAAAGACGATATGAAGTTGATTTAATCAACATAGAAGAATTCCGATATGAAATTAGACAAATAACGCTTTTATACGAAGCAAATCTTTTGAAGGATAAAAACGTTAACAAACACAGGGTTGTTTTAGAAGAGGTGGAAAACTGTCTTAGTGGTATTCTTAACAATCTAGGAATTCGTCCTACTATCGATGAAACGGAAAGAGTTGACGGAGAGTTTAACGTATTAAAACCAATTCGTGCTTCGGAAAACAAGGTTTACAAAATTTTCTCTCTAGATGCAATTGAATCAGTACTAGTTAGAGGGGAAACGGAGGGTATTTAATTATGGATGCAATTAAAATTTTATTAGTTATATTTATAACCTTCCTTCTTCTTTTTCCAATGATGCCGTTTGCAGCTAGAACGAAGAAAGTTTCCACAATACACGCATTAAAATACGTAGAACCACACAATAGAAAAAACGTTTGGTTCATTTTGCTTGCGCTTTTTGAATGTATTCTATTTTTGGGCCTTGTAAGCATAATTACCGATCTAACCAATACAATTTTATCCGTAGATTTTATTAAAAATTTAATATCTAAAGTTGCGCAGGGAACTTCTGCTAATTTTGACTATGTGTTTTTTGTTGTTTTTGCAGTAGTTATTAACTTCTGCATAATTTACTTGTATGCAATTTTGAAAGCAATTCTCAAAAAGTGTATTTTAGATCCCGCTTTTGGTTTTACTAAAAAGTCAAAGAAAAAGAATAGAAAGGATAAGAACGAAGAACCAGAAACTTTAGAATCTTCCGAAGAAAAGCCTAGTGAAGAAGAAAGAAGAGTTCCACTTCGTTCGTCAAACGGAGCAACGAATTCTGAGAATGAAAACGAAGTTAAAGACATTGTTGACATGGCTAATACGGGTTTCTGGTCACTCTTTTTTGAAGGCTCTAAGCTTGAGTATAGTAAGGGCTGGGTGGTTCGTGCCGAAAAAGTATTGCAGAGCTTCGTTTATTTCTCTCAAATTTTATATTGTATTTTATTTCTTACGTTATTATATTCAGTATTTTTTGACGTTTCGGAAACTATGTACAATTTCTTGATTAACGTTATTCAAGTTCAAGAATGGTATGTATATCCCTTTATTTCGTTAATTTTCTTACAAGAAATTTGCAACGTATTGCATGCAAAAGTGAAAAAACCTGATGAAAAAGAGGAAAAACCTGTAGAAGAGAATCCTGAAGAAGAAAAAGAATTAGAAGACAAATTACGTGCGCTTCATCTAGAATTACAACGCCGTTTTGATGCTGAACATTGTTTGCGCTATTATCCAGAAGCAGGTAAGGACGCAGATATTGAATATGTTTGTACTAACCGCCCTTATGCTAGTTCACTTAGCTTTATTCAAAGCAAAATGAAGGAAAAATCGGGGAGAATAGTTCAAAGTTATTTGGAGTGTTTAGACGCTGCTTATAACGATAATCACGTATATTTCTGTGCGTCTTTCTATTCGGAAATAGGTGAGTATCTTATCCATTATACGTATACTAGACTTTTAGCTGGGTCAAGATTGATTTTCATACTTTCCGATAGAAATCGAGTTCAGGCATTAAGACAGTTTGTTTCAGATGGGTTAATGAAGCTTACCGGTGCAAGTATAGATTGTACTTGGCGTGTTTACACGAGTGCAGAGCGTCTTGATCAGGCAGACGTATTAATTGCTACGCCTGACGACTTTAAGGATGATAATCTTGTTGAAAATTATCCTACCTTCTTTGAAGAAGTTTGTAATGCTGTATTTATCGACGCAGACAAAATTGTTGAACTAGAAAGTTATCTTTGTCCAGTAATCGCTATTAGATTGAAAAAAGCTACGTCTGATAGAGTGAAATTTATATTCCTTTCTCAAGCAGTGCTTAGAGGATTTGCACAGGCAAGTTTACCAAGATTTTTCTGTGTTGATGAAGTTTTAAGTTTCTCAAGTGCTAATGAAAACGAAGCTGTTGCTTTCACACTTTGGAATAAAGAAAGCAAGAGAAACGTCGTTTATAATAAGAATGGACAAACTTTGGCAGGTCTTGAAACAATTATTGCCGAGCAGGCAGTAATTCACGGCGTTGATGGGGTAAGAGTTTTAACTTCATCACCTCTTGATAGAGCAGATAAAGACATTTTAGCTGAACACAATATTGAAATTAATGAATTTTACAAAGAAACTCCTGATATAAATTACATTATTTATTCTGACGAAAGATGTAATCTTTCTGCAGCGCTTTATACTAGTACTAGATTTAGAGGTAACAAAAAGTCACTCGTTCATATTATTAGCCATCCTTACTTGTTGCGTGAATATTTTATGGACAGAATGCTTTCTGAAGAATATATTAATCGTTCCTCATTCATCCAGCCAAGAGTAACCGAACACGCTGAAAAATCTAAGCTCAGTTTCTTAAGAATTTTCTGCGATGCAACCTCTGGTGACGGACTTAGTATTTACGAGTTTGAAGAAAGAATGAAAACGGTTATTTCCGTTGCTGAAAAACGCGGAGATGCACCACTTTGTCCTTACTGTAAAAAGGGCGTTAAGCTTGGAGAATATTCAGAACTTAACATTGAAAGCCTTGCAGGGTATTTACTTGCTGCGCTTTGCGACAAAAGTGATACTCCTGAAAAGAACAGTATTGCTAAAAACGTTAAAGATTATTACCTTATAGTTGATTGTACTGAACAAGACGGATACAATACCGTTAAGGACAAACACATTGCTTTTAAGAGAGTAAAAGAAGTGTTTGATAGGGTATTTGAATGTAACGAGAGAGTTAAACTTTGTATTAACGACGAAGTTATTGGCGAACTCGATACGTTCCCATCTAGAGTTGACCTTGAATATGTTGTTGGTCAAAGTATACTCTTCAATAATACAGAATACGAAATTGGTCAAATTTCCGACGATAGAAAGATTATTTTCTTACGTCATGAAAACGTTACATTTAAAAACTGTCTTGATACTATCTTCCTTAGAAGATATAATATCAATAGCGAAAAAGTTATTGGAGAAGATGGTGTTTTCAACAAGACACACGGCAATTTAGAGGAAATTAGAGTAAGTATGAGAAATGCTGATTTCCGTGGTGAAACGTATGGTTTTTACAGTTTACTTTCAAATTGTCAAACGTTAGATTTCGTTAACGGTGCAGTGGGTAATCCACATCTTTCAGAAAGTATAGTTGATGCAAATTCTAGAAATGTTAAAGATGGTAAACTTTTAAGAGTAACGCTTAGTGCCCGTATGGAATGTAACGACGGGATGAGGCTACTAATGAGTGCCGTATTTAATGAATTTATACGCACTATGTTCCCAAAAGCATACCGTCAAATTGCAATATGTCCTGTGCTAGAAAATCCGCTTCCATTTAACAATGAAATAGAGCCTAGCAACTATGTAGAAAGGGTTACTGCTTTATATCCATATCTTGCCAATGATGAAAAAGAAACGGATAAAAAGAAAATGCAGTTTTTATTCATCAACGACTGTGCGGAAGACGTTGGAGCTCTCGATTGGTTCTATGATAGACTTGGACACTATATGCATGAGTTCTTAGCTAACGTTTATTCATATCTTAACTGGTTAAAACTTCGTCCCAACTTAAAGCATTACATATATTTTGGTGGCGATAAACTTCCCGAATGTTTTGATGTAGAAGGGTGTTGTAAACTTCTTCACGATTACAACATTATTCTTTCTGAATCAGGTTTACAAGATTATGAAACTGCAAGCAAATTATTAAATGAAGAAAGCCCTAAGCGTTGTTCTTTCTGTGGAAAGATTTTAGAAAGTGGAAGGTATTCTCGTTTTGAAGATGGAAGATTGGTTTGTGCAGAGTGTGATAAGACAAGTGTAAGAGAACAATCTGAACTTGTCGATGCAGTTGAGCAAGCTAGAACTTACTTAAGTAATAATTATCCAGAACTTATGTTCGGTGTTTTAGAAGTTAAGTTTAATGAAGGCAAGTTCGCTAAAGCAGATTACTCTATTACCGATGTTTGCTATAAGGTGGATTTTGATAAGCGTATTATTTACGTTGAACACGAAACGCCTAAAATTAGTATCGTTAGATCTATAATAAGGGCGATGATAGAGCTTTGGCAAAGAGACAATGAGTTATTGATTTCATATGCAGATGCTCAAATCGAGTTTGAGGAAATCAAATTTATTGAAAGTGTTGGCTTAGCAGAAAAACTTTCCGGTATTATTGAAAAATACGAGGGCTATCTCAAGTCGGATATTGAAGAGATTAAGGCTTATGTAGAAGGAGTTTCAGAAGGCGAAAAGAGAACGAGCTTCTCATTTATGCGAGAGAAATTCCTTGGTGTAGCTTCCGAACAAGAAACAGGCGATCCTGTAGGTGAAACTGATCCTGTAGGTTTATACGATCCTAATAAAGTTCCTAGATTCTGGAAGAGATTTTTAAGGGGTGAATCAGTTACAGAAGGAGAAGATAAACTTTCAGTAGATGAAAGAACAGAAGAAGAAATAGTTGATGAGCCTGAACAAAATGAAGAAGTTGCTACAACGGAAGAGTAGGAGGTAAAGTCGTGAAAGAGAATAAATTAAAGCTCAATAAGAAAGAAAAAGATAACGATGTGAAACTCTCTCCGTTAGAGCAAAAAATGTTCAAAATTTTACCTAAAGAAGCTGACGAAGATGAAAATCCAAAAGTAAAGCTTTATAACGAAATTGTTCGTCGTGCAATGGTATACGATACAGGATTCTTTTCAAGATGTGGTGTTACGGACGACGAAGAGTTGGACAAAATTTATCGTTACGTTTTGGGCGATTATCCTGAAATTTTTTGGCTTGATGGTTATAGATATAATTCTGAAAATATTCAGTTTTGTTACAGATGTTTAGATGAAAACGGCAATCTTGACGTAAAGCAAATTGATAAAAAAAGGGAAGCCTTAAAAAAAGGTGCAAAACAGTTTACTAAGGGTATTACTAAAAAAACTAAGCCTTACGATGCTTTAATTACTATTTATAGAAGGCTAGTTCTCGCACTTGATTATGATGGTAGAGGACTTCAAGCTAGGGTTGATGAAGACGTTACTAAAGACGATAGATTGCGTTCACTTTACAGTGCAATAGTAGAGCACAAGGTTGTTTGTGCAGGCTACGCTTCTGCGATGCAATATCTTTTGCAATCGGTTGGCATTAGTTGTGGTTACGTTTCAAGTAATAGATCAGGTGGAAGTGGACATGCTTTTAATGCGTTAAAGCTAGGTAAATATTGTTATTATCTCGATGCTACTTGGGGTGATAAATCAAATACAAGTACTGGCGATTTTGGTAAAAATGACATAAGATACGATTACTGTTGTGTTCCACTTAGAGAGTTTTTATTGACAGATAAATCGCAAGAAGTTTTTCATAGCCCTAACTCGAAACTCTATCCTGAACTTGAAGAATTTAAAGACACTAATCACGAGTATTTCCGCTTCAAGAAAGCATATCTAATTAGATACGACGAAGATGCTATCATAAACGTATTTGCTTCTACCGCATCTACGTTTGATGAAAAGGAAATGGGGGCGTTCACCGTGGGGTTTAGATGTCATGATGAAGCACTTGCAAGGTACGTAACTTCTCAATTGCTTAATAGGGCAAACTTTGATAGGATAATAAACAAAGCGATGTCTAAGGTTAAAAATCGTTCAGCGGCTAAAAATCTTAAACGTAAGTTTATTGGAATTGAATCTACGAAAGCTGCAACCATTTACGTTTGCTTCCAATAAAACGTTAACCTACGTAATAAAATCCTTCCATAAAACAAAATGGAAGGTTTTTTTATTAAATAGAAGAAATTGGCGTAAAAATTCTTGCAAAATAGTTTTTTCTATGTTAAAATAAACAAGTTAAAAAATTCACACTTGTTGCTTTGGGGCTTTCGTGTCGTAAAAAAACTTTAATTTGCGGTGTTGCCCTAATAAAAAAAGCACAAGGAGGAAAAACGGAGGAATATTTTTATGGCAGTTATTACTATGAAACAACTCCTTGAAACGGGAGTACACTTCGGTCACCAAACAAGACGTTGGAATCCGAAAATGAAAAAGTATATTTTTGGTGAAAGAAACGGCATTCATATCATTAACCTTGACCAAACCGTTGAAATCATTGAAAACGAAGTTTATCCTTTCGTTGTAGAACAGGTTAAACAAGGAAAGAGCATTCTTTTTGTAGGAACTAAAAAGCAATCTCAAGACGCTATTAAAGAAGAAGCTGAAAGATGCGGAATGTATTATGTAAACTCAAGATGGCTTGGTGGTATGCTTACCAACTTCAAAACCATTAGATCTAGAGTTGAAAGGCTTAATAAGCTTAACAATATGGAAAAAATGGGTGAATTTGAACTTCTTCCCAAAAAGGAAGTAATTGGTCTTAAGGCTGAAAGAGAAAAGCTTGAAACTAATCTTGGTGGTATTAAGGACATGAGAACTCTTCCCGGAGTTATGTTCGTTGTAGACCCCGATCAAGAAGATATTGCGGTATTAGAAGCTAGAAAACTTAACATTCCTATCATTGCTATTACCGATACAAACTGTGACCCTGATTTAATTGATTACGTTATTCCTGGTAACGACGATGCTATTAGAGCAGTTAAGCTCATTGCTTCAGTTATTGCAGATGCAGTTATCGAAGCTAATCAAGGCGAACAAGTAGAAGCTGAAAAAGTAGAAGAAGTTGCTCAAGCAACTGATGCTGAATAATTGGAGGAATTAATATGTTTACAAGTAAAGACGTAATGGAACTCCGTAAAAAAACTGGTGCAGGCGTTGCTGATTGTCAAAAGGCATTAAAAGAAACGGAAGGCAACATGGAAAAAGCAGTTGACTTTTTAAGAGAAAAAGGAATAGCTACTGCTGCTAAAAAAGCATCTAGAATTGCTGCGGAAGGTATTGTTGTTGCTAAGATTGAAAATAATACTGGCGTTTTAGTAGAAGTAAACTGTGAAACTGACTTCGTTGCTAAAGGTGGGCAGTTTGTTGATTTTGTTAACGGTGTAGCAGAATATGTTTTAGCTAATGACGTTGCTTCTAACGAAGAACTAATAGCTGCAAAAAACGATGAAACGGTTGCTGCTACTGCTAAAATTGGTGAAAAGATTGCTATTCGTCGTTTTGCTAAGTTTACTACAGAAGCTGGTGTTGTAACTAGCTACATCCATATGGGTGGTAAAGTTGGTGTTTTAGTTGAAATTGATGGTTGCACTTGCGATGGGGCAAAAGAACTTGCTCACGATATCGCGCTTCAAGTTGCAGCAAGTAAGCCTTTATATCTTACCGCTGAAGAAGTTCCTGCAGACGTAATTGAAAAGGAAAAGGAAATTCTTCTTGCTCAAATCGAAAATGATGAAAAGCTTAAAAACAAACCTGAAATGGTTAAGATAAAGATGGTTGAAGGTAAAGTTGGTAAATATTACGATGAAAACTGTCTTTTGAGACAAACTTTTGTAAAAGATCCTTCTTTATCAATTGAAAAAGTTGTTAAAGATGCATCTGCTAAGATGGGTAAGGAACTTTCAATAAAGCGTTTCATTCGTTTTGAAATGGGCGAGGGCCTTGAAAAGAGAAGTGATAACTTCGCAGAAGAAGTTGCAGCTCAAATGAAGAAATAATTTATCTGAATTAAAAAACGTCGTATAATATTGATTTTACGGCGTTTTTTTATAATAAAAAACTAAATTATCGTATCGAAAGAAGTGCGAAATTTGGAGGGGTACGTATGCAAAAACCTGTGCTCGTAATTATGGCAGGTGGCATGGGAAGTCGCTATGGTGGGTTAAAACAGATTGATCCTATAGATGAGTTTGGTAACGTTATAATAGACTTTTCTATTTACGATGCTAAAAGAGCAGGCTTCGAAAAAGTAATATTCATTATAAAAAAAGAGAACGAAACGGAATTTAAGAAATACGTTGGAAGGCGAATTGAAAAAGTTATCAACGTAGAATATGTGTTTCAAGATTTAAACAATATTCCCAAAGGGTTTGAAGTTCCTAAAAACAGGGTTAAGCCGTGGGGTACTGCACATGCGATTTTAAGTTGTGTAGACGTTGTTGATGGTCCTTTTGCTGTTATTAATGCTGATGATTATTACGGAATAGATGCATTTATTAAGATATACAATTTTTTATCTACTACTCAAGATCATGAAAAGTATAATTACGCAATGGTTGGATATCGTTTAGAAAATACCATTACGGAAAACGGATATGTTTCTCGTGGAGTGTGCCAGGTAGATGAAAGTGGGTATTTAACTAAAGTTGTAGAACGTACTCGTATAGAAAAACGTGGTGATATTATTGCGTATAAAGAAGATGACAACAATTGGATTGAACTTGCTAATGATAACATTGTTTCAATGAATTTATGGGGTTTTTCTAAAAGTTTTATAGGTGAAAGCAAAAAAAGATTTTCTAATTTTTTAGAACAAGGTTTAAGAACAAACCCATTAAAGTGTGAATATTTTTTACCAACTGTAGTAAGTGATTTGATAGATGAAAAAAAGGCAACTGTTTCCGTTTTAACTTCGGATGACAAGTGGTATGGCGTTACTTATAGAGAAGATAAGCCTTTTGTACAACAAGCTATTAAAAATTTGAAAAATAAAGGTTTGTATACTGAAAAACTTTGGTGTGGATTAAGTGAAGCTTTATTTAATTATCAATTTGGTGGAGTAGTATTAAGTCAACAAACCCATGGTAGTGGTCATATTAACGATACCTATCTAGTTAAAATTAAAAGGCAAAATGGAGAAGAAAAACGAGTTGTTTTACAACGAATGAATGACCATGTTTTTAAAAATCCCGAACGGTTAATGGAAAATATTTTGCATGTAACTTCTTTTTTGCGTAATAAAATTATAGAAAATGGTGGAGATCCTGAAAGGGAAACCTTGAACGTTATATCAACCTTAAATGGTAAGCCGTATTTTATTGATTCAGAAGGTAACTATTGGCGATGTTATTTGTTTATAGAGGGTACAAAGAGTTACGATAGAGTTGAAGAGTTGGAACATTTTTATCAAGCAGGGCTATCATTTGGTACTTTTCAGCGGTTGCTTTCAGATTATCCTGCTCACACACTTTATGAAGTTATAAAAGGTTTTCACGATACTAAAGCTCGTTTTGAGATTTTTAAGAAAGCCGTTAGTGATGACACAAGTAGTAGAGTAGACGATGTAAAAGAAGAAATTGATTTTTTTCTTAAACGTGAAAATATTGCTAACGTGTTTTCAGATTTGTATGCAAAAGGTGAAATACCACTTAGAGTAACTCACAATGATACAAAATTGAACAATATAATGATTGACGAAAAAACGGCTAAGGGCATATGTGTAGTTGACTTAGATACTATTATGCCTGGTTTTGCCATGAATGATTTTGGCGATGCAATTCGTTTTGGTGCCAATACTGCTGATGAAGATGAAAAAGATTTAAGTAAAGTTAGTTGTGATATGAATCTTTTTGAAATTTATGCTAAAGGATTCATTGAGGGGTGCGGTGGTAAATTAACAGAAAGAGAGATAGAACTACTTCCTATGGGTGCAATAGTTATGACGTACGAGTGTGGCATGAGATTTTTAACAGATTATTTGCAGGGAGACGTTTATTTTAAGACTAATAGGGATGGACATAATCTAGATAGGGCACGCACTCAAATAAAACTTGTTAAAGATATGCAAGACAAATGGGAAACAATGGTTGATATTATAAAAAAACTTAAACGTTAGCTTTATTTTTCGATATTAATAAAAAAATTGTATTGATAAATTACTAAACGTCAAAAAAAATTTATAGTTTATACTTAAATTATTTTTAACTATAGACAAAAGCTTTGATTTGGTATATAATTAAAGTAATCGTAATTCAAGGAGCGGTTTATGAGTAAATCAACATACAAAAGGGTTATAATTAAACTTTCTGGCGAAGCTCTTGCTGGAGAAAAAGGGCACGGGATAGACGAAAAAGTTTTGGGCAGTGTTATTGACCAAATAATTGAAGTTAAAAATCTCGGAGTAGAAATTGGTATTATCGTAGGTGCCGGCAACTTCTGGCGTGGTAGACAAGGAGCCGAGATGGATAGAACTACGGCAGATCATATGGGTATGCTTGCAACTATTATTAACGCACTAGCAATACAAGATGCGCTTGAAAGGAAGGGTGTCCCGACGAGAGTTCAAACGGCTTTAACTATAACGAGGGTTGCAGAACCCTACATACTTAGAAAAGCGATGAATCACTTAAATAAAGGAAGAGTTGTAATATTTGCTTGTGGAACGGGCAACCCTTATTTTACAACCGACACGGGTGCAGCGTTAAGAGCTGCTGAGATTGGGGCAGACGTTTTATTACTTGCTAAAAACGTAGATGGAATTTATGATTCTGATCCTAGAGTTAACCCTGATGCTAAAAAACTTAAAGAAGTTTCTTATAAAGAGTTTATTGAAAAAGGTCTAAAAGCAATGGATACTACAGCAATAACTATTTGTATGGAAAATAATATTCCCGTTCTTGCATTTGGTCTTTTCGAAGACAAGGCACTTTTAAGAGCTGTTACTGGTGATAAAATTGGAACATTAATTCAATAATTTGATAAGGAGAAAATTATGGCTATAGAGAACGAACAATTTGAAATGTTAATGATGGAAACGATGGAAAAAACGGATAAGACTGTTTCCGTACTTAATTCTGAGTATATTACTATCAGAGCAGGTAGAGCAAATCCACATATATTAGACAAAATATTGGTAGATTATTACGGAACGCCTTCTCCAATCAATCAAGTAGGAAATATCTCTGTTTCAGAGGGAAGATGCTTGATTATCGCTCCTTGGGATGCTAGCATGTTAAAAGTTATTGAAAAACAACTTTTAGTCGATAATATTGGAATAACGCCTTCAAACGACGGAAAGGTAATTCGTTTGGTTTTCCCTGCTTTAACGGAAGAAAGAAGAAAGGAACTTTCTAAACAGGTTAAAAAAATGGCTGAAGATTCTAAAGTTGCCGTTAGAAATATTCGTAGAGATTCTATGGATGCGATTAAGAAAATGAAAAACAATAAAGAGCTTTCTGAAGATCAATACGCAGTTTGCGAAAAAGAAATTGACAAATTAATTTCTGAATCTATTGCGAAGATTGATAAGCTCGCAGTAGAAAAAGAAAAGGATATAATGTCTGTATAATGAACAGCGTGCCTTCCCACGTTGGAATAATAATGGATGGAAACGGTAGATGGGCTATTAAAAGGGGTAAAAATCGCTCTTATGGTCATAAAGCCGGTTCTGATAACGTAGAAAAGATAGCTTCTTACGCTTTTAAAAAAGGCGTAAGAACTCTTTCTTTGTATGCATTTTCTTCTGAAAATTGGGCAAGACCAAAAGAAGAAGTTGATGAGTTAATGCATCTTTTAGACATTTATATAAAAAAGTTTGTGAAAAAGCTTGTTAAAAAGGGCGTTAAACTTTCTATTATGGGCGATTTGTCAAAACTATCGCCAAAGCTTCAAGAAACTATAAAAAAGAGTATAGAAGAATGTAGGGATAATAAGTTATTCATTCTAAATATTGGAATAAATTATGGTGGCAGACAAGAAATAGTTAGAGCGGTTAATAAACTTATTGAACAAAATAAAGAAATAACCGACAAGTCTATTTTAGAAAATCTTGATACTGCTTCTTTCGGAGAGCCCGATTTAATAATAAGAACGGGTGGGGAATATAGATTATCCAATTTTATGCTTTATCAAGGAGCATATAGTGAACTATATTTTTCAGACGTTTTGTGGCCAGACTTTAATGAAGAAGAATTTGACAAAGCTTTAGTAAGCTATAGTAATAGAAATAGAAGATACGGAAAGATTTAGGAGAAAAAATGAGAAGAGTTATAAGTGGTGCAGTTTACGTTGCAATAGTAACTGGATTTTTTTTGTTAAAAGAATATGTTCATTCAAGGTTATTTACCTTGTTTATTTTCCTTTTATGTACGGCGGGCACTATCGAAGTTGCTAAAGCGTTGCAAAAGAAAACAAGTAAAAGTGAATACGTTTGTTCTATAATTTCAGGTTCTTTAGTAGTTCCCGTTTATGCTGTGCTCACTTACCTTTGTGGCTTAGGAAAATATGCGCTATCACTTTCATTTTTGTTTATCTTTATTATGATGGCAATTTGTGTTTGTTGCGTTTATTTTTGTAATAAAAAGGGTAAAACTAGCGCAGTAAAGGACGTTGATTTTAGAGCATTCTATTATCCGTCGATCTTTTTACTTTTTATGATTGAGTGCAACCTTTTTTATGGAGAAAGGGATTTCGTAGCGTTAATTTTAATTTTTGTTGTGTCGGCACTTACAGATACCTTTGCGTACGTAACGGGCTTATTGTACAATAAAATTAGAAATGGAAATGCAAAAAAACTTTGTCCTAAAATTAGCCCGAAAAAGACTGTAGCTGGAGCAATTGGCGGTTTAGTTGGCGGTGTTGTAGGAGCACTTGTGATTTGTTTTGTATTTCCCGCAAAGATTTCTTATTTGAAATTAAAAATCGATTCTTTGTTGATATTTGCATTAATAGGTTTAGTAGGAGCTGTTTTCACCCAACTTGGAGATTTGTTTGAAAGTTATATTAAAAGATCAGTTGGTATTAAAGATATGGGTAAAGTAATGCCAGGGCACGGCGGTGTTATGGATAGAATAGATGGGGTATTATTTACTTCATTAGCTATATTTTTGATCTTTTTATTGATATAAAATGAAAAACATTGCAATCATAGGCAGTACAGGTTCAATAGGTAGGCAAGCGCTAGAAGTTGTGCGCCGAAATCAAGATAAATTAAAAGTAGTTTCTCTATCAGCTGGTCAAAATGAAAAGTTATTTTTACAGCAAGTAAAAGAATTTAAGCCAAAGCTTGCCACGCTGAAAAAGAGCCTTCCTATAGATAAAAAAGAGTTTAGCGATACCGAGTTTTATTTTGGAGACGAGGCTTATAAAAACGCATTAGATAATTTTGTTGATATGGCGCTTATTTCTTTAGTTGGTTACGAAGGAATAGTTGCTGTATTACACTGTATTGAAAAGGGTATTGACATAGCGTTAGCAAACAAGGAAAGCTTAGTTGTTGGTGGCGAACTGGTTATGGAGCTTGCTAGAAAAAAAGGTGTTAAAATTTATCCTGTTGATAGCGAGCATTCTGCAATATGGCAAGCACTTGGTTTTGACTTTAATAGTGATTTTAATCGTATAATTTTAACGGCTTCAGGTGGTGCATTTAGAGACCTAACGTTAAAGCAATTATCTAACGTTAAGGCAAAAGATGCTCTTTGTCATCCAAATTGGAAGATGGGGGCTAAGATTACTGTAGATTGTGCTACACTTGTTAATAAAGCGTTTGAAGTTGTTGAGGCAAAGTGGCTTTACGTAACCGAGTTTAGCAAAATAGACGTAATAATTCATAGAGAAAGTATCATACATTCTATGGTAGAATATATCGATGGTTCAACTATAGCCCAAATGAGTTATCCTACAATGGAACTTCCTATTCAGCTTGCTTTATTGTATCCTAGAAGAGTTGAGTTTCAATTACCACGTTTAGATTTTTCTAAACTTTCTACGTTATCTTTTGAAAATGTTGATAGAGAAAAATTTCCTTGTTTTGATTTAGTTGTTTCGGCAGCTAAAAAAGGTGGCGCATATCCCGCAGTTGCAAACGGTGCTAACGATGCCTTGGTTAATTTGTTTTTGAAAGATAAAATCAGTTTTAATGACATTTATCGTGGAATAGATGGTGCATTATCGTCGTTTGACGGACAATATAATAAAACATTTTCTGATCTTGAAAATGCTAACGCGTTTGCAAGGCAGTACGTTAAAGAAATTTTTGGAGAATAATGAGTCAGTTGTTGCTTGCTCCTGTAGCGGAGCTAATTAGTTACGTGCTTTATATTTTAATCGCTATTTTAGTGTTATTATTAATGATTACTGTTCACGAGTTTGGTCATTATATAGCAGGTAAAATTTTCGGGTTTGGAATAGAAGAATTTTCAATAGGATTTGGTCCTAAATTATTTACTAAGAAAAAGAAGAATGGGGAAATATTCTCCATTAGACTTTTGCCATTAGGTGGTTTT
This sequence comes from Christensenellaceae bacterium, assembly GCA_045639245.1. Classification (GTDB taxonomy): domain Bacteria; phylum Bacillota; class Clostridia; order Christensenellales; family Borkfalkiaceae; genus UBA1259. The sequence goes on from JAZUCS010000022.1 coordinate 26,044, forward strand.
TGTGCTTTCAAAGGAGAAGATAAAGAGAGTGATGACGTAACTGCTTTTAACAATAAAAAACCTTGGCAAAGAATTATCGTCTTAGTTAGTGGTGCGTTAATGAATTACGTTACCGCAGTTTTAGTTATTGCGATTATGTTTTCCGTTTATGGTCATAGCGCAATTATGACTTATCAAACGGAACAAGCGCCTACGCAAACGGAATATTCTTTTGTAGATAGAGATATCATCTTAAACGTAGAAGGTAAAAACGTATATATCTTAACTGATATTATGGACGTTATTGACGGTAAAAAAGAAGGAGACTTGGTTGAGTTTACAATTCTAAGAGATGGTGCTCGTCAAAAAGTAAATATTGCATTGAGAGGGGATACTGATTTTGCTAACGTTGAAGATGTTGAAAAACTTTGCAATGCGCTTGGAATTGTTGTTGAAAAAAATATAGAAACTGGTGAGATTTTTTCTACTGGTTTTAGAACTACCGGTGTATATTTAGGATTTTTTAATACCTTTGCTAGAACTTTTGAGTATTCTTTTAAACTCGCTGGCACGGTGTTTACAGTTTTAGGCCAATTATTAAGTGGTAGTCTTGGGCTTAATTCAGTGGGGGGAACGGTAACCACAATCACCGTTACAGCGCAGGCAATTTCTACTGGTGGACTGTGGAGTTTGTTAAATATTACAGCGTTAATAGGAGTGAATTTGGCTCTTTTTAACTTGCTTCCTATACCAGCGCTAGATGGATCTAGAGTGGTGTTTACCTTTATAGAGTGGATAAGAAAAAAACCTATCAATCGTAGAATAGAATCGATTATTCACACTGTTGGGTTGGTTGCAATTTTTATTTTTGCGATTATAATAGATTTAAACCAATGTTTTTAAAAAAATAATATTTTTATGGTAAAAAATATTTTCAATTTTTATATGATGTGATAAAATATATTTGAAAAGATACGGAGGATACAATTATGGCTATCAAGAACGAATATTTACTTGATTTATTAGAGAGAACAAAAAAGAGAAATCCCGGTGAACCTGAATTTATTCAAGCAGTTACAGAGGTTTTTGCTTCATTAGAACCTGTTGTTGAGGGTAGACAAGACTTAATAGATGCAGGGGTTTTAGAGAGAATAGTTGAACCTGAAAGACAGATTATCTTTAGAGTTCCTTGGACAGATGATAATGGAATCGTTAGGGTAAACAGAGGTTTTAGGGTACAATTTAATTCTGCTATAGGACCTTATAAGGGAGGTATTAGACTTCACCCTTCAGTTAATCTTGGCATTATTAAATTTTTAGGATTTGAACAAATATTTAAAAATAGTTTAACTACTCTTCCAATGGGTGGAGCAAAAGGTGGTTCTGATTTTGATCCTAAAGGGAAGTCTGATGGGGAAATTATGAGGTTTTGTCAAAGTTTTATGACAGAGCTTACTCGTCATATCGGTGCAGATCTCGACGTTCCCGCAGGTGATATTGGAACGGGTGCGAGAGAAGTTGGTTATATGTTTGGCCAATATAAAAGGATTAGAAACGAATGGGTTGGCGTATTTACTGGTAAAGGACTTAATTATGGTGGTTCGTTAGCAAGAAAGGAAGCAACTGGTTTTGGACTTTGTTATTTTACTAAAGAAATGTTAAAGGCCAACGGTATGAGTTTTGATGGCAAAACCGTACTTGTTTCAGGTTCTGGTAACGTTGCTATATATGCTTGTCAAAAAGCCACCGAATTTGGCGCAAAAGTAGTTGCAATGTCTGATAGCAACGGATATATTTATGATAAGAATGGAATAGATTTAGACCTTGTTAAACAGATTAAGGAAGTTGAAAGAAAGAGAATTAAAGAATACGTTACTTATCATAAGGACGCTGAATATCACGAAGGATGTAAAGGGATTTGGACTATACCTTGTGACATTGCTTTACCTTGTGCAACTCAAAATGAAATTGATAAGGAAAGTGCAATTGCGTTGGCTAAAAATGGATGTAAGGTTGTTTCCGAGGGCGCAAACATGCCTTCAACACCTGAAGCAATTCAAGAATATTTTGCAAACGGTATTATGTATGGGCCTGCGAAAGCAGCAAATGCAGGTGGTGTTGCTACTAGTGGACTTGAAATGAGCCAAAATAGCATAAGACTTTCTTGGAGCTTTGAAGAAGTTGACGAAAAACTTAAGGGTATTATGAAGAGTATTTTTCAAGCTTGTGATAAGGCAAGTAAAGATTATGGTATGGAAGGAAACTATATGGCGGGTGCAAACATTGCAGGCTTTATTAAGGTGGCTGAAGCAATGAAAGCGCAAGGCAACGTTTAATAGTAATGTTAAAAAACCCCCGAGTAAATCTCGGGGTTTTTCATTGGCTTATATTGACACGAATATATATAAGTGATATAATTTTAATACTAAAAAAGGGGGGTCGCATATGAAAAAGATAATAAGTTTTGCTTTAATACTCGTGCTGAATTTTTCATGCTTATTTTATATGGGCTGTTTTTTAAATGAACAAGTAAGTGATCCCGTAAGTATAAATATAGTTGTTTGTGAAGGTAGTACGGACGTTAATTATTATAGAGGGGCTGCAAGTAGATTTATGCAGAGCGTTGATAATAAAAATTATATTGGTCAACACACGGGTGTTTCGGTAGGGGTTGCTATTTGCGATAAGCCTTCATATAAAATTGAAAATCAAGGCTATTTAGGTTACGATATTTACGTTACTACCGATTCTTTTGGATATTACGTAAAAGATTGGGTTAAACGTGGATATATCACAAACCTTACCGACGTTGTTATGGAAAAATCTGACCTTGTTAATGGGAAGAGTGTAAGTATTGAGGAGAAAATTGACAATTCTGCAATATCTGCATATCAAAGTGATTATTACGAATATTACGCGCTTCCAAGTACTTCCGAAATCGTTGGATTAACTTATGATGGAAATGCCTTTAATAAATACGGATATTATTTTGCTAAGGATGAAAAAGACGCCATTCCTTTTTATTCTGAAATAACTAAAAGTACCTATTATTTTGTAAAAGGTTGTACTAATAGTGTTGTATCTCCTATAAATAAGTCGGCTGGTCCTGATGGAATTTACAATACTGTGGATGATGGAGCACCTAGTACTCTTTTTGAATTTGTTGCTTTATGTGAGTATATTAAATCTCATGATAGATATCCATTTATTGCTTCTGGGGAAGACGTGTATAAAGCTGATTATCTCGTTCAGGCGCTTACCTATTCACTTATGGGTTATGAACAAGCAAGAGCTTGTATGGATTTAACTGGGGAGATAGACGTTGTTACAGGTTTCTCAAACGAACTTCTTTTTACAGGACTTGATCCTGAGATTGGTGCAATTTACAAACCCATTACTAAAAAAATACAATTGACTGAGGAGTGTGGCTTTTACGCTTCGTGGGCGGTTGCTAAGTATTATGCAGAGTGTTTTCTTGACTTATCATTAAAATTAGATTGGTGGGCAAGTTGTTCTTACAAGACAAATGCTACGACAGAAAAAGCTATCAAAGATTTTGTTTTTTCGGGGTATGATTTGAATATTGAGCAATCTTTAATGCTTTGTGAATCTTCTTCCTGGTATGAAGTATTAAAAGACGAAAATTACCTTTCTAAATATAATAAAACTTATAATTGGGACGGGAGGGAAAAAAGAATTTTAAATTGGATGTCCCTTCCTACACTTCTTGATGGAAAGGAAGAGGATGCTTCAAAAAGAAAAACGCAAACCTATTTACAAGTTCATCCTACTTATTTAGTTTTAGCTGATGAAGTTAGGTATGATGCGGCAAAAATGGAAGCGTGTAAAGAATTTTTAAAATTTTTATGTACTGAACAAGAGTGTAACTTTTATACGTTAGAAACTGGGATGAGAAAGGATTTTAAGTATGATTACGTTATGACGGATTTATACGAAGTATCTAACTATTATGCGACACTTGAAGAAAATTTATATCATGGCGACGTAATTTATTTGGCATCAAATACACCAACATTTAAGAAACATCCGGAATTTTTTGAGGGCGGTAAGAGAGATAGTAGGTTTTATTATTATGAAAAGAAAATTCCTGGCGATAGTACTCCTGTTTACGTAGTTACTACTGCATTCGAATATTTTAGAGATTTCTATAAATCAAACGTGCAACATTGTTTCTTAAATCGTCTAATAGATAAAGGCGGATGGTCAAAATATTATGGTGGATATTCGACTATTACAGAATATATTGATTCAAATGGAAATCCCGTAGTTTTTAATAAATAAGTAAAAACCCCGAAGCGAATTCGCTTCGGGGTAAGTTATTTTTTACTTTCTTATAACTCTAACTTTAATAATATCTTCTACTTTTAAGATGTTTTCAATTGTAGTGTTTGAAACGTTTGAGTCTAAATCTAAAATTGAAACGGCGAAAGCACCTTTGCTCTTATTAGCAAGTGTAGCAATGTTGATGCCTTCTCCACCCAACGTTCCAGTAATGTGTGCAAGAATATTATTGCTGTTTTTATGAAGTATAACGACTCTTGTATCGGTGGTCCTTGGAAGAGAACAATCAGGATAGTTTACTGAATTAACTATATTACCATTTTCAATATAGTTAATTAGTTGTTTAGAAGCCATAACCGCACAGTTTTCTTCTGCTTCTTCAGTAGATGCGCCAAGATGGGGAATGCAAATAACGTTTTCTTTTCCGATTAATTCTTCTGAAGGGAAGTCTACAACGTAGCGAGAAACTTTTCCGTTTTCTATCGCCTTAATAATATCTGTATTATTTACTAATTCACCTCTTGCGCAGTTGATTATAACAACGCCATCCTTCATTTTTCTAATGAGCCCGGAATTTATTAAATCTTTGTTTTCATTAGCAATATAGGGGATATGAATGGTTATATAATCGCATTTTTTACAAAGTTCTGTTAGATCGGAAACAACCTTTATTGACGAAGACAATTTCAATGCATTGTTAACGGAAAGAAAGGGATCGTATCCTATTACGTTCATACCCAAATCAATAGCTGAATTAGAAACAAGTGCGCCAATTGCACCAAGACCAATAACACCGAGAGTTTTGCCTAAAAGTTCAGTTCCAGCAAAGTTTGACTTACCTTTTTCAACAAGTTTACCAACTTCATCGCCTTTGCCTTTCAAAGTGTTAACCCATTCTATTGCAGGAATAATTTTTCTTGAACCAAGTAAAAGTCCCGTTAAAACAAGCTCTTTAACAGCATTTGCATTTGCTCCAGGTGTGTTGAACACTACGACACCTTGTTTTGCGTAATCTTCAACGGGGATATTGTTAACTCCAGCTCCAGCTCTTGCAACGGCAATTGTTTCATTATCTAATTTATAATCGTGCATTTGATAAGAACGTAGCAAAATACCAATAGGTTTTTCAACGTCGTTACCTACATTATAATCTTTACTAAAAACGTCGTCAATAACGTTGCTAATTGAATTTAATGTTAATATATTTTTCATTACTTATTCTCCATTTCAAACTTCTTCATGAACTCTATTAACGCTTTAACTCCTTCAATTGGCATTGCGTTATAAATAGATGCTCTCATACCACCTACAATTCTATGTCCCTTTAAGGAAACTAAGCCGTTTTGAGTAGCTTCTTTTATGAATTTTTCATTAAGATCTTCAGTGGGGGTGACAAAAGGCACATTCATAAGAGAACGATCCTTTTTATTGACGTTATTAGTATAGAAAGAAGAATTATCGATAAAGTCATATAAAAGCTTAGCTTTTTCTTCATTGATTTTCTGCATAACTGAAACGCCACCGAGTGCTTTTAGCCATCTAAATACTAAAAGAGCCATATAAATAGAGAAACAAGGGGGAGTGTTGTATAAACTATCATTCTTGTCTTGAATAGCGTAGTTGAGCATGGTAGGGCAAATGGGTGATGCTTTTCCAAGTAAATCTTTTCTAACGATAACTATGGTAACGCCTGCAGGTGCAATGTTCTTTTGAGCGCCTGCATATATTAGACCGAACTTACTAACGTCAACAGCTTCGCTTAAAATATTAGAACTCATATTGGTAACGAGTGTTGCGTTCGTTTTGGGAAGTTCAGTAAATCTCGTTCCGAAAATAGTGTTGTTATAGGTCATGTGAACGTAATCTATGTTGTCACGGAAGGTGATTTCTTTTACGTTAGGAATATATGTATATTTAGCTTCTTTAGAAGAAGCTGCTATTGACATATCTCCATATTTTAAACCTTCTTCGTATGCTTTAGAAGCAAAGTTACCAGTTAAAATATAGTCTGCTTTACCGTTTTTTAATAAGTTTAGGGGCACAGCCGCGAACTGTTGGGAGGCGCCGCCCTGAACGAAAATAACTGAATATTCATCAGAAATATTCATGAGTTCACGAAGTAAAGAGTTAGCTTCATCATTGACAGCCATAAACGGTTTACTGCGATGACTCATTTCGGTAATGCTCATACCCGTACCCTGATAGTTGAGAAATTCTTTTTGAGCGATTTCAAGAACGGATTGAGGAAGTGTAGATGGGCCTGCTGCAAAGTTAAATACTCGCATAATGTACTCCTTTTTATATATTTTATTTTTTAAATATTAAGTAATATTATAGTTGTTTATGAATTTTTTTGCAAGTATTTTAATGTTGTAATTTTTATTTTGTATGTACAATTTATTTATTTTGTTTACAATTAAACAAATAAAGTGTATAATAAATTAGTAACAAATTATTATCGCTAAGTTGTTTGGCGTTTTACGGAGAATAAATTGAAAGAACAGAAAATTAAAATTATACAAAGTAAGAAGAATATAAAAAATGAAAAAAAGTCTAACTCATCTAAAACGATGAAAGGCGCAAAAGAGAAGCAAGCCAAAAAAATAACACACACAAACCAGCAAAGAAAACAAGATAAAAGTTCTGCTTTAGTTAAAAAGCCTGTTGTAAAAAGTGTAAAAAACTCCACAAAAGAGAATATGAAAGTATTGAAGGTAAGGTTTCTTGGTGGTGTTGGTGAAATTGGAAAAAATATGACCGCTTTAGAATATGGAAAGGATATTATAATAATTGATGCGGGGATTTCTTTTCCAGATGAAACAATGCCTGGTGTTGACGTGGTTATTCCAGACGTAACTTTTTTAGAGAAAAATAAGAACAAAATAAAGGGAATGATTATTACTCACGGTCATGAAGATCATATCGGTAGTGTTCCTTATTTATTAAAAGATTTTAACCTTCCTGTGTTTGGAACAAAACTTACTTTAACTTTAATAGAAAACAAAATTAAAGAACACAAAATAAACAATGCCGTTCTTAACTGTGTAAAGCCAGGTAATGTTATAAAGTTAGGCTGTTTTTCTATAGAGTTCGTCAATGTTAATCATTCAATTGCAGGAGCTGTTGGGTTAAGTATTACTACACCTATAGGCGTAGTTTTTCACTCTGGAGATTTTAAGATTGATTTTACTCCTGTTAACGGACAAATGATGGATCTAACTAGAATTGCTGAAATTGGACACAAGGGTGTATTAATGATGATGGCTGATTCTACCAACATTGAAGTTGAGGGGACAACTATGTCTGAAGCTGTTGTTAAAGAAACTCTAGACCACGTGTTTACTTCTAACGTTAACCGTCGTTTAATTATTGCAACGTTTGCTTCTAACGTGCATAGACTACAGCAAATTTTGGATTTAGCCGTTAAACACAAGAGAAAGGTTGCTTTCTCTGGAAGAAGCATGATAAATATTGCAGAAGCCGCATCAAAAATCGGAGAGCTAAATATTTACGAAGGTTTAATTGTTGATATAGATAAGGTTAAAAATTTCCGCGATAGTGAAATCGTTATAGTTTCAACCGGTACTCAAGGTGAGCCAATGAGTGCGTTAACGAGAATGGCAAGTGGCGAATTTAATCGTGTAAAAATTGGCGGAAATGACACTGTTGTTATTAGTGCGTCGGTTATTCCGGGTAACGAAAAGATGATTTATGGAGTTATTAATAACTTGTATAAGTTGGGTGCAGAAGTTATCTATTCTTCTCTAGAACCTATTCACGTTTCGGGACATGCATGTCGTGATGAGCTTAAAATTCTACATTCACTTATTAAACCCAAGTTCTTTATACCAGTACACGGAGAATATCGCCATCTTAAAAAACATGCTCAACTTGCAGAAAGTGTTGGTACAAAGGCAAGTAATATTCTAATTGCTGAAATTGGCGATACCGTTGAATTAACTTCAAACTCAGCTAAATATGGCGAAAAATTTCAAGCAGGAGCAAGGTTTGTTGATGGTATGGGAATTGACGGTGTTGATAGTCTAGTAATTAGAGATAGAATTCATTTGGCGCAAGACGGTCTATTAATTGTTGCAGTTGGAATTGATGAATATAGTGCACAAGTAAAAAATATTGAGATTCAAAGTAGGGGCTTAGTGCTTGGCGACAATATGGTTGCAGAAGCAAAAGATAACCTTTATAATAGCTTAAAACAAATTGATTTACGAAAGATTAAGGACGAAAGCGAACTTTCGGCGTTTATTAAAAGAAGTCTTAAAAATTACGTTTTTAAGGCGACTAAGAAAAACCCCGTAATTGTACCTATCGTAGTGGTGGTATAGCTTGATTGAAGAGATTAAAAAGTTAAGAGAACAGGCTAAAGAAAGGGGGGAACCAGTTTTAAGGGATAAATCCTTTGAACTTTTACTTTCTGAGGTAAGCGAAAAAAAACCTAAAAAAATATTGGAAGTAGGCGTTAATGTTGGTCTTTCTGGTATTGCAATGCTTCTAACTTCAATAAAAAGTAATCTTTCAGGCATTGAAATTGATGAAGATAAGGCAAAAATTGCAAAAGATAATTACAAAAAATTCGGTGTGGAAAAACGTGCAAAAATTTTTTTAGGTGACGCTGGAGAAATAATACCAATTTTGACTGGAAAATATGATTTTATATTTTTAGATGGACCTAAGGGACATTATTACGAGTATTTATTACACTTATTGCCTTTGTTAAACGAAGGGGGAATTCTTTTTGCCGATAACGTTTTATTTCGAGGCTACGTTGATGGTAAGGTCAAAACTCCGCATCGGTTTATGACTACCAAACATAGCATGGAAAAGTTTCTAAACGTTATAACAAATAGTCCTAACTTAAAAACTACGATATACGATATGGAGGACGGTGTTAGTATTACCGAAAAACTATATGAGTAGAATAGAATTATTGTCGCCTGCTGGCGACATGAATAAACTTAAAACCGCATTTTATTATGGGGCAGATGCCGTTTATATTGGCGGAAAATCATTAAGCCTAAGAGCTCTTGCTGGCAATTTTACAAACGAAGAAATCTTACAAGCTGTTGAATATTCCCATTCTCTTAATAAAAAAGTTTACGTTACAGTAAACGTGCTTGCAAGAAATTACGATATTGAAAATGCAAAAGAGTACCTTAAATTTTTAGATGAGGCAAAGGTTGACGGTGTAATTATTTCAGATGTTGGTCTTATTTATTTGGCGCGCGAAATTGCCCCAAATCTCAATGTAAACGTTTCCACACAAGCAAATACGTTAAACTTTAAAGCAGTGGAATTTTGGCGCAATTACGGCGTTAAAAGAGTTATTTTGGCGAGAGAACTCTCTCTTAACGAGATAAAGGAAATAAAGGAAAAAGTGCCCGAAATAGAAATCGAAACATTTATTCATGGGGCAATGTGTATATCATATAGTGGTAGATGTCTTTTGTCCGATTATAGAACGGGTAGAAGTAGTAACAAGGGTGAGTGCGTGCAAGCATGTAGGTGGAATTACGAGATAAGAGAAAAGGGTTCTACAGGTGCTTATATGGAAATGGAAGAGGATGAGCGTGGAACTTACATATTAAATTCTAAAGACCTTAATCTTATTGACTATATTGCCGAACTTGACGAGGCTGGTGTTTGCTCTTTTAAGGTAGAAGGTAGAATGAAGTCTGAATATTACCTTGCTACCGTAATAAACGCTTATAGGCGTGCTATCGATGAATATTATAGTAAAGGTAAAGAATATAAAAATAATCAAATGTTTAATGATGAGCTAGAAAAAACCGCCCATAGAGAATTTACCACGGCTTATCTTTTAGGTGAAAACAATAGAACGGAAAATTTTGATGATAGTCAAAGTAAAGGCACTTATAAATTTATTGCGAACGTTTTAAATGATTTTAATGGGGAATATGCGTTAATTGAAATGCGTAATCGATTTAAGGTGGGCGACGTGTTGCAGGTTTTATCTCCATTTGATACTTTTAATAGCGAAATAGTTGTAAATAAAATGACTGATGAAAAGGATAATTTAATAGAAGATGCAAAACTCGTTCAGCAAAAAATCAAACTATATACTGATTTACCACTTAAAAAAGGCGATATTTTAAGAATGAAGATATGACAAAATAGTAGGATATAAACCATGTGGAAATTTATTAAATATTGTTTGAATTCTTTGCTAATGTCAATTTCTGCTGCGTTTGGGAACAACCCCCAAGGTATGACCTTTAAACATGCTATAGTTGGAATTATTACAATGTTTGTTATATTAGGCATAGCTTTAGGCTTTCTTTGGTTAATATCAATTGTTGTTAATAAATTCAGATAAAAAGCTAATAATGATAGTATTAAAACGACTGAAGTCGAATTTTTAAACAGATAATTTATTAAAAAGAATATAAAAAAGGAAGCAAAATTTTGCTTCCCTTTTAATTTTTAAATAAATCAATTAAAATTTTGTTAACAAGATTTTTCATTGCCTCATAATCAATATAATCGTGTTTATCGAAAATTAGTTCGTGCGCAAAGGTTTGCACGATATCAAGGGCTAGATGAACTTTTTCCGTTGTGTTTTCTAAATTCCAGCCAAGAGCAGAAAGTTTTTCGGTAATTTTTATTGTTAAATCATCTTCAATTCTCATAAATTCATTGTTTACCGCCTCGTCGGTAGAGGTGAGTGAGTGAAGAGCTTCGTGCATTTTTGCGTTATTTTTATGAGATTTAATAATAATTTCAATAAATTGTGTTACGAAATTTTCTATGTCAATAGGTGCAGAAAGTTTATTAATCATTTTAAAAAGTGATGCAAAAGCTTTTTCTATATAAATATTTAAAACGGAAATTAAAATATCCCTTTTATCCCTAAAGTATCCGTACACTATGCCGGTGGAAACACCGGCTTTTTTTGCAATTTCAGCAGTATTAGTGCCGTAATATCCTACTTCGGAAAAAAGTTCGTAACTTGCCTCTATAATTTTATTTTTTGTTTCAATAGACCTTTCTTGTCTTGGTTGTCTTTTTTCTATTTTCATGTAAATATTATATAATAAATGAATCAAAAATGCAAGCAAAAAAAATTTTTTTCAAAAACGTGAAATAAATTTCACATTTTGGTTGACAATTTTGCATATAAATGTTAATATAGTATTGAAAATATGAAACATATTTCACATTTGGGAGGAGCTATGATTAAAACGCTTGATAAATTCAAGATAGGTGAAAGTGGAATAGTAACTATGGTAAGTGGGGAAAGAAAAATAAAACGCCGTTTATATGATATGGGAATCACAAACGGTGCGGAAATATATTTGAGAAAAAAAGCACCTTTAGGAGATCCTATTGAAGTAACAGTTAGAAGTTATGAATTGTCACTTAGAAACAGTGAGGCTGCTTGTATTACGTTGGAGGTAAACCAAAATGCATAGATTTGCTTTGGCAGGTAATCCGAATAGTGGTAAAACTACCTTATTTAACGGACTTACTGGTTCAACTGCTCACGTTGGTAACTGGCCTGGTGTTACGGTTGACAAAAAAGAGGGGGTTTATAGAAAACTTAACGAGCCAATTGCGATAATTGATTTGCCGGGTATTTATTCTTTGTCGCCCTATACTTCTGAGGAAGTTATTGCAAGAAATTACATATTAGATGAAAAACCTGACTGTGTTATAAATATAATTGACGCAACGAATTTGGAGCGTAATCTTTATCTTACGACGCAAATTTTAGAAATAGATGTTCCTGTAGTTTTGGCGCTCAACATGATGGATGCTGTAGAAAAGCGTGGAGATTATATTGATGAAAAAGAGCTTGAAAAAAGACTCGGTATTCCTGTAGTGAAAATTTCAGCTCTTAAGGGAACGGGGCTTGATAAACTTATGGAGAGAGCGCACGACGCTTGCTCTGAAGGTAGAAAAGGTAGAACGGTTATAGAGGATTCAGCTCTTAAACATCTTATCGGAGATATAAAAATTGCGCTTGAAGGGCAAGGGGTTCTTAATCCCACCTTTCACGCGGTTAAACTTGTCGAACTTGACGAACTTGAAGTATTAATGCATAAAGAGACCGTTAATATGGTGGAGGCGTTTAAACAAACGCATAAAGATGAAATTTTTGGTGACGATTTTGAAGCACTCGTTGCTGACGCAAGGTATAAGTATATAACTAAATATTTTTCGCCTACATTAAAGAGAAAAAATGAAGAAAAATTCGTTGTAACTCCTTCCGATAAAGCGGATAAGGTTTTAACTCATAAAATTTGGGGTATACCGATTTTCTTATTTGTATTATTTGCAATTTTTCATTTAACTTTCTCTGAAAATCTTTTCTTCCTTGGTGGGCTACTTCCGGAAGGTTGGGTTTCTTTAGAGGGAACGGCGTTTGAAGGAGTGTTTGGTGCTGGTGGTATTAATTCTCCCGGTGTAATGCTTATGGGACTTGTAGAAGTATTGACAACGGCTATTTCCGAATTGGTTGCAAGTTGGTTGAGTTCTTCGCCAGAATGGGTTTCGGGACTTATTTGTGATGGTGTGCTTGGTGGCATTTTTGCAGTATTAAGCTTTTTGCCTCAAATACTTGTGTTATTCTTATTCTTCTCTCTTCTTGAAGATAGTGGATATATGGCGAGAATCGCGTTCATATTAGATAGAGCGCTCAAAAAATTTGGTCTTTCAGGCAGAGCTTTTCTTCCTATGATAATGGGATTTGGGTGTTCTGTGCCTGCTATGATTAATACGAGAACTCTTGCAGATGAAAAGGAAAAAATTGCAACGGTTAGAGTAATACCTTTCTTTAGTTGTGGTGCAAAGCTACCTATTTTAACTGCGGTAGCAGGTGCTATAGTTGGATATTTTGGCATCGGAAACGTTGATGTAATCACTTATGGAATGTATTTATTAGGTATGATAACTGCGTTAATTGCTGTAATTTTAATGAGAAAAACTACTTTAAGGGGAGATACACCTCCGTTTATCATGGAACTTCCTGCATATCATGCGCCTCAAGTTAGAAATCTTGTTATGCTTTTATGGGATAAGGCAAAACATTTTATTGAAAAAGCTTTTACCATTATCCTTGCTTCTACAATAGTAATTTGGGTTATAAGTCATTTTGATTTTAGTTGGAACTATTTAACCGACGATCAAATGCAAAATAGTATTTTAGGTGGAATAGGTCAGTTGATACAACCCTTATTTACGCCTATGGGATTCGGCTCTCAACTTTGTGGTATGGGGTGGGTGTTTGCAGTTGCTGCAATTACTGGGCTTATTGCAAAAGAAAATGTTGTTTCCACACTTGGAACTATTGCTGCTTGTTTGATTGGAACTATTGTTGACGTTGAATTAGATGGTGGCGTAAATGCTGTAAGTATAATGATTCAAAACACTGGTATAACACTACCTGCATTACTGTCTTTTATAGCGTTTAATATGACTACTATTCCTTGTTTTGCTGCGGTTGCTGCGGCCAAAGGTGAAATGGTAAATAAGAAAATGTTTAAATTTACCCTGTTATTTTGGATCGCAACATCTTACATCGTTGCTTCGGCAATTTATTTAATTGGAACTGCTTGGTGGGTGTTTTTTATCTATTTGGCTGTAGTTATTGTGGTGTTTTTAGTTATAAAATTTGTAGATAATAAAAAAGCAAAAAAGAGAGATAATTATGGAGCCTATTGAAATTATTGTAATAATGGCTTGCGTTTTAATCGTAGGTGGAGTTGTTATAAAATCTATAATAAATAAAATAAAAGGTAGAACGTCTTATGGGTGTGGAGGCGATTGTTGTAAATGTAAAGGATGTTCTTCTGTAATTAAAAAACAAAATTCAAACCATGAAAACACATAATATTATCTATTTTTTCAAGCGCAACCCCGTAATTTTTATTACGGGGTTGCGCCTAAGTATTGTATTTTTCTTTTCAGTGTGTTAAAATATATGTAATTGATAAGAGGAATTGTTTATGTTAAAAAAATTCTCTATAGGGGGCATGTCTTGTTCAGCTTGTGCTCTTCTAATTGAAAAAAAACTAAAAAAAGAAAAAGGCGTTATTGATTGTAGGGTGTCCCTCGTTGGGAAAAGCATGACCGTGGAGTTTGACGAGAATATTCTTTCCTCTAGTTCTATTTGTCAAATTGTAAAAAAGATAGGGTATTCTGCATTTGATTATGATAAAATTAATGAAAAAGATGAAGTTATGTGTTTAAAAAAACGGTTTTTTATTTCTTTAATATTTTTAATTCCACTAATGTATCTTTCTATGGGAGGAATGTTTTCTCTACCTGTATTTAGCTATAAAATTAGTTTGCCACTACAGTTTATTTTGTCAATCATTATAATAGTCGTAAATTTTAAATTTTATTCAAGTGGAGTTAAAGCTGTTTTTTCGGGTTTGCCAAACATGGATACTTTAGTTGCGTTGGGGTCGGTGTCAGCGCTAATTTACAGTGTTGTGGCTTCTGTAAACGTTTTTATAACTGGAAGTGTAACGCACCTATTTTTTGAGTCGTCTGCTATGGTTTTAACGCTTGTAACTCTCGGCAAATGGCTAGAAGAACGTTCTAAAAGAAAAACGGGTGAAGAAATTGACAAACTTTCTTCAATGCTTCCTGAAACAGTTTCTGTTATTGCTGACGGTGTTGAAACTATTATTGATATTAACGATATCAAAAAAGGAGATATAATCGTTTTAAGAGCGGGGGATTTCGTTTGTGTTGATGGAATTGTTGTAGAAGGATTTGGCTCGCTTGATAAATCGGCTATAACGGGGGAAAGTATTCCGATTGAGGTTACGGTTGATTCGGAAATTCTTTCGGGAAGTATGCTAAAAACGGGATATCTTTTATACAGGGCTCTAGAAGAAAAGTCATCTTCTCTTTTCTCAAAAATTATAGAAGTTGTTAAAAATGCAGAGGGGAGTAAAACTGCTGCACAAAAACTTGCAGATAAAATTTCGGGCATTTTCGTGCCTATTGTAGTAGCTATTGCAGTTATTGTTTTTTTACTTTGGATAATTATTGCTAAAGAAAGTTATCTTGCTTTTAGATATGCTATAAGCGTTTTAGTTGTCTCATGTCCTTGCTCGTTAGGTCTTGCAACACCTGTTGTTATTATGGCGACAATGGGCAAAGCTACTTCTTGTGGCGTGCTTTTTAAGAATGCAGAAACGATAGAAAACATAAGCCGTGTTGGTTCGGTTTTTTTAGATAAAACGGCAACTCTTACTGAGGGGAAAGCAAAGGTTGTAGATTTTATAAATTATTCTAATATCTCTGATGAAAAATTGAAAGAAATAGCTTATGCTATAGAAAGTAGATCGAATCACCCTCTTGCCGATTGTATTAAGCATTTTTGTGGGCAAAGCAATCTTTCCGTTCATGATTTTGAATATATAATTGGTAAAGGTATAAAGGGAAGGGTTGATGAAGAAACGTACTTTATCGGAAATTTTGTTGAAATACAAAAAGATGAGAGATTTACTGATAAAACTCTCGTAATTATGTCTGACATAAAAGGCGTTGTGCTTTCAGTGTTTGTGATTTTTGATGAGTTAAAAGAAGATAGTGTAGAAACTGTTCTTGAATTAAAAAAACAAGGAATAAAAACTTATATGATTACAGGCGATAACGAGGGTGCTGCCAAAAAAACTGCAGATAAACTTGCGTTAGACGGTTTCTTTTTTTCCGTACTTCCTGAGAAAAAATCTCTTATACTTCTTGAAAAAAAACTCGATACAGTAGCTGTTTTTGTTGGGGATGGAATTAACGATTCGCCAGCATTAAAAACTGCTGATGTTGGAAT
The DNA here is from genome assembly GCA_045639245.1 of Christensenellaceae bacterium. Lineage (GTDB taxonomy): Bacteria > Bacillota > Clostridia > Christensenellales > Borkfalkiaceae > UBA1259. The sequence goes on from JAZUCS010000022.1 coordinate 42,146, forward strand.
AGCTGTCGGAACAGGTATGGATATTGCTATAGAGTGTTCAGATGTTGTTTTGGTTTCAGGTAAACCGTCTTCGATTATTGATGCAATAAATATTGCTAAAAAATCCTCTGCAATAATAAAGGGGAATATATTTTGGGCGTTCTTTTATAATATGCTTGCAATTCCACTGGCTGGAGGAGCATTGTCATTCATTGGTTTTTCCTTAACTCCTGCCATTGCTTCGGCATGTATGTGTGTATCTTCATTATTTGTTGTATTAAATGCTTTGAGAATTAGGAAATATAAAAAGCACGTTTTTCAAAAGGAAGGAAACATGAAAGTTAATATCGAAGGGATGATGTGTAACCATTGCGCAGGCAGGGTTAAGGAAGTTTTGTTAGCTCTTAATGGCGTTAAGAATGTTGAAATCAATTTAGAAGAAAAGCTTGCTATAATTGATGGGGTTGTTGACGTTCAACTCATTAAAAAGGTAGTAGAAAAAGCAGGATATAAATTTATTGGCATAAAATAAGGAGATAAACATGTTAACTTTAAATCATCATACTTTAATGCGTTTTCCAGGATTTAAGGATAAAGCCGTAACTTTTAGTTACGATGATGGTAATGTTGCTGACTTAAGGCTTGCGGATATTTTTACAAAAAATGGTCTTAAAAGCACATTTAACATTTGTTCTGGTTCTTTTGGTAGCCCAAATAAACCTACTATAGATGCACTTATCAAAGCGTATGATAAAGGTGGGCATGAAGTTGCCGTGCACGGAGAAAAGCATCGTTCATTGGGGGAATTACACCCAGAACACGCTGTAAAGGACATTCTTTTTGATAGAATTAGTATCGAAAAGGCTTTTTCTAGAGTTGTTAAGGGTATGGCATACGCTAACGGCAACTATACTGATGATGTTAAAAACATCTTAAAAACTTGTGGAATAAATTACGCAAGAACAACGGGTAGAGCAGACCCTAAATTTGCCATTCCTAAAGACTGGCTTGAATGGAAACCAACTTGTCACCATGATTACGAAGAACTTGATAATATTATTGATGAGTTTTTTACCCCTATAACTATAGCTTATTATTGGTCGCACACTCCTAGACTTTTATACATTTGGGGACATAGTTATGAGTTTGATAGAAAAAACAATTGGGAAAGAATTGAAGAGATTGCTAAAAAAGTTTCACGTAGAGAGGATGTTTATTATGCGACTAACGGTGAGATTTACGATTACGTTAGGGCTTATGATAGGCTGGAATTTAGTGTAGAAGGAGATTACGTGTATAATCCATCTGCAATAGATGTATACATTAACTATATCGGGAAAGACGTAATTGCAAAATCAGGGAAAACAACGAAAATTATTAGAGATGCTTAAAAAGTTAATATAAAACATAAAACTCTTTTATCGTGTTAGATAGAAGAGTTTTTCTTTTTAGTAAAAAAAATAAAAAAATTGTGTATTGTGCTTGAAGAAAAACACAATATATGGTAAAATATATAAAATGTGATATTCTTATTAGGTGTGAAATCCTTTCGATATTGGAGGTAAAATGGCAAAAAATAATTACAATGCAGAAGATATAAAAATCATAGAAGGGCTTGATGCGGTAAGATTGCGCCCCGGCATGTATATAGGCACAACTTCAATAAAAGGCTTACACCATATTTTATGGGAAATAGTGGATAATGCCGTTGACGAAGCTTCTAACGGATATGCGAATAGAGTTGAAGTAAAATTATATAAAGACGGCAGTGCTTCCGTTGAAGATAATGGTAGAGGAATACCAACGGATATTCACTCAAAGGCAGGGGTATCTGGTGTTCAAGTTGTATTTACGCAACTACACGCTGGTGGAAAATTTGATAACGATAATTATAATTTTTCGGGTGGTTTGCACGGAGTAGGTGCATCTGTTACTAACGCTCTTTCAGAGTGGCCTAAAGTAGAAGTTTATAAAAACACCATCTATTCTATGGATTTTCATAGTTATCTCGATAAGGAAACGGGAAAAGTAAAGTCTGGTGTACCGGTAGCGCCATTAAAAGATACTAAAATAAAAACCAAAAAAAGGGGAACTTTCGTTAGATTTTTACCTGATAAAAGGGTTTTTGAAACTACCGAATTTTCCGTTGAAACGATATTAAAAAGGTTAAAAGAAATTGCGTTTTTAAATAAGGGTTTAGAAATTGATTTCTATGATGAAAAAACTGATTATCACAGGGTTTATAAATATGATGGTGGTATAAATGATTTTGTTAAATACTTAAACGAAGGAAAATCTACGTTGTATAACGACCCCCTTTATGCAAAAGCAGAAAAGGATGGCATAATAGTTGAATTTGCAATTCAACATACTGATGCTTACGTTGATAGTATTTATTCTTATGTTAACAATATTCCAACGGGCGAAGGTGGTATGCATGAAACGGGATTTCGTTCGGGCGTAACAAGGGTGTTTAACGACTTTGCAAGGAGTAAAAATATCTTAAAAGAAAAGGACGATAACTTGCTAGGAGATGATTTTAAGGAAGGGTTAACTGCTATTTTATCTATTAAGATGAAAAACGTTCAGTTTGAAGGTCAAACTAAAACGAAACTTGGTAATCCAGAAGCAAGACCTGCTGTAGAATACGTTGTGGTAAACGAGCTTTCTGCTTTGATGGCTAATAAAAAACTTGTAAAAGTTTTTGAAAAGATTATTGAAAAAGCAATGGGGGCAGCAAAGGCGAGGCTTGCAGCAAGAAAGGCTAAAGAAATTGCAAGGGCTTCAAAGAGTATAGAATCTCAAAATCTTGTTGGTAAACTTGCAGCGTGTTCTGGAAGAAAACCCGAACTCAACGAATTATTTATAGTCGAAGGAGATTCTGCTGGTGGAAGTGCAAAACAAGCAAGATTTAGACAATATCAAGCAATTCTTCCATTACGAGGCAAACCACTTAACGTTGAAAAGAAAAAAATAGATCAAATTCTTCAAAATGAAGAAATTAGAACGATAATTTCTGCGCTTGGTACGGGTATTGGTTCAGAATTTGATCTTGAAAGTTTAAAATTCCATAAGGTTATAATTCTTTCAGATGCCGATCAAGATGGTGCACATATTAGAGCAATTTTATTGACCTTCTTTTTTAGGTATATGCGTGAACTAGTAAATGCGGGGCATGTTTATATCGGTATGCCACCACTTTATAAAATCCACAAAGGCAGCGTTGAGGAATATGCTTACGACGATAAAGAACTTGAGGAAAAGAAAAATAAAGTTGGAAGAGGAGCGTTAATTCAGCGTTATAAAGGTCTTGGAGAGATGAATCCAAGCCAACTTTGGGATACTACGATGAATCCTGAAACACGTTCGCTAATGCAAGTAACAATTGAAGATGCGGCAGAAGCTGATAGGCTCATAACTGTTTTGATGGGCGACGAAGTTGGGGAGAGAAAGAAATACATTTTTGAGCATGCAAACTTCAATAAGGAAGATAAGTTTGCAAAAATGAAGCGTTCGTAGGGGGATAGAAATGGAAAACGAAAAAGGAATAATTTATTCTTCACTTGACGAAGTGTTGAAAAATTCAATGATACCTTATGCGGAAAACGTTATATTAGATCGTGCGCTTCCACGAGTAGAAGACGGGTTAAAGCCCGTTCAAAGGCGTATACTTTATGCTATGTACGAGATGGGGTTAACCCCTGATAAGCCACATAAAAAGTGTGCAAAAATAGTAGGTGAAGTATTAGGTAAATATCATCCGCATGGCGATAGTTCCGTTTACGGAGCACTTGTTCACTTAGCACAAGATTTTAATATGCGTAGTCCTTTAATCGACGGACAAGGCAACTTTGGTACTGTTGATGGAGATTCGGCCGCAGCTTATCGTTATACTGAAGCAAGATTAGAAGCTCTTGCTTTGGAACTTGTTCGTGATATTGATAAGGATACGGTAAATTTTAGCCTTAACTTTGATGATACGCAAGAAGAACCTGATACATTGCCAGGTCGATATCCTAATCTTTTGGTGAATGGTGCAACTGGTATCGCAGTAGGTCTTGCAACAAATATTCCAACTCACAACTTATCGGAAGTTATAAACGGCACAATCGCGTATATAGATAATCCTAAGATTTCCTTAAAAGAAATGATGAAGCATATTCCTGGACCGGATTTTCCAACGGGAGGACATATCATTGCTGGTGAGGAACTTGAGGAGGCTTATAAAACCGGCAGAGGAAAGATTAAAATTAAGGCAAGAGTTACAATTGAAAAGGATGCCGGTGGTAAGCAAAATCTTGTAATTTCAGAGCTTCCTTATCAAGTTAACAAGGCTGAGCTTCTAATGAAAATTTCTGACCTTAAAGAAGATAAGAAAGATATTTTAGGTGGAATCGCAGATGTTGTTGATGAGTCTGACAGAAACGGTATGCGTGCCGTAATCAAGCTCAAAAAAGACGCTGATTCTCAAGCGATTTTAAAATATCTTTATAAAAGCACTTCGCTTGAAACTTCCTTCGGTATTAACATGGTGGCAATTGCTCACGGAAAGCCCTGTCAGTTGGGTTTGCTTGATATAATTTCATACTACGTAAACTATCAAAGAGAAGTTGTTTTGCGTAGAAGCAAATTTGAACTTGAGAGAGCAAAGGAAAGGGCTCATATAATTGAAGGTTTAATAATTGCGGTTAAAAATATCGACGAAGTTGTTAAGATAATAAAAAATGCTGAAAATACGTCTGATGCAAGGCAAAAGCTTAGGGATAGGTTTAATCTTTCCGAAGTGCAAGCAAACGCAATTTTAGATTTAAGACTAGCTAGGCTTACTAAGCTAGAAGTAACAAAACTTGAGCAAGAACTTAAAGAACTAAAGGAAAAAATCGAATATTTAACCTCAATAATTTCTAGCAAGGCTAAACAAATGGAAGTGGTTAAAAAGGAGCTTTTGGAAATTAAAAAAAGATTTAAGGATTCGAGAAGGAGCGCTATTATAAGTGGAGGTAAAGAACTCGAATGCAAGGGGGATATTGAGGCAGAATTAAAACCTATTGAAGATTTTGTTTTGGTATATACTCATGGCAAGGTGTTTAAGAAAATTCCTGAGAAAAACTTCAACAACAGTGATAAAAAGGTTAAAGATAACGCAACCGAATCAGATTTTATAAAAATAAAAGTAAACGCAAAAAGTAACTACGTTCTATATGCTTTTACCAACCTTGGTAATTGTTGCAGATTAAACGTTGAAGATATAGGTGAGTGCCGTTATCGTGACAAAGGGGTTAAGTTTACTGAAGTCGCTGTCGAAGCAGGTAGAAACGAGTTCCCCGTAGCTTTCTTTAGCTGTGAAAAAGGGGCTACGCAAAACGGAGCATTACTATTTTTTACAAAAGATGGGTTAATTAAGAGAACGGAGTGGAGCGAATACAATTTAATTAAGCCATACTATCAGGCAATAAAACTCAAAGATGGAGATGAGTTAATAGCGGTTGAGAACGATATTCCTGATACCACCATTTCCTTTATTACGGAAAAAGGCTTAGTGCTTTCAGCTGTTAAAGATGATATTCCCATTCAAGGTAGAGTTGCGGGCGGTGTTAAAGGAATAAATCTTGGAAAAGGCGATAAAATCCTTTTAGCAACTCAAAATGATGGGGAAGGTGAATACGTTATCGTTTCTGAAACGGGTTTTTATAAGAGGGTTATAACCTCTGAAATAGAGTCGCAAGGTAGAAATGGTAAAGGTATTAAGGTTTGTGAACTTGGTAAGGTAAATAAATTAGTTTATGCCGCCATAGTAAAAGACCCATTTGACTTTGCAGTTATTGACAATTTTGGTGTAGCGTTCGTGGTTAGTACTGAAGATTTATCTATTGAAAATAGAACAACAAAGGGAAAGACCTTAAAGAACGAAAATAAAAAACGTATTCCTGAAAAAGTATTTAGAATTTATTAAAATTTTATTAGTATAATAAAACATCTTTAGAGCATGTTTATAAGTCGCTAGGTAAAGAGTATATATTAAAACTTGAAGAACATTACTATTCTTTAGATGATTTTACTAATACATCAACCTCTTATATTTCTAATGTGAAAAAACTTTATTTGTTTCTATAAAAAAGGTAAAGTTGTATGAATAAAAAAACTTTTATAGCAAATCTTAACTTATTTTATTATTGCATTTTTATACCATTAATGTACGATTTTATAGTGTTTATATTTTTGGCAAAAATCAAAACAATCGAACTAGCAATAATATTAATAATAATTATATGCCTTCTACATTCAATCTCTTTTATTTTAGGTTTCAAAACTATTTCATTTAAGGGCGAAAAAATAGTATATAAAAAAATATTTTTTCAAAAACAAGTCTATCTTTTAATGACCTTGACAAAATTTTAGTTGATTATACTGGTTGTGCAGAAAATTATTATAAGGGCGCAAAACCAAGAATTGCTTTATCCTTTAAGTCGAGTTTTTTGGTTGAAACAGATATACGACGGCATACTTTTGAATTTGTTTAATAATCGACCAAATCGTTGTAAAGTTAGAATAGTATCAAATGGTTTATGTCCTAAAAAGCACGTGGACTTGTTACGAGATTTTTTAACCAAAAAACAGCTTGTAGAAATAGAGAGAAAGGTAAAATAATAGGTGTTTATTTGTTAGAATTGCTTATAGCACTACGATGTTAAAAAAATATATTAAAAGGGTAGATAAAAATTTCTAACAAAAGAAAATTGATATAAAAAAGATTGCTTGAAAAAGCAAGCAATCTTTTTTAATGCGAATTATTAGCAAATATATAACTATTTTAACTATTATTAAACGTTAAATCTGAAAAGAACAACGTCGCTATCTTTCATAACGTATTCTTTACCTTCCGATCTAACCTTGCCTTTTTCTTTTGCTGAATTAAAACTACCAAGTTCAACTAAAGTGGCGTAATCAACTATTTCTGCACGGATAAAACCTTTTTCAAAATCAGAGTGGATTTTTCCTGCTGCCTGAGGAGCTTTAGTGCCATTTTCAATCGTCCAAGCACGAACTTCTTTTTCGCCTGCAGTAAGGTAACTAATCAAACCTAAAAGTTTATAAGAAGTTTTAACTAATCTATCAAGACCACTTTCTTTTAGCCCTAATTCTTCTAAAAACAATGCCTTATCTTCATCATCAAGACTGGAAAGTTCTTCTTCCGTTTTTGCGCAAATTACCATATATTCGGCTTTTTCGTCCTTAGCAAAATCGATAACTTTTTTTGCAAGGGGAATGATTTCGTCGCTTTTACCCATATCTTTTTCACTAATGTTAGCTGTGTATATCACGGGCTTTGCAGTTATCAAGAAAAGGTCTTTTAAATAGTCTTTTTCTTCTTCAGAACAAGGTAGTGTTCTTGCGGGTTTTAAATCGTTGAGATGATTTAATAGTCTTTCTAAAAATTCTGCTTCAATTTTATATTTTTTATCTCCCGTCTTGGTCATATTAAGAGCTCTATCGTAACGCTTTTTAACAGCTTCAGTATCGGCAAAAATTAATTCTAAATTGATAGTTTCAATATCTCTTAATGGGTCAATTTCACTGTCAACGTGTGTAACGTTTTCATCATCAAAGCATCTAACAACGTGTACGATAGCATCGGTTTCGCGGATGTTTGCAAGGAATTTATTGCCTAAGCCTTCGCCTTTACTTGCACCCTTAACAAGACCTGCGATATCTACAAATTCTACAACAGCGGGTGTAATTTTTTTAGTATTATACATTTTGCCTAAAACGTTTAATCTTTCATCTGGAACTGCGACAATACCAACGTTAGGTTCAATTGTGCAGAAAGGATAGTTTGCACATTCTGCGCCAGCTTTTGTAATTGCATTAAACAAGGTGGATTTTCCTACGTTAGGTAATCCGACTACTCCTAATTTCATAATTTTCTCCGTTTTTTGTTTTTTGCTTATATAATTATAAATTAAAAATAATAAAATTACAACTTTTTATGTTGCATTTTTTGTAAAAATTATGTTATTATAATAAAAATAAAAGGAAAAGAATATGAATTACAAAAAATACATTGCACAAAAATTAAACGTACAACATATTGATGCCAGTCTTTTAGAAAGTTTTATTGAAATTCCACCCAATAACGATATGGGTGATTATGCTTTGCCTTGCTTTAAACTAAGCAAAATTATGCGAGCATCTCCCGTTAAGATTGCAGAAGATTTAAAAAATGCGTTTGAAGTAGATCAATATGTTTCAGAATGTAGCGCGATTAATGGTTATCTTAATTTCAAAGTGAATAGAATTGCACTTGTTGAAGAAGTTTTGAAAGAAGTAATTTCTCTATCTGATAGTTATGGAAGTGCGAAAATTGGCGAAGGGAAAACCATTTGTATAGACTATTCGTCTATTAATATTGCAAAGCCTTTTCACGTGGGACACTTAAGCACTACGGTAATAGGAAGTGCGCTTTGTAAAATTTTTAGATTTTTAGGTTATAAAGTTGTTGGCATTAATCACCTTGGCGATTATGGCACTCAGTTTGGTAAGCTTATTGTTGCTTTTAAGAAGTGGAGTAGTTTTGATGCTGTCAAGGAGGGTAGATTAAAAGAATTAACGAGGATTTACGTTAAATTTCACGATGAAGCCAAGTTAGATCCTTCTTTAGACGATCAGGCTAGGAGATATTTTAAGCTCATTGAAGAGGGCGACGAGGAAAGCAATAAGCTTTTTAATCTATTTAAACAAATTACACTAGAAGAGGTTGATAAAATTTACAAACTTTTGAATGTGTCTTTTGATTCTTATGCGGGCGAGAGCTTTTATAACGATAAGATGTCGCCCGTAGTTAGTGAACTCAAAGAAAAAAATCTTTTAAAGGTATCGGACGGTGCATCTATAGTAGACCTTGAAGATTATAATATGCCACCGTGTCTTATATTAAAATCAGATGGTTCTACTTTGTACGCAACAAGGGATATAGCCGCTGCTTTATATAGAAAGAAAACGTACGATTTTGATAAATGTCTATACGTTGTTGCTTATCAACAAAATCTCCATTTTAAGCAATTTTTTAAGGTTGTAGAACTTATGGGAAGAGAGTGGGCTAAAGATTTAGTCCACGTTGCTTACGGTATGGTTTCGTTAGAAAGTGGTTCAATGTCAACTCGTTCTGGTAACGTAGTTTTACTTGAAGATGTTATAAACAAAACTATCGAAAGGGCGTATAAAGTTATAGAAGAAAAAAATCCCAACATAAAAGATAAAGATCATACTGCAAAGGCTGTTGGTACCGGTGCTGTTATATTTGGCGCGCTATGTAATAATAAAATTAAAGACATAGTTTTTAGCTACGATAGAGTTTTAAGTTTTGAAGGAGAAACCTGCCCTTATGTTCAATATACCGTTGCTCGTTGCAATAGTGTTATTAACAAGAGTGGACAGGGAGGAGAGTACGTTATTAATTCACTTACCAATGAAGAGTATGGTGTAGTATCTACAATATCTAAATTTGGCGAAACTGTTGCTTTAGCTGCTAAAAATTACGAACCTTCATTGATTACTAGATATGCGCTTGAGTTGTCAGGGGTGTTTAATAAATTTTATATGAACTGTAAAATTGCTTGCGAAGATGAAAATCTTAAAAACTTCAGGCTTGATATAACAAAAGCGGTAAAAATTACACTTACTAATGCGCTCACGCTTTTAGGTATTGAAACTGTTGAGGAAATGTAATGAATAAATTAGTTGTTTTTGATCTTGACGGTACGCTTATTGATTCTCTTCCAGATATCGTTATAAGCATAAATGCTATGCTCAAAAAATTTGGGCATAAGACGAGAGAGTATAACGAGATTAAAAGATTTATAGGTAATGGAGCAAAAAAATTAGTAGAAGACGCTTTGGACCAAACGCTTTGTGAAAAAGAGTTTAATACTAGGCTTGAATATTATAATAACCTTTACACGTCTTCTAGTAGTCCAAACACAAAGGTGTTTGATGGCATAATGGAAGTTTTAAGAGAGTTGAAAGAAAAAGGAATTAAGCTTGCTATAATTACTAATAAACCACAAGAAACTACTGATTCGATTATAAAAAATCATTTTACTGATTTTAAGTTTGATGCTGTAATAGGGCAACGTCCTAACCAAAAAAAGAAACCGAACAAGGAAACGACGGAACAGCTTTTGAAAACGTTTAACGTGCATAAAGATAACGCTTGTTTTATTGGTGATGGGGAAACAGATGTTCAAACGGCTATTAATGCAGGTATTAGAGGTGTTGCAGTGCTTTGGGGTTATAGATGTAAGGAAGATTTGCAAAAAGCTGGAGCAACGTGTTTTGCGTTGTCGCCTTGCGATTTACCATCGTTAATAGGCTTCTAATTAATAGATGCAATTTAATTTATTTGGGGGAAAAGTTTTGTCTAATACTTTTAAGGTTGCAATAGTCGGGGGAGGTGCTTCAGGGCTTATTTGCGCTATAGAGTTATTATCGGGTAACGATGCGCTTTTAGGGGATGATATTGTTATTCTGGAGCGTTGTGATAGAGTTGGTAAGAAGTTGATTGCTACAGGAAACGGGCAAGGTAATCTTACTAATATTAGCGTTAACGTGGATAATTATCACGGTGATAAAGGCTTTATTAGAGCGTTTATGAGCGCGTTTAAAAGTGCTGACTTAATTGAATATCTTAAAAATATCGGAATATATCTTGTTGAAGGCGATGAAGGGAAGATGTATCCTATTTCAATGCAAGCGAGTTCTGTTTTAGATATTTTTCGTAATTATCTAGAATATAAAGGATGCAAAATCTTAACAGATTGTTACGTTGAAAAAATTCAAAAGAATAATGAAGTTTTTACCCTTAGTAGTGTAAATGCCGATATAAAAGCTGAAAACGTGGTTTGCGCTTTTGGTGGGGCGGCGGGGAAACAATACGGTACTGAGGGAAGTTCGTATAAATTACTTGAAAGTTTAGGACATAAAACAACAAAACTTTATCCTTCTTTAGTGCAGTTAAAAGCCGATTTGCAAGACTTAAAAGGTTTAAAAGGGGTAAAGGAAAAGGTAAAAGTAACGGCGTTTTCGGGCGAAAAAGAACTTGCAAACGCTTACGGAGAGTTGTTGTTTACAGACTATGGTGTTTCAGGCTCGGCGATTTTCAAGATTTCGGGAGCTTTACAAGGGGTTGAAAAACCTACTATAAGTATAGAGTTTTTACCTCATTTAAACTATAATGAATTGCTTAAAATTCTAAGAGAAAAAGCTTTTTTAAAGCATTTAAAACAAGAAGAATTACTTAATGGGCTAGTAAACAAACAAATTGGGAAAATTATATGTAAACACTCTGATTCTTTAATGGGAATTACCAACAATCTTAAGGACTATAGGCTTACCATTACGGGCAATCTCGGTTTTAATTATGCACAGGTAACAAAGGGTGGGATTGATACAGATTTAGTCAATCCATTTACTTTGCAGAGTAAAATAATTAAAAACTTATATTTAGCGGGAGAGCTTCTTTCGGTAGATGGCGATTGTGGAGGATATAATCTTACTTTTGCCTTCCTTAGTGGAATTGGTGTTGCCCGTAGCGTAAAAAAACGTTATACATCGGAGAAAAATTTTTATGGCAAGACTTATTAAATTAAACGAATCTTTGCTTGATAAGCATCATCACAGCACGCTTCGTGAACTCGGTAGGACTTTAGGCATTAAGTCACCCACATCAAAAGTTAAAAGTCAGCTTATACAAGAAATACTTCTCTTTCAGGAAGCAAACGAGCACGCAGATGTTTTCGTTAAGGTCTCTTCTAAAAAAACAAGAATAGATCTATCTTGTTTTTTTGAATCAAATAATACGGAAGAAGAGATTACTAATTTACATTCTACTGAATTGGATTTTAAGGGAACGGAAGCTATTTACAAGCAATACGCTTCCTTGTGTTTTGCAGATTCAGATCCTATTTCTGAGTACGAAGGTAGGCTTGAGATTTATAAAGAAGGCTTTGCTTTCGTGCGTAAACAGGAATATTCAATAATGGAAGGCGATCCATACGTTTCAGCTAAAATAATAGAAAAATACGGTATAAGAGCGGGAGATCGCGTTAAGGTTTTGGTGAAAAAGGCGAAAGACACTAACGCCCGTATAGTAACTGAAGTTCTCACAATTAACGATATTTTGATTGATTGTGTGTCTGAAAGAGTTAATTTTGATTTAGTTACACCATTATATCCAAATAAACGCTTTAATTTATCAAAGGATAAAGATTTAGCAGTAAGGTGTGTAGATTTACTTGCTCCGATAGGCAAGGGGCAACGTGGATCAATTATTGCTTCATCAAAAACAGGTAAAACTACGCTTTTGAGAAAAATTGCAATTGCTATTGAAAAATACAACCCTGAAACTAAAATTTTCATGTTGATGTTAGATGTTAGGCCGGAAGAATTTGCAGATATTACCGATTGCCATCATTGTGAAGTTGTTCAAGTTTCACACGATAAGTCGGCAGAGAATTTGCTTATGGTAGCCGAAATGATTTTAAGTAAGGGAAAAAGAATTGCTGAAACCAATAACGACGTTATTATTTTTATTGATTCTATTAATGAGTTAATGAAAGCGCATCAAGAAATGCAGGATAAGTTAGATGATGTTGCTAAGGGTATAGTTGACGTACAGGCGCTTAAAAATGTTAAAAAGTTTTTAAGTTGCGCAAAAAGGCTTCAAACGGGTGGTAGTTTAACAATTATTTCTACAATTGATATGGATTCATCTTTCGACGTAGCTTTTTACAACGAGATAAGAGATACGTTGAATTTAGAAATTAATTTATTAAAAGAATTGAGCGATAGAAGGTTGTATCCCGCAATAGATTTTAATAAAACTTATACTATAAGGGAAGATCTATTGTTTAACGAGAAGGAGCTTAATGCAGTTTATACTTTAAGACGAGCTCTTAGTGATAACCAAAATGCAACTCCAATTGTTATCAAAGGACTTGGTGAAAGCGATAAATTAGAAGAGTTTATTGAAAGAATTGATAGTGTAGTAAAACCTTGTAATATTTAAATATGAAGTCTGAAAGAAATAAAACGATTGACTTTCCACTCGAATGTGCTGAACAGTACTTGAAAAGGTGTGTGAAAGGAGAACAACTTAATAAAGGGCAATACTGTGTTACGGTTATAGGCGATTTTTTTACTGCCGTAAATAATATTGAAGATAATTCCGTTGATCTTTTAATAGTAGATCCACCGTATAATCTCAATAAAGATTTTCACGGGCAAAAATTTAAAAAAACTGATAGTGAGCAGTATGCTGAATATACGGAAAAATGGATTAACGCAGTTAAACCAAAACTTAAAAGTAATGCAAGTATATACGTTTGTTGCGATTGGAAGAGCGCTATTACTCTTGGTGTAGTGTTAGAAAAACATTTTTTTGTTAGAAATAGAATTACGTGGGAAAGAGAAAAAGGTAGGGGTGCTCAAAATAATTGGAAAAACTCTATGGAGGACATTTTCTTTTGTACTGTAGGTGAAAAATATAATTTTAATTTAGAAGCTGTTAAACAAAGGAAAAGAGTGCTTGCTCCATATAAAGAAAATGGGAAACCGAAGGATTGGCAAGAATCAGACGATGGGAAGTATAGAAACACTTGTCCATCAAATTTTTGGGGGGATATATCCGTACCATATTGGTCTATGGCTGAAAATACTGCTCATCCAACTCAAAAGCCTGAAAAACTAATCGCAAAACTTATTTTAGCAAGTTCAAACGAAAACGATTTAGTTTTAGATATTTTCGCCGGTAGTGGTACGACGGGTGTTGTTGCAAAAAAACTAAATAGAAGGTATATTATGACCGAGCAAAATCCACTTTATTGTGCCTGGGCGGAATATCGATTGGAAAAGTGTGATAAAGACAAAACTATTCAGGGATATAAAGATGGTGTTTTTTGGGAAAGAAACAGTTTTAATAAAAATTAAAAAACCGTCATTAAAGATAAACGTTAATAACAATAAAAAACGCTATATTTCAATTTCAACGAAATATAGCGTTTTTTTATGAAGAAATTAAATTAAAAAAATATATTTTTTTAATCGATATATATTAATTTATCTTGAATTTTATTAATTTTTAAATATTCTTACAGCTAAAGCGGTCATATCGTCGTTATGTTTTCCATCGCTTAAAGAAATTGCTTTAGCTAGAAGTTGATTTGTTAAAGTTTGTGGGTTTTTTGCCGGAACGGTTCTTAAAAAATCGATAATAGATGAAGACGAACCAAACGAATCGGAAATACCATCGGTAACCAGAACTATCATGTCGCCGTCGTGGACTTCCGTTTGAGCAACGGATGGGGCAAGTTCTTCCAATATGCCTAAGGGGAGAGTGTTGCCTTCAATTATTTTTACGGCGCCGTCATTTATTATAAATCCGTATGGTGCACCATATTTTATAAAATCAGCAACACGTTCTTTAAGATTTATTACTGCTACGTCTAAAGCAGTAAACGATTCTTCAACGTTTATAGAAAGAAGTTTGTTTACTGTAGTTAGAATTAAATTGCTATTCATGCCAGCTTTGTAAAAACTTTCAATTAACGATAGGGATACGGACGATATTGATTCAGCCTTTTCTCCACTTCCCATACCATCGGATAAAGCAACTAAAAATTTATCATCAGATAATCTTAAAACGGAATGTGTGTCGCCTGAAATCAAAGAGCCGTCTTTTTTTACGTTGCTTACACCAAATACGGCATCAAATTCTACGCGTTTTTTAAATGCTAAATATACTTTATCTTCTGTGATATTATGTTTTTCGCATAGTATTACTTCTATTTTTAATACCCTACCTATGCAAAGCTGTAAGGTGTTTAACGAAAATTCTTTCATTGTTAATATTAAACTTACGTTTATTCTTTTCTCTTCACCATAAATTAATATTTCACTAACTAAAAAACCTTTTTTCATGAGTTCGTTGGCAAGAGCTTTTTCTAATTTTGTTTGGTATCTCAAGGTAGTGCCTGATTCTAGTGCCAGTCCTCTTAAAATTTCGGCAACACCTTCAGCCTCCTTGGCGACAATTTGCCTACTGTTTGACAAGTTTAACGCAGAAAGTCTATAACTTCGATATTCAGCCAAAAAACGGTTTACAGCGTAAATTACGTCGTTTGGGTGCAGACAATAATTGCTTAGTTCCTCTGGTACGTCTATGAGTGAGAGTTTTCCTTTTGCTAAGCCTATGTCGATCATTTTTGAAATACCAATTGATATATTATTTAAATTATTTTTACAATAATTTTTTTTATTACAAGCAGAGCAAACATTGTTTTTTATTTGCGTTATAGTGTTTTCTTTTATTTTTTCACTTGACATTTCAGATTTTTTAAACGCGCCAAAAGCGTTTGACATTTCTGTAAACACACTAGAAAGTTCATATAATTTGTTTGAAAGGTTTAATCTTGTTCTATTTATAGTTTGTCTTATTAACTGTTTCTCATTAAAAAAACAAAGTTTGTCTTTTAGGTTAGCATATGCTTTTGTTGGAATAATACAATAAAGTAATACGCTACTTAATAGGGGTAAAAGTTCGTAAATGCCGTAATTATTATAAAAGGAAAATAAAACGTGTAATAAAAAGTCTGAAAGAACTATTCCAAATGCACTAATATATCTAGACCATGGTAAAAACGCTTGAGCGACTAAACCCCATACTACAAATATTGCAACGTAACTTACGTCGCCGTAATATATTGAAAGGCTTAAACCTAAACAAGCGCTTATCGTTACTGCAACGCCACTCTTAAATAAATATACTGTTGATAATATTATGAATACGGATAATCCTTTCCAAAGTATTGGTGAAACTAAGTTGCTTAAGCCTATTCCTAATATTGTTAACGTGGATATAAGGGCAATAACTTCTTCAGGGTTTAGTTTGTATTTGAAGCCTTTTTTTTCTATGGCGTAAAGAGAGGTAGTAAATATTAAAGTAAATACGGAAGAAAGTAGTAAACATAAAATTCTTTTTTCCATCTGTATTTGAAGTTGAGTGTCCCCAAGAAAAATAAAGCCAAAAAGAGCAATAGCGGTAAAAAATGCATATTCACTTTTAGTGTTGGATTTGAATTTTAATCTAATAAGTTTAATAAAAAACAAAACACCTATAGATATAGCTGAACTTGCAATTAAACCGGGGCGATTAAGTATAATAAACGAACACAAGTAAATTATAGAAGTACTAATAAAGTTGCTTCCCAATGCTATAAACGAGCTATAACATGCTGTACAATAAGGGTATATTGTTGGTTCTAGTTTGTTTAGGCATAAAAAACAAAATAATATAGATACATATTTCAAAATTGTAGTGTAATCAAAAGCTTTACTTTTCTTTTTCATAATAATCCCCATAGGTTAGTGAATTTATTATATAATTAAGTGAGGCGTTAATATTGTAGCTGTTTGGCTTATTATGTAAAAAAAACAAAGATAGAAAAAAAATATTTAAAAATTACTTTGATTATAACTAATGTGTGTAGTAATATATAAGTATAGGAGATTTAATATGATTAAAGTTGGTATAGTTGGTTATGGCAATTTAGGTAGAGGTGTAAACTACGCAATTGAAAAATGTAAGGATATGGAATGTGTTGGCGTATTCACAAGAAGAAATCCTGAAAGTATAAATACTGTTACTGGTGTTAAGGTTTATAACGTTTCAGAACTTGAGAAATTTAAGGGGGAAATAGACGTTTTACTTCTTTGTGGTGGTAGCGCAACAGATTTGCCCCAAACTACTGCAGAATATTTAAAAGACTTTAATACGGTGGATTCTTTTGATACTCACGCAAAAATTCCAGAATATCACAAAAAACTTAGCAAAGTGGCGTTAGAGAGTGGTAAGGTTTGCGCAATCAGTATAGGTTGGGATCCTGGTGTTTTCTCTATGGTTAGAGTGCTTTTTTCAAGCATACTTCCTGAAGGCGCTGATTATACTTTTTGGGGGAAGGGTGTTTCTCAAGGACATAGCGATGCCATTAGAAGAATTAAAGGGGTTAAAAATGCTATTCAATACACTATACCTAAAACGGAAGCTCTTAATGCTGTAAGAAGTGGTTCTAACCCGCATTTAACGGCTAGAGAAAAACATTTGAGAGAATGTTTTGTAGTTATCAACGAGGAGGCTGACAAATCTGCTATAGAACAGGAAATAAAGGCTATGCCAAATTATTTTGCTGATTACGATACCGTTGTTAACTTTATTTCAGAAGAAGAGTTAAAGGAAAAACATTCTAAGCTTCCACATGGAGGATTTGTTATAAGAACGGGCAAAACTACCGAACAAAATTCTCAAAGGTTGGAATTGTCGCTTGAACTTGATTCTAACCCGGAATTTACAGGTAGCGTGTTAACGGCATTTGCGAGAGCGGTATATAGACTTTCTAAAAAAGGAGAAAAAGGAGTTTTTACCGTGTTTGATATTCCTTTGAACTATTTGTCTCCATTGTCTGAAGAAGAATTAAGGGCAACTATGCTCTAAAAATAAATTTTATCAATTAAAAATAAAACAATGTCTAGTAAAAGATATAAAAGAAAATATAAAAAGAATAAAAAATCAACTTCGTCATTTATATTATCAATTATAATATTAGTAATAGCTGTAATTGGATATTTTGCGTATAAAGATTTGGATGATAAGGGTTACGAGCAAGCTGTTGGCGAAATTTCCTTTCACTTTATGATGCTTGGAAATGACAGTGCGGGTGATTGTGTCTACGTTAAAGCTGGGGAAAAGGATATTCTTATTGATTCTGGAAGTGATTACGATAGTATTGATGATATAAAGAAATATGTTGACAGTTACGTTTCAGATGGAAAGCTGGAATACGTTATAGTTAGTCATGCTGATATGGATCAC
The DNA here is from genome assembly GCA_045639245.1 of Christensenellaceae bacterium. Lineage (GTDB taxonomy): Bacteria > Bacillota > Clostridia > Christensenellales > Borkfalkiaceae > UBA1259. Next base: position 60,045 of record JAZUCS010000022.1, read on the forward strand.
ATAGCTTGTTTAGCTGGGGAAAGTAATAAAGATAGTTTATTCGATTATTATGAGGTTGAAACTATAATTGATTTTCCTAAAACCAACAAAACAAGTAAAGTTTACGAGAGATACCAAGATGAAAGAAAAGCGGAGATTGATGACGGTGGTACAGTTCATTATACAGCGTTAGACTGCTATAATAATACTAACGGCGCTAAAAGGGTTTACGAGCTTACAAACGACGGCAATATTCGTATGGAAATTTTATATAATTACTATTATGAAAACAAAACTTCCAATGAAAACGATTATTCCGTTTGCGTAATGTTTCATCATGGTAGTAGAAAATTCTTATTTACTGGCGATTTAGAAGAAAATGGAGAAGAGAAGCTTGCTCAATTTTACGATTTTGATCAAGTTGAACTATTTAAGTCAGGGCATCATGGTTCATATACAGCATCAAATGAATGCCTATTATCAGAAATTAAACCAAAAATATTTGTAGCAACATGTTGTGCTGGTGTTGAACAATATACAGACGTTTTAGAAAACACTTTTCCAGCGCAAGTAGTTATAGATAGAATAGCTAAATATACTGATAAAGTTTATGTTCCTACCGTAGTTGATTTACAATCGAAAGATGGTTACGCTATGTTAAATGGCAATATAGTTGTTATATCAGAAGGGGAAAAGGAAGTTTATGTTAACTGTTCTAATAACAATACACTTCTTAAAGATACCGATTGGTTTAAGCAATATCGAAGGGTTCCATCCCATTGGAATTAAGTTTAAAATAAAAAAGCCCGTATATTTTGTGCGGGCTTTTATCATACTTATTTTAATTGGAGGTTATTATGTATACTACGGGTATAGTAAGAAGAATAGATGATTTAGGCAGAGTAGTTATCCCTAAAGAAATTAGAAAAACTCTTAGAATAAAAGAGGGGGACCCTTTGGAGATTTATGCCAATAAGGAGGAATTAATATTTAAAAAATTCTCACCAATGGCTTCTGTTTCTAAACATGCAGAACTTGTTAGTTGGGAATTATCAAGTATTCTAGACTGTGGTTGTATGATTTTAGATTGCGATGAGATAATCTCCATTTCAGGTAGTAAAAATAAGGATATTATCGGTGCGATTATGTCTGACGAAATGGCTTCTCTTGTTAATAAAAGAAAGGTTTTTAATCTTTCTAGAGATGGAGAAAAAAAGCCTGTTAAAATTCATCGTGGAGATGAAACGGAATATGAAAACCAATTAGTTTTTCCTATAATTTCTAACGGGGATTGTTTGGGTGTGATAGTTTTAGTGACGCAATCGAAAGAAAAGAGGTTTGGTTTAGATGAAGAAAAATTAGTACGACTTGGAGCATCTTTTTTATCAGCGCAATTTGATTTTTAATAAATTATTGAACGTTGCTGTTTTAAGCAACGTTTATTTTACATATGAAACCAAATTTTAATTCAATTATCAAAGGCTCCGTGTTTTTAGGGGTAGGAGCCTTTATAGCAAAGCTTTTAGGTGCTCTCTATAGAATTCCTTTAACAAATTTAATTGGAGGATATGGTTTGGGGCTTTATCAAATGGTTTTCCCCATTTATACTGTATTGCTTGATTTTTCAGGAGCTGGCGCTCCAAGTGCTCTTTCAAAACTAATAGCAGGTGTAAAAGAAGAAAATGACGAGAATACTTTCATGTTTTTAAGGGCATCGTTAAGGCTATTAACTTTATTGGGAGCGATTTCAACTGTGATTATGCTTTTGTCTGCAAGGGGTTTATCTAGAGCTCAGGGGGATGAGAACGCATATTATGCTTATTTGGCTTTAGCACCCGCTATTTTTTTTGTGTGTTTGATTTCAGTTTTTAGAGGTTATTTTCAAGGGAAAATGGATATGCTTCCTACGGCGCTTTCTCAAATTAGCGAACAGGTTGTAAAACTAGGTGTCGGTTTGACGTTATGCAAAATTTTACTTCCTAACATTCCTTTAGCAGTTGCGGGCGCTACTTTTGCTATAACTATTTCAGAAATCCTTTGTTTTATTCAACTATATATAACCTTTAAGTTAAAAACTAAAACTATAAAATCTCCTTTAATTAAAAAGAAAAATGAAAATTATTTTTTTGGTATAAAAAAATTGATAAAACTCATTATTCCCATTTCATTAATTGGAATAATTTTACCATTATCACAAGTGTTTGATAGTTTTATAACGATAAATTTATTAAAAAAAAATTTTAATAATGCAACTGCGCTATATGGACTTTTTTCAGGAGTAGTACTAACGGTAATTCATCTTCCTGTTTCCGTTTGTTACGGTGTTTCAGTTAGTATAATTCCTGCAGTATCTGGAACAAAAAGTTTAGAAGATAAAAAAAAGAACGTAAAAAACAGCTTGATGCTTACCTTTTTTATTTCATTTTTATCGGCAATTGTTATAGGTGTTTTTGCACCGACGATTTTAAGGATACTCTTTTCTAAATTAAAAGAAGAAGAATTTTTAATATGCCTAAAACTTTTAAAAATAAGCAGTATATCCATCATATTTCATGCTTTACTTCAGACGATTAACGGCGTTTTAATAGGAGAGGGAAAGGTTTATAATGCGTTAATTGGTATGATGGCGGGGGTGCTTGTTAAAAGTATTTTAACTGTAATTTTGCTTCAAAATCCACAAATTAACATTTATGGAAGCGCAATCTCTTCAATTGCTTGCTATTTTATTGCTTTTTTGATAAACTTTTTATTAGTAATAAAAAAGGTTTATATAAATGAAGATAAAAAGTCTATTGCTCAATGGAAAATTAATTACCAATAACGTGTTGCTAGCACCTATGGCGGGCTACACGGAGTTTGGGTTTAGAAGCTTAGCTCTATTGTTGGGTTATGGGCTTACTTTCACCGAGTTAGTTTCGGCTAAAGGGCTTGCATATAAGAGTAAAGGGTCAGATCTTTTGTTACGTACAGATAATTATGATAGTACTGCTGCACAAATATTTGGTTCAGATCCTTATTATATGCGTTCAGCTTGTGAAGGCGAGTACTTAAAAAATTTTGACGTGATTGATATTAATATGGGATGCCCCGTGCCAAAGGTTTATAAAAACGGCGAGGGAAGTGCTCTTCTTAACGATATAAAAAAGGCTGAAGAGATAGTTAAAGAGTGTGTTAAAAGTGGTAAAATCATTACTGTTAAGATAAGAACAGGTTTAAAAAACGGAGATGATGTTGCTACAGAATTTGCAAAAATGGCTGAAGATGCAGGTGCTTCAATGGTTACTATTCATGGAAGAGTGAGAGAAGCTTATTATTCTGGAGAGCCAGATTACAATGCAATATATAAAGCGAAAAAGGCTGTAAAAATACCTGTTATTGCAAATGGTGGAATTTTCACCTTGGAAGATGTGGATAAAATGATTAATGAAACGGGGGCGGACGGTATCATGTTGGCTCGAGGTGCTTTTCAAAATCCCTTTTTACCTTGCCAAATTTTAAATAAAGAAGCTCCTTTTTCTATAAAAGAATTCATTATTGAGCACTTGTTAAGACTGAGAGAAAACTTTGGTGAAAAAAGAGCAACATTAGAATTTAGAAAGTTTGTTGCCGGATATCTTAAAGGCATGCCAAATATAAAAGAAACAAAAATACAACTGTTAACGTCCAATAGCACTGATGAAATTTTAAAACTTTTTACGGAAATACAGTTTTAATATTAACAAATTAACTCAAAAGACTAATACTATAGTATTAATGTTGTTTTGGGGTGTAGTATGAAAATTTGTTTTGTTTCGAGTAGTAGTCTAAATGGAGCGTGGCAAGAAAAGCTAGGTAAAATAAGCGGGCACGATGTGTTGGTTTTTGGCTTTAATGGTTTAGGGCTTGTTAGTTACAAAAAGGAATTGGCTGGCGAAACAGAATATTTTCAAGACGTAGCTAAACTTTCAAAACAACTTTCTTCCGTTGTTATTTGCGGTTGTGATACCGATACTTACGGTGTTTTTAGACATTCTACCGTGATTGCGGACGGTGGAAGAATATTGGGCGTTTCTGATATGGCGCATTGTATTGATGATAGTGAATTTGTTGCAGGTAGTAGTTTTAGGGTGTACGATACTTCTGCTGGTAAAATAGGTATTATTGTTGCTGAAGACTTGTTTTTTCCAGAATCAGCAAGAGTTTTGGCTCTTTGCGATGCTGATTTGATTGTGTGTATATTCAATAAAATAGAAGGCTCAATGCCCCAAATTATGCTTAGAGCAGGGGCGTTTTCTAACGGAGTATTAATGGCTCTATGTGGTAAAAATTACGTTAGTGTTGCAGATGTCAAAGGCGAAATTATTTTGGCTGGGAGTTCTGATATAATTGAGGGCAATATAAATATTGATAAAGATTTTCATCTTATAAGCTCACGACGTAGAGGGCTTTATAGAGATTTTAATTCTGGATACTAAAGGAGAAAAAATGGCAATTAATATTGTTTTGGTTGAACCTGAAATACCTCAAAATGCTGGAAATATTGCTAGAACGTGTGCAGTAACGGGTAGCGTTTTACATATGGTAAAACCATTAGGTTTTGAAGTAACTGATAAACACCTTAAAAGAGCAGGGCTTGATTATTGGCATTATTTAGATATCAAATATTACGATAGTATTGAAGAGATATTAGACAAGTACTATGACGGCTCAAATTTTTGGTTTTATTCAACCAAGTCAAAGCACATTCATTCAGACGTAAAGTATAAAGATGGTGATTTTTTGGTTTTTGGAAAGGAAACCAAAGGTTTGCCGGAAAGCTTATTAAAAAAGCATTACGACGAATGTGTCAGAATCCCGATGATGGGAACACTTCGTTCGCTTAATTTATCTAATTCCGTTTGTGTTGGCGTTTACGAGGCATTGCGACAGTTAGGATTTGAAAATTTTAATACTGAAGGGAATTTAACAGAATAGTGCACTCCTTAATTGACTATTTTTGTTGACTTTATCTTTTTTTTGTAAGTTAAAATATTGTGTAAGCAGTCTTGGGACACAATGGAGGAAAATAAGACGTATGGCTTGGAATTTATTTTTTATGTTTGGTGGTGTTGCCGTAATGATGATCGGCATGAAACTTATGGGGGCATCATTAGAAAAGGTTGCAGGCGGTGGAATGAAAAAACTGCTTGGCAAGGTTACTAGTAATAGGCTTGCCGGCGTTGGCGTAGGTGTAGGTGTAACTTGTATTATTCAAAGTTCAACTGCAACTACTGTAATGTTGGTTGGCTTTGTTAATATCGGTCTTTTAACGCTTATGCAAGCCACCAACGTAATTATGGGTGCAAACATTGGTACGACGATTACCGCTCATATAGTTTCTTTATCAGGCGTTGGTAAAGTGGATATCGGCGCAATAGCTGCTGGTATCGGTTTAATTGGCGTAATGATGAGTATGCTTTCAAAAAAACAAAAAATTGTTAGCATAGGCGATATTTTAACTGGGTTGGGCTTAATTTTTGTGGGCTTAGAATTTATTTCAACATACGCTAAATATTTAATGTTTCTATCCGATGGCACACCACAAGCTTGGGCTCAAAATATTTTTGCGAATGACCATTTTCCATTAATTCTTATTGTTATTGGCGTAGTTATTACTGCGTGTGTACATAGTTCTTCAACGATTACTAGTTTGATGGTTGTTTTAGGTAGTATAGGTATTCTACCATTTAAGAACGCAATGTTTTTAGCGCTTGGTTCAAATATTGGTACTTGTATAACATCTATAATGTCATCTATCGGTACTTCTACTAATGCTAAAAGAACGGCAATGGTGCACCTAACGTTTAACATTTTTGGTTGTTTAATTTTTCTTGCTCCTTTATGGATTTGGAGTAATGAAATATCATCTTTATTTGCAAGTATTTCGAGTAACGTTGGTAGCCAACTTGCAATATTCCATACTTTGTTTAATGTTGCAACAACTTTGGTGTTGTTACCGTTTACTAATATTCTTGTTGATTTAGTATCTAAAATTGTTCCCGATAAAGAAGAGAAAGAGGAACAATATCATCTTTCTTTCGTTGATGAACTCATGCTTAGCACTCCCGCGCTTGCAGTTAGCAACATTAGACACGAAGTTGTTGCTATGTCAAAACTTGCAAAAGATAATCTTAATTACACGATAGACATGCTTTTAGATTCTACCGTCGATAAGGAGCAAATCGTACGTGAAAATGAAAACAAATTAAACTTCTTAAATAAAGCTATTACATCGTTTTTGACTAAATTAATGAGCAAACAATTGTCAGTTATTGACGATAAGAAAATAGGTTCTTATTATCACGTTGTTTCTGATCTTGAAAGAGTTGGCGATTATGCTGAAAATATAATGGAATACTCTATGAAACTACGTGCAGAAAATGTTGAGTTGTCAAATGAAGCGATTGTAGAGCTTAAAAACATGACTGATAAAATCAACTGCTTATTTGACGTTGCGATGCAAGCTTTTGATCAAAGAGATTTAGCTTTATTGACGCGAGTAGAGCTTCTAGAAGAGGAAATAGACGATATTTGTGATAGGCTTGGAGATATGCATATTGAAAGGCTTAAGAAAGGTTTATGCAATGCTCAATCGGGCTCAACTTATTTACAAACAGTTTCAAATCTTGAGCGTGTTGCCGACCATATTTATAATGTTGCTAATAGTATTAAAAAGTATGCCGAATACTGTAAAAACGATAAAAGTATTGAAACTATGTAAAAATCAAGAGAAAATATATAAATAAATATATTAGAAACTGCTGTTATTCCTTGACAAACAGCAGTTTTTTTTATATACTTTTAGGGATGGTTTTTTATTTAAAAATAAATAAATATACATAAAGTTAGGAGGTTTTCAAGATGAACAAAATGTCCATTAAAGACGTAGACGTAAAGGGTAAAAGATGTCTTGTAAGAGTTGATTTTAATGTCCCAATGAAAGACGGAGTTATTACTGACGAAACTCGTATTAACGGCGCATTACCTACGATAAAATATCTCGTGGATAACGGAGCTAAAGTTATTCTTTGTTCCCACATGGGTAAGCCCCACAATATTTTTACAGAAGGTTTTGGCCTTAATAAAAAAGAAAAGAAAGCTGTTGAAGCACTTCCCGAAGCTGAAAGAGAGGTGGCTAAAGCAGAATACCTTAAAAAAGCGTTAAAAGATAAAGAAAAATTTACTCTTCGTCCTGTAGCTGAAAGACTTTCTGAAAAGCTTGGCAAAAAAGTAGTTTTTGCAGAAGATGTTGTTGGTGCTTCAGCTGATAAAGCAGTTGCAGAAGTTAAAGATGGTGAAGTAGTGCTTCTTGAAAACACCCGTTTTGAAGCTGGTGAAGAGAAGAGAGATGAAGCACTTTGCAAAAAGCTTGCATCATACTGCGATATTTACGTTAACGATGCTTTTGGTACGGCACATCGTTCACACGCTACTACTGCTGCTATAGTTGAATACGGCTTTGTTAAAACGGCTGTTTGTGGTTTCTTAATTGAAAAGGAACTTTCTGTTATGGCAAATGCACTTGAAAACCCCGTTCGTCCTTTCGTGGCTATTTTAGGTGGGGCAAAGGTTGCTGATAAACTTAAGGTTATTGATAACCTACTTGAAAAGTGCGATACTCTTATTATTGGTGGAGGAATGGCGTATACCTTCCTAAAAGCAAAAGGATATGAGGTAGGCAACGCACTTGTTGATAATGAAAAAATAGAGTATTGTTCGGATATGATGAAAAAGGCTCAATCTTTAGGTAAAGAACTTTTACTTCCAGTAGATGTTGTTGCTGCTAAAGAATTCCCAAATCCTATTGATAAAATAGTAGATACGTTCAATTATTCTATCGATAACATTGCAATCGATCAAGAACCTCTTGATATTGGATCAAAGTCTGCAGAAAAATTTGCAGAAGCAGTTAAGAGTGCAAAAACAGTTATTTGGAACGGACCTATGGGCGTTTCTGAAAACCCCTGTTTTGCTAATGGAACTATCTCAGTAGCAAAAGCTCTTGCAGAGGCCAAGGATGCTACTACCATTATTGGCGGTGGTGATTCTGCTGCAGCGGTAACCAATCTCGGTTTTGCAGATAAAATGACGCATATTTCTACCGGTGGAGGTGCATCATTGGAACTTTTTGAGGGTAAAAAACTTCCCGGTATCGAATGCTTGAATAATAAATAAATTTTAAACTCAATAAATTACAAAAAGAGGAGACCCAAATTATGAGAAAACCAATTATTGCAGGAAACTGGAAAATGAACAAGACCGCAGCTGAAGCTGTTGAGCTTATTAATGGCTTGAAGCCACTCGTTTCTAAATCAAAACCCGAAGTGGTTGTATGTGTGCCTTATACCGATTTACAAGTGGTTGCGCAGGCTGTTGAAGGTAGCAAAATCAAACTCGGTGCTCAAAACGTATCGTGGGCTGATAATGGCGCTTTTACTGGTGAAATATCTGCAGACATGCTTAAAGAAGCTGGTGTTGAATACGTAATTATTGGACATAGTGAAAGAAGACAGTATTTTGGGGAAACTGACCAAACTGTTAATGCTAGATTAAAACAAGCTATTAAAAAAGATTTAAAACCAATCGTTTGCGTTGGTGAAACGCTTTTAGAAAGAGAAAAAAATAAAACAAAAAAAGTATTAAAGAAGCAAATCCTTGAAGGGTTTAAGGATATAACAGCAGAAGATTTTGTTAATATTGTTATTGCTTACGAACCTATATGGGCAATAGGTACGGGTAAAACTGCTACTGCTGAAGATGCAAATAAAACAATAAGCTTTATCAGGAGCCTCGTTAAAAAGAATTGGGGTGCAGAAGTTGCTAAGGCATTACGTATCCAATATGGTGGAAGCATGAAACCGTCTAATGCTAAAGAATTAATGTCTATGCGCAACATTGATGGTGGTTTAATTGGTGGTGCATCATTAAAAGCAGAAGATTTTGCCAAAATTGTTAACTATAAAGGCTAAACTCGTTAAGGCAAGTAAAAAACTTGCCTTAACTTATATTAAAGAATATAGGAATTAATTATGAAAAAACCTAACTGTATAATTATTATGGACGGATATGGCGTAAGTCAAATTGAGGAAGGCAACGCTATATTTCACTCGTCAGGCAAGATTGTAAAAGGGCTAATGAATAAATACCCTTCAACTTTGATAGGAGCTAGCGGAATGGATGTAGGTCTTCCAGAAGGGCAAATGGGCAATTCTGAAGTTGGACACTTAAATATGGGTGCTGGCAGAATCGTTTATCAAGAACTTACCAGAATTACTAAATCTATTAATGATGGTGACTTTTTTGAGAACGATGAATTTAACGCAGTTTGCGATTACGTAAAAAGGGAAGGAAAAAAACTTCACATATACGGCTTGTTGTCAGATGGTGGAGTTCACAGCCATTTATCTCACGTTTTCGCTTTAGTTGAACTTGCTAAAATGAAAGGTTTAGATAACGTTTATATTCATTGTTTCTTGGATGGTAGAGACGTGTCGCCTACTAGTGGTGCTGATTTTATTAAAATCCTTCAAAACAAACTTGACGAACTTTCTTTTGGCGAGATTGCATCTGTCAGTGGTAGATATTATGCTATGGACAGAGATAATCGTTGGGATAGAATCGAAAAAGCTTACGATACTTTGACTGTAGGTAGTGGGGAAACCACCTGTAATCCAGAAGAATACGTGAGAAAATCCTACCTTTCAAACGTTACTGATGAATTTGTTGTTCCTGCTTGTGTTGTTAAGGAGGGAAGGAAAGTTGGTTTAATTGAAAATGGAGATGGAATCATCTTCTTTAACTTCCGTCCTGATAGAGCAAGGCAAATTACGAGAGCGATGAGCGAAGCTGAGTTTAATTTTTTTGAAAGGAAAACGGGTTTTCTTAAACCATTTTACGTTTGCTTTACTAGATACGACGATTCTTTAAATAACGTTAAGATTGCATTTAAACCACAAACGTTAAAAAATACTCTAGGAGAATATTTGGCTTCGTTAGGGTTAAAACAGCTTCGTATCGCTGAAACGGAAAAATACGCACACGTAACCTTTTTCTTTAATGGTGGAGAGGAAGCTCCCAATAAAAATGAGGACAGGGTATTAATTCCTTCGCCTAAGGTAGCTACTTACGACTTGAAGCCGGAAATGAGTGCTGACGAAGTAACTGAAAGGGTTATCGAAAAGATTGAAGAAGGCGTATATGACGTTATTATTCTTAACTATGCTAACTGCGATATGGTTGGACACACTGGTATATATGATGCAACTATTTCCACTGTTGAAACGGTTGACAAATGCGTTGGAAAAGTAATAGATAAAATTTTATCTGTCGGTGGAAAGGCAATAGTTACAGCCGATCACGGTAACGCTGATAAAATGTTTGATGAAACTGGTAAACCTTTTACGGCGCACACAACCAATCTTGTTCCATTTATTTTAATAGGAGAAGAAGTGGAAAACTACCAACTTTATTCAGATGGCAAGTTGTGTGACGTTGCACCCACTTTCCTTGATATGATGGGGCTTGATAAGCCTGCTGAAATGACGGGAAAATCACTTATTAAGCAAAAAGCTTGAAAAATCAGTCTAAAAACAGTTGTAAATTTGTTTTTTGTATGCTATAATTTTTTAGTAATGAATAGATTTAAATCGTTAAGGAGATAATTATGAACGTAATGAATATGCTTGCTGCAAGCACTTTTTGGACTGCTTGGCACGATTGGATAAAATATATTTTACTTGCAGTAATGTTTGTGTGCGCAATTTTTATTGTTCTCGTAGTCATGTTTCAACCTGGAAATTCTTCAGGTGTTAGTGCGCTTGGTGGACAGAGCGAAACCTTTTTAACTAAAAATAAAGGCAAAACTTTTGAGTATAAAATGAAAATTTTAACGGTAATAAGCGGTATTATTTTCGGTGTGTTATGCATAGTTTTTGCTGTTATTGCTTCGATTGCGTAATTTTTTGTTAAATAGTAAGGTTCTGTCTTTATAGGCAGAACCTTTTTTAGTGTATGAATAAAGAAGTTTTACAAGGTAAAATACAAGGCAATAGAAGAGGATATGCCTTTTTAATATTAAGTGATGATTCGGGGGTGGATTATTTTATTCCGCACTCCAACCTTCGTGGTGCAATGCATGGTGATATCGTTTTTGCTGAAACTACAAAAGGAGATGGATATAGAACAACTGCAAGAGTTTTGAAGGTTGTTGAGCACGGAATTAAAGAAATTGTAGGCACGTATTTTACATGTAGAACAGGTGGCTTTGTGGTTCCTGACGACGATAAGTATTATGTCGATATTTTTATTCCGTTTGGTAAAGGCGAAAGGGCTAAAAATGGAGATAAAGTAGTTTGTAAAATACTAAGTTATCCAAAAAAGAAAAATCCTGAAGGTGTCGTTACTAAAATTCTTGGAAGACAATTTGAAAAATCAGCTGAATTAAAAAGTATATTATATTCTTATAAACTACCGGAAAAATTCCCTTCAAACGTTATAAAAGATAGTTTAGATATAATAGGTGAAATTTCTGAGCAAGAAATTAAAAATCGCAAGGATTTAAGAAAAGATTTTATTTTTACTATTGATGGTGAAAGTGCTAAGGATTTTGATGACGCTGTTTCTATTGAAAAGCTTTCAGACCATTATGTTTTAGGCGTTCATATTGCAGATGTTTCTCATTACGTTAAACAAGGTGGTTTTATTGATAACGAAGCCTTTAATCGCGGAACTAGTGTTTACTTCCCTGAAAGCGTTATTCCAATGCTTCCGGAAAGACTTTGTAACGATTTGTGCTCATTACGTCCTAACGAAGATAGACTAACTTTATCTTGTATAATGAAAGTTGATTATATAGGAAACGTTGTTGACGTTGAAATAGTTCCTTCAATTATAAATAGCAAACATAGGTTAACCTACAACTACGTTAATAACGTTTTAGAAGGAGTTGAGTGTTGTCAGAACGAACAGCTTTTTAACGCACTTGCTTTAATGAATGAACTTGCCGATATCCTTATCAAAAAAAGAGATGATAAGGGTAATGTTGACTTAGACGTAAAAGAAAGTTTAATTGAAGTAAAAAAGGGAGAGATTTTTGTTTCAAAAGAAGAACGAAACAAGGCGCATAAAATTATAGAGGAGTTTATGATTTGCGCCAACGTTTCCATTGCGGAGTATTTTTATTACTTGCAATTGCCTTTTGTGTACAGAGTGCACGGTAAGCCAACAGAGGAAAAACTAGAAAATTTTTATGCTTTTTTAGATGGGTTAGGTGTAAAATATAAAAGAAGAAAAGGCGAGATATTTTCTAAAGATTTTCAGCTTATTCTAAAAAATGCTACTGACGATAAAGTTTCGATAATTAACAGAGTTATGCTTCGTTCAATGCAAAAGGCAAAATATTCTCCTATTTGTGATGGACATTTTGGCTTAAGTGAGAAATTTTATTGCCATTTTACTTCTCCTATTAGGCGATATCCTGATCTTGTTATTCATAGGATTATAAAAGATTTTATTAGAAACGGCAGTAATAATTTAGTGCAAAAATATGGTGAATTTGTCTTTTCGGCTTCTGCAAAATCATCTGAAAGAGAAAAAATCGCTCAAGATGCAGAACTTGCTGTGGATGATTATTATAAGCTTTTATATATTAGTGGATACGAAGGAGAAGAATTTGATGGTGTTGTGAGCGGTGTAACTAATTTTGGTATATTTGTTGAACTTGAAAATTGTATAGAAGGTCTAGTTAAAATTGAAACGTTGCCTGGAAGGGGATATGTTTTTGATAGAGATAGATATTGTTTATCTAATGCTAAAAAGAGTTTTAATCTCGGACAGAAAGTTCGAATTATGGTCGCAGGGGTTAATCTTATTGATAAAAGGGCTGAATTTGTTTTGATTTAATATATTTTAGCTATTGCAAAAAGAAAAAAAATATAGTACAATATTATTAGAAAATGGAAGAAAAAGTTATAAGCACAAACCGTGTGGCATCACATGAATATTTTATTCTCGACCGTATTGAAGCTGGTATAGTTTTAGAAGGTGCAGAAGTTAAATCTTTAAGAAATGGTTCTTGCAATCTTAAAGAAAGCTTTTGTGTTTTTTACGGTGGGGAGATGTATATTAAAAATATGCATATCCCTTTGTATGATAAGCAAGGGGCTTTTAATTCGAGAAATTCGAAAAGAGATAGAAAGTTGTTGCTTAACAAACAGGAAATTTTAAAGCTTTCTCAAAAGGTTGAGCAAAAAGGATTAACTATTGTTCCATTAAAATTATACTTCAAACAAGCTTTAATTAAGATGGAGATAGGGCTTTGTCAAGGTAAACATACTTATGATAAAAAGCGTGATAAGATGGAAAAAGATTTAAATCGTCTTAAAGAGCGTGAAATAAAGAAATATATCTAATTTACTTGCGATAAGGAGATTAATTATGTCAGATAAAAAGAGGATAGAAACAATTTGTGTACAAGGTGGATATACTCCAACCAATGGTCAACCAAGACAAATTCCCATTATCCAGAGTACTACCTTTAAATATGACACCAGTGAAGATATGGGTAAGCTTTTTGATTTAGAGGCTTCGGGATATTTTTATACGAGGCTTCAAAATCCAACCAACGATTATGTGGCAAAAAAACTTTGTGAATTAGAAGGTGGTACTGCTGCGATGCTCACGTCATCAGGGCAGGCTGCAAACTTCTATTCAGTATTTAATATAGCCAATTGCGGAGATCACGTGGTTTCTTCTGCTGCAATTTATGGAGGAACATTCAATCTTTTTGAAGTAACGATGAAGAAGATGGGTATTGAATTTACCTTTGTTTCTCCTGATGCTAGTGAAGAGGAACTTGATAAGGCATTTAAGCCTAATACTAAGGCTCTTTTTGGCGAAACGATTGCTAACCCTGCATGTTCCGTTTTAGATATTGAACTTTTTGCTAAAGTTGCGCATAAACACGGAGTTCCACTTATTATCGATAATACTTTTGCTACGCCCGTTAATTGTAGACCTATTGAGTGGGGAGCAGATATAGTAACTCATTCAACTACTAAATATCTTGACGGACATGGCGTTTCCGTTGGTGGAGCTATAATTGATTCTGGGAAATTTGATTGGAAAAAATATGCTGATAAATTCCCTGGACTTACTACGCCTGACGAAAGTTATCATGGGGTAACGTACGTTGAAAGATTTGGGCTTGAAGGGGCATTTATTACTAAGGCAACTGCTCAGCTTATGAGAGATTTTGGTTCAATCCAATCCCCCCAACATGCTTTTTATATTAATTTAGGTATAGAGAGTTTACACGTTAGAATGAAGCGCCATTGTGAAAATGGTCTTGCTGTTGCTAAGTTTCTTAAAAATCATCCTAAAATTGAATGGGTTAGATATTGTGGTTTAGAAGGGGATAAGTATTACGAGCTTGGACAAAAGTATTTGCCTAACGGTTCTTGTGGTGTACTTTCTTTTGCTGTTAAAGGGACTAGAAAAGATGCTGAAACTTTAATGAAAAATCTTAAGGTTGCTGCTATTGAAACGCACGTTGCAGATGCAAGAACATGTTGTTTACATCCTGCAAACGCAACTCATAGGCAAATGAATGATGCGCAACTTGAAGCATGTGGAATACCTGCAACGCTTATTAGATATTCTTGTGGAATTGAAAATTCAGAGGATTTAATTGAAGATTTAGCACAAGCATTAGAAAAAGTATAAAAATAACTATAGGAGGAAATTATGCCTATAATCGTACCAAAAGATATACCGGCTGCAAAGGTATTACAGTCGGAAAATATTTTCGTAATGAACGAGCAAAGAGCAATGAGTCAAGACATACGTCCACTTGAAATTGCCATTTTAAACTTAATGCCAACAAAAATTGTTACAGAAACTCAACTTATGAGGCTACTTAGTAACTCTCCTTTGCAAGTTAATGTTACGCTTATTTCTACCGAAACGTACGTTGGTAAAAATACTTCGCTAGAGCATTTACAACGTTTTTATAAATCTTTTTCAGAAGTTAAAAACAGAAAATTTGACGGTATGATTATTACCGGTGCACCCGTTGAGGAAATGGATTTTGAAGATGTTAAGTATTGGGATGAATTAAAAGAAATTTTTGAATTTGCAAAGACAAACGTTACTAGTACGTTATTTATATGTTGGGGTGCACAAGCAGCACTTCACTATTATTATGGTATTGAAAAACATCTTTTAGAAAAAAAGCTTTTTGGTGTTTATAAGCATAAAAAACTTGTTAATTACGAAAGATTGTTAAAGGGTACTGACGATAGGTTTTTTATGCCTCATTCAAGACATACAACCGTTTACGAAAAGGATATTAAAAAATGCTCAGACCTAGTGCTTATTGCATCTTCCAAAGAAGCTGGGGCAGGAATTATTAGGAGCAAAGATAATAAATTTATTTTTATAACAGGGCATGCAGAGTACGATAGAGATACATTAGAATTAGAGTATAGGAGAGATTTAGAAAAAGGTTTGCCAATAGATCCACCTGACAATTATTACATTAACGGTAATAGTGGGGAGATTAAGATGTGCTGGGTTTCAACGGCTAATTTAATTTATATGAATTGGCTAAATCACTACGTTTATCAAAGCACTCCTTACGATATTGATAAAATTTAAAAAAACGGCAAATTGCCGTTTTTATATGGGGATGTTCCAGATTCGATTGGGCGACCGAGATAAAATATAAGCATACCGAAGTTCCTGCTTCGTTAAAAAGGAAACTTAAATTTAAATGCTAAAACTGATTTAGCTTACGCTGCTTAATTATTGCGTACGTTTTTACTTCTTTTTCCGTCGGGGAGGTAAGAGCGTCATTTAGACGGAAACCATATATGGGTTTTGACAGTGGCTTATTTATGGTTAATTAACTGTTATGTAT
The DNA here is from genome assembly GCA_045639245.1 of Christensenellaceae bacterium. Classification (GTDB taxonomy): domain Bacteria; phylum Bacillota; class Clostridia; order Christensenellales; family Borkfalkiaceae; genus UBA1259. The sequence goes on from JAZUCS010000022.1 coordinate 75,958, forward strand.
TCGTTTTGGTTGCTGATGACCGTGGCGTTTACGAGAATAATCATCAGATAAGTATGTAGAAGGTTTTATTAAAGCGTTTAAGACCGGAGTGCAAGTCTCCGCATCTCCACCACGTCAGGGCAAGGCTATTTCGTCCACCGTTGCTATTGCAACGGCTTGACCTATGAGCCTGCCCTTCCTTTTTCCCAAAAATCTTTTGTTACACAAAATCTTTTCGGGAGCCCTAATAATATTTGGTGTCGTCAGTGCGTATTTCACACGCTCAAGCCCACCAAAAAAAATGCAGAAGGGGAAACAATTATTTGTTCCAATTCTGCGTTTTTATTTTATACGAAAAAAAGGCTATGAATTTTTATAGCCTTTTTTCTTATATTCAGATGGGGTAACACCGTAGAACTTTTTGAAAACTTTTATAAAGCTTGAAACATTAATAAATCCTGCGTTTTTGCTTGAGTTGTCTACAGTTTCACCCTTTAAGAGTAGAGATGCACAAAGGCTAGTTTTTCTTGCCAAAATATAGTCGTACAACGGGGTGTTGTAATACTCTTTAAAACTTCTTGAAATATATTCACGACTATAAAAAAATTGGTTGGAAAGCTCGTTTACAGAGCGTATTTTTGTAAAATTATTATCAACGTATTCTTTTATTTCGTTAATAAAATGAGGTACGGCTGTAGTTGTTTCTTTTTGGTTTTCGCTATCAGAAAGTGTTAAAAAAAGATTGTAAAGAGTAATATAAGCTTTAGATTTTTTGTAGCTTTTTTCTTTAATAATCGCATTTTCTATTGAATAGAGAAAATCGTTGCATTGCTTTTTGCTTAAATTGAAAAATGCACTAGAATCATTTCCGTAATTTATAAAGTCCATAATTTCACTGTCGGGGAAAAGTTCTTTAGAGTTTTTAAAATATATTATAAAACGCTCGTATTTTGTTTTTTTATATAATCTAACCATATGGAATTTATTAGGCTTTGTGAGAATTACTAGTCCATTAGACAGGGGAATTCTTTGATTGTCTGCAATATATTCAGCTCCATCCCCAGAAAATATAATTGCTAATTCAAAATAATCGTGGTGGTGTAATCTTTCTGAAAAAGCATCTACCAAATATTCGTTTTTTCTATATGAGAAAGCTACGTTATCATCTAAATAAAAAGACGTCCATCCGTTTTTATTTGTATAAGCGTCTAAATTGGGAAAATTCTCATTTTTTTTATATGTTCCGTTTTCTAAATATTTAATAATTCTATTTTTCATTTATACATCACAAAAGAATAAATTTTAATCACATTTAACAATTTATTTATGTAATTGTTAATGTTATAATAAATATATCACGATAAAATAATATTGTCAAATAAACGGAATTAAAAAGGAGAAAAATATGCAGTGGATAGAAAACGGCGAAGCCGAAGTTTCATTTGTTTGTAGTGACAATAAAAAGAACGTTTTTTTAATTGGTGATTCTATTAGAAGAGGGTATTGCCTTACCGTTAAAAATAAATTGTCTGATATTGCAGAAGTTTATTATCCAAACGATAATTGTAGAAACACTCAATACGTTATAACAAGGTTAAAAAAATGGAGTGGCATGATTGACGACTGTTCTAAAATAGACCTAGTTCAGTTTAATTGTGGACATTGGGATATTGCACATTGGAACGAATATGAATTTTCTTTAACAAGTGAAAGTGAATATAAAAGGAATATTAAAATGATAATAGACCTATTAAGGAAGTTTTTTCCTAATGCAAAAATTCTTTTTGCTACAACAACTCCAATAAATCCCGTGCTTGGTTCTAGAGGGGCAGTTAATCCACGTTCAAATGAAGAAGTGGATAAATATAACAAGTTGGCAACTTCCGTATGTAAAAAGGAAGAGGTAACAGTTATTGATTATAATGCGTATATGAAGGATTGGGATGGGGATTGTTATAAAGACCTTTGTCATTTAACCCCGGAAGCGTTTTCCGTTTTAGGGGAGAAAGTTGCGAGTGTTTTAAGAAAATATTTATAATGGTGTAATTATGGTGGAATATAAAAAGATTTTAACTAAAGAGGAAACGGAAGTTTTAGTTTTAGGTGGAGGCCCTGCAGGATTATGTGCGGCTATAGCTTCTGCAAGGGCAGGGGCGAAAACTATGCTTGTTGAAAAAGCATCTTTTTGTGGAGGCATGGCAACGGCGGGGCTTGTTGCTCCTTTTATGACCTGTTATGATAGTGGTGGAAAAACTATGCTTATTAAAGGTTTATTTGAAGAAATAATTAATAGGCTTTGTGAACGAGGTGGGGCAATTCATCCGTCTAAAGTACCTACGGCTTCTTCCTTTACTTCATATATAACGGCTGGGCATATTCATGTTACGCCATTTAAGGCAGAAGAATTAAAACTATTAGCAGATAGAATGCTAAGTGAAGCTGGAGTTAAAGTATTGTACCACACTTCATTTGTTGATTCCGTTGTGGATGGTGATAAAATAGATAAAGTAATCGTTGCAAAAAAACAAGGTTTATCGGCAATTAAAGCGAAGGTTATAATCGATTGTACGGGTGATGCAGATTGTGCTTTTGCTTCTGGCGTGCCTTGTACTATGGGTAACGGAAAGGGGCGTATTCAACCTGCTACTATGTTTTTTAGAATAGGCAACGTTGATAGTAAAAAAATTGACGAAGATATTGAAAAAAATTGGCAAAACTTCTACCGAAAAGACGGAGTAAATTACCGTTCACTTCATTGGTGGGTATCTAAGGCAAGAGAGAATGGTGATTGGAAGCTTAACAGAGTTTCAATAGGGCTTTTTCGTGGTGTTGATGAGGATGAGTGGAGTATAAATACTTCTAGAATTATGGGTGTAGATGGAACGCAGTCTGAAAGTTTAACTAACGGCGAAATGGTTGGTAGAGAGCAGGTTGATGAGATTTTTGCTTTCTTAAAAAAATACGTTCCCGGTTGTGAAAATGCAAAACTATTGCAATCAGGCAGTACGTTAGGAATTAGAGAAACAAGACATATTCACGGTTTAAAAACTCTTAATATTGATGACGTTTTAGAGTGTAAAGTGCCTGATGATTCAATTATGATATGTGCTAACTCAGTTGACGTACATGGTAGATTTGGACCAACTAGCAATGAATATATAACTATACCAGAGGGCAAGTATTATGGTATTCCTTACGGTACACTAGTTCCTATAAATTTATCCAATCTTTTAGTCGCAGGTAGATGCGTTTCTGCTGAAAGCGAAGCTGCGGGTGCAATTAGGGTTATGCCACCTTGTATGGGCATGGGCGAAGCGGCGGGCGTTGCTGCGGCTATGGCTTGTTTAGAAAATGTTGACGTAAGAGAAATAGACGTGCAAAAGTTAAGGAACAAACTTCAGGAAAACAACGTACTATTAAACGTCTAGGAGATTAAAAATGAGCGTTTTTAAAACGATAAAACACGAGTGTGATTTATGTGTAGTCGGTGGTGGGCTTGCTGGTACTATTACGGCGCTTTCAGCGGCTAGAAAAGGAGTTAAAGTTATTTTAATTCAAGATAGGCCTGTTCTTGGTGGAAACAGCTCTTCAGAAATTCGCATGTGGGTTCGTGGGGCTAAGGGTAAATATAATAGAGAAGGCGGAATTTTGGCCGAATTTGAAGAGGAAAATATATATAGAAATCCAACTTTAGCACCCACGCTTTGGGATAGCGTTTTGTATGGTAAAATAAAGGAAAACAAAAATATAACCTTGATTTTAAATTCCTCTTGTCTTGACGCAGAGTGCGATGGGAATAAAATTGTTTCGGTTATCGCTTGGCAGTTGACTACTTATACCTATCACGAAGTAAAGGCTACCTATTTTACCGATTGTTCAGGAGATAGTATTTTAGCTCCTTTATCGGGGGCAGAGCATAAGATTGGTAGAAATGCTAAAGGCGAATATGGCGAAGATATTGGTCCAGAAATTGAAGACAGTAAAACGATGGGCATGAGTTTACTTATTCAAGCAAGAGAAACAGATAGAAAAGTTGAGTTTATTCCTCCGTCATTTGCCAACGTATACGAAACTGACGAAGATTTTGCCATAATTCCGTATTTGGCTGGGCAACACGCCACCTTCCGTGATCATAAGATAGGAACTAGTGGTTGTAACCTTTGGTGGATGGAATTAGGTGGTGATACGGGTATTCCCATTGAAAATACTGAAGAAACGAGGGATGAACTTATAAAGGTTGCTTTCGGCATTTGGGATCATATTAAAAACAAGGGTGACCACGGTTTCGATAATTGGGAGCTTGAATGGGTTGGTTTTCTCCCAGGCAAAAGAGAAAGTAGAAGATATATCGGCGATTATGTGCTGACACAGAGAGACATTGAAGGGGGTGGCATATTCGATGACGTTGTTGCATACGGTGGGTGGCCGATGGACGACCATAACCCTAGAGGTATGCTTGCAAATAAGCCTACCGATGCTCCTTCGTGTTTTTATCCTGCACCTTCTCCTTACGGTATTCCGTATAGATGTTTATATTCAAAAAATATCGAAAATTTATTTTTTGCGGGTAGAAATATAAGTGCAACACACGCAGCGTTAAGTTCGACAAGGGTTATGGCTACCTGTTCGCTATTAGGACAAGCTGTAGGTAATGCCGTTGCGCTTTGTGTTAAACATGATTGTACACCAAGTGCCGTTTATGATAATTACGTTAATGAATTGCAACAAGAAATTTTATATGACGGAGTTTTTTTACCAAATATCAAAAGAAATATTTCTGAAACTTGTTTGCTAGCAAAAACAAATCTTAAAAAAGAAGATAGCGATATTTTATTTAATGGCATAGATAGACCAAGAACATTCGATGGCGAAAACGCAGTTGAATTAGAACTCGGTAGTGAAATAATATTTACTTTTAATGATGCAAAGAGAATTAAAGAACTTCGTATAGCGTTAGATCCAGATTATGATAGATTGTCTCTTTCAAAAAATCGTAAAATGAGAATTTTTGCACAAAAACTTCACGTTGGTCTTGATTTTGAACCTATGAATGTTGCCTCTACTCTCGTTAAAGAATTTGAGGTTTATGCTGATAAAAAGATGATTTTTGGAGAAAAAAACAACTATAATTCGCTATTAAAAATTCCATTAAATGGCAATTATAAGGAAATTAAAATTAAGTTTATTAAAACAAGAGGGGCGGAAAAGGTTAGAATATTTGCTTGTGATCTAAAATAAAATTAAACCATTGCTTGAAAAACAATTTGTTTTATGATATTATAGTTCTTGAAAAGAAATAAAAGGAGAATTTATATGGAAAACAAAAATCCTATTGTAACTTTTACTATGGAAGACGGCAAGCAAATAAAAGCAGAACTTTATCCTGAAATAGCTCCTATTTCCGTTAATAATTTTATATCCTTAATAAACAAAGGATTTTATAATGGATTAATTTTTCACAGAGTAATTTCGGGATTTATGATTCAAGGGGGATGTCCAAACGGAAATGGCATGGGCGGACCTGGTTATTCTATAAAAGGAGAATTTTACGGAAACGGGGTTAAAAATGATTTAGGGCACGTTAGAGGTGTGCTTTCTATGGCGAGAGCAATGAACCCTAATTCAGCAGGTTCACAGTTTTTTATTATGCATGAAAACGCGCCTTATCTTGATGGACAGTATGCGACTTTTGGTAAAGTTATTGAAGGTTTAGAGATTGTTGATGAAATTGCTAATACTAAAACCGATTATTCAGATAGACCTTATGAGGATCAGGTAATGAAATCAGTAACTGTTGATACTTTTGGTGTTGAATACCCAGAACCTGAAAAAATGTAGTTTCAAAAAAATAGGTATGAAGAAAAGGACTTTTCAAAACGAAAAGTCCTTTTTTATACAAAAAAACCGTGCATCTTAAATCGGAATACGAAGCCGGAGCGTTAACAATACAGGTAACTCCTCTAAAGCAACCTTATGGCACACGCACCGTTCTGTTTAGTGCTGCTGCATTCCTGCTCTGACACGGTTCGCAGTGGAACGTTGCATAAGACCTTAAAATCAACGCCCCTTATATTGCACAGCCTCCCACCACGTAAGCCTCAAAAAGCATTCTGCTCCGCTAAGCGAATTGCGGACGACAGGGCATCGCTAACTCCCCACATAGCACGGTAACACTATTTTAGCGTAAAAACTTAATAAATGCAAGTCATTTTTTCTTAAAAATACAAAAAAGATAAAAATTAACTTTACAAAACCGACAAATATCTTTATACTATAATAGTTAATAATATAATAGGCTTAATATAGGGAGAAGATTTATGTACAAGAAAGTAGATACATCGCTTAACTTCTTAGATAGAGAAAAAGAAGTTTTACAATTTTGGAAAGAAAACAAAATTTTTGAAAAGAACGTTGAGCAAAATTCTGGTTGCAACGAATTTACTTTTTATGATGGTCCACCAACGGCAAATGGTAAACCACATATTGGGCATATTTTAACTCGTGTAATTAAAGATATCATTCCACGTTATCACGTTATGAAAGGTGATCACTGTTTAAGAAAGGCAGGGTGGGATACGCACGGTCTTCCCGTTGAACTTGAAGTTGAAAAACTTTTGGGTATAGATGGAAAACAAGAAATAGAGAATTATGGGATTGAACCATTTATAAAAAAATGTAAAGAAAGTGTTTGGAAATATAAGAGTGAATGGGAGAAGATGAGTGACCGTGTTGGCTATTGGGCAGACATGGACGACCCATATATCACTTACGACGACAATTATATTGAATCAGTTTGGTGGGCTATAAAAACAATTAATGATAAAGGACTTTTGTACAAGGGGTATAAAATTGTTCCTTATTGTCCGCGTTGTGGAACTGCGCTTTCTTCACACGAAGTTGCTCAGGGGTATAAAGACGTTAAGGAAGTTTCCGTTGTTGTTAGATTTAAGATTAAAAATAGGGATAATGCATATTTCTTAGCATGGACAACTACGCCATGGACTCTTCCTTCAAACGTGTGTCTTTGTATGAATCCTAACGAGAATTATTCTGAAATTAAGCTTCCTGATGGTACCATCTACGTGCTTGCTGAAGCTCTTGTTGAAAAATATTTTGAAGAATATGAAACTCTTTCGGTTAACAAGGGTATATATTATCAGTTCGCAGAATATGAACCGTTATTCGATTTCACGGCAGACGCTGTTGAAAAAAATAAAAAGGTGTTCGTAGTAGTAACTGATAATTACGTTACGATGGAAGACGGTACGGGTATCGTTCACAATGCGCCTGCATTTGGTGAAGATGACGCTAGAGTTTGTCAAAATTACGATATTGCGTTTGTAAATCTCGTTGATGGTCGCGGAAATATGACGGAAAACACTGGTAAATTCAGTGGGCTTTTCGTTAAAGATGCCGATAAGGAGATTATTAAGGATTTAAAGACAAGAGAACTTTTATTTGCAGAAGTTCCCTTTGAACATAGTTATCCTTTCTGTTGGAGATGTGATACTCCACTTATCTATTATGCTAGACAAAGTTGGTTCATTAAAATGACGGCAGTTAAGGATAAACTTATTGAAGCAAATAATTCTGTTAATTGGATGCCTGAAACTATCAAACATGGTAGAATGGGTAACTTTTTAGAAAACGTTATAGACTGGGGTATATCTCGTGAACGTTATTGGGGTACACCACTTCCAGTTTGGGTTTGTAATAAATGTGGAAAAGTTCACGTAATCGGTTCAAAAGCTGAACTTAAACAAAAATGTAACATTAAAGGGGATATAGAACTTCACCGTCCTTATATAGACGAATGTACGTTTGATTGTGAATGTGGTGGTCAATTCGTTCGTGAAAAGGAGGTTATTGACTGTTGGTTCGATTCAGGTTCAATGCCATTTGCACAATATCACTATCCCTTTGAAAATAAAGAACTTTTCGAAAGTCATTTCCCAGCAGATTTTATCAGTGAAGCTATTGACCAAACAAGAGGTTGGTTCTACACGTTATTAGCAATTTCAACCTTATTGTTTGAAAAAGCTCCATTTAAAAATTGTATTGTTTTAGGTCACGTTAATGATAAAAACGGCATTAAAATGAGTAAGCATAAGGGCAACGTTGTTGACCCATGGACTATTCTTGACAAGCAGGGTGCGGACGCTGTTAGATGGTACTTTTATACTGGTTCTGCTCCTTGGTTGCCATCAAGATTTTATGAAGAAGCAGTATCTGAAGCTCAAAGAAAGTTTATGGGAACTTTATGGAATACTTATGCTTTCTTCGTTCTTTATGCAGATATTGATAAGTATAACCCTGCAAATTATAAAATTGAAGAATGTAAGCTTTCTATTATGGATAAGTGGGTGCTTTCAAAACTCAATACGTTAATCAAAACGGTTGACGAAGGTCTTAATAAGTACAATATCTTTGATAGTGCAAGAGCTCTTCAAAGTTTTACCGACGAGCTTTCTAATTGGTACGTTCGTCGTGGTAGAGAGAGATATTGGGGGCACGATATGACGGATGATAAGATTGCCGCATACACCACTCTTTATACCATTTTGGTTACTATGGCTAAACTTTCCGCTCCCTTTACTCCATTTATGGCAGAAGCAATTTATCAAAATCTAGTACCTAATTTTTATAAAGATGCGCCTATTTCCGTTCACCTTTGCCAATTTCCTAATTTTGACGAAAAGGCTATTGATATTGATCTTGAAGAAGGTATGCAAAATGTTCTTGATATCGTAGTTTTAGGTAGAGCGGCTAGAAATACTTCTAATATTAAAAATAGACAACCTTTATCTAAGTTGTTTGTATGTGCAGAAAATAAAAAGGCTTTGCCAAACGAACTTTTAGAAATTGCAAAAGATGAACTCAATGTTAAACAAATTGAGTACTTGAAAGACGCTGGTAGATTTGTTTCTTACAAATTAAAACCACAACTTAACACGCTTGGTCCTAAATATGGTGCAAAGCTCGGACAAATTAGAAAGTTCTTTGAAGTATGTGATGCTACATCAATTGTGAACACCGTTAAAGCGGGTGAAGTTTATAAGGCGGAATTTGAAGGAGACGTATTCTTATTTTCCATTGACGACTTATTGATTTCATCTGAAAGTGCAGAGGGCTTTATTTCAGCATCAGATAAGGGTATAACAGTGGTTTTAGACACCAATCTTACTGAAGAGCTTAAGGCTGAAGGTGTTGAGAGAGAACTTATCTCAAAAATTCAGTCAATGAGAAAGGAAGCTGGTTTTGAGGTTACTGATAGAATTACTGTTAACTTCGTAACGGATAACGAGTCTATTAAAAATGCTTTTGTAAATGGAAAAGATTTAAAGAACGTTGTCTTAGCTGATTATATTTGTGATTGCGAAGCTAAAGGCTTTACAAAAGAACTTGATATTAACGGTGCTTTCGTCACGGTAATTATTAATAAGGTTAATAATAATGAGAACTCCTAATTGGCAAGACTATTCAGTTATCGCCACTAGTGATGGATATAAATTAGAAAGATGGGGGAAGGTTGTTCTTCTCCGTCCAGACCCACAAGTTATTTGGTCGGGACAAGATCTTGATGATTTTCCTGGGTTAAACGCTAAGTATGTTCGTAGTGAAACGGGCGGTGGTAAATGGATATATAAAAAATCCTTTCCTGAAGAATGGATTATAAGTTACAATAGTTTAAGGTTTAAAGTAAAACCTATGGGCTTTAAGCATACGGGGCTTTTTCCAGAACAAGCTGTAAATTGGGACTTAATGACTGATTTGATTAAAAATGCTGGTAGGGAAATAAACGTTCTCAATTTATTTGCTTATACTGGTGGCGCTACCGTTGCATGCGCTGCGGCAGGGGCAAGTGTTTGCCACGTTGATTCTTCTAAAGGCATGGTTGAAAGGGCAGGAGAGAATATTAGGCTTTCTAACCTTAAGGATGCAAAAGTTAGATATATTATTGACGATTGCAAAAAGTTTGTTGAAAGAGAAATTAGAAGAGGAAGAAAATATGATGCCGTTATTATGGATCCACCAAGCTATGGTAGAGGACCAAGCGGTGAAATGTGGAAGCTCGAAACGGAATTATTTCCATTAGTAAAACTTTGTGAACAAGTATTAAGCGATAATCCACTATTTTTCTTAATTAATAGTTATACTACTGGGCTTCAACCTCAGGTTTTAAAAAATATTTTGGAATTAACTGTTGCTAAGGGTAGAAATGGTAAAGTTGATGCTTATGAAGTAGGCTTATGTACGGAAGAAAAGGGTGTTATTTTACCCTGTGGAAATAGTGGAATTTGGATAAACGGATAAATATTATGGAAGAATTAAATATACTTCATGAAGATAATCATATTATTGTGGTATTGAAACCACAAAATATTCCTTCTTGTGAAGATTCAAGTAAAGACCTTGATTTGCTTACAATGGTTAAGGAATATATTAGAAAAAAATACAATAAACCGGGCAATGTGTACGTTGGGCTCATTCATAGGCTTGATAGACCTACTGGTGGTGTGATGGTTTTTGCTAAAAGTAGCAAAGCGGCTGCACGTCTTACGGAACAAATGAAAGAAGGCGATTTTGAAAAAAGATATTATTCTGTAAACGTTGGTATCCCTAAAGAAGAACAAGCTGTTTTAAGAAATTATCTAAAAAAGAATGCGGTTAATAATATGGTTTATGCTTGTGCTCCTACGGAAAATGGTGCAAAGTATGCAGAACTCGATTATAGAACTTTACAGGTTAAAGGAGAGCTTTCGCTTAATGACGTTAGACTTCATACCGGTAGAAGTCATCAAATACGCGTGCAAATGAACGCTATTAATTGCCCTGTATACGGAGATATGCGTTACGGTGGGGAAAAGGCTAAAAAAGGATATCTAGCATTGTGGGCGTATTATCTTGCATTTTCTCATCCAGTAAGCAAGGAAAGGCTTGTGTTTAGAGTTCAGCCTCCTAAAGACGTTGCGCCATGGACGGCTTTTGACACCGAGCCTTCTGTTGCCGTAGTAAAGCCAAACTTTTAATAAATAAGACCGTTGATTACGGTCTTTTTCCTTAAAATTTTAGGATAAGTGAGTAAAAATGAAACAATTATTAAAATTATTTTTTACAATGTTTAAAATAGGGCTATTTACTTTTGGTGGTGGGTACGCTATGATTGCTGTAATTGAAAGGGAAATTGTGGAACAGAAAAAGTGGCTATCTCACGATGAGTATATGAATATAATAGCCATAGCAGAGTCTTCTCCTGGTCCAATTGCAATTAATATTGCAACATTTGTAGGGTATAGAGTAAAAAAGGTTTTAGGTTCGATTTTTGCAACTCTAGGCGTTGTTTTACCATCATTTATAGTAATTTTTACTATTTCTTTTTTCTATGAAAAGTTTTTAGCTTTAGAATATGTTGGTTATGCTTTCAAAGGGATTCAAGCGTGTGTTGGTTTTATAATTCTTTCCGCTGGTTTTAAAATGTTGAAAAAGTTAAAAAAAGACGTTTTTAATTTTGTTTTATTTGTCATTTCACTTGTAACGTTTGTCCTCTTGAAATTATTTGGAGTTCCCTTTTCGACAATACTATTTATTTTAGTAGGCGGTGTTATTGGTTTTATTGTATATCTGATTAAATTTTTTGCAAACAAAAGTAAAAAGGGGGTAGAGTAATATGCCACTTTTACTTGATTTGTTTTTAACTTTTTTTAAGATAGGGGCTGTTTCTTTCGGCGGTGGATATGCAATGATTCCCGTTATTACTGATGAAGTATTATCACATCCAACTTGGATGATGACAGAAGCAGATGTTTTAAACTTTATCGCGGTTGCAGAATCAACACCAGGTCCGGTTGCTGTAAATATGGCAACTTTTATTGGTGCTTCACAGGGGGGCTTTTTAGGAGCTTTACTTGCAACTCTAGGAGTTGTTTTGCCTGCATTTATAGTTATTTTAATTGTTGCTACCTTGATTTCTGGTTTGCTTAAATATGCTGGGGTAGAAGCCTTCTTAAAGGGGGTGCGTCCAATAGTTATTTCATTAATAATTGGAACAGGCGCATTGATGATTATTAGCGTTGCTATTGCTGTTTCTAAGTTTGGTGACGTATTTGCTTTTGATTGGCGTGCATTAGTGATTTTTTGTGCCGTTGCAACAATTCACGTCGTTTATAAAAAGATTAAGGGAAAAGCAATTTCACCAATTGTTTTAATTATTATATCAGCCATTTTAGGAATATTATTATATGGAATTTTTATATAAAAAAACTGTCAATAATGACAGTTTTTTTTCTTATAATTTATTTCCGCATTGAGAGCAAAATTTTGCTTTTTCATTTATTTCTGCTCCACATTCTGTGCAGAACTTTTTTATTGGAAGTTTTTCTCCACATTCAGGACAAAATTTGGAATTAGCGTTAATTTGTGCGCTACATTTAGGACATGGCTTTTTATTTTCAATATCTTGTGGTTCATTTTGTTGGGGAGAGGACTTAAATGCTTCAGCAAATGCTGAACCAATTCCAATACCTGCTCCCATACCAACGCCTGCTCCTGCAAGACCACCGCCAAAACCAGGGTTTGCTGCCGCAGTTTTCATTGATTCTGCTGCCGCAATCTTCATCATAACGTCTGTTTTATCGCCTAGTATACCAAGCTTACTGCGTTCGTCAATAGCTTTTTCAACTTCTTGAGGGACGGACATGTTTTCAATAAATAAGTTGATGAGTTTAAGACCTATTTCGCCAAATTTATTTTGAATGTTTTGCGATACTAATTGATTAAGTTCGTTTGTATTTGCTGCTAAATCAAGCGCCGAAATCTTACTTTCTCCAATACAATCGGTTATTGCCGATACAAGCATTGTTTTAAGCCATTCTGTTATATCAGCAGTTTTAAATGATGAGTTTGTTCCAAATAATTCTTGTAAAAATAAACTTGAATCAACTACTTTAAAAGAATACGATCCAAAACCTCTTACTCTTATCATTCCAAATTCAGGATCACGCATGACTATAGGGTTGAGGGTGCCCCATTTGTATCCTGCAAATTGTTTAACGTTAATAAAATATACGTCAACGAGAATAGGTGTTTGGAAGCCGTATTTCCATCCTGTCAACTTAGAAATAATGGGGAAGATTTGCGTTCCAAGTTCATACTCACCAGCAGTAAAAATTTCACAAATTTTACCTCTGTGAACGAATATTGCTTCCTGTGATTCGCGAACTATTAGTTTACTCTTGTGATTGACTTCTCTACCTTTATTTTTTAATGGAAGTTTATATACTAGAGTGTCTTTTGAGTCGTCAGACCATTCTAATATTTTAAGAAATAAAGCCATATTTATCTCCTTGTCTATAAGATTAAGTTGATTATATCATAAAAAATATTTTTTTACAATATTTTTATAAAAATCGTTTTTATTTTTGCTGAATTTGTGTTAGAATTTAATTATCGCAGGTGTAGTTCATCGGTAGAATGCGAGCTTCCCAAGCTTGAGAGGTGGGTTCGATTCCCATCACCTGCTCCAACTAAGCACACTTCCACCACCTTGACTTGTAAGGTATATGGAAGTGTGTTTTGCTTTTTATCCCCATTTTCCCCTGTTGTATTAGGGGTAGCCCGAAACACCATAAGAAACCATATCGTATTTCGGGCGAAAATCGCATAAATCCTACCTTTACGCAAAAATTCCGCCCTTGAATAGTAAGGTTTTTCTATTACAATATATTGAAGCTTGACAAGTTTACATAAAAAAGCTATTATGATAATGAGGTGTTCAAATGGAAAAAAGAAAGATTGTCACATTGGTTGGTTTTATTGCAGGTTCATTGATATTGTTTTTCGCAATCTTTTTTACGGTTGCTCATTTTACGTTTCAGTATTATGAGGGGGAGAAAGTTTTTTCTAAGAGCGGCTTATCAATTTCATTAACAAGAGATTTTAAGGAAAAGGAAGTTTTAGAATATACAGCTTATTATTCTTCCGAAAAAATGATTGTTTTAACGTTAAAAGTGGAATTCGACGGATTTGATACAAACAAATGGAATCCGTATGAGAGTGCTTGCTATGATTACGCGGAGAAAATATCAAAAGAATATAGAAACTTGTATCCGTCCACAATGGAAGTTATCGTAAATGAAGAGTTAATATACTTTACTTTCGATTTTGAACAAAGTGGAAAAACATATAAATATTTATTAGCTACCTATAAAGCGGACGACGCCTATTGGCAAGTGAGTTTCGGTTGTGAAAAAAGAAATTACGACACATTGCAAAAAGATATGATTTCTTATGCGCAATCGGTTTCTATTGGAGATTAAAATATGAAAAAAGAAAAAGAAGTTATAGCGAAAAATAACGATAAAAAAATTTTTATTTTTGTGCTAGTAGCATTTATTGTTAGTTTGCCTACAAGTTTTAATTTCTTAAAAAACCCTGATTTTCGTTGGTTGGGAATATTCTTTATGTCAGTTATTATATTTACCCTTATTTTTAGTTTGATTATGTTGATTATACTACCTAATTATGCGATTGTTAAGGAGAGAGAAAATCTTATTATATGGCAAGGAATATTTAAGACTGTTCTGCCGATAGAAACTATTTCGAACGTGGAAATTGTTTCCTTGCAAAATGGGGAAATTATGAGTAAACACGGTAATATCGCTATAAAAGCAAGGGATTTAAATGAACAGGAAAAAACTTTTACAATAAACGTAAAAAATAAAATTGAAGTTGTTGAACGGCTGAATTTACTTATAAATCAAAGCGTTTCTTGATAAGGATTATCAGAGAAAACGCCCCACGGAAGTAAGTTCGAAATTAAAGGCTTATAAGTGGTTGTGAGAAGAATAAAAACCAACGCAAAAACGCCTAAATTTAGGCGTTTTTCTTGACACCATAGGTTTTATAATAATAAAACCTATGAAAATTAAATAACTAAGCAGGAAATATCCCTCGTCGAATCTTTGGACGGGGGATGGTTTATTCGTATACGACCATCGACGAACGTCGAAATTCGTAAGG
>JAZUCS010000023.1:0-1736 GCA_045639245.1 Christensenellaceae bacterium
TGCTGAAAAGATACCAATAGAATTTTTAAAGAAAGATGAAATTAAAGCGTATATATTAAGTATTTGTCAAAAAGTAAAAGAACATCCGGAATTACCCGAAGATTTTGAATATTCAGAATGCTTTGCAGATATTTTTTCAACAGAAAATATTTTAAAGAGGATTAACGAAGTTATACAAAAAATCGACAAATTAAACTAAGATAATTGCAACCACACGCAAGTGAGGACAGTAGTATAAAGACAGGAACGGGAGTTTGAGGTAAGAAGTAAAAGGTAATAGGTAAGAAGTTTTTGGGTTATTAATTCCCCTGTCTATACCCCTAAAAAACATTTAGGTAGGGATGAAGGTAAATTATAAAAAAATGCTTTAATTAAAGCTCTTTTTTGTGCAAAAAACTATTGATTTTTTTAAACTAATGTGGTATAATACCAATGTAAGATGTGTTAGAAAGGAGAGTGGGGCAACCCGCTCTCTACTTTTTGTAAAGACATTATCATAAAAAACAAATGAAAGGTGTTGTATCTATTGGCAGGTAATCATACCGCAAAGCAGGTTGCAGAGCTTGTAAAACCTTACGTAGAGCAGTTAGGTCTTATTCTTTGGGACGTTCGCTTTGTTAAGGAGGGCGCATCTTGGTATCTTCGCATTTTTATAGATAAAGAAGGCGGCGTTACTATTGATGATTGCACCAACGTTTCCCACGCGGTTGACCCCGTTTTGGATGAGGCAGATCCCATTAGCGTTTCCTACTATTTAGAGGTTTGTTCCCCCGGTCTTAACCGTGAGCTTAAAGAACCCTATCACTTTGAAGCCTTTGTTGGCAGTGAAATTTTGCTAACCCTTTATAAGGCGGAAAACGGTTCAAAATCGGTGCGCGGCGTACTGGAAGCCTTTAAGGACGTTATTGTTTTAAAGGTTGGGGACGAGGTTAAAGAGTATCCTCTTTCGGCAGTTGCTAAGGCAACACTTTGTGATTTAGATTAATTTAAATTTGTATTAAAACTTTGGAGGTTGTTATAAAAAATGAGTAAGGCAAACAGAGAATTTTTTGAAGCATTAAACCTAATGGAGCAGGAAAAAGGCATAAGCGCCGAGTACCTTGCAGAAAAAATTGAAAACGCTATTGTTACCGCAGTTAAAAAGGAATACGGCGGCAGAGAAATAGTTTTTTGCGACATTGATTTAGAAAAACAAAAAATGAAGGTTTACGTTCGCAAAGAGGTTGTTGAAGAGGTTGAGGATTCTTATTCTCAGCTTACCGTAGAGCAGGCAAGACTTCACAAGAAAAACGCAGTTGCAGGCGGCCATATTGATATTGCTCTTGATACTAAAAACTTCGGCAGAATTATGGCTCAAACCTGTAAGCACGTTATCCGCCAAGGCATTAAAGAGGCTGAAAAAGGTCAAACCCTTGCAGATTTCCAAAGCCGTAATCGTGAACTTGTTACCGCTACCATTGAGCGTATTGATTCCAAAACAGGCAACGCTACCATTAACCTTGGCAGAGGCGAGGCTGTGCTTTTAAAGAGTGAGCAGGTTCCCGATGAAGTTCTTCACGAAGGCGATCAGGTTAAGGTTTACGTTGTAGACGTTAAGGATTCTGAAAAAGGTCCTAAGGCTATAATCTCCAGAACCCACCCCGGTCTTGTTAAACGTCTTTTTGAAATGGAAGTTCCCGAAATTTTTGACGGCACCATTGAAATTAAGGCAGTTTCCCGTCAGGCAGGCGCAAAAA
>JAZUCS010000024.1:0-38713 GCA_045639245.1 Christensenellaceae bacterium
TTCATAAATCCTCCGTTTGTTTTTTTAGTTGCAACTGGCAGGTCGCAACTTTTATTATACACAAACGGAGGATTTTACTCAACGGTAAACCTTTACTGGACCCCCAGACTATCTGGGGGTTTATTGTTTACACAATAAAAAGAGTAGCAAAATTTTTGCTACTCTTTTATAATTCTAAACAATCCCTACGGGAAGAGCGCTTTGCCATCCTTTTTTATTTCGTGGAGCTGGTGACGGGATAGTTCTCCGCTTTCGCTACGAACCCCTCACCCATCAATGTTTGTCCGTCATATGACGGGCGAACTGAGGTTCTCACCCGAAACACCACCTCCTTTAGTTTCCCGTAGGGATTCGGGCGACTTTGCTATGCTTTCTTTGACGGACTAGCCCTGCGTAGTGAAATGGAGCAGACTACGAACTTAAGGTTAGGCAAACAATTATCGATTTGCAAACAAAAAAGGACGGCTTTGCCATCCTTTTTTATTTCGTGGAGCTGGTGACGGGATTCGAACCTGCGACCTGCTGATTACGAATCAGCTGCTCTACCGACTGAGCCACACCAGCATTCGTGCTAAAAACAGAGCACTTTTTAATTGCTTACCTATTCTAACATATTTTTTTATAAATATCAACAAATTATTAAGTTAATTTTTTGAATTCACATCAAAACTTTAAGTTAATTCCTTGAAATCTTTTTTATAAACTGTTAAAATATAGATATGGTTTATCATATAGATACAGGTTTAATTTTTGAAAAATTTAAGGAAAATTCAGAATGTCCATTATGCGCTATTCAAAGTATTGTTGAAGAGCAATTTTTACATGAATTCTTAAACGATGCAGTTATGGAAGATTCAACAAGAGAAAAAGTTAATAAATTTGGGTTTTGTTCTACCCATTTTGATAAACTTTTCTTTAGACCCAACAAACTTTCCGTTGCTTTACAAATTCAAACGAGAACTGATTTTTTAAATAAAATTATCACGCCCATTTTTTCAGCAAAGGCAGCCAGAAAACAATCTGAACAACTTAATTCTGCTCTTTCTTCTTGCATCGTTTGTGATTTAACGAAAAAAAGTATGGAAAAATATTATAAAACCATTGCACGACTTTTTTCAAATGATAAAGAATTTATTAAGATTTTATACACGTCTAAAGGATTTTGCCTACATCATTATTCGAGTTTACTTAAATACAGTGCGCACGCAGGAGCGTTAAAAAACGACTACGCAAACGCCCTATCACAACTACAAAAACGTAATTTTGAACGCATTAAAGAAGAAATTAACCGTTTTTGCAATAAACACGACTATCGCAATGCCACCATGCCACTTGGCACAGCGGAAACAGCTCTTCCACGCATGAGAGAAAAGCTATATGGCAAAAAAGAAGATTATTAAGCATAAAAAAAGACTACTGTTAGTAGTCTTTTTTATTAATCACCCTCTTCAATAGTTTCGTTTAAGGTAATAGCTTTTTCAATAAGAAATAGAATAGCATCTTTGCCAAGCCCTGCTTCTGCCGAACTCGCAGTCAAATCCCCAATGCCGACCTTTAAGCATTTAGCAATTTCAGATAATCTAGGTTTAATTTTAGACTTAGAAATTTTATCCGACTTGGTTGCTACGATTGAAAAAGGAATAACGTAATGATATAGATAATTTATCATCATTTTATCTTCTTCAGTTGGATCGTGCCTAATATCTACTAGTGAAATTACCAATTTAATATCTTGTGTTGCTAAAAAGTTTTCCATTAAATCTGCCCATTTAAGTTTTTCTTCTTTAGATACTTTTGCAAACCCATATCCTGGAAGATCTGCTAATACAAATTCTCCAAAATCAAAATAATTAACCAATCTGGTTCTACCAGGCGTAACAGAAGTTCTAGCAAGTTTTTTTTGATTTGCAAGCATATTTATCACAGAACTTTTTCCCACGTTAGATTTACCCACAACGCAAACTAGCGGTTTTTCTGTTTTGTAGAAATTGTTTTTAGAGGCAACGGAAGTTATAAACGTTGCATTCTTTATCTTCATATTTACCACCTCACCGCGTTTTTAAACACCTCTTCAACACTCTCTACAGCAATAAATTTAATGTGTTTTCTTATTTTATTAGGTATTTCTTCTACGTTCTTTTTGTTTGCCTTTGGAATAATTACAGTTTTAATACCCTTTCTATAAGCAGCCAACGTTTTTTCCTTTAATCCACCAATAGGTAAAACTTTTCCCCTTAAAGTTATCTCGCCTGTCATTGCAACGTTGCCTTTTGTCGGTTTGCCTACAAACGCTGAAAGAATGGCTGTTGCCATAGTTATTCCTGCACTAGGTCCATCCTTGGGTGTAGCTCCTTCTGGTACGTGAATGTGTATATCTGTTTTTTCAAATCTATCTTTATCAATACCGTACTCTTCTGCATGTGAACGAATATAACTTATTGCTGCTCTTGCAGATTCTTTCATAACATCGCCGAGCTTTCCTGTTAAAATTACTTCTCCCTTGCCAGCCATTAAACTAACTTCTATAGTTAAAGTCGTTCCACCTACGCTTGTCCACGCAAGCCCTGTACAAGCACCAATTTCATCTTTAGAAAGAGAATTTCCTTTGACATATTTTTTCACACCCAAATAATCGCAAACGTTTATTTCGTCAATAAGGTATTTTCTAGAACGTTTATTAACGGCAACTTTTGTTGCTACTTTTCTTATAATTGAAGCGAGTTCTCTCTCTAAGTTTCTAACACCCGCTTCCATTGTATAGTTTTCAATTACCGTACTTATAGCACTATCGGTAATCTCCAACTTACTTTCCGTTAGTCCGTTAAGTTTAATTTGCTTGGGAATAAGATACCTTTTTGCAATCTGAAGCTTTTCTTCATCCGTATATCCGTTTATTTCGATAACCTCCATTCTATCCAAAAGCGGATAAGGAATAGTATCTAAAGAATTTGCCGTAGTTATAAACATCACATTTGACAAGTCTAACGGTACTTCTAAAAATCTGTCCCTAAAGGTAGCGTTTTGCTCGGGATCTAAAACTTCTAATAATGCACTCGAAGGATCGCCATGAATATCTGATGATAATTTATCGATTTCATCTAACAAGAACACGGGGTTACTTGAATGGGCATTTTTAAGTCCCGTAACAATTCTACCCGGCATGGCACCTACGTAAGTTTTTCTATGTCCCCTTATCTCCGCCTCGTCTTTTACTCCTCCAAGGCTCATTCTAACAAATTTTCTATTGAGCGCCCTTGCTATAGACGTAGCAACAGAAGTTTTACCAACTCCTGGTGGCCCTACGAAACACAAAATCGGCCCTCTTATTTTTTTGGTAAGTTTTAATACTGCAAGATATTCTACAATCCTTTCCTTAACCTTGTCCAACCCAAAATGATCGGCATCTAAAACCTTTTTTGCTTCTAGAAGATTTTCTGTATCAATTGTTTGCTCGTTAAAGGGTAATTCTAAAATCCAATCGAGATAATTTAAAATTATAGAATAATCGGGTGAAGATGGATTTAACTTTTTTAGCCTTTTAACTTCTGAAAGCGCTTTTTCTTCGATCTCTTTTGGAAGTTTTTTATCTATTATTCGCTCGGCAAGGGTATCACCATCGTCATCCCCCTCTCCAAGCTCAGTGCGAATAGCTTTAATTTGTTCTCTTAAATAGAACTCCTTTTGGCTTTTATCAACGCTTCTTTTAACCCTTTCTGCAATTTGTTTTTCAATTTCTGCAATTTGAATTTCCTTTTTTATAAGCTGATCAAAAAACTCCGCTCTCTCCACAGTATCATCAAGTTGCAAAAAGGAAAGAACGTCGCTTTCTTTGAAATTGATAACTGATACGGCATTATCCATAAAATCATTAATATTATTGATTTCAGAAATTGCAGAAACTACGTCTCTATTAATACGCTTCCCTGTAAGTGCGTACTGACGAAAAGCCGAAGCAATAATCCTAAAATACGCTTCTTCTTTTATAAAATCGTCAACGGGAATATAGTCTGCACGCTCAACCACTGCAGAAAAATAATTTTTTGTATCCTTAAACTCAATAATTTTAGCTCTATAAAGTCCATCAACGTTTAATTTATAAATATTTTGCGAAGGTTTTATTATCTGCTTTATTTTTGCAACTACCCCTATTTCTGAAATATCAGCTTTTCTTGGAGAATCTATAAAAACGTTTTTTTGTGGAGCAATAAATATTTCCGATTGCATCGCAATAGCTGTTTCAACTGCAGCAACAGAGATTGGCCTACCCACTTCAAAATTTAAATGTGTTGATGGAAAGAACACCTTACCCCGAAGAGCAATTACGGGAAGTTCTAATCTTTCTTTATTAATTATCTTATTTTCTTCAGTCATGTTTCACCTATGTATTATAAACAGTATTTTTCAAGAAGCACCTTAACCGGTTGTTCCTTAAAAGGTACTGTTATTTCTTTAGCATATTTTTTTAATTCTTCCATACCATCACCAACACAGACACCATGCCATTCTCCGTCCAAAAGTCCTATGTCATTAGTGGAATCACCCACCGTGATAACTTGGTTTAGTGGTACTCCGTAATATTTAGCAATTCTTTTTACTGCCTCACGCTTTGACCATTCGTAGCTAATTACTTCAAGCAAAGTTTTTGCGCTTCTATTTATTATTATCTTACCTTGATACTTCTTGTCAAGTATTTCTTGCGCTTTATCCAATGTTTCTTTATCACACTTAGAAAGTATCTTTCTAATTTTTTTATCGCTATTTTTTACGTATTCAACAAGGTCGTCAACCAACACACCTTTAACCATAACTAATCTTTCATATTCTTTAATTTGTGGTCCGAAGTAATCGTAATAAAATAAATCGTCTAAATATACGCCCGTTTCAATACCCATATCAAGTAAATCTTTTGTTACCATAGAAACATATTTCTTATCCATACCACCGTCAAAGATAATTTCACCCTTTTCCAAATCGTTAGCGAGCGCACCTTGAAATGATATTACTATACCCTTTATTCCGTATTTTTCACACACGGTTTTTATAGAAAGATAAGACCTTCCGGTACAAATAACGAAAATTCCGCCCTTTTCTTGATATTTTTTTATTACTTTCACCGTTTCTTCTTCAACGTAACAAGGCGCAACGCCCATAGTCCCATCAAAATCACTTATAAAAAGTTTGTATTTCATAATAGTGTCCTTTTTCTACGAAAGCCCTTCATTTTTTAGTGTTTCCTTAATCGCCTTCGCGTGTTTTTTCCCTATTCCTTTAACTGAACAAATATCCTCTTCAGAAGCAAGCGCTACCCCTGAAAGGTCCTTAAATTTTTCTAATAACGCTTTCTTTTTTACTTTACCAATGCCTTCAATACCATCTAAAACTGAAGATAATGCCCTTTTCCCCCTTAATGTTTTATGATAATTGATAGCAAACCTATGTGCTTCGTCACGAATACGCTGAAGCATTTTCAAGCAGTAATCTCTACGTTCTAAAATTATTGGATTTGATGATTGTAAGAGATAAATTTCCTCATTTTTCTCCGCCAACGCTATTAAATCAACGTCGTGCAAATTAAATTCGTCAAAAACTTGCTTAACTGCCGAAAGTTGTCCCTTTCCTCCATCTATCACGACAAGATCAGGTTTTGGAAATTTTTCAGTATCGGAATTTAGGCGCATAAGCCTTCTTCTCATTACTTCCTGATGACTTTTATAATCGTCTGCCCCTTCAAAACTAGTTATCTTAAATCTTCTATAACTATCCTTACTCGGCTCACCATTGATAAAAACAGCCATACTACCCACTTTATCAACACCACTAACGTTGCTTATATCATAACACTCTATACGTTTGGGATAATTTTTAAGATTTAATTTTTTTTGCAAGCTTTCACACGCCTTCTCCGTCATGTCTTGTTTGTGCTTTATTCTATCAACGGCAATAGTAAGGTATTCATGAGCGTTAACGTTCGCCATTTCAAGAAGCTGTTTTCTAATTCCTGTTTTAGGCGCTAATATTTGAACTTTTTTACCACTTTTCTGCTTTAAGAAAAGCTCTAAAACTTCTAAATCTTCAATCTCATAATTAATAATTATTTCTTCTGGCACGTCGGCGTTTTCTGAATAATATGCAGAAAGAAATTGTGCAATTGCTTCTTTATCGTCGCTACAATAGTCAGTCATAGAAAAGTTTTTTGAGCCTAGCATGCGTCCCTTTCTAACAATCAATAAATTTACAACTGAATATATTCCATTTGCACTGTATGCAACTACGTCCGCATCAATAAACTTATTAAGTGAAGTTATTCTTTTCAACTTAAGCTTATCTAAAACGGATAAAAGTTCTCTAAACTTTAAGGCTTGTTCAAACTCCTCTTTTTCTGATGCCTGCAACATTTTTTTTGTTAAAATCTCTTCCGCAAGGTCAGTATTTCCCGAAAGAAATTCCATTGCCGATTTAACCGATTTAAGATATTGATCTGAAGCTATAGCCTTCATACAAGGTGCAGAGCAAATATTAAGATGATAATTTAGGCAGGGCTTAAGCTGTTTGTCCGTTAACTTTTTCTCGCATGGACGAAGCTTAAATATTAAATTAATAGCCGACAAAACTTCTTTTACAGAAACGCCACCCATAAAAGGGCCAAAATATTTAGCGCCATCTTTTTTTATTTTGCGAACTACGGTAAAATTAGGAAATTTTTCTTTTAAATTAACTCTTAAATATGGATACGTTTTATCGTCTTTAAGTAAGACGTTATATTTGGGTTTATGTTTTTTTATAAGATTATTTTCTAGCGACAAGGCATCGATTTCAGAAGGGGTAATAATATAGTAAAAATCGGCAATATTTTTAACCATAGCTAAAACCTTTTCCGTTTTAACGTTATCATAAAAATATTGTCTTACTCGATTTTTTAGATTTTTTGCTTTTCCAACGTAAATTATCTTCCCTTGACCATCTAACATAACGTATACGCCGGAAGCGTTAGGAAGCAATTTGATTTTATCTTCTATTACAACCATGTATATATTATATACTTTTTTTTTTACTTTTACAAGCCAATAGAAGCAAAAACACCTTCACGCTTTAAGTGAAAGTGTTTTCTTTATTCTATATAAATTAATATCCCAAAAATTCCACACCTTTTAATAATACTTCGTTAAGTTTATCATTTCTTAGAGAGTAGAAAACAACCTTGCCTTGGCGTTTTGTTTTAACAGCATTTAAGTTTTTTAATAAACGCAATTGATGCGAAACGGTTGTTTGATTTAAGCCTAGAAGTTGTGAAATATCTGACACACACATTTCCGAAATAGCTAGTGCTGAAATCATTTTTATTCTAGTATAATCGGAGAAAATGGAAAAAAAACTTACTAAATCATCTAAAATTTCCCCTTTAGGCACGTACTCTTCAACCAAACTCTGCAATCTTTTATCCAATAAAACATTCATCTTTTTTTCTCCTTTTTAATATAATAATGATTGTACACTTATTATATCAGAAAATTATGTTGTAATTTTTAAAATAATTATCGCATAATTTATAAAAATATCGTTTTTTGAAAAAAGGAGGTAAAAAATGAATTCAAACAACATCGTTCTAATCGCACTTTTACTTTTACTAACGAGTAACAATACGATAAATACTACTCAGCTTCTTTTACTCCTTGCACTACTTTCTACTACGACAAACGTTTGGAACTGCCTTTGTAATAACAATTCCGGCACGACAACGGTAATTAACTAACGATAAAAAAACCGCTCAATTTTGAGCGGTTTTTTATTAAAGACTAATTTTCTCAAAAATCTTTACTAACGGTATAAAAAGTAAACTAACGCTAACTACTGAACATATTGTCTGTGGAATAAGCGTGGTTAGCGACATTATCCAATAAGATTTAGCCATATCTAAACTATAAGAATAGAAAATAGGCGTAATAACATTATCAAGTGCAGTAAAAAACACCGTTAAAAACGCAACGCACAATACCGTTATTATAAGATTTTTAGCGTTAAGTTTTCTACCCATCGCTCTTCCAATACCACCAATAACAAGTGCAAAAATATTGTAATAAAATAAATATAACACTAATACCGACGGAAAAAAACCAAATACGATAATTCTTAAAATAGAAAATGCCGTTCCCACCATCATTCCTCTTAAACGACCGAAATAAAAACAAAACGCGGTAAATAAAAGTGTTACTATTTCAACTCCCGAAATAGCAGAAAGGGCAAGTTGGCCACCAATCAGCAAAGCAGTGTATAAGCCGATTACGGCGAGGTCTTTAGTAGTTTTCATAGTTAAAAGCTTTGATATACCCAAACGTAAGTTGCACCGTCTTTAACCACAAGTTCGGTTGCACCTAATGCCGCTGAAGAATATGTTTTGCCTTCGTGCTCAACTGTGCCCCAAGCGGAATTAGAGTTTTCCACATCATCTGTATAAAGCATCCAGTATGAATTATTAGCATTAGCTTTACCATTGATAGAAGTAACCATTCCATTTCCAATTTCGAAAGTCAATTTATTATCATCACTTAAAACTTCCATAAATTCAGAAAGAGTTTTACCCTCGATATCATATTCAGAACTCTTAGCCGTAATAAAAACGCTATCCTCGGTAATGGTTACAGGGTTTTTTCCGCAAGCAGTAAGCGAAAAAATATAAATTAATGCCAATAAAAGTATTAAAACTTTAGTTAATCTTTTCATTTTTTCTTCTCCTTTTTTATATTTTGTAAAAAAAATGCGCCCTTGGGCGCATCTAATATATATGTTATTCTTCTTCCTTCACTGCCCAAGAAAAGAATAACTCACCTTGCGAGTGGGTTATCGGACTATTACCGTAATGACTGTTGTGACGGGTTTTCACCGTTCTTCCCCCACTTTCTGCATCAAATTAATTGAATACACGTTCGCAAGATTATAACTAATTTACTTTTTTATTTTTCATCGTAACTTCTTGCAATTGCAAAAAATAACGAAGAAAGTTTATTTAAATATTCAAAAATTATTTCACTTCCACCATATTTTTCATAAACTTTGGCATATGCACGCTCTGCACGACGAGTTACCGTTCTAACAATGTGCGCCTTTGCACCTTGCAAGGTTTCACCTGGTAGAACAAACCCCTTAAAGCCCCCTGTCTTTTGGTTATAATCTTCTACCAACTCTATAAGCTCAGACAAATGAAGTTCGCCAACATGCCCTAATCCCCCAGCTGTTTCCGCCAATGAAACGGACAGTACGTTTACAATTTTTCTCAATTGCATGTTTAAGCTATCGTCACCAGAATGATGAGTAAATTCCATTATTAATGCGCTCAACTCGTCAATTTGTCCAAAAAATTCTATTCTTTCATCCGTTTTTAACGTTTTATTCCCGATTAAATCGGTTGGTAATGGTTGTTTTTTTATCATACTAAACCCTTAAATAAAATAATTTTTCTAATTTACTTATCATAACACAAGCAATAAGCACGTCTGCAGAGCCACCGATACTTATACCATTTTCTATGCATTCTTTACTAACTTGCCCATCATTTATGGAGTTTGAAATAAGATTTTTAAAATATCTATACTTTTCTTGGCTCTTAGCTCGCTTAAACAATACACTATCATCAAGATTTTTAACAATAAATTTGAGTGTTTGATGCAAACTATGTTCTTGTAAAAATTTCTCCGCCCCAAGCACGTTGAGAAAACCATTTTTAACTTCATTTCTCAAACCACCAAAGCCAGCATCAAATGCTTTTGCTCCAAAAGTATCGTTAGGAAAATTAAAGTTTTTACAAATTTCACTCGCCTTTCTAAAAATCTCTTCCTTTGTGCCGTTATTCTTAATAACTAGCGCCGTTGAAGCCAACAGTAAGCCACCTATAAAGATAAATCCCTTATATGCATTTGCGCCAAACGTAACCTCAAGCATTTTTTCTTCACACTCAAGACCAATAGGAATAAGCTTACCCATTAGCCCCTCCTCGTCATTACAAGTTAGCGATAAAAAGAAGGCTTTCCCCAATGGTTTTTTTATTGCACTGATGGCATTTTTCATAACTGTATAGTTCAAATCACTATGCGAACCGTTTGAAGTTGGTGTTACTAACCCGAATTTGTTTTCCAAATCAAGCTCAGCCAACATGCTTTCCTCTATTACTTTCTCAATGATAGTGGAAAAATACACATCTGAACTATTGATAAAAAACTTTACAAGCTCACCTTGTGAATGCGTTCTATTTCGGCCACATACAAATGCAGGATTATCACACAAAAAACACTTGCGCATATTTTGTCTAGAAAGACTTTTTTGTTCACCTTTTAAGGTTACGTCTATATCTATAAGCCTACCTATATCTTGCGTTTGCTCTATTCGTTCAGCTTCTTTTTTTAATTTTATGCCCTGTTGAGTAATAAAATAAGCAGTTACTCCGTCTGACCCATTGTCTACAGAGTGAAGTTTAGCACCGATTTTTTGCACTTCTTTTATGAAATGGGCAACAACTAAAATGGCTTGAGGCAAACTTTTTTCCGTCCCAGGAACATTGGCCTTTACAGTTACAACGTCTGATTCTAAGGACAAATTTTTTATTTTGTTTCTTCTGTCCTCTCTTGCTTGTAAAACCATATCTATTACCATTTTTTTGTAGATAAAATCATTTTCATAACTGCTCTCGTAGAAGTTGGGATCATTTCTAGTGCTTTCTCAGTTTGCCCATCCGCAATAAGCTTTCTAACTGTCTTTGCTGAAATCTCGAAGTCGGCAAATTTAAATCTTTCAACAAATTCGGCTTCGTTACCCAAAATTTCCTTCATCTTGCAATTATAAATTTGCATATAATCAGTTTTTTCTTCGCCAAAATATCTTTTTACAATACCTAGCTTTTGCATAAAATAATTTTTAAAAATCAAAGCATCATATTCAGCGTAAGCTTGAGTTTGCTCATTTGATCCATGTAAAAAGTAATCGGGAAAGGTTTCTTTGGAAACAATATACTCTGTTGAAGGAACAACGCAAACACGCTCTGAGTAAGGTCTAGTAGCTAAGAAGGCAAGCGAAAATCTTTCTTTAAAAGAAAACTCCGAAGCATCTTCTTGCAAAACAAATATAATTAGTCTTTTGTGATTTTTTAGGGCATGTTCACATAACGCTAAATGTCCGTTCGTAAACGGATTGCCATTTAATACAATCGAAGCGGTATCCTTTTCAATTCCGCCAAGTTCCATTGCAACCTTAAAGCAAAGAGAATCCACAGTTTTTTGAATATTGGCTTCTCCCCCCTCTAACGCAACAAACTTTTCCCTTTTAACAAGCTGTCTAAACCCCATATCGTAAAACAAAGCAGCATATTCTGGCTTAGTAAACACGCGATAACCAAATTTACCCTCTTCTCTAAGCTTAGAGATGGCGTGGTCCACAAGTTTTAAAGCAACGTTTTCACCCTGCATGCTCTTGTCAACTGCGAGGAGCATTATAACGCTTCCAAGAAGGGAAACCGTTCCTACGATTTTTTCACCTTCAGTTACGTAAACGGTATAATCGGTATCCTCTCTATAAGTTAAATCAAAAGCGTTAAGAAATTCACTTACCGCTATTTTTTCCGATTGTAATAAGGCTTGTTTAATTTCCATATCAATTTTTATAAAGTGTATCTATAGCAGTGCCATCTCTATAAACGACAACACCTACTGGGGTTTTTTCTAAAGTTTTAACGGTAGGCTTTCCCGTTATTGAATATGCTGTTTCCAATAATTTTTCAATAGGCATAACGGGAAGTCCCGAACCTATAAGTTTATCTAAAATATCTTTTCTCCTAGGGTTAACGGCAATACCTCTTTCCGTTACCAAAATATCAACGTCTTCACCAGGCGTAGTGACTGTAGTAACCTTTTCCTTAATTATCGGCATGCGTGATTTTATTAGGTTTGTTGTTATTACAGTAATCTTTGCGCCGTGCGCCGTATCGCTATGTCCACCTGAACCGCCCATAATTAAACCGTGTGAATCGGTAGTAACGTTAACGTTAAAATCTAAATCTATTTCCGTTGCCCCAAGTATAACAAAATCAAGTTTATCTACGATATTATCATCATAACAACTTGCATACTTGCTTCCACTCATTAGATTGTGTGTTTTATTCTTTAATGATGACTCTACAGCTTTCAAATCGAAGCATTGAACGTCGTATAATTCGTCAAAAAGCCCCTCTTCAAGCATATCTACAAAATACCCCGTAATTCCACCAGAAGCAAAACTTCCTTTAATTTTTCTCTGCTTCATCATTTGTTTTACGTAGTATGCAACGGCAAGACTAGTTCCACCAGCACCCGTTTGCATTGATACGCCTTCTTTAATTACACCTATTTTATCAAGTGCTTGAGAAGCGAGCCTTGCTATTTTAAGACCTACGGGGTCTTTAGTGATTTTTGTAGTACCTGAAACAATCCCCTTAGGGTCACCAATAGCATCTACTTTTAAAACGCAATCAACGTACTTACCATCAAGCTGAGCGTTTTCCACCTTTTCTACAAGATTATCTGTAACTAAAACAACTTTTTTGGCATACTTAAGGTCTGCCACAGCGTAGCCTAAACTACCGCATGCGCTTTTCCCTTCACATCCTGTGCCGTTTCCCTTTTTATCTACGGTAGGAACACCCAATATTGCCACGTCAATTTTAAGCGCACCCGTTTCAATAGCTAGCGGTCTACCACCGTGAGTATACATAACCAGAAGGTCTTTCATTTTGCCTTCGGTAATTGCTTTAGCAACAGGTCCATTTGCATAATCGCAAGAAAGACCTACTACGTTGCCATTTTCAATAAGTTCAGCAAGTATAACATTCGATGGGAAAACTGAACTAGGAGCGAGAACCATATTTTTGAGATTTCTTTTTTTAATCTCTTCGCAAACTGCATTTAAAACGAAATCGCCATTCCTTAAATGGTGATGAAACGAAAGAGTCATTCCGTCTGTAATATTAAGAGCATCAAAAAGCTGAGAATAACTACTTAGAAACTCCACTTTTTCTGAAACGCTTTTTTCAGCAATTCTATTTATTGAAACCTTTTTATATTCATTACTACTATTAAAAGGAGTAAAACCTTCAG
Organism: Christensenellaceae bacterium; assembly: GCA_045639245.1. Taxonomy (GTDB): domain Bacteria; phylum Bacillota; class Clostridia; order Christensenellales; family Borkfalkiaceae; genus UBA1259. Next base: position 13,113 of record JAZUCS010000024.1, read on the forward strand.
GTATAAATCTATTTATCGAATTAATCATAATACTAAATTAAATTATATCTTTTTGCCTTAATCAAAATCTTTTTAGCACGTTCAATTATCGGTTTATCAACCATTTTTCCATCCAAACTGAAAACGCCAAGCCCCTTTTCTATCGCGATTTTATTTGCTTCTTCCACCCTTAAAGCCCACTTAATTTTCTCAGGAGAGGGCACGAAAACTGAATTGATAGTTACAACTTGATTGGGGTGTATCGCAGCTTTTGAAGTAAATCCTATACTTGAAACAAAGTGACAATCAGCTTCTAAACCTTGTTCGTCGTTAGTATCGGTAAAAGGCGTATCAATAGAATCAATTTTATACGCTGCGCAAGCTATAGCTAAACGTTGGCGGGGATAGAGAATTTCATCTCCTTTTTTTGTTCTTAAAATTTCCAAATCACTAGTTAAATCCTCTGCTCCTAAAAGAACACCGTTTACTCTAGGTGCTTTAACTATTTGTTCTATTTCAAGAACGGAACCAGCTAACTCTATTATAGGAATTACTGCAGTTTTTTTCGTTAATCCCCTTTCTTTTTCTATAACCGTTAAAAGCTCGTCAAGTTTAATTAACGTTTCAACGCTCGCCTTAGGAAGCATTATCGTATTAGTTTTACCATTTACAACAGCTCTTAAATCTTTTTCATAGTAGTCGGTATCAAGCCCGTTGATACGAACGACTATCTCCATAGGAAAATCATCCTTTCTCGCGTTTAGAAAAGATGCAACGAGATTTCTTGCCGAATCTTTTTCCGTTACTGAAACAGCGTCCTCAAGATCGTAAATTACAGCATCTGCATCAAAAACGTCAGAATTTTGGAGCATTGCAGGATTATTGCCCGGCATAAAAAGCAAACTTCTTCTCATTCTCTTTCCTCCATTCTGCTTATCGCTGTAATGAGCCTTGCTCTAATGGTATAATCGAGTGCCCCCTTGTCACGACAATTTACCTTTAAGTTATCAATTTTCAAATCTTTTAGCGTATCTTTTATTACTTTTTCTATTTGTTCGTGAAAAAAATCGTAAACGATACTTTCAATTTCTATTTCGCACCCATTAGATGGGGTTACAGTGATAAGAGCATCGTTAGATTCTAACGAGCCTGCTACACCAATTTTCATAAAAAACTCCGTATATACTTTTTGCCTTACGTTATTTTAACATAAGGCAAAAAGACTTTATTTGCATAATTATTTATTATTTTGAACGTCTATTTGCACTTGCAATAACTCTGTTCATTTCATTTTTAACAATCATATATCCTTCGTCAACACCCATACCAGGTTTTGCAAGGCATTGAAGAGCTCGGCAAGCAATTGCAATGTTAGTAGTGGTTTTTGCAGATTGATCCGTTTCATTACAAGTTCCGCCACAATAACTACCAACACCCTTTTCATTACAATATATAATAGCTTCAGCAACGTTATTTACACCACCAAGGTCAGGCGTTTTAATTTGAAGAACGTGACCTGCGTGATTATCAGCAAAAAGTTTAATATCTTCTAATGTGTTACACCATTCGTCTGCAACTATTTGAAGCTTACTACCTGCTTTATCAAGCATTTCAGTTAAAACTTTTTCGTAATGCAAAGTTCCTTCTCTATCACCAGTATCGATAGGTCCTTCAATACGAATATTAAAGGGTTTAGCTGTTTTTTCACATTCTAAAAGATAGTTAAACATTTTATCAACATCGTAGTTAAACGCAAGACCGATTGTTCCATAAACGTCAATATGGAATGTAGGAGCATAATCTTTATTAACTCTATGTTGTAAAATTCTATCTCTAAGCCATGCAATATAATCTAAAAGAATTTCGCCGTTATTACCAAGCTTTGTTTCAACGTGGTTAATAAGTGCGTGTGGAAGAACGTCTGCTTCTTTAATTATCATCTTATCTGCGTTAATTTGTCTATCATCACCCGATTGAGTAAATACTGGAATAGGCTCGTAAACTTTACCATCAACGTTATATTCTTCACGAATTACTTCAGCCATTGTAACGCGACGAGAATTTGCCGTAGCATTTAAAAGAGCTTGAGAAATTCCGTAACGAATAGCAGTATGTAAACGCTTACCGTCAACAACTAATTTATCGTATTTTTCAGCGAGAGGACGGAAAAGCGCAACGTCTTCACCAATAAGCATAGGCTTAATCTTTTCTTCAATAAATGGAATAAAGTCAGAAGCTAAGAATAATGGATCTCTTCCACCAGCACCCGAATATTGAACTGCTGCGCAATCACCGTAACCAACCGTTCCGTCTTCTAAAACGAGTTGAACGGAAATAGCTTCACCTGCTTGACGAATAGAAGAAAAACCTTCGGTAACGGGTTCACCAACATACATAAATCCGTCGTGTCCTGCACCCTGCTTAATAGCCTTTTGGTCGTCAAAATAAAATCCAGTATAAGATTTAGTTAAAATAACGTCTATAATTTTCATTTTTATTTCCTCTTTAATAGTTTTTTTGATTTTATAGTTAGAAGTTGCCGTAATCAGGTCTACCAACGATATGACCTAAGCTAACTGCATAAATATCGTCAATAGTGAATTGGAACGATGCTTCTCTATTTTCTGCTTTAGCTCTTTCTTTAATTTTCTTACGGTGGAATTCTTTAATTTCATCGCTTAATGCAAGATTGCCGAATTCGAAAATTCTAATATGCCCATCATTATCACGAACGGGAAGAATAAGACCTGCGTTATATTTGCTTGGTGCAAAAGGAATATCAATTAATCCTTGTTCAAACGCCTTAACAGTACCTACAGCTAAATCACCTTCACCAACCTTCATCACTGCATCCATTAAGCAATTAACTTCCTTCTTAATTTGGTCGATTTCTTCTTTAAGTTCTTTGCAATCGGGATATTTTTGGTCACACAAAAGTCTAGTAACTAACTTACTTGCCTTAATGCCTTGTGCGTTAGCTTCTTTAGTAGGAATACCAACAGACTCGTGAGGAGTTTTTGTAATCATCTTAGTAGCACCTGAAAGAGCACCAACTGCCGACGAGAGAGAAATTAAACCTAATGCCTCTGTTTCATCATGCGGGAAACCACCCATCCATTGATGGAATACAGTAGTAACAACCATATCTTTATATCCATATTTATCAAGATATTCTTCTGTTTGTTCTTGAAGTGCACGAACTGCAGCAACGTCTTGAATAACGTTTCCACCCATACCGTATCCAACAGTTATATTCTTAACGCCTTGTTCAGCTGCGAGAAGAGCCTCGATTATAGCAACGGTGTTAGAAATACAAGGGGGAACTAACGTTCCGGTTAAAGGTCCAAAAGGTTCTCTATTAATATGAATGCCTCTTTCTTCATAATAGCCAACTAATCTATCGCAATACTGCCAATATTTAATAGTGTCCTCTAAAGAAACGCTCTTTGCATATGGAAGGTTGTAGGAAATTGCACCACCCTCGTTAGAAGTCCATCCTGATGCGTGAATAATTTCAGCCAAAAGTCTTGCGTCGGGAGTTCCGTGTCTTGCTTGAACGGGAACATTAATCGCTTCATAAACTTGTCTACAGCCCGAAACACCATAGTTTACACAGGGGAAACCATTTAATAACGCTCTGTCGTTCATCATGCTTTCTTTAATGCCTGCTTCAGCTTCAACGTATCTGTTTTGACGTGTATAACTATCAATAGTGCTAGGCAAAAAGTCCGCTCCGGCTTTTTCTAAAAACTGTAAAAGCTCAATATGTTTGTTGATTACTGGAACGCCCGCACGAGGTTGAACCAACGTTCTTGCTTTTTCTCTCTTTGCCTTAGCAAGCTTTTCCGCGAAATTCTTATGTTCGGGAACAGATTTTAAATAAGCTATCGCTTCCTCGAATTCAAGATGTTTATCATTGCCCGTCTTCCAAGTTGCAAGAACTTCTTCTCTTTCTGCTAAAAATTCTTTTTCAGTTAATTTCTTGTTTTTTACCATTTTTCTCACCGTATAATTTTAATTTTTATTTATTGCAACTACGTGCTTTTTCATAATTTTAAGCGCCAACAACGGGTCGATTTCAGCTAAAAGCCCCATTGAAGCAAGTATATAATCTTTATCAAGTAGATATCTCGGGTTAATCGGTCTTAATTCAAGCCCTTTTTTACGAGTATATTCTACCGCATTCAATATTTTTTCAGGTTCTTTGTTGTGAACGAGAACTCCGCCAGTACCGACAACGTAATTTATCTTGGATAAATCTTTACCATATTGATTATAAAGCATACCCATTGGAGTGTAGGCCTCTTCCATTTTACCCACGTGCCTACTCATAGCTTTATCCACACAGATTCTGCCCATAATAATATCAACTTTTGCTTGTTCTTCCGTTTGTGGTACGCTATCTACGTTTTCGTGGCGATATAACAACTCTTTTCTTAAATCCACACCTTCGTCTAGATCTATTAACTTAATCTCTTCTTCTGTAAGCGACTCAAGAACACCGAGCGCAGAATATCTCATACCAAGATCGCCCTCAACCGTTCTTTTTGCATATGGCTCTTCAAGCCCCTTAATAACTACGTCGCTCCTCTTTGCCGATGCAGAACAAATTGAATACATATCGGTAGTTGCTCCACCAATATCCACCACAACAATCTCTCCTAGTCCACGCTCATGCATGTATCCATCAGCTAGAAGAGTTACCGCTCTCAGCACCGATTCCGGCGTGGGAAGAATTACTCTATCAATCTCCCCTTCAATTTTCTTTACGCCTTTAGCTTCAATAATATTTTCTAGAAAGATTTTTCTAATGGTGTTTCTAGCATCGTCGATATTTAGAACGTTTAATCTCGGCATAACGTTTTCACAATAATACTCGTTCATGTGATACTGCTCTGCCAAAGCCTTAATTTCATCTGTGCAATTTTTATTACCAGCAAATATGATTGGTATTTTAACGCCTCTTTCACAAAGCTTTTGCTGATTAAAAAGTACACACTCGGTGTTTCCACCGTCCGTTCCCCCAGAAAGCAAAATAATATCTATCTTTTTTTCGATAATTTTATCAACGTCACTATTAGTAAGGTGGTGCGAAAAAGCAAGTTCAACTTTCGCTCCCGCTCCAAGACAAACTCTTCTTGAAGCCTCAACCGTAAGTTCTTTAACTAGCCCAATCGCCGCCATCTTTAAGCCCCCCGCCGCCGAGGAACACCCTATGATTTTATCAAATTTCGGATTTTCTTCTCCAAGTTTTATCGCAAGCTCTTTTAACGCATTTTTATAACCTATGGAAATATCGGTATCAACCGTGGTAAAATGACTTGACGTAGCAATTATATCTTCTTTCTCAGAATCAACCGCCGTTAACTTGGTAAAAGTAGAACCGAAATCTATCATTAGATAACGGCTCATTAAATTACTCTCCCAATACTTCTTTAATATCGGGCAAAGTCTCGTTTATAGATACGCCGGGTGCGTAAACTTTATTAAATCCCATTGCTTCGAATCTTGCTCTTACCTCTTCAAAATTCTGTTTACCAACAACAATGTTTCCACCTACGAAAAGCGGAATTTCTCCAATCCCTGCTTCTATGCAGTTTTCCCTCATTCCGCGACAGTCAATTTCACCTTGTCCATAAAGCGATGAAACGAGAATAAGATCTGCTTTAGTTTCGATTGCAGCATTTATAAAATCTTCTTGTGAGGATAGCACGCCAATATTAACTACGTTGTAGCCTTCTTGCTTTAAAACGTATTCAATAATTTTGTTTCCTACTGCGTGAACGTCTGCTCCAATAACTCCTATTACTATAGTTTTCATATGTTTTTTGCCTCTTTTATTTTATTAAGTTAATTATAACACTTATATTTTCTTTTTACAACCATTTTAATAATTTTAACGTTATATATATTATAATTTTTTTTATATAACTTTTGCCATTACATAAAGAAAGAGCAAATACCCTTTCGGCTTTGCTCTTCTACTTTTTTATTGCTTACAATATTTTGTCTTTATAAACTTCTTTAGCAACTTCTATAAATGCTCTACAAGATTTACTTATATACCGATTTTTTTTGTAACCAATAAACATATGCCTAATAATTTCATTGGAATTAAGCTTGTAATAAACAACCTTTTCGCCCCTGCTTTTTGCAACGAGCATATCAGTAACGAAGGCGATACCCATACCAGCACAAGCCATATTATAAGACGTTATAAGCTGATCAAAAGTAATAACAGTTTTAGGAATAAAACCAGCTTGTTCACAAAGCACCTGCGCTCTCCTATACATATCATTACCTTTTTTTAAGAACAGAAATTCTTCTTCACTAAAATTTTTAAGGTTAATTGTAGGGCAGTGCTTATCTAAATGCCTTCCCCTTTTAACATCCTCTAAACTTAGTGCGTAATTTTTTAAATGTACGTTTACTTTTAGTCTTTCAGGAACTGCTAAAAGCAACATTTCGTCAAACAATGGCTCGCAAGAATAAAGTTTTTTATCAAAATCATGAGCAATTAAAAGATCTACCTCTTCGCTCAACAAAAGCTGTCTAAGGTCGGGAGAGTTTGATTCCACCAAATCCACCTTAATTCCTTCATATTTTTCTGAAAAACGCATAATTACTTCGGGCATAATAAATGAAGAAACAAAGTTTTCTCCACTAACGACAATTTTACCCGTTTTCAGTCCACGAAGGTCTGATAACTCCTCCTCAAGCCTCTTTTTTAGAGATTGCATTTCCTCAATTGATTTAATATAAATTTTACCAGCTTCCGTTAAGGTTATAGGCGAAGTTGAACGATCGAAAATAGTAATACCCATATTGTTTTCCACTTTTTTTATCATCGCGGAAAGTGCTGGTTGAGAAACAAAAAGTTTTTTTGCTGCAAGTGAAAAGCTCCTTTCCTTATATACTGCGTAAACGTAATCATTAACGTCCATTACATCTCCATTATAATGTTATCATTATATAAACTTATTTTTTATCTAATATAGATTATACCACACAAAATCTCATATAACAAGAAAAACCTCCCAAAAAGGAAGGTTTTTGTTTTAACTTAAATGAAACTATTTAATTTCAGAGAAGTATTTAATGGTTCTAACCATTTGGCTAGTGTAAGAGTTTTCATTATCATACCAAGAAACAACTTGTACTTGATAAGTATCATCGTCAATCTTAGAAACCATAGTTTGAGTAGCATCAAAGAGTGAGCCGTACTTCATACCGATAACATCAGAAGAAACGATTTCATCTGTGTTATAACCGAAAGATTCGGTAGCTTGAGCCTTCATAGCTTCGTTGATACCTTCTTTAGTTACGTCCTTACCCTTAACAACTGCGATAAGAATGGTGGTTGAACCAGTAGCAGTGGGAACACGTTGTGCAGCACCGATAAGTTTGCCGTTGAGTTCGGGAATAACTAAACCTATAGCTTTTGCAGCACCAGTAGAGTTAGGAACGATGTTCATAGCACCTGCTCTAGAACGTCTCTTGTCACCCTTTCTTTGTGGTCCATCAAGAATCATTTGGTCTCCAGTGTAAGCGTGTACAGTAGTCATAATACCACTAACTATGGGAGCGTAATCGTTAAGAGCTTTAGCCATAGGAGCAAGACAGTTGGTGGTACAAGATGCAGCAGAAATAATATGATCTTCCTTAGTTAAAGTTTTGTGGTTAACGTTGTAAACGATGGTGGGAAGGTCGTTACCAGCAGGAGCTGAAATAACAACGTTCTTTGCACCAGCATCAATATGAGCTTGAGCCTTTGCTTTACTGGTATAAAAACCAGTACATTCTAACACTACGTCAACATCGAGTTCTCCCCAGGGAAGCTCAGCAGCATTTGCTTTTGCATAAATGGTAATTTCCTTACCATCTACAACAATTGAGCTTTCTTTAGCTTCTACAGTATGACCAGCTGCAACATAGTTTCCTTGCATCGTATCATATTTTAAAAGGTGGGCAAGCATTTCAGGACTGGTGAGGTCGTTAATAGCAACAACTTCATATCCTTCTGCACCAAACATTTGTCTGAATGCAAGACGACCAATTCTTCCAAATCCGTTGATAGCAACTTTAGTTACTTTAGACATTTAATGTATCCTCCAAAAATAATATTTCAAAATTTTCCATATTTTATTATATAAATTAAACCAACTTTAGTCAAACAATATTGCGTTAAAATTATCATTTAAAAGCCTTTTTTTTCTTTTTTTCGTAATTTTTCTTCTTTAAAGTTATTTAAGGTTTTCAGGGTTAAGGCAAACAAGATCACTTGGCACGAACAATCCGTTCTTTCTTATCAATTCTCCGTCGATATATATTTCACCCCCACCATATTCTTCCGTCTGAACTTGAACTAAATCCCAATGAATAGCCGAGTTGTTACCATTATTACAATCTTCATAGCAAGAACCGGGAGTAAAATGTATAGATCCGGAAATTTTCTCATCAAAAAGTATATCTCCCATTGGTTTAACTATATAAGGATTTACTCCAAATGAAAATTCACCAACGTACCTTGCCCCTTCATCTGTATTAAAAATAGCGTTTAGTTTTTCCGTATTGTTACCCGTTGCTTTGATGATTTTACCATCCTTAAATGTTAGAGAAACGTTTTCAAACTTAAAACCATCCTTAACTGATGGTGCATTATAGGTAATATATCCGTTTACACTATTTTTAATGGGAGCAGTGTAAACTTCCCCATCAGGAATATTGCAATGTCCAGAACATTTTTTACTTCCAATACCTTTTATTGAAAAACTAATATCGGTATCTTTTGCTATAATCCTAACCTTATCAGCATTATCTAGCCTTTGTTTTAACGCGTCCATTGCCTTATCCATCTTAGAATAATCTAGATTGCATACCTTAAAATAAAAATCTTCAAAAGCTTCAGTACTAGTCCCTGCCGCTTGAGCCATACCTTGGTTGGGATAACGCAAAATTACCCACTTAGTTTTTTTCACTCTAATTTCATGATGAACGGGATGAGTATAAAATTGACTTTCTATTTTTAATTTATCTGAAGGAACATCTGCATTTTCATTACAGTTTTCGCCACCACGAATGCCTATATACGCATCCATTTCTTGCATGCGAAAAGCATCGTATTTTGTTCTTAATCTAGCCTGTTCTTCCGTTTGGCCTAAGAGAATCTCCCTTGTTACCCTATTGTCAAACATTTCCACAAAGGGCATAGCGCCAACTGCATATGCTTCTTTAACTAATGCGCTAACCAACATGTAATCAACACCCTTTGCTTCTATTAATATTTTTTCACCTTTTCTTAGTGCACACGAATAATTAATAAGATTTTTAGCAAGTAAATTTATCCTTTCGTCCTTCATAAAACACCTCAAAACCATTATTAATAATATTATACTACTTTTATCAAAAACTATAAAGCAAATTTAATGATTTATAAACAAAATTATTTGATATTTACGAAAAAAAATTGTATAATAGTACTTGTCGGAAAATTTTACGATAAACATTATGAAAAATTATATTTGGAGAAAAAAATATGGCATTAGTAAACTCTAAGAAAATGTTTGAACAAGCCGCTAAAGGCGGATATGCAATCGGCGCTTTCAACGTGAACAATATGGAAATTGTTCAAGGCATTACCGAAGCATGTAAAGAAACAAATTCGCCTGTAATTTTACAGGTTAGCAAGGGCGCAAGAGCATATGCAAACCACACCTATCTTGTAAAACTCGTTGAGGCTGCGGTTATTGAATGCCCTGAAATTCCAATTGTTTTACATCTTGACCACGGTCCTGATTTTGAAACTTGTAAATCTTGCATCGATGGTGGCTTTACTTCCGTTATGATTGACGGAAGCCATCTTCCTTTCGAAGAAAACATCGCTCTTACCAAAAAGGTTGTTGAATATGCTCACGAAAGAGGTGTTACTGTTGAAGGCGAACTCGGTACTTTAGCAGGCATTGAAGATGACGTTAAAGTAGAACACGGTGCTGAAAGCTATACAAAGCCCGAAGAAGTTGTTGAATTTGTTAAGAGAACGGGTGTTGATTCACTTGCAATCGCTATAGGAACTTCTCACGGCGCATACAAATTTAAACCTGAACAATGCACTAGAAACGAAGAAGGCATTCTCGTTCCTCCTGCACTCCGTTTTGACATTTTAGAAGCTGTTGCAAAAGAACTTGGTGACTTCCCTATCGTTTTACACGGTTCTTCATCTGTTCCTCAAGAATACGTTAAGATGGTTAACGAGAATGGTGGCGCAATGCCCGATGCTATCGGCGTTCCCGAAGAACAGTTAAGACAAGCAGCTAAACTTTCAGTTTGTAAAATCAATATCGACTCTGACCTTCGTTTAGCAATGACTGGTACTGTTAGAAAGTTCTTTAACGAACAACCTTCTAAGTTCGACCCAAGAGAATACTTAAAGCCTGCAAGAGCAAACATTAAAGAAATCGTTAAACATAAACTCATTAACGTTTTAGGTTGCGCAGGCAAGGCAGACGAATGTAAATAATTATAAATAAAAAATTAAAAACGACACACCTTCTCGGTTGTGTCGTTTTTTTAATGATTTATTTGCGCTAAAAAGCCTTACTTATCTTACAATATTTTTCTGCGTAATTTGCGATATTCTGATGGAAGCATTCCCGTAACCATTTTAAAAGCTCTTATAAAGGTAGAAAGAGAACCAAAACCAACTTGAAAAGCTACGTCAATCAATGCATGCCCCTCTATAATTAGCGATTGACTTTTAGAAATTCGCCTTTTCATAATATAATCGGATATGGTAGTATCAAAATATTTTCTAAACAACCTTGAAACGTATTCTCTACTATAAAAAAATTGTTTTGCAACTTGTTTTACCGATGTTATCACCGCAAAATTTTTGTCAACATACTCTTGCAATTTAAGAATTTTTTTAGGCAAACATTCCTTTTCACTTTTTTTTTGAAGTTGTTTTTGATTTAACAAATAGAAAACTTGAATAACGTAAGATAACCCCAAAGCACACTCAAGCGCAGAAGAATCCTTCTTAAAAACTTCCCTTAAATCAGAAAGAGCATCCATAAATTTTTGTCTTAGCTCTATACTGTTAAAAGTGAGAATTTCCCCTTCCTTCACTTTCTCTAAAAAGCAAGTAAGTGAGCCATATCCAATTGTATCAAAAGCCGAAGGATAAAAATAAAACACGTGGCGCTTATATCTAGTACTTTCGCAATTGATTACAGACATATGAAATTTACTTGGTGGGACTAAAATTACGTCCCCACGTTTTGGATTATGCACTCGCCCTTCGCAAACGTAAGAAACCTCTCCTCCTTCAAAAACCACCAACTCATAATAATCGTGATAATGTAAATTAGATGGATAAGTACCACGATTGTATTCAGTATCTCTATAAGAATAGGATATCCTCTCCCCTATAAGATGATTTTCCCAATTTACAATTTCGTTGTTTTTTTCCTTTTGATACTTTATATAATGAGAAAGCAGTTCCATATTTATCTCCAAATATATCACAAAATACAATATTTTTATCACACAATAAAAAGATTATTAATTCGTGATATGGTATGATTATTATATCATAATTATATACGTTGTCAAGTGGAAAACACCCGGCAATTAAAAGAGGATATATGAAAGATTTGTTACAAACTAAACGTCATACAGTTGATATATGTGTAATTGGTGGAGGAATTGGGGGTATGTTTACGGCAATTTCCGCCGCAAGACAAGGCGCAAAGGTTGCACTCATGCACGATCGTCCCGTACTTGGTGGTAATGCTAGCAGTGAAATCCGTATGTGGATATCGGGAGCAGGTACTCGCGTTCGTGATTTACAAGAAACGGGCATTATGGAAGAAATACAACTTGAAAACATGTACCGTAACCCCAAGAGAAATTGGAGCACTTGGGATGCGCTTTTATATGAAAAGGTGCGTTTTGAACGTAATATTGACCTTATTCTTAATTGTGCATGTACTGATGCTAAAACGGAAAACGGAGAAATTAAAAGTATAAAAGGTTTTCAATTAACTACTTATACTTGGCACGAGGTTGAAGCTAAAATTTTCGTGGATAGTTCAGGCGATAGTATCTTAGCACCCTTAACTGGAGCTGAATTTAAGGTTGGTAGAGAAGCAAAAAGTGAATTTAACGAAGAATTCGGTCTTAACGTAGCCGATAATCATACGATGGGCATGAGTCTACTTCTTCAATGCCGAGAAACTGATAAACCCGTTAAGTATACACCACCCTCGTGGGCATACGACTTCTCTGACGACGAAGCAATGAATAATAAGCCACACAATATTTACGCAATAAATACGAATTTTTATTGGATTGAACTTGGTGGTATGCAAAACAGCATAGACGATACCGAAGAAATACGCGATGAACTCTTAAAAATCGCCTTCGGTGTTTGGGATCATATGAAAAACCACGGCGACCACGGAGTAGAAAACTGGGAACTTGAGTGGGTGGGCTTTTTACCCGGCAAACGTGAAAGTCGTAGATATGTTGGAGATTACGTTTTAACCCAGCACGACGTTGAAAATTGCCCCCGTTTTGAAGACACGGTTGCTTACGGAGGATGGCAAATTGACAATCATTTGCCCGGAGGCTTCTATATAAACGCTAAAGGCGAAGGACATTTACAAAAACGTAGACTTTCTGAACCCTATTCAATTCCCCTACGGTCTCTTTACTCTAAAAACGTTAACAACCTTATGTTTGCAGGTAGAAATATTAGTGCATCGCACGTTGCATTCAGCTCCACTCGTGTTATGGGAACTATAGGTTTAATTGGTCAAGCAACGGGAACAGCTGCTTCTGTTGCTGTAAAATACGGGCTTTTACCACGCGAAGCTTGCAAAAACAAAATAAAAGAAATCCAAGAAATATTAATGGACAATGATTGTTTCTTGCCAGGGTTTAAGAGAACGCCATCCGAACTTGCAAAAAGTGCTAAATTAACAGCGGAATACGGAGATGCTTCGGCATTACTAAACGGAATAGACCGTCGCATATGGGGCAATGACAACGGATATTTTGGAAAAACCAATAAGGCAATCACCTACACTCTTGATGCTCCAACTCTAATAAAAGGCGTTCGCTTAGTATTGGATAGCGATCTTGATAGAGAATATACCGACGGAAACCCTGATGCACTCCACACCTCTTCAACGCTATTTTATCCAAAAAGCTACAATAATACTACCTTTGGCTTCCCCAAGTGCCTAATCAAACATTATAAAATTGATGTATTAGATGATTGTGGCAATTGGAACACTATAATAGAGATAACCGACAATCATCAACGCTTTATAAAACACCAATTAAACGTCACTACAAAAGCCGTTCGTTTTATTCCCATTAGCACTTATCACAGCGAAAGAAAAACAAACGATTACGGATCTTCTACTGCACACATATTTAACTTTGAAATTTTTTAAAATTTAAAACCGTTGCAAATTGCAACGGTTTTTTCCTTTTTAATTTAATTACATACCAGTATCACAGAAAATGTAATCTGCCACTGCGATTGTAACGGACACTTCTGCATGCGTAGTAGTTCCAACGATAGATCTTTTCATCACGTAAAGGGTGAAACTATCTCCAAGTCCTAGCGTAGTTCTCATTTGTCCAACATAACTTGGGAAATTACTAGGCGTAACTGTATAAGTTTGACCATCGAAGCTTATTGATTCAATTAAGGAATCAACCTCTACACCTGCTAATGCTGCATTAGTACCTTCGCCAACGTCTGTAACTATAACGTAACTAATTCCTCTGTAAGAATAAGAATCTACACTAATTCCAATATTCCATCTACCACTAACGTATCCATAATTGGTTTCCGTTGCAGTTGCAATAAGCTGTGATGCAATAGAAATGAATCCATTATCTTCGTCTTCATTATTACGCTTTTCCATTGTTGCCGGTATTGCAAAGTTTATCCCGTCGTAAGATGTATTGCCCGCGTTAGTAATACCAATTAGTTCCCCGTAGAGATTATACAATCCACCACCCGAATTTCCAGGATTTGTTAAAACGGAAATTTGCATAAGTCTCATAAGACCAACTTCGCCAACTACCACTTCTCTTTCAAGATAAGATATTTCCCCTGCGGTAGCGCTTCCAGGCAATTCTCCAAGGGGGTTGCCTATAGCAAAAATAGTATCAAGCACTCTTACACTATGATTAGAAGATATAACCTTTGCTTTTTGTATTTTTTCCATAGAAAGTTTTTTCCCAGAAACAGCAGGCTTGTCAAGATTAATTTTAATTACGGCAATATCAGAAACGTTATCTCCACCAACTAAAGTAACTGCGTTATTTGAATATATTTGATTACCAATATATCCTTTAAAAATGAAATCTTCGTTATCGTATTTACCCTCTTGGTCTGGAACGTAAACGCTTATTTCCCCACCACTTGATATAACGTGATGACAAGTGATTATATAAACGTAGTTGCCCGAATTCTTAATATCCACTATAACTCCGCTTCCACTACCTGAACCACTTGCGTTTGTTATATCAATGGCAACTGAAGTTCTAAATACTTTCTCATAAGCTTCAGCTAGCGTATAAGGATCTTGTCCTTCATCCTCATTTTTTTCAAAATGAACGTTGAGTGAGGCCATTTGTGAATTCATTAAAGAACCGCTGTTATTTGGCGTGTAGTTGGGATTTATAAACTGACAACCTACTGCGCTAATAGACAAAAACAACGATAAAATTGCTACTAAAAGGATTTTAAATATTTTACGCATAAAATTTACTCCTTTTCTTTAATTAATTATATTTTAACACAATTTTAATTGAAAAAACCTTAAAATGTAAAAATTTCCAAAAAATTTAATAAAAGGGCGAAATTTTCGCCCTTCATCTCCGCTTAAAATATAAGCGGAGAATATAATTTTTCTCTAACCTATTTCAAGCGGTTTATATTAACGGCAGTTTATCTTTAGTAGTCTTTTAACAAATACTCATTAAAAGGTATATACTTCCTGCCGACAACTTAAGTATAGGCAATTATCCCGCTTTTATTCTAAAATATTAAATTTTATTCTTCCTCTTCTTCAGGAAGGTCTACGTTGTGGTAAACATTTTGAACGTCATCTAAATCTTCCAACGCATCAACAAGCTTTTGGAACTTAGCGAGTTCATCTCCCTCTAGGGTGATTTTAGTTTGAGGCACCATGGTTACTTGTGCTTCAAAGAAGTTTAACCCCTTTCCTTCAAGATATTTTCTTACCGCTGAGAAACTTGAAACAGAAGTATTTACAACATATGCATCATCTTCTGCAATAAAATCATCTGCCCCAGCGTCTAGAGCCATTTCCATAACTTCATCTTCAGAAAGGTTAGGTGTTTTTTCTATAACGATAATACCCATATTAGTAAACGTAAAAGAAACACAACCTGAGTTTCCTAAAGAACCACCATGTTTTCTCATTGCCGTTCTAACGAAATCAACCGTTCTGTTTTTATTGTCGGTTAATGTTTTAATAATAACGGCACTGCCTGCAGGTCCATATCCTTCGTAAGTTAGTTCTTCGTAATTGTCTCCTGCAAGTTCGCCCGAAGCCTTTGCAATACATCTTTTAATGTTATCGTTAGGCATATTTACTGCTTTTGCCTTAGCAATAGCGTCTGCAAGTTTACTATTGGTTTCTGGATCGGGATTGGATTTAGCAGCTACTGCAATTTCTCTACCTACTTTAGTAAAGATTTTTCCTTTAGCGGCATCGGTTTTTGCTTTCTTTGCAGCGATATTTGCTGCATGGCTATGACCTGACATATTTTTCTCCTTAATTTATAATTTAGTACGTAGCGAATACATTAAAATACCAGCAGAAACGGATGCATTTAAACTTTCCATTTCGTTTTGCATGGGAATTTTAACTATATAATTCGCCCTTTCTCTCATTTCTTTGCTAACCCCTCTGGCTTCGTTGCCAATAACTAGGCAGAAAGGCTCAGGAATTTTAGCAGAAAAAACGTTCTCTCCACCCATATCCGCAACGACTATAGGTGAAGTTATTTTATCAATAAGTTCCTTTCTCTCTCCAACGTGAATTCTAACCTTAAAAATCCCACTCATGCTTGCCCTTACTGCTTTTGGTGAAAACGGGTCTGCACAGTTAAATGCATAAATATCGTTATAACCTGAAGCCGCCGCCGTTCTTATAATTGCGCCAACGTTTGCAGGATCTGCAACACCATCTAAAAAAATACAATTATTAACAGGTGTTTTTGCTTGTGTTTGTGGTTTGTTTACCAAGGCTAAAACGCCTTGAGGCGTAACGTCGTTTGATATGGATTTAAACACCCCTTCATCCACCAACTCATAAGGCGTATTACCTAAAAAATCACCACCTTTTTCAAGGCAGGAAGGAGTAATAAGAACACGCGAAAGTTCACAATCGTTATCGATTGCTTCTTTAACCATCTTCACGCCTTCAACAACGTAAAGATTTTCTCTATCACGAAACTTTTTTTCTCCTAGAGATTTAACGAGTTTAATTAAAGGGTTTTGTCTTGATAAAATCATTTAATCAAAATAAAGCCTATCTTAAAAAAGGTAGGCTTTAAAACTAATTACTTGCTTAATTTTGCCTTTGCAGTTTCACAAAGGGTTGCGAAAGCTTTCTCGTCAGAAACAGCGATTTCAGCTAAAACCTTACGGTTTAGTTCAATACCTGCAAGTTTCAAACCAAACATGAATTTGCTATAAGAAATTCCGTTAATACGACATGCAGCGTTAATTCTTGCAATCCATAAAGATCTAAAATCACGTTTTTTAGCTTTTCTTCCGAAATAAGAATAAAGCTGAGCCTTCATAACGGCTTCTCTTGCTACTCTATATCTCTTGCTTCTGCCACCCCAGTAGCCCTTAGCAAGCTTTAAAATTTTTCTACGCTTTTTTACAGCGTTAACTCCTCTTTTAATACGCATAATCTTTTTTCTCCTTGACTATTTATTGTAAATAAGCGTTTGAATGGTCTTTTCTTGCGTAGAATCTACGTAAGCACCTGCGCATAAGTTGTTCTTTCTTTTTCTGTCTTTTTTAGTAAGAATGTGGTTCTTACCTGAGCATGATCTCTTAATCTTACCGTTTGCGGTTACTTTGAATCTTTTCTTAGCCGCACTTTTAGTTTTCATTTTCGGCATAAATATACCCTCCGTTAGTTTTTTTATTTACGCTTTCAAAGGAGCAAGCATCATCCAGATGTTTCTGCCCTCTGTCTGCGGTTTCTTTTCCATAACACCTTGATCTTTAACAAGTTCAAAGAATCTTTCCATAACTCCTAGCCCTAACTCCGAGTGAGCCATTTGACGCCCTCTCATCCTTATAGAAACTTTTACCTTGTTACCTGCTGATAGGAATTTTTGGCAAGCTTTAGCCTTTACGTTAAGGTCACCTACGTCAATAGTCATAGAAAGCCAAACTTCTTTAATTTCTACAACCTTTTGATTTTTCTTAGCTTCCTTTGCCTTCTTGGTCTGTTCAAACAAGAACTTTCCATAATTCATTATCTTGCACACTGGGGGAGTTGCATTAGGCGAAATTTTTACCAAATCCAATCCCTTTTCATCAGCAAGCCTCATAGCCTCTTGTGAAGAAACTATTCCGAGTTGCATTCCATCGTCCCCAATAAGACGAACCTCCCTATCGCGAATCTCTTCGTTAATTTGATGTTCCCTTTTAATAATCTTGTACCTCTCAATATTTTTCCCACTACAAAAAACGGGTTGCCATTAGAAATAGCAACCCAAAAAAATACGACGTAACGCACGGGAAAAACTCCCTTAAAACGTTTTCTTGTATTGAGCCGTACGCCTAATTAACGACGGCGAGAAGGGTTACTTCTTCTTTAAGCCTCATTATCTTACATCATTTTAATTTTTTTGTCAAGTATTTTTCATGCTTACTTACATTTTTAATTAAAATGTATACTCTAAAGCAAAAACAAATAAAATTTAAATGAATTCATATACAAAAATTATTGTTCATGCTATAATGTATTTAATTTAATAATGTTTTTTGCGAGGATTTTATGATACTCACCAAAATCGGAATAGGAAAAAGAAAATTCGATACTCAAGAAAACCCTTGGCTTACACCATGGTATATTAAACTTTTAATGTGGATAATTTTAATTTACTATAAAGTTATAACAAACTTTAAGGTAAAAAAAATTAACGTAAAAGGCACTATGGGGCCTTATTTAATTTTACAAAATCACGCATCGTTTATTGATTTTGGCTACGTTACTAGATTTTTGTTTCCAAAAACCACCGCTTTCGTTTCATCTATTGAAGAATTTGCAGGCAGAGAGTGGCTTATGCGTTCTTTGGGCTGTATCTATAAAAGAAAATTCACGCCCGACGTTAACGTAGTGAAAAAGATTTTATATGCATTGCGTAAACAAAAAAGATCAGTAACCATTTACCCCGAAGCAAGATTTTCTTTTGCAGGCATTAACGAAGAAGCTGACCTGAAATCGTATAGTAGACTTATTAAATTGTGTAAAGTTCCAGTAGTTATGGGCATTGCGAAAGGTAACTTTATAATGTCGCCACAATTTGCAAAACACCCATATAAGAAAATAAAACAAGTTGCAACTTTTAAACTGCTATTCACCGCGGAAGAAACACAAACACTCTCTGAAAAAGAAATTGTAACCAAGCTTGAAAAAGAATTTGTGTATGACGACTTTAAATATTGGCAAGAAAGCGGAACTAAAATTAAGTCAAAGTATAGAGCAAAAAATTTACACAAAGTATTATATCAATGCCCCCATTGTAAAAAAGAGTTTTCTATGAATTCTCAAGGCAACAAACTTTTCTGCACTAACTGTGGACACGAATGGATACTCAACGAAAGAGGATTTTTACAAGCAACAAATGGAGAAACCTATTTCAACCACGTTCCCGATTGGTACAGATGGGAGCGAGAAAACGTTAGACAGCAAGTTTATAACGGAGAATATTCGATCAGCACGAAAGCAAGAGTAGAATATTTGGCATCTTCCAAGCAAAAATTCGTAAAGATAGGCACTGTAGATTTTACTCACAACGAACAAGGTTTTACCCTTAAAGGTACTTTAGATAACGGCGAAGATTTCTATTTTAATCGCACTGTACCTTCAATGTATAGTTGCCACGTTGAATATGATTTTAAGGGACGTGGTGATGCTATCGATCTTGCCAATTCAGAAAATACTTACTTTATTTTCCCAGACCTTTATAATCATTTAACAAAAATACACTTCGCAACGGAAGAACTATTTAAGAAGCAAGCGCAAGATACTAAATAAATTAAAACCACCGAATGTAAGGCGTGTCCAATAGGGATTTTTCTCTTATATAAATTATATTTCTAGACATATAAAGAAAAACCACGGGTTATCCCCGTGGTTTTTCTTCTATACCGCTTATTCTTCAAAATCATTAAAATAATTTTTATCAAAAAACTCCGACAACATTATCCCTGCCCCTTGACAAAATGCTTTTATCGTAGAAACCTTAGAACATTTTGTTCTTCCTATAATCAAATCGTATATCGCAGATGGTGATTTTCCACCGTTTAATACCGCTTCACATATATTTATATTTTTTTCTTTACAAATTTCTTCAATCCTTTTAATGATTGCATCATTTATATTCATCTATCCACCTTCGTGGAATTTCTTATCGTTATTCCACGAGATAAAAGGGTAATAATATGCAAGTTTGCTTTATAGGACATAGTAGTATACAAAAAAACGAAGAGCTTATATCTTCATTAAAAGAAATAATTCTAGAACTTATCAATAAAGGCGCTACAACTTTTCTTTTTGGTAGTATGAGTGAGTTTGAGGAATTGTCGTGGGAAACTGTTACAGCACTTAAAGCAAAATATTCTTTTATTAAAAGAGTATATATTAGGTCTACTTACCAATATATAGATAAATAGCACAAAAAATATGTTCCCCCATTAAGCCGAAAATCTAAACGTAATAGTGGCACAAAAATTGCATATAACTATGTTATAAAAAAGAATAAAACAATTATCAATTTATATAAATAATTTAATGGTACTTTTTTAAGTATGACACACTATACTTAACAAGGTTAAGTTCTGTGTTTTTGCAAAGGAAAAAAGTAAAGAGTAGCAAATATTTTTGCTACTCTTTTATAACGTCTTAAAAATCCATTATAGGCAACGACTTTATCGGTGGTTCTTTAGCGTTTTAAATTTTATTTACCATCATTAAAATACAAAATACCGAGCGTGTTGTTACCACAGTGGCTAGCAATAGTACCACCTGCACGTGTTTTATAAATGTTTTTAAATCCTGCATCTTTTAATGCTGACTCAGCCTTTTCAATCATCCCTTCAGTTGCAGAAGTATATGTTATAAACACTTTATCAAGATCGGGAGTATTGAATTCTGCAAGCGTATCAACACAATATTTAGCAACAACCTTTTCCATTGAACCTTTATATTTTTTATCAGACAACATTTTTCCGTCCCTTAAAATAATTCTTGGTCTTATATGGAAAAGATTTGCACCGAGAAGTGCTATTGAGGAACATCTTCCACCCATATGTAAATAATCAAGCCTTTCTACAACGAAGCTCACCTGTAATTTATCAGCTCTTTCTTGAACTTTTTTTGCAATTTCAGAAGGTTCTACTCCTTCGTTTGCCAACTCTTTTGCATATAATGCCAAAAGGCCTATTCCCGTTGAAAGACTTTTACTATCTACCGCATAAACATTTTTAACGTTGTTACACGCCTTAAAAGCGTTACCGCAAGACGAAGTAATTCCACTTGAAAGACAAATATGAATTATTGCATCGTATTCTTTTAAGATTTCTTCAAAATATTCAGTATACTCAAATTCGTTTATCGCATTGGTTTTAGGTAATATCCCATACTGATCAACGTAAGCAAACATTTCTTCTACAGTTTTTTCACCATCCTTAAACGCCATATCTCCTAAAACAATATTATATGGAATAACTTTAATATCTAATTCATTAATCATTTCCTTGCTTAAATCACTTGTTGATTCTACAGAAATAGCTATTTTCATAAAAACTCCTTACAGCACATATTTTTTAAAATAATATCATATTTTGGTATTTTTATCAACTATTTTATTCATTTTTAGTTTTGTTTGCCTTATTTTTAATAAAAATTAAATAAATACTTGCTTTCTTTTTTTGTATGGTTTATTATATTTATACACTTAATTTCAAGGAGATAACATGAACACTATTAATGGCGAAATTATAAACACCAACGTTCCTTTTTCAGAATTTAAAGAAAACGACGGTAAGGTTGTTAGCATTTCAGGATATATTCACCGTATACGTGAAATGACAGGGTTTTCCTTTGTAATAATAAGAACGGAAAGAGACTTAATTCAATGCGTATACGCTCCAGAGTTTTCCGATTATCGCTGGAATGAAAATCTATGCGAAGAAGCTTGCGTTAAGGTTACCGGTAAAGTTGTTTCCAGTTTAGACGCAAAGGGTAATGAAAGACACGAACTTCAAATTCACAACGTTGAAATTCTCTCTCTTCCCGCTGAAGCTTTACCTATCGTTATAAATAAAAAGCAACTTGATAATATTCAAATGAGCACAATTTTAGACCTTCGCCCTATTGCTCTAAGAAATCCTAAAGAAAGAGCTATTTTTAAGGTGCAAGAAGGCATTGCTAGGGGATTTAGGGAGTTTCTAAATAAAAATGGTTTTACCGAAATCAGATCTCCCAAAATCAATTTTGCAGGAGCTGAAGGTGGTACTAACGTATTTAAGCTTGATTATTTTGGAAAGCAAGTTTATCTTGCACAAAGCCCACAATTATATAAGCAAGCTTTAGTTGGCGTCTATGGTAGAGTTTTTGAAATTGCTCCCGTATTTAGAGCTGAACATCACGACACCTCTCGCCACCTTAACGAATATATTTCTATGGACTTTGAAATGGGCTTTATTAACAGTTTCACCGATATTATGAATATGGAAACGGGCGCTCTTAAATATATATTCAACTTACTAAAAGAAGAATATCAAGAAGAGCTCAACCTTTTACACGCTGTTGTTCCTGAAATTACAGAAATACCTGTGCTAAAATTTATGGAAGCTAAAGAGCTTTTGATGAAAAAGTTCAAATATCAACCCTCTGACATGAAAGACTTCGATCCCCAAGAAGAAGAACTTTTAGGCAAATACGCTAAAAAGGAATTTAATAGTGATTTTATCTTTATCACTCATTATCCTTCTAAAAAGCGCCCATTCTACACTATGGACGATCCTGCTGATCCAGAATATACTCTTTCTTTCGACCTACTCTTTAGAGGCTTAGAAATCACTTCAGGTGGACAAAGAGTGCATGATTATCAAATGCAAGTTGACAAAATGATAAAATGCGGAATGGACCCCGAACAGTTTGAAACTTATCTTATGCTTCACAAATACGGTGCTCCTCCTCACGGTGGTTTAGGCTTAGGTCTTGAAAGGCTTACTATGCATCTTTTAGGATTTAAAAACGTTAGAGAAGCAACCATGTTCCCTCGCGACATAAATAGGGTTACTCCATAAACTAAATATTTAAGAACTTAAAAAAGGGCTTGAAATTCAAGTCCTTTTTGTTTTATAGATTTATTTTTTTGAAAATACACATCCACAATAATTTTGCCTATATAATCCAAATTGCTTAGAGAGCTCAACTGAACGTTGATAACCTCCATTCTTCTTAAAATCTGACGGCAAAAACTTTACCCCAACTTCTTTTTCTATAATTAAACCTATCTCGTTTAATTTTTGAGAATTTTTAAGTGGAGAAATAGTGAGTGTAGTTGTAAAAAAATCATATCCATTCTGCTTTGCATATTGCGCCGTTTTTTTAAGCCTTAAATAATAACATTTAAAACACCTTTCACCACCTTCGACAACTTTTTCTAACCCTTTTGCCTGTTGATAAAACTCTTCCGAGTTATACTCACATTTTACAAAGGGAATAGAATAATGCTCGCATAATCTTTCTTGTTCTAACGCTCGCTTAGAAAACTCTTCCATCCCATCGATATTAGGATTATAATAATAGATGGTAATATCAAAGTGTTCTAAAAGTCTTTCTATACAAGCCGAAGAGCATGGTGCACAACAACTATGTAACAAAAGTTTTTGTTTATCTTTTAATGCTTTTATAATTTTAATCATTTCCCTATCGTAATTGATAGTATTCATAACTTCTCCGACTACATTTATATTTATTAAAAGGTCAGACCAAGGTCTGACCTTTTATAATTTTAATTGCATTGGTTTCAAAAAGTTTTTCAGCCATTTGTTTACCATATTTCTTTTCAATTATACTTTTGGCTTCTTGAATCACAATCGGTCTAAAATCATGGCTATCACTTGCAATAAAATCAACCACATTATTTTTAAGCATAATTTTAGCACGCTTTTTAACCAATTTGTTTGCGTTTTTTGTAATAGAATCAGCGTTTATCTGAACAAGCCCACCTATTTCTTTTATTTCTACCAAATCATCTATGGTAAGATAAGTGTACCTTTCTGGATGCGCAACAATGGGAATAAACCCACGAATTTTAGCAACGTAAACTGATTCCACAATGTCACATTTATTATAAAAATCGAATTCAAGCAAAACGTATTTACTTTCGTTAAGAGTTAGTAGCTCTCCACGAGTTAACTCGTCTAATGCTTTTTTATCAGTAAATATTTCTTGCCCCAAATAAAGTTCCACCGGAATATCTTGAGCAAGATTTTTAAATTCACTAAACTTTTCCATTAAATTTTTTTTTGATGCAACGTACTTACCACGATAATGTGGTGTTAATATAACGTGTTTCACCCCACTCTCATAAAGTGTTTTTAACATCTGTAAGGAGTTTTCTACGCTAACACTCCCATCATCAACGAGTGGTAATAAATGAGTGTGAATATCAATCATAAACCACTTCTACCTTGTTTTACTTTTCTTCTCCTTCAGTAGATCTTAAATAATCGTTATAGTAAGGATTGAAATACGCATTGTTGTCTGCATCTTTCTTTCTATCATACATTGAGAATACTGTACCTAAAATTTTAACGTTGTTCTTCTTTAGTAAGTTAATCGCCTCAATTGCGTGACTCTTAATAGTTCTCGCATAAGCAACAACAAATAATACACCATCTGATATTTTAGAAATATGAATGTAATCTGAAACTTGCAATACGGGCGCGCAGTCTAAAAGAACGTAATCATATTTACCTTTTAAGTAATCCATAAATTTTGCGAACTTTTCCGATAGAAGAGTTATTGAGGGATTATAAATTTCTGCGCCTCTAGTAATTACGTCAACGTTATTATATTTTGTTTTTTTAATAAAGTTTTCAGGTGCTGAATCGCCTTGCATATATTCAGCAATACCGCATTCTCTTTCAAGTTCAAACATTCTATGAACTTTAGGACGACGGAAATCGAGATCAACTACTATAACTTTTTTCTCTGTAGCGCCAAGACTAACGGCAAGATTAGAAATTATCGTAGTTTTTGCCTCGTGTGAAAGAGAAGATTCTATTTGAATAACCTTACAATTTCCATCTACGTTCATATATAAAATATTGTCCTTAAGTCTAGTATAACCAGAAGAAGTGTCAGACTTGCTTCCATCTGAAACTACGATTTTACTTTGAAAGGTTTTTTGTTTTTTCTTCTTAAAGGGCCACATCTTACTTATTTCCCCCCATTTTTATTTTTTTACCTATATTATCATAACACATAAACTTGATAAAATCAACAATTATAATTAATTTATCGCACTTTCTATACTTTCTTATACAATTATAAGAATAATAAATATCCACCAGCCTAGCTGGTGGTTTTTCTTTTTCGGGCAATTAGCCCTAAACTATTCTGGCTTACGCACAAGTGCGTATTTATACGACCTGCCAGTCCTGCACCTTTTACTTGCTACCCGTAAACGGGTCTTTGGGGTTGAATATACTTAACTGGTCTGCTTGTTTGTCTTGTTCTAACTGATTTTTAATATACTCTTTGATTGCTTTTGTGTCTTTGCCCGATGTATCCACATAAAACCCCCTGCACCAAAATTCGCGATTTCGGTATGAAAATTTTAAGTTACCATATTTTTGAAATATCATTAGGCTACTTTTTCCTTTTAGATACCCCATAAATCCCGAAATGCTAATTTTGGGAGGTATAGATAAAAGTAAATGTATGTGGTCGGGGCATACTTCTCCCTCTATTATTTCTACTCCTTTCCATTTGCATAGCGTACGCAGTATTTCCCTTATCTCTTGCCTTTTATCCTCGAAAAATACTTTTCGACGATATTTTGGCGCAAATACTATGTGATACTTGCAATTCCATTTTGTATGTGCTAAACTATTTCCAGTGAAAATTTCTTTTTTCATAAATCCTCCGTTTGTTTTATTTGTTGCAACTGGCAGGTCGCAACTTTTATTATACACAAACGGAGGATTTTACTCAACGGTAAACCTTTACTGGACCCCCAGACTATCTGGGGATTTATTGTTTACACAGTAAAAACCTTTTGCGACACGGCAAAAGGTTTTA
>JAZUCS010000025.1:0-1504 GCA_045639245.1 Christensenellaceae bacterium
AGGCTTAAATATCCCGAGAATAGAAACTATACGTATTAGTCCTTGGGTAGTAGGGCAGGATGACCCTATGGTGAAAAAACTTTGGCCTTGGTGTTTTAACGGTTGCAAGGCGTTAATTTTGCAATCGCAAGACCAAAAATCGTTTTTTAAGAAATCCGTGCAGAAAAAATCGGTAGTAATACCTAACCCTCTAAACTCTGCGTACGTAGAAAATCAAAAAACGGAATACAACGCACAGTCGCATAAAGTAGTTGCTGCAGGCAGGCTTACCGAACAAAAAAATTATAAAATGCTTATTGACGCTATTGAAATAGTTTCAAGCAGTTATAACGACGTGTCCCTTCAAATTTACGGAGAAGGTGATTTGAAAGAGAGGCTTCAAAATTACGTGCAAGAGAAAGGTTTGGAAAGCGCCGTTTCTTTTATGGGCAGAAGCAAGGAACTATACAACGTTTACAAGGAAAAGGACGTTTACGTAATGAGTTCTGATTACGAGGGTATGCCCAACGCCCTTGCCGAGGCTATGGCAATAGGGCTTCCTTGCATATCTACCGACTGTAGGACGGGCCCAAGAGATTTAATTGACGACGGGGAAAATGGATATCTAGTTCCTTGTAACGATGCAAATGCCTTGGCGGACAAAATTATTAAAATATTTGAGATGAGTAGTGAAGAACAACGAAAACTTGGACAAAAGGCGAGAGAAAAAGTTATAGACTTTTGTGGCGAAAAAAATAGCCTAGAAAAACTTATTAATTTAATTGAAAAAGTAGGCAAATAAAACATAAAGCAAAAGTTGTTAAGCGTAAAATTTTTGCTTGTGTTAATTTTACGCATATAAGCAAGGAGAAGGAAACAATTAGTTATGAAAGAAAAAACTAGGATTTTTCTACTTAAATGGGTTGATAGATTTGACAGGAGAAATTTATTAAGAATTTTAACTGATAAGCAGTATTTAAAAATGCGCTACAGATTAAAGTTTAACAAGAAATTAAACTTAAAAAACCCACAAACTTTCAATGAAAAATTACAGTGGCTAAAACTTTACGATAGAAAGCCTATTTATGCCACTATGGTTGACAAGCATTTAGTAAAAGGGTACGTTGCAGAATTAATTGGTGAAGAATACGTAATTCCAACCCTAGGAGTATGGGATAAGTTTGAAGATATTGATTTTGATGCATTGCCTAGTCAATTCGTGTTAAAGACCACGCACGACAGTGGTGGAGTAGTTATTTGTAAGGACAAGGCTTCTTTAGATAAAGAAAAAGCTAAGATTAAATTAGAAAAAAGCTTAAAAAACAACTATTTTTGGAACGGAAGAGAGTGGCCCTATAAACACGTTAAGCCAAGAATTATAGCCGAAAAGTTTATGAAGGACTCAAAAGAAAGTTCAGAAGAAGGGCTAACGGACTATAAATTTTTCTGTTTTGACGGTGAGCCCAAGGCAATGTTTATAGCAACCGATAGGGCAAAGGAAAACGAAGAAACTAAGTTTGACTTT
>JAZUCS010000026.1:0-30612 GCA_045639245.1 Christensenellaceae bacterium
AGCAACTGACTCTTAATCAGTGGGTCCAGGGTTCGAGTCCCTGAAGGTGCACCAATATATGATTCATTAGCTCAGCCGGTAGAGCACGTGACTTTTAATCACGGTGTCCGGGGTTCGATTCCCCGATGGATCACCAAAAAAGCATAATCAACCATTTGCGTTGGTTATGCTTTTTCTTTGTAATTTACTAGAGATTTGAACCGTAGGTTCGCTCGTCATATGACAAACCTTCTTTGATAAGCAAGGACTAGACGATAATTCACACTGATGCATTACATAAATCTTTATAAAATATAATGATTCATGTTGCTTGTTCTATTAAAAATGTTCAAGTAATTTACAGCACAAAGTATTTGCTTATTTTTTTACCTTTCTAAAAATTCCATTTACTATTGATTTTCCAATTAATCTATTGTATAATAATTTATGTAAAAATTGGAGGAATTATTATGAGAACAATTAAAGCACAACCCCTAACAAAAGAAGCTTTTGCGCCTTTTGGAGAATATTATTCAATGAGTAATCCAGATGGATATTCTCTTAACGGAGAATTGCACCGTTTCTTTCCTGACAGAATAACGGCCTATCAAGGTAATCAAGTAGCATTCTCCCCTATATTGGTTAAAAAGCCTGAAAGCATGTTAATTACTCAAATAGAGTATCACACAACTACTTGTGAATTAATTTTACCCTTAAACGACGATATGGTTCTTCACGTTGCCCCACCGTCTGCAGGAAAACCAGTTCCAGAACACACTAAAGCATTTATAGTTCCAAAAAACACCCTTGTCAAAATGAACGCTTGTGTATGGCATTTAGCACCACTACCAAAATCACAACCCGAACTTTCGGCAATGATTATCCTTCCAGAATGCACATACATGAACGATTGTAAAGTTGTTGATTTAAGTGCAGAAGAAAAGTTCGTTATTGAACTTTAATATAAAAGCCCTTTCACGATAATGAAGGGGCTTTTTTGTGTATTAACCACAAGGCAATTCCAGCCAAATAAAACAATAAAAAACTCCCCAAGATTATTGGGGAGTTTTATTATACTGTTCAGAAGAAAAAACTTATTAGTTCTTTTTAACAAATACGAGAACAATACCAGCAATAGCAGCAACAAGAGCAATTATCGCAATGATAGTTGCGGTTTTTGCTGATGACTTAGCAGCATCAAGTTCGCCTTTAAGATCGTTAATTTCTGATTCGAGATCTTCAATAAGACCTTCGAGTTCAGCAATTTCAGCATCTAATTTTTCAGCGAGTTCCTTATTTGTTTCGTATAAATCAACGATTTCTGCATCGCTGAATACAACTTCAATAGCAAGAAGGTCTGCATAAGACTTAACCATTGCTCTACCTTCTTCGTCTAATACATTGTAAAGAACGAACAAAGTATTCATCATAGTAACATCTTGTTCGATATATATTTCAGCATCTACGTTAGCTTTGATGTTAGCAACAGCTTTATCAAAATAAGAAACAGCTTGATATTTAGCCCACTTCTCATTTAATACAGTTTTGTTGATTAATTCTTGTTGAGTGCTATGTAAAGTGTCAAATTTTTCTTTAGCAGCTAAAAGTGCTTCTACGATTGCATTAGGAGCAGTAGTAGCAAGAGCATCAATATCTGCTTGAGTTTCATCTACGTTAGCTAAAGCTATAGCTTTGATATCTGCGAGTTCAGTGGTAGCACCCTTAGCATCTACGTACGCTCTAGCATTGTCATTAAATACATTAGTATATTCATTTTCAAGAGCAGCTATTTCGCTAAGATCAGCATCCCAAATATCAGCAATGGTGCTTCCAGTGTAGAAAGCTTTAACCCTATCAATCCATGCTTTAACAACAGCTTCGAGAGCATCGTAAGCTTCTCTAGCAGCTACGAGTTCGCCATATTTATCAGCAGGAACGTTTGCTTTGTAATCTTGAGAAAGAGCATCATAAGCAGTTTCAGCAGCTACGATAGCGTTTAGACAATCGTTAGTTAAAACAACGGGATCAGGAATAGCATCGATAAGTGCAATAACACTGTCAATAGCAGTTTTCATATTGTCATATGCTGTACGAGCTTCAACGAGAGTAGGATAGTTGGTAATGTGATCAACATTCTTAACGTCTGCATCAAGAGCTTCGTAAGCAGTTTCAGCAGCTACGATAGCAGTTTCACATTCTGTGGTATAAGTTACAGTACCAATAGCGTTAATTAAATTAATAACATTTTCAATTTCAGTAGCTACAGTATCGCAGTAGCCAAGCATTTCAACCAATTTGTTATATTGATCAACATGAGCAGCCTTAAAGTAAGTTTGAACAGCGTTAGCCTCTGTTTCTTCTAATGCGTCGAAGCTTGCCTTTAATGCATTGATGTCGTTAACTTTAGAATAATAAACTTCTTGACCTGCATTGCTAGTTACAGTTGCATAAAGGGCATCGATTTCATCTGCAAGTGCTTTAGCTTCTGCTTTGATAGCAGCTAACTCGTCAACAGCTTTGTTGTAAAGAGCCATATTGGTGATCTCTATACGATCAGAAGGAAGAACAGCTTCAATCTTTGCAGTTGCATTGTTGATTTCGTCTTCTCTGTCTAGACCGATTACTTCAACTCCAGCCCAAATAGCATCAATAGCAGCGATAGCTTTGTCGATCGCAGCTTGCGCTTCTCCAATTAATGTATATAAATCAGGGAAGAATGATTTAGCAGGAGTTGCATTGGGATCGTCGTATGCGATTCTCATATCAACGAATTTCTTTGAATTGCTGTCTTCGCCTAATGCTTGATATAATAAACTAGCCTTATCTATATCAGCTTTTTTATGTACAGAAATTCTAGGTGCATTGTTTTCACGAAGATAAATAGAAAGCGAAGTCATAGCTGAGTAAGCTGATAAAGCATCACCAGCTACGTCTAAAATTGCCGCCCATTCTTCTGCGATGTCTGAATCAAGACTTTCTCTTTCAGCTCTTTCCATCTTATCGTAATAAGCTTTTGCTTGGATAAGCTTAACTTGAACGTCTGCGTTAGCAAGGTCTTCATCTTTGATAGGATCATTAGCCATAAAAGTGGTAATGATAGAAGCGAATTCCTTTTGAGCTTCCTGACTTGCAGCGGTATCTGCCGAAACACCTAAGGTGCCGAACAAACAAGCACTGATAGCCATTACACCGACTAAAGCAGCCGTTAAGACTCTCTTCAATCTCTTTGTCATAGTTTTTCTCCTTTAATAACTTGTATTTTGTTTTTCCTTTTTTATATAAAACGATAACTGCGTTTTCTCAACCTTCCTTAAAGAAAAACTCAATTAATTTTTCTTAAAAGGCGATAGGAACGCACTTTAACGCTTTATTACCTATACTATTTTATAACAGGAATGTCAAATAGTCAAGCATTTTTTTAAGTTTTTAGACCATCCCTATTGTTTTTTAATAATTATAACCGAATTATTTTTCAAAGTCAATATTTTTTTTCAAATATTAGTTGATAAATTATGGTAATCAATCCAATTTTAGGGATTTATCCATGCAATCATTATAAATTTTAATCGCACTTTCTACGTCCCCATCAAACACCTTTTCGCCACTATTTAATACAATGCATCTCGTACAAAGTTCACGTATGGTATCCATATTGTGTGATACGTATAAAACCGTCCTTTCTTCGTCAGCAGAGATCTCCCTCATTTTAGTAATACACTTCTTTTGAAAAGCTATATCCCCCACCGCAAGGACCTCATCCATAACTGTAATATCAGAATCTAGATGAGCGGCAACAGCAAAGGCAAGCTTAACGTACATCCCCGTTGAATATCGTTTAACGGGGGTATCAATAAATTCTCTACATTCGGAAAAATCGATTATTTTTTCTATCTTGCTTTTTACCTCTGCTTTAGTCATTCCAAGAATTGCACCGTTAAGATAAATATTCTCTCTACCTGTAAGTTCCGCACTAAAACCCATACCTACCTCGAGCATACTTGAAATTTTACCCTTTATACAAATCTCGCCTTCTGTTGGGCTAGTAATTCTAGTTAAAAGCTTAAGTAAAGTGGTTTTTCCTGCACCATTGTGACCTATTATCCCTACTCTTTCCCCTTTGTACACCGTTAAATCAACTTTTTTAAGCGCTGTAAATATTTTATTCTTGTTAGTAGCTTTTCCGTTACCAATTTTAGAATTCGGATCTTCTTTTTTTCTAATTCTAGCCCAAAGGCTTTGAAGGTCATGATAAAGTGTTCCACTACCAATAACTCCAAGTCTATAGCGTTTAGTCAGTCCATCTATTTTAATAACTATTTCTCTATTATCCATACTCTACTCCCTTAAACGGTATCCATAAAATTCTTTTCCGCCTTGCTAAACAGAATAAGACCTAAAAATAACACAATTAGTGTTACTCCCCAAGAAATACACCAATAATACCAAGGGGTAGAACCAACACTAAGCCATCCGTAGCGCATGAGTTCTAAAGAAGCAGATACAGGATTATACATTATAATTGATTTTATACTTTCGTTTGTTATAGAAGAAGCACCGTAAACTACGGGACTTAAATACATCCATAATTGAAGCCCGAAATTAACCAGCACTTGTAAATCCCTGTATTTTACAGTAACTGAAGAAACTATTATACCCAACCCCATTGCAAGCAAACCAAGCTGAAGCAAGAAAAGTGGAGTTAAAGCAGCCACCCAGTTAACTTGAATATTAGCACCATTTAAGTAATAAATAAGCATAGCAATCAAAAATATAGAAAACTCTAAAAGAAAATTAATTGACGTACTTAAAACTGATGAAATCGGGATTGTTAATCTTGGAAAATATACTTTACCAAAAAGCTTTGCATGTCCAATAAAAGTTACCGATGTAACCGATAAGCAAGAAGAAAAGAAGAGCCACAATATATTTGCCGCCATATAGAACAAAAAAGTTGGAACAACGTTAGGTGCTAAGCCTGCAAGATTACCAAAAATTAAGGTATGAATAAGTGTAAGACATAATGGTTGAATAATGAACCATAAAGGACCTAAAATTGTTTGTTTATATTTTACCTTAAATAATCTTCCAACGTTTAGAAATATTAAATCTTTATATCGAAGGACTTCGCCAATATTAATACTACCAAAGCCTTTTTTAGTAGTAATGACGGTAGTCCATTCTTTTTTATTAAAATCTTTTTTCTTCATCAAACACATCCTACTTAAAACAATAGTTAACTCTAGACTTTACTGGTATATTGTACCACAACTTACCAAATAAATCAACATACTTTTAAATTACTACGTCGTTTAATATATTAAAAACCCGACCTATTCTAGGTCGGGTTAATAATACCTTATTCTTTTTCTTCAACGACTTCTTGTTCTTTATTACCTTTTTTTGCTAGTTTTTTATACGTGTCTGAAAAGAAAAATCCAGCAAGCATTACCAACGCAAAGATTATTAGATAGAATAGAACAGGGAAAGAGAATTCGCCTACTTCCTTTGCAGATAAATAAGGAGTTACACCATGAGCCCACACTGCGGCAAACACCATGAATACACATGCAATAATAGAAATTATAGGAAGAATAAATCTCTTAAATACGCTAAGATCTTTTTCTTTTTTCATCCATGCAATAAGCATTGGTATATACATTGCATAAATAGTAACGATAGGAAGCTCTGACGAATCAAAATTGAACACGCCAAACCAGCCCTCTGTAAGATTTGCGCCGTAAAAATATACTAACCACGCAGCACATACAAACAATCCCCATACAGATGAATTTGTTGCCATATTACTTGCTTTATCGATTTGATTAAACATTTTTGGAGCAGGTCCTTCTCCTCTAGCAGCAATTGCATACATGCCACGTGTAGCACCCACCATAAGTCCGTTAAGCGTGCCAAGGCAAGAAACAACTATACATACGTTTAAGATTGCCCCACCTACTTGCCCAAAAACATTTGAGAATGCAACCGTGGCACCTTCATTCATCAAAACTTCGCTCTTTGCTCCGCCAGCCACACCAATATAGTAAAGCACATAAGCAACTACAACGATTAAAGCACCGATTATAAGTGCCAAAGGAAGATTCTTTTTAGGATCTTTTAATTCTGCGTTTATAGAAGTAGCAACTATCCATCCCTCATAAGCGAAAACCGTTGCAACAATTGCCGCAAAAAGACCACTACTGTTTCCGCCAACCGCTTCGCTAACAATATTAGTAAAATTGTAAGTGAGTGTTCCATTAAACAATCCTACGATAGTTCCAACTATAGCCATTAAAACTATAGGGATTAGTTTAATTACCGTTGCACTTACTTGAAATTTACCAGCAAGTTTAGGCGATAGTGCGTTTATAGTATAATTAGCAATAAGGAAAAAACCAGCTAAACATAAAACTTCCGCACTTACCATGCTCCAACCAAATAATACACCCAAATATCTCGCAGAAACCCATGCTAAAACGGAAGTCATTCCTGGGTAGTAAACGTTAACCATAAACCAAGCGAGATAATATGCGTAATTTTTACCACAAGTAGCTTCCGCATAGTCAACTACACCACTAACCTTTTCATACTTAGTTGCCATAACCGCAAATTGCGCTGAGCAAATAATCATTATTAATCCTGTAATTACCCAAGCAGCAATTCCGAGTGGCATATTGCCACCAGTTGCATTAAGCACGTTTTGAGCTTTGAAAAACACACCTGATCCAATTACTGTACCTACGACCATACATACGGCAGTAACAAGACCATACTTTCTTTGAAGTTTTTCCATAATCTTCTCCCTTAGTTAAAAATACCTCTTATAAACAAAAAGACTTTTTTATTTTATCATAAAAAAATCTTTTTGTCAATACACAATATTTTACTCTATATTAAGCGACATTAACTCTTGAATACTTGTAGTACCATTAAGCACCAACTTCTTACAAGATTCATAAAGAGGAGTCATTCCGTTTTCAATAGCCTTAATCCTTAAAGTTTCAAGATTGCTTTCAGTTAAAAGCACAGCTCTCATCTTTTCGTTAATATACATAACCTCATGAACCGCCGTTCTTCCTTTATATCCGGTATTGCCACAAAATTGACACCCATGTGGTCTCCATACAGAAACAGGTTCAGTCAAGCCCAAAAGCTCCATTTCCTTTGCCGTAGTCTTTCCCTTTTTCTTACATGCAGGACAAAGTTTTTTAACGAGTCTTTGAGCAATAACACCAACCAATGCGTCGCCAACTAAATAATCTTTAACGCCCATATCAACTAGTCTTAAAATTGCACCAGGTGCATCGTTAGTGTGCAGAGTGGAGAAAACTATATGTCCCGTTATTGCAGCTCTAACCGCTATTTCAGCTGTTTCTTCATCACGAATTTCACCAATCATTATGATGTCTGGGTCTTGACGAAGAATTGAACGTAACGCTGCAGCAAAGGTCATTTCCGCCTTTGTATTTACTTGCGTTTGATTAACGTCGTGCATGGTGTATTCAACAGGGTCTTCAACGGTAACGATATTTACTTCCGCTTTGTTAACTTCTTTTAAGAAAGAATAGAGAGTTGTAGACTTACCGCAACCAGTAGGTCCTGTAAGCAATATAATACCATGTGGACGAGCAAGCATTTTATCTACGATAGCATTCTCTTCATTAGTAAACCCTAAATCTGCTCTCGTAAAATGGAAAGTGCTCTTATCTAAAATTCTTATAACGAATTTTTCGCCAAAAACAGTAGGAAGAGATGATACACGGAAGTCATATTCCTTTCCTCCGATAACAAGATTGATTCTACCATCTTGTGGTCTACGACGTTCTGCAATATTGAGTCCCGATAAAATTTTAATACGAGCAGATATAGCAGAATAAGCTTCAATTGGAAATTCTGCACGATTTTGAAGGTCGCCGTCAATTCTATAACGAACTTTAACTTTCTTTTCAAAAGGCTCAATATGAATATCACTCGCTCTATAAGGAATAGCTTCTTTAATAATAGAATCAACCAATCGTACTGCAGGATTATTTATAACATCATCTTCTTTAGAAATAGCTTCCTGCTCTCCCTCCACCTTCATTTCTTCCATTTGTTGACCTGTTTTTTCAGCATTTAGGTCGGATAAAACCAAAGAAGTAGTTATTGATGCAGAAACGGAATCAACGTATCTATCAATTTGCGTAGGAGGAACAAGCACAAAATCAAAATTACCCGTAAAATGTGCTGAAAGCGCAGACATTGCTCTTGCATCTAAAGGCTTACCAGTTGCAACGAGTAAAGTTCCGTTCTTATCATAAGATATGGGAACGATTTTATGCTTTTTCATAAACGCAAAAGAAACCTTACCAAAAACCTCTTTATCGATATCAAGCATATCAAGTTCTATAGTAGGAATATTATAATAATCACCTAGCACGCTAAGTTCGGAAACTTCAGTAGTTATTTCTTTTGCAAGCAAATAATTTCTTACCGAAACGTCATGCTTTTCGCATGCAGTAAGAATTTCTTCCATTTGCTTTTTAGGCAAAAGTTTTTTATATACGTAATATTTAATCAGCTCACGGTTAATATCCATAATTACCTCTTAAATGAGTTACAGTGTTCCCATAATTGAAAGCATAGGAGAGTAAACAGCTATAAACAATAAACCTATTATACCACCCATTATAATTAGCATAATTGGTTGAATTTTAGAAACTAATCCATTAAGTGAAGCTTCTACTTCAGAATCGAAGAAAGAACAAGAACGGGTTAAAATTTCATCTAAAGACGCAGTTTTTTCGCCTATTTCAATCATTTGAAGCATAAGGCGTGGGAAAATTTTATAAGTTTCAAAAGCAATGGTTAAAGACATACCATGCCTAACGCTTTCCGCCGCATTATGAAACTTCTTTTTAACGTATCTATTACCAATAACGACCTCTGCAACTTCCATAGCATCGTTAATATTCATTCCGCTTGAAAGCAATACGCCAAAGCTTCGTGCAAATCTTGCAGTAATAATATTTTGTTCAAGTTTTTTTATAAAAGGCAAGTGGCATTTTAACCAATCAACACCGTATTTACCCTTTTCCGTGCAAAGAATTAAAAGAATAATACCTATAAATGCCAAAATAGACAGCACTACTATAGTCCAATACGCCGCAAAAAAGTCTGAAATATCATAAACGGTTTTAGTTATACCCGTAGCTTCAACATCTAGTGTAGACATTGAGCTTCTAAAGGTCGGCACGACCATTGCAAACATAAGTATTAAAATGCCTACGCATAGGACGGCAAGAACGGTCGGATATGAAGTTGCAGATTTAACCTTACGCTTTAACTCCTGATCCCTTTCATAATAATCGGATAAAGAATTAAAAACCGCGTCGAGTTTACCACTCATTTCTCCAACGAAAATCATACTTCTAAAGAAATCTGGAAAAACTTTACTGTGTTTTTTAATTGCTTCAGATAATACCGCACCACCTTTAACGTCTTCGTAAATAACTTGAAGAATATTTTTAAAATATGCTGAATATGATTGATTTTTTAGAATGTCCAAACAATCTAAAATAGGAATAGAGGTATTAAGCATTATAGAAAATTGTCTACAAAAGTTTGAAAGTTCGGAAATTTTAACTTTTCCAGTACCAGTAGTAAAGAATGCAGATGGCGTTTTTCCCGAATAAGGCGCGCAAGAAACTACGTAAAGGCTTTGCTTAGCAAGTTGCTCAGCAAGATCTTTTTCGTCTTTCGCAATAAACGTTCCTTTAATTTTTTGTTTTTGCAGATTTACTGCAGTATATTTAAACTTACGCATAGAAATAACAACGTACTCCTAAAATGTTATATCAAAAATAAAGATAGATACCAATTGATTAAGTATTCACCAAAAAAAGTGGCAACAATAACTCCTGCGGAAATAAAAGGACCAAACGGGTATTCAGCATCTCTTCCTTTGCTTTTTACAAGTTTAACAGCAAGAAGAATAATGCTTGCTAATACGGTTGCAATTACGATAGCTAATATAAGCTTTTGCCAACCAAGAAATAAACCTATGGACGCAACTAATTTAACGTCGCCAAAACCCATTCCTTCTTTTTTATAAATAATAATAGCTAAGTAATAAATAATCAAAAAAAGCACACCACCTGACACAGCACCAATCAAGTGATCATACCAAACGGTCGTTTGATCAAAGAATATAGCAACAATTCCGAGCGCAATGATAATTATATGAAAACGATCAAATATAATGAGATGTTTTAAATCGATAAAAAACACGCAAATTAGAACTGAACACAAAATTGCTGAAATAATGGCGTAATAAAGGTTGTTTTCGGCAAATAAAAGCGCTGAAACAAACCAAAAAATTGCATTAACGATTTCCACCGCCATGTATCTAGGAGAAATTTTCGCCCTACATTTTCTACATTTACCAGCCAAAAACAAATAAGAGAATACTGGAATATTATCAAACCATCTCAAACTGTACCCACAGGAAGTGCAATGGGAAGAAGGTTTAGATAAACTCATCCCCTCTGGCAAACGATATATAACGACGTTTAAAAAACTCCCCACGCAAAGCCCTAAAACAACGGCTAAAACATAAATAGAGATAAGAATTTCAGTTGGCATTTTAGCTCCTAAAATAGATTGAATTTATTTCTTTTAGCAACGTAAAGTCCGCCGTAAAGCTCGAGCATTGTTTCCTCTTCTGACTCTTCGTCAGGAGGCGTTAAAGGCACAAATGAAACCTTTGCATCATCTTCTTTTGCAACGAAAGTAAATACCGAATAAAACTTCGCGGGAATATTTACAAAAACCGTTTTCGGCGTTCCCGTAACGAAAATTTCTTGGTTAGACTTTATAAGTTCCAATGCCCATTTAATAATGGGGCGGAAATTTTCATAAAGCACGCCTTCTGCCGTTTCCGGTTCAGGGCGAACCATATACTTAGGAAGTCTTTTAAAGGTTTTAGAATTAACTTTACCTTGTGAAGGCACTGCAACCGTTTCTTCATCTTCAATAACGTCAATAATTTCTGAAGAGCTAGCTTCTTCACTATCGTCCCCTTCGTTTTTAATCGACTCTGAATTATTTACAAAAACTTTTTCCGTTTGTTCTTCATCACCTATAATGTTTTTGAAAAAATTCTCCATTCCAAGAGCATCGGAAGAGCTATCATAGGTAGTTAATTTTTTATTTTTCGCTTTTTCATTTGCGTTAATAACTAACAACTCAGTTGAAGAGTGATCGAAAAAAGATTCCTCACGATAAACTTCTTTATCAGATAAACGAGAATACCCGAAAGGCAAAGTATAAAAAGCCACCGCTTTGCCATCAACGACGAGCGAAAAACGAGTGTAAAACTCTTTAACGTCTACCAAAATACAATCTGCATTCTTTATTTTAGGATTAAAAGAAATAGCCCTATCCACTGAAGAATTAGAAGCAAAAGTAATACTTGCCACGTCAACACCAACAGAATTGAGTGTAGAAGTAACTTTTTCTAAAATTTCCTTTCTAATACCAACAATGTTATAAATAACTTTCTTTTTATCTTTAAAAAGAGGATAGGAAATATATTTTAGTTCTTTATAGTTAGGATAAATGGTATTAAAAGCAAAACCCAACGACGCACTCATAGCCTTTTTCTGAATAACAGGAAGTTTAATAGTATCTGTAAAAAACAAGCTATCTGAAAGAATTAGCGCAGTTTTACCAAACGCTTTTTTTGTAAAGTGAATTTTAAGCACGTTAGAAAGAGCGTTGGTAAAATTATCGTCGGTAATAGCGTAACTCAAAGGCTCAATCACGCAAACATGCTTCCCCTTTCCGTCGTTTTCTTTATAATATAGGTTTACGGTTTTATTAACGTCGTCAATAAAAATTACCGACGTAATGGAAACCGGAACGATTGTGGAAAAAATATTTTTTGTTTTCCCTGAAGTATTCACAATATATCTCCTTTAATAATCCCAACTTAACACAGTTAAACTTCCGTCCACATTTTTCAATAGAATGGCTGTAATTAAATGATCGCCAGATTCAGCTTCAACAGCCGAAACGGTAAGAGTAACTTTCGTTCCATCGTCATTTTCGCTTAAACCAAATAAGAAATCTGAAAATTCTAAATTTTCTTGTTTCCAATCGTTTAACGATTTATCTTGAAGATAAGCACGAATAACACTTTCCGTTGCTTCGTCAATTCTAACCTTTTCGGTAAGTGAACTAAACGCATTTTGCTTATATTTAGTTAAAATAACAGAGTTTGATATTAGAAGCGAGCTTAAAAATACTATTACTACCATCAAAAAGATTACTAGCTCTAAAACCGCACCACGCTTTAAATTTCTTTTTTTCATAACATTAAATTTATTTTGTGTAAACTAGGTTAAAAATTTGCCTATTCGAATTATCGATAGCTTCGACAGTTAAAATGCTAAAATCTGTATCAAAAATAAGAGTTAACGTATAACCGATTTTTTCAAGCTTAATAAACTTTGAAATAGTATCAACAAGCACGAAATCAGCCTCGGCTTGTTGCAAAAAACTTAAAAGTTCTTCTTCGGTATCAGAAAACCTAAAGCAATCTACAGCAGTAGAAGAAATGGACGCAATTTCCATATCACGCAAAGTCCTCTCTTCTGCGTTAATTGACGAAACACAAACCGTTACAGCCATAACTGAAACAATAGTAAGAATGGTAATGGCAATAATCGTTTCAATAAGGGTAGCGCCTTTTTTGAGATAAAAGTTTTTTCTCATACTAATTACCCTCCGCGCTTAACAATATAACGTCGCCTACTCTTGGGCTAACAGTAAAAACGTAATTTTTAAATTGATCACTATCCTTTTCAAACGTATAACTCAAATTACAATAGTAAAGTTTATCACCACTTTTTTCCTTTACAGAAAAATCTATTTGCGAAACAATTGAAAGTTCAACAGACCTTTCCCCTGTGGGTATTTTACCCACTAACATTCCGTTTGATAGATAAAGCTGGTAATTTTCCCCCGAAACGTTTGCAACAAGTTGCCCGTCTAAAACAACTATTTCTCCGTTTAAGGTGTAAATTTCGTTAACCCACGAATCAATTAACGATTGTGCCTTAACAACGTCTTGCATTAAAGAAAGTTTTTTATTATTGGAGTTTACGCGTTTAGCGAACATTACCGAAAAAGTAGCAACCGATGCAGAAACAATTGCAACAATAGCAAGCACTATTGAAAGCTCTAATACTGTAAAGCCCTTTTTGCCGTTAACCTTTTCCACGCATACTACTCCTTATAATTATTATTTTTTATTATACAACAAATTAAAGATAATTCAAAGTAGTTTTTAAAAATAGTTTTTAAAAATAAAAAATTAGTTGATTTTATCTATTGAAATACACTAGTAAAATAACCAATAGTTTATTAAAAAAAGAACGTGCAATTTTTCACGTTCTTTTTTATTTATTTTTTTTAATTGTTAAGCTTTCTTTTCGTAAACAACACAGTTTTCGAAAGTACCTGCACTTTCATAAGCTCCTTGTTGTTCTGTAGTAAGATCTGCTTGCTTAACAACAGTTTTTTCGTTTTCAACGTTAACTAAAACAATATAGTCGCCAGTATCAACGATAAGTTCTTTTCTGTTGGTAATGTGGTCGTTATCAGCAGCAAGATATTCCGTTACAGCGTTGGTAGCAGCAGTAAGAGCCTTTGATTCCTTTGCCTTTTCGGTAACGCCTGCAAAAGTAGGAATTAAAACCCCCGCTAAGATTGCGATAACTGCAATTACGATTACGAGTTCTACGATAGTAAAACCTTTTTTCATCTTCTTCATGTCAATTTATCTCCTTTATTTCTAGTTTTTATTAAATATTTATGCCCGCGAAAAACTCACGGGCATAAAATAATTTTTCGTTTTTAATAATTAAGCAACAAGTGCTTTAAGCGCTGTGTAAACAGTAGCTGTACTATCATTTGCAAGACCACCAACTAAAGTACCTTCATAATAAACACGACCTTTGCATTCAATAGCACCACTTGCGAGTATTTCTGTACTCCAAAGTTTACCATCTTCTTTTAAGCCAAGAGCCGTTCCATTATAAGTACCAACGTTTGCTTCACAGTTAAAAATACCGGTAGTAACATTTGCAATTTCAATTTTTGCATTGTTTTGTGTTTCAAACTTAGCGTTAGAACCACCAATATTACCGATTAATTTACCAATACGACCACCTACGCCTTCAACAGTTACGTTTTCAATTTTAACGTCACCTTTAATTATAATTTTAGCATTATCGTCCATTTGACCTACTAATGCACCAACGTTGTGGTGAGCAATAATAGAACTATTTTTAATAGTTACGTTTTCAAGAATAAGAGTACCAGAAAGCGCACCTACTAAGAAAGCACCATTACTAGCGTTAGTATCTTTAAGGTTCATATTGTCAATCTCTACGTTCTTAATAGTAAGCGTTTTACCCTTTGGTACAATTGTAAACATAGCAGTATTATAAACACCATCTTGTTGAGCTCCACCATTTGCATAAGTTTTCTTAGCTTCAACAACAGTAGCATTCTTAATAGTAGTAGGGTTTGATTCAGTACCAGCAATAGTTAAGTCTTTATTTAGTTCACCAGCATCAAAAGCTGCACCCATCATATCGATATCTGCTGAAAGAGCAATTTCATTTACAGAAGAATCTTTTTTGATTTGTTCAGCAATTACGTAAGCAAGTTCTTTACCGCTATCAACTGTAACTTTGTTTCCATCATAATCAGAATCAGCTGGTTTTTGAGCTTCGATTTGCATGGTTAATGAGAACCATTTACCATTATTTGCTCTATCCTTATATTCTTCAGGATAGGTAGCTTTACCAGTTGCATTATCTACGTAAAGAACACGGTTAATTTCAGCATCCCAGAAGAAAGACATACCAGAGCTAAGCGCTTTGTAGTTTTTAGCAGATAAACCACTTTCTTCTAAAACTTCAAACACGTCGAAAATGTCAACGTCTTCCATAACACCTTCTACTGCTAAAGCAGTATTCATTTGACGAACTGCCTGTTGATCACTGCTTACTTGTGCTTTTTTAATTACGCTACTGAAAGTAGGAATAAGCACACCTGCTAAAATTGCAATAACTGCAATTACAATTACTAGTTCTACAATAGTAAAACCTTTTTTCATTCTTTTCATGTTAAATTTTCTCCTTATTAACTAAGCCACGCGTTGTAGCCTCATTTTACGTTTTTAAGTAGTTTTTTAGAAACTAGAGTGCACAAATAAGCCCAATAACTAACGCAAGCACAAAAGCACCTGCAATAACGCCATATCCAATAATGGGGCTAACTTCTCTACCTGCAATTTCCTTAACGGTTTGAAAATCAAATTTCATAAAACTCCTCCTAAATTTTTACAAGGCATAATATTATAAAAACCTTGATTTATACTAGCATTTTACCACTATAATTTTCTCTTGTCAACTATTTATAAAAAAAATATCGATTTATAATATAAAAAGTCGAACGATTTTTTGTTTTCCCTTATTTTTACTAGCGTTTCGTTAATTTTTATCCAAACTTACGCAAAAGCTTTCCGTCTATACATATATGATATGCAACATTTAGAAAAAAACGCCCCTAAAGTGCGTTTTTTTAATATTTTTTACCTTTTTACAGCTATTCAAGCCCTCCTAGAGCGTTCATAATTATTGCTGTTAGTGCTATTGAAGCCGTTTCTGCTCGCAAAATGCGTTTTCCTAAATACACCGTTTTGTATCCTTTATTTTTTGCTAACTCATATTCTTTTTCAGAAAAACCACCTTCGCTACCAACAACTATTGCCGTTGCTCCCTCCAAAACAGAAAAATCAACTTCCGTTTCTTTTGCAAACTCACACGCAAATAATTTGTTTTTAACCTCTTCGCCTTCAACTAAAGCTTGCTCTAAGCTCGGAACATATATAACTTTAGGAACTTTTGCCCTTCCACATTGCTTGCAAGCTTCCATAGCAACTCTATTAAGCCTTTCTAATTTATTATTGTTCATATATGCAGATGAGAATTCCGAAGAAAATACTACAATTTTACTAACTCCTAATTCCACTCCTTTTTGAACCACAAGTTCCGTTTTATCTCCTTTGAGATATCCTACTATTAAAATCAATTGTTCTTTAGGCTCGCAAAGATTTTCGCTTTCGATTAAAATAGTTGCAAACAATTTTTTCTTCTCTACGGATGTTATTTCTGCTATGTATTCGTTACCCAATTTATCGCAAATAAAAATCTTCTCGCCCTTTTTTATTTTCAAAACTGAAACGGCGTGTATAAACTCTTCGCCTGTTATTTCGGTAACGTCATTTACTTTTTCTACAAAAAATCTTTTATATCCACTCATTTACAAACTTCCAAATTTATTATATATATTATTGTATTACATATTTGCATATTTTTCAAGTATTTTATAAAAGTGGCGCAAACACTCTAAACACAACCCTAATCAATCTTTTGAAAATTTTTGGTTTAACACTACTAGGCTTTATTTCTATGCTTTCTAAAAATATCTTTTCTATATCTGCCTTTATGCTCTCTACACAACTCGAATTGTACGTCCAGACACCATTTTCAAAATGATGCACCAAACTCCTATAATCAAAGTTTACCGTTCCTATCATTGCACAACGCCCGTCTGAGAGATAACTCTTTTGATGTATAAATCCTGGCGCATACTCATAAATTTTTACGCCTGCTTTCATAAGCCTTTCACACACTGCCTTTGTCATTTCATAAACCAATTTTTTATCAGGTATCTTTGGAACTACAATTCTAACGTCAACACCCCTTAACGATGCGTTTTCAAGAGCTAAACACATTGTATTATCTATTATCAAATAGGGCGTTGTTATCCACATGCTTTCCGTTGAGGTTTCTATCATGTTTTCTATTAAACTCCCGGAAACTCTATGTTGATAAAGTGGTTTTGGGCCATCTCCAAACGGCACTACAAACTCATCCCTTTTGATTGTGTTTTTAGGATACAGTTCTTGCTTACTACGTATGCTTGAAAGCTTTCTTTCGTTTATTCCAAAATCTATTATAAATAGCTTAGTATATTCATAAACGCCGTAACCTTCTAAACGCAAACAACAGTCTTTCCAATAACCAAACCGTTTTTTTACGTTTATATACTCATCTGCTAAGTTTAATCCTCCGGTATACGCAACTTCCCCGTCAATTATAGTTATTTTTCGGTGTGAACGATTATTAAATTCACAATCAGCCTGTCCTTTTAATAACGAAAACGGCACGCAATTTATACCTTCTTTTTTCAATTTATTAAAATAATTGCTTGGCAAAGTCATCATGCACCCTATATCGTCGTACACAACTTTAACTTCTACCCCTTTTTTTACTTTATCTAATAAAATCTCATGCACTCTATTCCAAAATTGACCTTTTGCTATTATAAAATATTCTAAATATATAAATATTTTTGCTTTTTTTAAATCATCTAATAAGCTTGCAAATACTTCTTCTCCC
This sequence comes from Christensenellaceae bacterium, assembly GCA_045639245.1. Taxonomy (GTDB): domain Bacteria; phylum Bacillota; class Clostridia; order Christensenellales; family Borkfalkiaceae; genus UBA1259. The sequence continues at coordinate 17,496 of JAZUCS010000026.1, forward strand.
GTTGAAAAATATTTTAAGTTAGTATCCTTAAAAAGCTTTCCTCCTGATAAATTACACAATAATTTTGCTTGCGAATAAATTAATGGCGATTGTTGTTTTAATTGAGAAAAATTTTCAGTATCATCATACTCATAGCTATATTTACTCAATTTTTGTAATCTCTTTATAAATTTAGGTTTAAGCTTTCTGCGATAAAATATAAAATATAACATAAATCCTACAATTGGCAAAGTTAAAACTACTAGCAACCATGGAACTTTATAATCAGGATTATCGTCAGATGCTATTATACTTATCACACATACAACGTGCATTAAATATACGAAAAAATAAAAATATGGTACGTATATTGAAAGAGCCAACACTACACCAATTATTAAGGCAACTTCCATCACGGTAATTAATATCGCCACAATGTACCTTATAGGAATATATCTATTACCCTTTTTTTCCCTTCGTTTACTTTTCATTTTTCCCCTTTTTTAGTATTACGCTTTTAATAAAAGATATTTACTACTAAAAAACATTTTTTGGCAAGTTTTTTTGTTTTATTATTGTTTTTTTTATTTTTTAATTGTATAATATATTTGACGTTTGTAGCTAACGGGACTTATTTCTGCCTGATAAGCCTGAGGTCGTCGGTTCGAATCCGACCGAGTTGCTTCGTGCAATTCGTAGCTCAGTGGCAGAGCGCAGTTAGCCCCGTAATTTATTCAGACGTCAATTTTTTAGCACTCTTTACCTAAAGAGTGTATGATTATAAACTGCGGGCTTATTCTGTTTTGAATTTTTGCCCGCTTTTTTTAGGAGTAATTATGGAGGCAATTTATAAAAACTATCTTTTCACAAAACATATTTTGGTAAACGATTATAAAAAGGAAAACAACCACGCTTTCAGTTCTCTTTATTCTTTTGCCCATTACTTTAATATTAAAATAGTAAAAGGCAAACATCTTGCAACGGAAGAATTAATTGAATTTATATCAGGCAGGCTTGGCAGATATATCCCCGAACCCTTTTATAAAGGCTTCCCAAACACAGTTAAAGCCCTATCTAAAGATGAGCTTTTATTTGACCAACTTTTATCCTATTACCTTTCATACGATTTAGATAACTTTGAAGAACCATTACACTCCATTATGGAAGAAAAGTTTGAAAAAGTTGCTTTTAACGAGCAAGCTCCAATTAGATTTTTTGACATTCTCTCTGAAGAAGAAGCTAACAAACAATTATTTAACATCGTAACAAATCTTTTATCCTCAAAAAGACCGTTAAACATAGCAAACTATACGCTAGTTTTAAACTATTTAAGAGATTTTCCTTTCGATGTACAAAAATGCGCTAGCAAAGATACGGCAATTAGATTTTTAATTGATTCAAAAAACCTTTGCTTTACCAAATTCTTAATTTTACCAGACTTTATTAAGGTTGTAGATTATCTTAATTTTTTCCTTTACCTAAACAAAGATGTAAAAAAATTAAACCTAAAAAATAAAGATAGAGTCTTTCTATCTGGCGTGCTAGATATTTTACTTGGAAAAAATAATTTATTTATTGACGCGTGTTTTGAAAAACAACATCTTTGGTGTGGTATTTTACACCACCTACACTATAAACCTAAAACGGACTCCGCTCAGGATTTTGTAAACTTAATGCGCAAGGGTAAAAATATTTCTGCTTATTCCCTTTTTGAAAAGGCTGTTTCGAAAAAAGATATCAACAAGGCTTCCTGCATCCTAGTAAAGCAAAAAAGTCCAGCCACGTTGCTAAGACATTTAAATTATCTATTAAGTCGCTGTCAAACTGAAGAAGAAATAGCTACGTTACTTAAAAAAATCACTACCGATAATAATATAGTTTTAATTCAATTACTATTAATGTATGCAAATTATAATAGTGAACAAATTAGAACATTTAAATTCTCAAGGTTTGGCACTCTAACAACTCACGTTGAAACAAAAAAAGAGTTCGCTTCTAGAAAATCACGCATCTCATCAGAATTAGCCCAAAAGGTAAGTAAAATTTTACTCGCAAACCTTGAGAATAACTTGAAAAACAAACTTGGTAAAGTATATATTAGTGAGGAAATGAAAAAAATTGCACTTCCTATACAAGAAAACACCTCTATGGGTGGCTTTGGTATTCTTCCTAAAGGCAGTAAAATTTCATTACCACAAGGCAAGAAAATTCGTGCTTTTACATACTGGGAAAAAGTTAACGATATAGATCTTTCTATAATAGGTATAGACGAAAATTTAAAACAACATGAATTTTCGTGGCGTTCTATGTTTGAAAATCAATCTGACGCAATAACCTTTTCTGGAGATCAAACTTCTGGATATTACGGTGGTTCAGAATATTTTGATATCGATTTAGACGAAATAAAAAACCAGTTTCCAAATATTAAATATTACGTTTTTTGTAATAACGTTTATTCTGGCACCAACTTTGACGAATGTATTTGCCGCGCAGGTTTTATGATGAGAGACACTATCGATAGTGGAGAAGTTTTTGAACCCAAAACTGTTACCTCCTCTTATACGGTAAATTGCTTATCAACCTTTGCATACATGTTTGCTCTTGACGTTGAAAAAAGAGAAATTATTTGGCTAAACGTAGCAAAAGAATCTTCAGAAATAATTGCAGGGCGCACAAACCTTCTTTTTCTTATGGACTATTTCAATATGACTAGCGTTATTAATATGTTTTCTCTTTTTAAAATGATGGCAACCGAAATAGTTTCATCGCCCTCTAACGCCGATATAATTGTGTGCGACGAAGAAATAGATATAAAAGAAGGCAGTATACAAATTAAAAGTTACGATACTGATAAAATTATAGCTTTAATAAATTAATAAAAAGAAAGAAAAAAACGGTTTGAAAATTCAAACCGTTTTTATTTTAATTACATTTGTTGTCCACCAGTTACGTTTATGGCTTGCCCAGTCATGTAGCTAGAATAATCAGAAGCTAAGAATACCATTGCATTTTCTATATCTTCATATTCACAAGAACGCTTCATCGGTACTTGGTTAATATATTTTGCTCTAACTTCTTCTTCTGTAATACCTTGATTTGCCGCATACTGTTTAAATAAGCTGTTAACCCAAAGAGGTGAGTTCAAAAGGTTGCCAGGGCAAATACAATTAACCCTAACTCCCGTTTCCGCAAACTCTAACGCAAGACTTTGAGTTAAGCCGATTCCACCAAACTTGCTTGCTGCATACGCCCCGTTCTTAAAACTTCCCTTTTTGCCAGACTTGGAGTTAATTTGAATAATACTGCCACTTTTAGCTTCTATCATATATGGAGCAAAAGCTTTAACCGTATTAAAATATCCGTTAAGGTTGATATTGGTTACGAGTGAAAAAGCTTCGGGTGAAAGATTATAAATATCTCCACTTTTAACGATTGCTGCGTTGCAAATCAAAACGTCTACTTTTCCCCATTTGTCTATAACCGACTTTGCAGCTATTTCTAGTTGATCGTACTTAGTAACATCTACAGCAATTGCCATTGCCTCTGAAAGCTTATCCGCAACGGCTTTTGCGCCTTCGTAGTTAATATCACACACTGCGACCTTACAACCTTCCTTATCAAGACGAATAGCAAGAGCTTCTCCTAACCCTTGGCTAGCCCCAGTAACCACTGCTACCTTACCTTTTAAATCAATTAATCCCATTGTTCTATCTCCCTAAGTATTAATTATTTTCAACGGTACTTCTACCGATTTTTGCGAATTTTTTTATTCTTTTTGAAAGCTCAGGCGTTTCCTTTTTATTTTTCTCAGAAAACATACCTTCTTCAACGCCTTTTTGCTGTACGATATATTCGTGACCAATTAACGCCCACGTAGATTCTATTAAATGTGAATATTCCGGTTTTGCTAAAGCGTCACACTGAAATTTTTGACGAGGTGAATTAATATCTTCGCCACTTATTTCAAAAAGCTCATATTTCCTGCAAAGTTCTTGCAATCTTTTAAGTTGTTCTGGAGTGTTTCTTGTTGGCATGTATGCAACAGCTTCAAAGCCAGCCTTTTTAATTTCAACAATAAGTTCTTCTAAATAATCATCTTCAAACTTTTGTGCCTTTTTATCTCCAGTGACAGAAACTCCCACGTCACCAAGATATGCATAAGCAGGAATAGCTCCAAATTCTTTAGCTTTATTTATAAATTCCTCCGCTTTTGGCATTTCTTCGTCAGCGTCTATGTAAAAAAACTTAGTGTCAGCTTTTAACACGCCCAAAAGATCATATAAAAAGTTAGGGTTGTTTTCATCAAGTAAAAAGCCCTTTATTTTATCTGAAACAGCAAGTTGTAAATCTTTTTCCAAGAAGGAAATTAATTCTAACGTCCTTCCAAAACGATTAGCTAACTTTAGCGCAAGAGCATATAAAAGATGTCTTTCAGTTATAGAACCACCGTCCTTTGCTTGAGATAATGGATAAACATCAAGTTCAAAATTAAGCTCTATACCAAATCTAGAAAACTTTTCCGTTATCAGTTTACACATGCTTTCGTTTCGCTGATTTCTTTTTTCTCTATAACGCGAAAGGTATGCATTAAACTCGTCTATGTGCTTTAATGGTATACCGTGTGCTGCCATGTATAAGCAATTTTCTTGGTCTGGATGATTAATTCTTCCAAATCCTCTATCAAACTTTACTCTTACCTCAACACCACAAGTAGAACCTAGCCCTAAAGTTTCGCACGCCTTCTTAAATTCTTTAGCTCCAGATATAGAATCATGATCCATTATTCCAGCGCTAGTTAGCCCAGCTCTATATGCCATGTACGCCGCTTTTGTGGGCGAATATGGTGAAAAAGAGTAAATGGTGTGTATATGGTTATTTGCATCATTTTCTCTTTTAAGTGGGTTGTCTTCAATCATTATAATTTCTCTTAAAGCCAAAACTCTTTCATCAACCGACTCAGCGTTTAATTTTGATATTAAATCCTGCATATTACACCTAATAAAATTTCTTAATTAATTATAACTCAAAAAAAATACTCCGTCAATAAAATTCAATTTCATTTTGACACTTACTTTTAAGAGTTTAATTAAAATTAAATTTTAATTTTTATAATTGTACCGTTTTTCTCATTAGCTTCTTTTTTGTTCCCGAATCCCACAAAAAAAGTAGAATCGCACATATCAAAACTAATTGGGGGCACTTCAAATTCAAAAGAACAAAGCTGAATAAAATCTTCTGTGCCTTTTTCAGTTTCATAAATTTTCATGTTGTAAAATTTGTTAGAATCATTCTCAAGCAAATCATAACTGAGAATATACATTTTTTTATTATAAATTCTAAATTGACTAACTAATTCGTCATTAGGCAATTCAATCTTATTATAATTAATGGCATCATTACTAAAGTGCAAATAATCAGAACAATAGTAAAAGCTATTATTAAATTCTCCTTTTGCTCCCCAAACATTTACAGAAGGACCAGCTCCCCATAATTCATTAGCATTTCTAATATAATAAAAGCCGTCATCTTTGTATTCGTAAAGTTCTAGAATAGCTCCATTTCCAATTAATTTGTGATAGACTAATGAATATAGTTTTTCCTTAAAAGTAAAGAGTTCGTAAGTTCTAGAAAAATCATATTGACTTAAATCATAAATCTCTCCATTCTTATAGAACTGAACAAATTCAAATGTTTGCCCTCCGTCTTTAGAAATTAATGCTGGAGTATATCCTCTGTCGCCTCCTATACCCACCATCAAATTTTCGTTGTATCTTACAATATCAAAAGTATGCACTGCGTGTGGCAAGATTCTATGTTGCTTCCATTCATTATTTTCAAGTTTGTAATAACTACCTAAATCCCAACTTTCGGTAGAGTCTACTCCCGGAATAATTAGATCGTTTCCAACAACTTCAAAACGAGTTACCGCCTCTTCTTTAATTTCACCTGCACTACTCCATTGTTTCTTTTTTATATTATAACAAAAAATATCAGTTGGCCCTGTATTACTATCATAATCTCCGCTTCCTACGTATAAAACGCCATTCCAAACTTTTAAATCCCAAACGCATTTTGCTACGTGCCCTTTTTTAAACCTTTCTGATGAAGGGTTGCCAACTATATCTATTTTAACACCTGAGCAAGCAACATTAAAAAAAATATATAATGTTACTAGTAACACAGCCGATACTCTAGTTAAAAATTTCATCCTAACGTTATCCTTAAAATATAAAAACTAGTTACATTATAATACTACACGTCGTTTAGGTCAAGTCTTAAATCTTTTAAGTTCCCAACAAAAATTTAATTATTAAAAATTTTTTTATTCATTAAACCAGTATACGGGAAATTTACGATATAAATTTTCTACTTAAATATATTCCCGTCTATTACTTTATAAATTTTATTCCAATAAAAAAGGATGCACTATTGTTGCATCCTTTTTTATTGGTGTGAAGGATGGGACTTGAACCCACACGGATAACCATACGCCCCTCAAACGTACGCGTCTGCCAATTCCGCCACCCTCACATATTTAGCCTTTATATATTACTCAAATTTTTACCTTTTGTCAACAAAATTCTCGTATAAATTTTTATATTTTCTATATCTTCTTGAAATTTTTTTGATATACTCCCTCGTTTCTCCAAACGGAATATAAATTAAATTAACCCCATCTATAGAACACTTCTCATCTTCTAGCCAATTTGAAACGTTCCCCTCTCCCGCATTATATGCACATAACGCTGTTTCAACTGCTGAAAAACGCTTTAATAAATAGTTCAAATAATAACAACCGAATTTTACATTAGTTTTTACCGCAAAAATATCGCAATCTTTTATATCAAGTCTTTCAGCAATAAACTGCGCAGTTGAATCTGTTATTTGCATAAGTCCTTTAGCCCCCTTTTTACTCACTACATTTTGCTTAAACGAACTCTCCGTTTTAATAAGCGCATAAACTAAATAAACATCTAGTTGATATTCTGCACACACTTCTTTAATTACGTCGTGATATTTTAATGGATAAATAAACCTTTTTTCAACTTTCTGTATTAAAGAGCCCAAACTAAAAAAGAGGCATAATATGAAAATAGTAACAAAAAAAATACTTATCAATCTTTTAACAATAATTTTCATGCTCTTAATAATTATACGCATTATACTTTTGTTTAAGTATAAAAAAAAGAATTCGACGTATTTTTTCTGCTTTCGACCGTTTATTATACGAAACGCCCGATTTTCCGTTTTATAATCCCTTTACTTTATGAAAAGATTTATTATTGCATTTATTATTTTTATATCATTAATATCTTCAACTGTTTTAAGTTTCCCCGCAATAAAAGCAACGGCTCAAAGTCCTTATCTTAGAGTAATAACTAACGATACACCTTTTTATTCTAACGTAACAGACGAGAAACCACTTTTTTACTTGCCTTATACATATTACGTTAAGGTTATAAGAGAAAGCGCAGGTTTTTACTACGTTGAATACTGTGGTGAAAATGGAAGCATTTGTATAGACGGATTTATCCCTAAAGATTTACTATTTGACGATGGTTTATCAGCAAACAGCCGATACCCCAACGTTTCTGTTTTAACCGCTGATACCGCCGTTTTATATTCTGATAGTGAACTACAACAGATAGAACAATACGTTTTCTCAAATAGAGTATTATGTTATTATGGTCAGACTATTGCAACCGACGGTGAAATTATATATTTCGTTAGCTACAACAATCGTTTAGGTTACGTTAGAGAATCTGAAGTAATACCTTTTACAATACCAAATCATCCTAACCCACTAACCTTTATCCCTGAACCCACTCCTGATCCTCCCGAAGTTCAACAACCTAGCGATTCAACATCTCAAACCACCGCAAATCTAAGATTAATTATTATTGCATGTATGATATTCGCAGGAGTAGTAGCTCTTTTTCTAGTAACAAAAAGTAGACCTTCAAAAAACAACTCTTCCTACTTTGAAGAAAATGAATATGAATAAAGATTTAAAAACCTAAGCTTCAAGTAGAAGCTTAGGTTTTTTTGACTTGTTCTTTTTATTAAGAGTTTCATGCTCTTCTGCTCGTTTAACAAGTTGCTTAAAAAAATCTATTTGCATACAATTTTTTTCGAAAAAATCATCATCAATTCCACACTTTTCCAACCTATCAGCAAATAACACAACTAGCTTGTTTTGTTTACGGAAATAGGTTCTTGAACAAGTGTCAAATAAATCCACCTCTTCTTTAGGCATATCCTTAAAATATTTGTATCTGAAATATTTCATATCCTCCCTAGAAAATTTCTTAAAAACCTTATCACAAATAAGTTTAACCGCATAAACTATATCTTTTTCAAAAGTAAGATGGATTATCGCTTCAAATTGTGAAAGCGCTGGAGCATAATTATTCATTGAAAACAACGCTCTCTTTTCTACAAGCCCGTCTATTTGATCTGCAACGTCGTTAAGATGCACATAAGAATATAATAATGTTTTTGCATAAAGTACTTTCATTTTCTTCCTCCGTTTAAGCATTCTCCATCTCGATTATATCCTATACTGACGATATTTCAACTATTATATGTCTAAATTTGTACAAATTTATTTCTTTTTGTACAAATTTTATTTTTCATGTCATATTTTAGTTGATTTTTGAATTTTTTTCAACTAAAATATAAATTTTTTTTAATTTTGATTTTAACCTTTTTTTATATTGTAAAATTCTATTTAAAATTAATTTGACGACTAATTATAGACAATTTAAAGAAAATGTGATAAAATGTTAATTATGAAATCCAAAAAACGTTTAATTAAATTTAAAACATTATTAATAACAACTTGCCTAATTTTTCTTTCTGCGGGCGCTCTTTGCTTTAACTTGAATAAAACTGCTTATGCATTAACTGCTACTGCAGAGAGAGTTTTACCTATTTCCACAATGGAAAGTTACGCGCTTAATAAACCAGATGGCGTATATGCAGACGATGATGTTTTGGCTATTATTCAAGAAAATTGCACATCTTTGCTTATCTATCAAAATAATAGTTATAAACTTTTATCTTCCGCAGATAAAGATTTTCGTTCATTAAAACAAGTTAAGCGTTTTTCTGACGATGAACTTATTGTTTCGGATAACGGGCCTATTTACTCAGTAAACCTTAATACATACGCCGTTAACAGCCTTTATTTCGATAAAGAAATCAGCGGAACGTCGTTTGACTTTAATGGTAGATATTTAGTTACTGCTTATAGTGGCAACGCCTTTTTCTATGAAGTTTCTAACGGTAAAGTAATCAGCATGCCCTTCCCTTCATTAACAGACGTTACAGATACAACTATTGCCGTTAATGATACATCCGTTTTTTACGTAAGCAACCACAAACTTTATAGCCGTGACTTTGCCGATTTTGAAACAGTAAAGGAAATTTATTCCGTTTCCCCTTCAAAAATTATAGCTAGTAATGAATACCTTTTCTACGTATTAGATGGTAATATTTATAAACTCAGTTTAGATGGAAGTATCAACGTTAAATTATCTTTCCCTAAATCTGATTACGACCTAGGTTCAGTAAACTCAACCACAGATATTTCACTATATAACGGAAACCTCCTCGTTACCAACATGCTTTCAAGCACCGACGGTTCTGGTCAAATGGTTAACAGTAACAGCATACAAGAATTCAAGTTAGATGGAAATAACCTTGTTTTTACAGGCTTTGCTATTGCAAAAGGAAAAACGGCTTACAACAGAATAGTTAACGCAAAATCAGTTGAGAAATTTGGCAATACAACCGCAGTACTAGAAGATTACAAAATAAGCCTTATCGATACGAAAAACGTAAACCTTAGCCAAGAAACGTTTAAAAACTTCTGTTTGGGCTCTGCCCCTGATTATTTTGCTTTTGCCGGAAAAACCATTCTTGGCGCAAATGTCGATGGTTCTGGCTTTGTTATAGACGTAGATTCAGGCAAGCAAACTTCTATTTCATTTGAAAAAAACATTGTTGATTTATGCTTTAAGTGTGGATACTACTATGCTTTAGCAGTTGAAAACAGCAAATCAATAGTTTTTAAACTAAATGACACTACAGGCGAGATAGTTGAAACAAAAGAATACGACTACGCCTTCCAACTTATGGAAGTAGACGTTTTTGGAAACTATTATTTAGCAACAGATAAACACATATATAAAGATGACGGCGTTAACGTTAACTATTTTTCCGACAGTTATTCAGCAAAGAAAATGATGACCGACCTATCGGGTAAGCTTTTTTTAGGTAACGGCACGGGCATCTTCACTTTTTCCTCTCCTTCCGTTCCAGACGTAATTAAGCTTGACGTTGGAAAAATTAAGGATTTTTGTATTAACATTGATAATGCAACTGCTTACTTTATAATTGACGGAGAAGAGTATTTATATAAAAGCACAGAGCTTGGAAATGTTGCCATATCCTCAATAGTTCTTCCGCAGGATTTCTCGCTTAGTAGAGAAAACGCAACTGAAAGCGACGTAAAAATTCATTCCATAAAGGAAAGACACAATTTATTCAACGTTGTACTTACGGATAGTGGCGTTGAATATGTTGAACTTGGAAATAATAATAACGAATATCTTTTTATTAGAGAAATCCAAGTAACCAATACCTATTCAATTACTATTCTTGCTAATCACGACGGATTATTCGTTGCAGGAAGCACGAGCTTAAATAACGTTGACTTAACTTTTAACACTGCACCAAGCGTAGCTTATACAACTACTACCGTACATGCCTACTATCTCCCACTAATAACTATGGATATGGAATACTCTCTCTTATCGGGAGCAGATAGGTATCTCTTGCCAAAACATGCTAAAATAAAACCAATTAGTTCGTTAACCGTTTTCGGCATGGACTTCTATTTTGCAGAGATTGGACAGGACCAAAACACTAATACTGCATTTATACCCATCAACTTTACGGTAGAAGTTTTAGCTGAAGATAGAGAGTTTGATAAATTCACTATAGAAACTATTAAATCCACCGTCGTTTATGCAGATAAAGAAATGACTACAGCACTTACGTCACTTCCTAAAACACAAATTAGATTATACGAAAGGGAAAATTCCGTTTGCAAAATACGTTACCTTAACGATGGTGTTTGGGTTGAAGGATACGTAGCTAGTTCACAAATTATGAACACTGCAAAAGACGCCGTTAGAAATATACTTGTTTTACTTGCAGTAGTTACTAGTTTATGTGGAACAACAAGTTTCTTTATCCTTAGAAAAAGATAAATTCAAAAAACGCACTACTGAAAAAAGCCCCTATGCAAAACGCTTAGGGGCTTTTAACATATTATAATAATTTAAAAAACTTCCGTATACCTAAAATCCTCACTTTTTTCTGGCAACAGTCCTAATATTTCAAACTCTTCATCCACATCAAACGTTTCAGCATTTTCACATGCAGCGAGTTTGCTTATAGAAACTTCGTAGGCTGTCATAATTTTTATCTCATCATCGGAAATTCGCTTTTGATATTCCCTACTTTGAATTCTTCCAGATACGGCAATTTTTTCTCCAACCGTAAGATTTTTAGCAAATCGAGCATTTCTTCCCCACGCGATACAAGGAATATAATCCGATTTATTATACGAACGATTTACCGCAATTAAAATATCAGCTATTTCTCTATTAAATGGTGTAGTTCTGTAAACGGGTGTTTTACAAATGTAACCCGATAAAACGATAGTGTTAGGATTTTTAACAACGGAATTATCTAAAAGCTCTCTAACAAATACCGTTAACATAAGCTTACTTTTTCCATCAACAAGCTTATTGTAGCTTCTAAACTGCCCAAAAGCATTTATAGTTACACCTATTTTTAAATCTTTATCGGCAATAAGTCTTTCTGAAACGGTTACAGGCAACACGTCGCCTTGCCCCGAAAGTCTTTTTACAAGCACACTCATTTCATAAAAGCCTTCTCCGTAAACCTCATGTGAAAATTCAGCGTTGCTTATAATTTCTCCACTAATAAACACCTTATTGTTCTTTTCTGTCTGATTGTTCATATATTTTTCCTCCAATGATTATCTAATTACAAGGACATTGAGCACCATCCACCGCCATTTGATAATTATCTTTATATATAAGATCACCTATGGTAGTAAACGTATATCCTTGATTTTTCAGCTCTTTTATAATATAGGGAAGCGCTTCATGCGTATGTAACCCTTGATTGTGAAATAAAACGATTGATCCATTTTTAACTTTTGATACAACTCTTTTTTGTATCTCTGAAGCGGAAAGGTTTTTCCAATCCAAACTGTCCACATCCCACTGAATAGTATATAATCCAAGATTTTCAGCTGTTTCTATCAATAAATCACTATACTCGCCATAAGGCGCTCTAAAAACCTCTACTTTTTTACCAGTTATTTTCTCAATCGCCTTTGTTGACGTTTTGAGTTCGCTAAATATTTCATCTTTACCAAGTTTTTTCATATGGGGGTGCGTTGAAGAATGCGTTCCTATCTCGTGCCCTGCATCGCTTATTTTTTTTACGTAATCTTGATAACGCATCGTCCAAAACTCCACCATAAAAAAAGTACACTTTATTTGTTCATTTTTCATAGTTTCGAGCAAACTGTCAGTATAATCCACACCCCATGCACAGTCAAAAGAAATAGCAATTTTTTTCTCTTCCGTTTTCACATAATATATTGGAAGCTTTTTCAACGTTCCTCCATAAAAAACTTGATGAGCAGGAGTTACGCTTAGTAAAACTATTACAACTGCCATTACCAACGAAAGTGTACAAAGTTTTATTAGATTTTTTTTATAAACAAAAGTACAATACATTATAGTCCCAAAAATATATAATTTTTTGAAGAAAAAAGTTAACTAAACTCGATTTTTGTCGAGAACAACCTTCTTCTTACATGTATATATACTTGTGGTTTTTACCTTTTAGAACGAAAAGTTGAAAATAAATATCCACCAGCCTAGCTGGTGGTTTTTCTTTTTCGCGCAATTAGCCCTAAACTATTCTGGCTTACGCACAAGTGCGTATTTATACGACCTGCCAGTCCTGCACCTTTTACTTGCTACCCGTAAACGGGTCTTTGGGGTTGAATATACTTAACTGGTCT
>JAZUCS010000027.1:0-3309 GCA_045639245.1 Christensenellaceae bacterium
CCTAAACCTTTCATGATAACGAGTGCAAGCGCAGGTCCAAGACCTTGAGCAAGTTTTCTAAAGAATGAGTGAAGTGAGTAAACGATACCTTCTTCTCTCTTACCAGTTTTCCATTCGTTGTAGTCGATAGCATCGCCCATCATTGCCCAAGAAACGGTTGAGTAGATACCTAAACCTAAACTATATACTAATTGGCAAACAACATATAAAGCTAAATCTAAACCGATGTTGTTTGGCGTAATAATAAATAAACCTGCAGCACCGATTATTGAACAGATTGAACCAACAACTGAAAGTTCCTTCTTACCATACTTTTTAACCATTTTACGTGCAAGTGGCGTAAATGCTACGATAGGAATCATTGCAAATAATTGGATAACACCTGAAATTCTTGCATCTTGGAAGTAGGTTTGGAAAACAACTTGAACTGCGGTGGTTGCGCCTTGCATACCGATGAACATACCCATAGCTGCAATGGTTGCACCCATTGCAGGACGGTTTTTGAAGAAATTACCGAGTGCCTTAAACACGTTGAACTTAGGTTGTTCTTCGTTCATTCTTAAGTTTAAGTCAACACGAATTTCAGTATACTTAATCATAAATTGGAAACAGATAAATCCAAGAACACCCATAATGAGAGCGGCAAGGAATACACGCATACCGTTTAAGGTAACACCATCTGCTTCATAAATGATAAATGGAAGAATAACCATTGGAACCATGTTACCAAACATTGAACCGATTGAACGCCAAGCAGAAAGTGACGCTCTATCTTGAACGTCGTCAGAAATTAAAGACAATAATGAACCGTAAGGAACGTTTGCTATAGTGTAGAAAGCATCCCAAATAACGTAACCAGCGATAAATATAATTGACTTAGCCCAAACTGGAGCACCTGCAAATGGTAAGAAACAACAAGCGCCACCAACTATTAAACCGATAGAACCGAACCAAATATATGATAAGAATTTGTTTCTTCTATATTTTCTTCTGTCAGCATCAATTATTGAACCGATTAGTGGATCGTTAATTGCGTCCCAAACTTGAACGACAACTAAAAGTAATGAGTACCAAAGTCCCATACCCATAACTTGTGTCCAGAACAATGCCATTGTTCCCTTAAGCGCAAAACTCATGTTGCAACCAAGGTCACCAGCAGCGTATGCAACGCAATCACGCATACCAAATGCACGTTTGCCGTTTGCATCAAGCTTAACTTCTTTTGCTTTTGCCATAATAACTTTTCTCCTTAAAAATTTTACTTTTTTTAGTAAATATTCTCTAGTCACAAAATTACGTAAACATTATACCCCATTTAGCATATTTATAATAAGGAAAATTTTAATATATTTTTGTATTTTTTTAATGTAAGCGCTAATTTTGTTGTGTTTTTTTAAGAAATTTAGTATAATTTTAGCATAAATTGAAATTTTTTGAGGATGAAAAATGCCATATCGAAGTGAGCTTAATTTCATAACGAGTGTGTTTACTAAAAGCAACCTTGACTCGTTTATCATTGACGAGAGTAGCAAAGATAAAAATAACAATAATAATACTTTCCTTGATAGTCGTTCCTTCTTTAGAAGGAATCTTCCCTTCTTAAAGGAAAAACACCTATATAAATACACGGATAACTACATGCTTAGTTATAGATTTTTTCTTCTACCCGATGGCAAAAATAAAAAGGGGTTTTTCATAGGCCCATACCTTAACGAAGAATTTTCACCACAGCAAATATTAAAAATTGGGGAAGAAAATGAAGTTCCACCACACCAACATAAATTTTTATTAGAGTTTTATGAAGGGCTTCCCGTCTTATTAGAAAACTCCCCCCTACTAATTATGCTAAACACTTTTTTTGAAGTGGTTTATAAAACCACATCATTTATTATAAGTGACTTTGTTAGCAACGATGAAAATTCAGATACCCCTTTTAGCAAGAGCCTTTTAAATACTGAACCATCTAACGAGCTAATAAAAAAAGAAGCCATTGAGAGGCGATATGAATTTGAAAATAAGCTTATTCGTGCCGTTTCATTAGGGCAATTACATATTGAATCGCAATTCAATTCAACGTTTTCCAATGAAATATTTGAAAAAAGGGCTTCCGATCCACTTCAAAATGCTAAAAACTATTGCATTATCATGAATACCCTTCTTAGAAAAGGCGCAGAGCAAGGTGGTGTTCACCCCGTTTACCTTAACCAAGTTTCAACAGATTACGCATTAAAAATTGAAAACACTTCTTCTTCACAAGTTATCCCTGATTTAATGAAGGAAATGTTTAGGTCGTATTGCAGGTTAGTTAGAAAACATAAGATAAGGCAATATTCCCCCGTCGTTCAAAAAACCATTTTAACTATTGATGCAGATTTATCTAACGATTTAAGCTTAAAAACCTTAGCAAACAATCTTAATATATCTTCTGGATATTTATCTGCCGTATTTAAAAAAGAAACAGGCACAACCCTTTCAGAATACGTTTGTATTCGCCGTATGGACTATGCTGAGTATTTATTAAACACCACTAACCTTCAAATTCAAACCATAGCTCTCCACTCTGGAATTATGGACGTTCAGTATTTTTCTAAACTATTTAAAAGATATAAAGGGAAAAACCCATCATCTTATAGAAAGAAGTAAACAAAATATATGATATACATTAATCACCTTGATCTTCCAAGGTGATTTTTATTGACAAAAATTTAAATAAAAAGTATAATTAGTATGAAAAGTATAACTAATCATACAAAAGGGAGAAAAATATGGATAAGAACAAGTTTGTTGGAATATGTAAGGTTGGCGAAAAAGGGCAAATCGTTATTCCTAAGGAAGTAAGAAAAATGTTTGATATTAAAGCTGGCGACTCGGTAATTGTTCTTTGCGATAAAGAAAAAGGCATTGCATTAGTTAAGGCAGACGTTATTGAAAGTTTAACGGATAAAATGTTAGGAAAGGAGTTTTAATAATGCAAATTATAACTATTGACAGTGTTTGCAAAAACTATAAATCGCTAAAAGCGTTAGATAACCTATCCCTTGAAATTAAAGAAGGTGAACTTTTTGGGCTTTTAGGCGTAAATGGTGCAGGCAAAACTACGTTGATAAAAATTCTTTGCGGGCTAACAAAGAAGAATAGTGGGAAAGTTATAATTAATGGCTTTGATTTAGATAGTGATATAAATAAAATTAAAGAGATTATAGACGTTTCACCACAAGAAACTTCCGTTGCAGCTAACCTAACGGTAAAGGAAAATTTAGAGTTTTTTGCAAACGTGTATGGCGCACTTGATATTGAACACCTAAATAA